>NZ_JADYVF010000039.1:0-2212 GCF_020193625.1 Bradyrhizobium sp. IC3123 | reverse complement strand
TCAGCCGCTCATCTTTGCAGACCACCGCCACCGCATCCGGCGCCTTGTGCACCTGCGCCTCGAACAGCTCGTGGATGCACCGCTCCGCAGGATACGGCGCCGCCGTCCGGTTCAGCTCCTCCAGCAGATACGTGCGCTCGGCAGTCGAGAGCAGCTCAATCCGGTGGACCTCTTGCTGCGCATCGGCAACCATCGCCCGCAGCTGCGCCAGCAGATAACCACGCTGCCGCTCGATCGTCGCCTGATCAAACAGCGCCGTGGCATAAGCCAGTGTTCCGGCGATCTCCTCGCCCTGCTCACCAAGGCTCAGCTCCAGATCGAACTCGACCTGATCAATCTCCTCCCCGGCAGCTTCGACACTCAGCCCCGGCAGGTCCAATGACCCAACCGCATTGTTCTCCCAGGCCAGCATCACCTGGAACAATGGCGTGTGATCAAGAGCCCGGGGCGGCTGCACGATCTGCACCACCTGCTCGAACGGCAGGTCCTGATGCTCCTGCGCAGCCAGCACCGTGCGCCGCGTCCGCTCCAGAAGCTCCGACACGCGCGGCTTGCCCGACAGGTCCAGCCGAAGCGCCAGGGTGTTGACGAAGAACCCGATCAGCTCTTCGATCTCGCGGTGCCCCCGATTGGCGCTCGGCACGCCAATCACAAGATCGTCCTGCCCGGACAGACGCGACAGCACCGCCGCCCAGGCCGCCAGCACCATCATGAACAACGTCGTGCCATGCTGTAGGCTCAGCCGCTTCAGCTCCCGCGTCAAATCCGCATCGACGGTGATCGGGACCGTGGCCGCGGCAAACGACTGCTGGGCAGGCCGCGCATGGTCCGTCGGCAAGACAAGACGGGCTGTGCCTGCCAGGGCGCTGCGCCAATACTGCGCCTGCTTCTGCAACCGTTCCCCCGACAGCCATTGACGTTGCCAGGCGGCGTAATCCGGATACTGGATCGCAAGCGGCGGCAGAGGGTCGTCCTGCCCAGCCTCGAATGCCCGGTAGAGCTGGCTAAGTTCACGCAGCAGCACGCCCATCGACCAACCGTCCGAGACGATGTGATGCTGGGTCAGTAGGAAGACGTGTTCCTCGTCGGCGATGCGGATCAGCCGCCCGCGGATCAGCGGACCGCGCGCAAGATCGAATGGCGTGCGCCCCTCTTCATGGCACAGATCCAAAAATGCCGCTTCCGCATCCGATCTCTCCCGCAGATCATGCTCAACTATCGGCAGACCCGCGTCCGGCGGCAGAACCTCAACCCCGGGCTTGCCTTGGGTCGCGACAAACACACTGCGCAGCGCCTCATGACGCGCAAACAGACGGTCAAGGCTGCGCTGCCAGGCGCTGCGGTCGAGCATCCCGCGCAATCGCAAGGCCAGCGGAATGTGATAGTTCGTGCTGCCTTCGTTCAGCTGAGCCAAAAACCATAGCCGCTGCTGCGCAAACGACAGCACAAGCGGCTCATGACGCGACACGGCTGCAATCGACGACAGCTCGTGCGGACCGGAGCGGCTCAACAGCTCGACGATGCTTGCCGCCAGGTCACTCAGCACTGGCCTTGCGAACAGCGTCGACAGTGGCAGTTCGACCCCGACAGCCTGTGACAGCCGGCTCGACATCTGCACGGCCAAGAGCGAGTGGCCGCCCAGTTCGAAGAAGTGGTCGTTGCGCCCGATGCGCTCGACACCAAGGAGCTCGGCCCAGATCTGCGCCAGCGCCGTCTCGACCGCACCTTGCGGCGACTGGTAGGCCGCCAGCGCATAGGCCTGATCGGCCGGCGCCGGCAGCGCGTTCCGATCGAGCTTGCCGTTCACCGTGAGCGGAAGCGCCGCCAGCCGCACGAACGCACTCGGCACCATGTAGTCCGGCAGCCGCGCACTTAAGTGCGCCCGCAAGGCGCCCGCAAGCGCGCCTCCATCGCCCTCGTCCGAGCCGGCCTCGGGCGCGCAGACCACATAGGCGATCAGATGTTTGTCGCCGGCGCCGTTCTGGCCCGCCACCACCACCGCCTCGCGCACCCAGGCGTGCTCGCAAAGCCGCGCGACGATCTCGCCCGGCTCGATGCGATAGCCGCGGATCTTCACCTGATCGTCGTTGCGGCCCAGGAACTCAAGATTGCCGTCCGGCAGATAACGTGCAAGGTCGCCGGTCCGGTACAGCCGATCGCCCTCGACAAAGGGACTGGCGATGAACCGCTCCGCGGTCAGCTCAGGGCGGTT
>NZ_JADYVF010000038.1:0-2244 GCF_020193625.1 Bradyrhizobium sp. IC3123 | reverse complement strand
GGCCTTCCGTGCTTCGGAAAGCGGCGATTATTATCTGCTGGTACTGGTGCATCATTTCGTAGTGGATGGGATGGGCTATCGGCTATTCCTGGAAGCATTGGAGGACGCATACAACGCTCTTGCTGCAGGCCATGATGTGAATGGTGCCGAGGCCGTACAAAGGCTCTCTCCCTGGTTGAAGCGGCTCGAGCACTACGCGAACAGCGAAGCACCAGACGAACTCAAGCACTGGGAAGGCATTGACTACGATCAATTCAACTTCCGTGTCAACGACGCGTCATCGGCCCGCACGAGTGTTGCCGAAGAAAGCGCGAGAGAGCTTCACGATGCAAGTCTTAAAGGTCGTCGCGAGGATGCGAACGGCCGTTCGCTTCGGGTAGATCGGGCCAAGTATCATCTTGAGATCGACCGGGAAGCGACAGCGAGTCTCCTCAGTATTGGAGCCAGATCAGCGAATTGTCAGGACTTTGATGTGTTTCTTGCTGCCCTGTCGGGTGCGTGTGGAGCCCTGTTCGGCAACTATTCGCTCTGGATTGATAGCCTGACCTCGACACGAGGCCGGCTGTTTGACGATTTCGATTCATCTCAGATCATTGGTCTTCTCAGCGAGCTCGTTCCGCTTTCACTGAATGTCACAGGAAGGGAGTCGCGTTCCGACCGTGCTCGTTTGATATACCGGCAGCGCAATGCGCTGCCGCGCGGGGGAATAGGCTTTCGGGCCCTGAAATTCCTAAACCGAGATCCAGCCGTGCGGCGTCGGCTCGATCGCCTGCCACTGCCCAGAATTGGGGTGAATTATCGCGCCCGCTTGCAGCGCCATTTCCCACGCCGTTTTCTAGACACAGAACCTTCTCCACTTTGGATCGGCGAACACATGCATCAAGCGGCGGCGATCCACGTCTTCTGGTTCGATGTCGGATATCAATCGGGCGATCTACAGATTGACACCACGTATGATCCGAGCATGGTCGATTATGAGGTGACCCGCCATCTTTGCACGGTCTTGCAACAGGAGCTGTTGCAGACGATCAATGAAATTCGGAAGATCTCGGGACACCTTCATCCATGAGTGAGCCCGATGCGGAATTCGCCGCCGAGGTCGATCACGATGTGATGCCGAACAAGAACGCTCGCATCGATCTATCAGACCCCGGTCTGTTCAGACTTATCCTACGGCTCGCCATTCCGTCTGTTGTTGGCTTGTCGATCAACGCGTTGCAGCAGGTCGTCAACGCAATCTTTGTTGGGACACTCGGCGCGCCGGCGATCGCAGCCGTCAGCATGACCTTGCCGATCGTGGTCCTGCTCGCGGCGGCCGGACAGGGGATAGGAGTTGGAGCAGCGTCGTTCATATCTCGTCATCTTGGTGCTGGTGAGTACCTAGAGGCGAGTCGAGGCGCCAGTACCGCTCTCGCGCTCGCCGCGCCAGTCGGCATCACGGTCACAGTCGCTCTGTTTCTAAACATGCGAGAGATCTTCCTAGCGCTCGGCGCAACTCCAACCATCATGCCCCTGGCGCTCGACTACGCGACCACACTTTTGTTCGGATGCACCTTGATGCTTCTGAATATCGTCAACGGCTTCATCGTCCGAGCCGAAGGCGATACGCGATTTAGCATGTGGACGATGATGACCGCCTTCATACTGAACGCTGGCCTTGATCCAGTGCTCATATCCGTGCTGGACCTCGGTGTGCGAGGCGCCGCTCTCGCAACGCTTGTGTCTCAGACTGCGGCTATTAGCCTCTATATCGCGTATTTTACCAAGCGACGCGGAATGGTCGTCGTCAGGATGTCTCACATCTCGTTGCGAGCAGATCGCATCAGACAGATAGCGTTCGTGGGGGCGCCAGCGACCATGCCCAGCATCTTATCTGCTATTACTGTCGTGCTCTTGTACGGAGCAGCTGCGCCCTTCGGCGAAGAGTCCATCGCGGCCGTGGGAATAGCCGTGCGACTCTTAACGATTGGCGCACTGCTTATCAGCGGTTTCTGTATGGGGTCTCAAGCTATCCTGGGTTTTGGCTGGGGCGCACGCGATTTTGCTCGCGTACTGAGGGCTGCAAAGGTCATGCTCTCTATCACGGTTGCGCTTTCCTTTGCGTATTCCGCGACCGTTATGGTTTTTGTCCGTCCTTTGGTCGGGCTGTTCAGCGATAGCGATAGCGTCAGGGAAATTGCCGTTTCTGCCTGCACCGTCTTCCATCTCTTTTTTGGACTGTATGGTATTGAGACTGTCGTCACG
>NZ_JADYVF010000037.1:0-2884 GCF_020193625.1 Bradyrhizobium sp. IC3123 | reverse complement strand
ACGTCGCGTTAGGCGAGCGAAGAAGAATGCTGATCGGCCAAGGCCGATCAGCATCCTCTGCAGATATCGGGGACAAGACGTTCGGGCGAAAACTCCCGGCTCCTGCGCTCGGTCTGGCCGGACTTCTCAGGATTGCTCCGAGACGCTCCGACGGAACTGGTCGCAAGCTGCCGGGCGGGCTCGGCCGAGCTCCGCATCTCGGCGCGAGGCGTGTCGGCCTCCTTGGCCTGAAGCCCATTGGCCATGCCCAACACAGCGACGGCGAGGACAATGCCTCTCATCTGATGATCCTCCTTTCGCGTGAGCGATGAGTGGCTGAACGATGAGGAGCGGCCTCGCCGGCCGCTCCCCCATTTCAGCTCGTGGCGGGCTCCGGCTTGTCTCGATCAGGCGGCGTGAGGTCGAGCCGGATCCCGGATGGCCCGAGGACTGGCAGCAATGTGTCCACCTTCATGGTCGGGCTGCCCCGATCCCAGCTCGACCACGGCATCGTGTCCAGGTACGGGATCGGCGGCAAGGCGAGCCGCTCGAAACTGTCCGCAGTCTTGGCGGCAGGGCCGGGGCTTTCGGCGCCAAAGGCCGCAAAGGGCACCAGCGAGAGGCCAGCCCCAACGGCCAAGGCGGCGAGCCGCCGCAACGTTTTCCGAGTGGTTTCCCCGCGAGCGGAGAAAGCACGATCCTTGATCATTTCATCCTCCTTTCGTTCGAGAACACAGTCACAGATCCATGGCAAACGAGCCCGGCCGTTCGGCCGGGCTCGCCCGTCCTTAGAAGTCCATCGCGGGAGCGCTCGGCGCTTCCGTCTTCTTCGGCTTCTCGGCCACCAGCGCTTCGGTCGTGATGAGCAGCGAGGCCACCGAGGCCGCATCCTGCAAGGCGGTGCGGACGACCTTGGCAGGATCGATCACGCCGGCCTGCACCAGATCCTGGTACTCGCCAGTCGCGGCATTGAAGCCCCAGGTGTAGGTCTGGTTCTCGAGCAGCTTGCCGACGACGACGGAGCCGTCCTCACCCGCATTCTGCACGATCTGCCGCGCCGGGACCTGGATGGCGCGGCGCACGATGTCCACGCCCGCCTTCTGGTCGGCATTGGCGGTCTTGACCCCGTCGAGCGCCTTGAGCGCGCGCAGCAGTGCCACGCCGCCGCCCGGCAGGATGCCTTCCTCGACCGCGGCCCGCGTCGCATGCAGAGCGTCGTCGACGCGATCCTTGCGCTCCTTGACCTCGACCTCGGTCGCGCCGCCGACCCGGATCACCGCGACGCCGCCGGCGAGCTTGGCGAGGCGCTCCTGCAGCTTCTCGCGGTCGTAGTCCGAGGTGGTTTCCTCGATCTGCGCCCTGATCTGCTGGCTGCGCGCCTCGATGTCCTTCTTGGCGCCGGCGCCGTCGACGATCGTCGTGTTCTCCTTCTCGATCACCACTTTCTTGGCACGGCCCAGCATCTTCACGGTGACGTTCTCGAGCTTGATGCCGAGATCTTCGGAGATCACGGTGCCGCCGGTGAGGATCGCGATATCCTCCAGCATCGCCTTGCGACGGTCGCCGAAGCCCGGCGCCTTGACGGCGGCCACCTTCAGGCCGCCGCGCAGGCGGTTGACGACCAGCGTCGCCAGCGCCTCACCCTCGACCTCCTCCGCGATGATCAGGAGCGGCTTGCCGGATTGCACGACCTGCTCCAGCAGCGGCAGCACGGTCTGCAGGCCCGACAGCTTCTTCTCGTGGATCAGCACATAGGGATCTTCGAGCTCGGCCTTCATCTTCTCGGCGTTGGTGACGAAATAGGGCGAGATGTAGCCGCGGTCGAACTGCATGCCCTCGACCACTTCGAGCTCGGTGTGCAGACTCTTCGCTTCCTCGACCGTGATCACGCCCTCATTGCCGACCTTCTGCATCGCATCCGCCAGGAAGCGGCCGATCTCGGTGTCGCCGTTGGCCGAGATGGTGCCGACCTGGGCGATCTCGTCGTTAGAGGTGATCTTCTTGGCGTGCGACTTGAGGTCGGCGACGATCGCATCCACGGCAAGGTCGACGCCGCGCTTGAGGTCCATCGGATTCATGCCGGCCGCGACGGCCTTGGCGCCCTCCTTGACGATGGCCTGCGCCAGCACCGTCGCCGTGGTGGTGCCGTCTCCGGCGAGATCACTGGTCTTCGAGGCGACCTCGCGCACCATCTGGGCGCCCATATTTTCGAACTTGTCCTCCAGCTCGATCTCCTTGGCGACGGTGACGCCGTCCTTGGTGATGCGGGGAGCGCCAAACGATTTCTCGAGGACGACGTTGCGCCCCTTTGGACCGAGCGTGACCTTCACCGCATTCGCCAGTGTGTCGACGCCCTGCAGCATGCGCTCGCGGGCCTCGGTCGCGAACTTCACGTCCTTGGCAGCCATGTTGTTAAACTCCTTTCCGTTCGATGACTGTCAGCGTTACGCCGCCTTCTTCAGCGTGCCGGCCTGCTCGGCCACGCCGAGAAGATCGCTTTCCTTCATGATCAACAGCTCCTCGCCGTCGATCTTGACCTCGGTGCCCGACCACTTGCCGAACAGCACCCGGTCGCCGACCTTGACGTCGAGCGGCACGAGCTGGCCCTGCTCGTTTCGCCCGCCCGGCCCCACGGCGATGATCTCGCCCTGCTGCGGCTTCTCCTTGGCGGTGTCGGGAATGATGATGCCGCCGGCGGTCTTCTCCTCGGCATCGATGCGGCGCACGAGCACACGGTCGTGCAACGGGCGGAAATGCATGCACATCCTCCTTGGGTAGGTTCAGCGATGTCCAAAATCCGGGTCCGGAACCGGCCCCCGGGCGGCAAACGACCTAGGAATACGCGGATTTCTAGTCAAGAGGACCTGCAAAAATTTTTGCGCTACTTCAAGGTTCTTGTCCGGAT
>NZ_JADYVF010000036.1:0-2935 GCF_020193625.1 Bradyrhizobium sp. IC3123 | reverse complement strand
TATGGTTTTTGTCCGTCCTTTGGTCGGGCTGTTCAGCGATAGCGATAGCGTCAGGGAAATTGCCGTTTCTGCCTGCACCGTCTTCCATCTCTTTTTTGGACTGTATGGTATTGAGACTGTCGTCACGACGATGCTTCAATCGCTCGGGAGAGCGCGTCTCAGCGCGGTTGTGTGTTTCGCGAGGCATTATCTCTTCATTCCGGCTGTACTGTTTTTCCCGGCCATCTCTGGCTCCAGCGGAGTATTGGCCAGTCAAGCCATCGCGGAGCTAGGCGCCGGAATGATTGCACTGTTTATCATGCGCCGTCAGTTCGTTGAGCTCAGGCGATGCGACCGACACATTCGGCCAGGAGGAATGGAGAATGCTTCTTGGCCTGATTAGACATGTTCGGAGCCAACATTAGGCCGGTGAGTACTGGCTTCAGGGTGATGACGAGTGTGATGTGCGAGACTGAGGCGCCATATGACACTCATTGTCAGAATGAAAGAAAAAGCGGGTGTCGCGCGGGCCGGAAGCTAACGCTGGCCGAGAGTTTCGGGCCCGTCAAGACTGAGGCGCGCTTGACTGGCGAGACCAAAGTCACGATTACCGAGTGGTGCAAGTAGCCGCTGCAGAGTTCCGCGTCGCTGCGTGACGGAGTTACTTGGTGCTCCGTTAACGAGGCTCATGAGCGGGATGGGAGGGCGGAACGTGCGCGATAGCTTGACCAGAATGAGGCACAAAAGTTCTCTGAGCCAGATGAGGATGCGACCGAAGTTGTGGGCGACGGATGAACTGATGACGTTAGCCGCATCGCCGGCGCGGCCTCTGAGCTAGCAGCGGCCGCAGTGACCATCGGCCTGCAGGTGTCCTCGTGCCTCCTAGCTACGACATTATCGAAATCGGCCCGCTCGCTCGCGCACCGTAAATGTCCTCGAGCAGCAACGGCCCGATGATGGAGCGGGTTGCGAGTCCAGGCCGGCCATTCTCGGTATAGAGCGGCGCGATCTCGCCGTCGATCCAGTCCCAATCGACCTTGTCGGCGAGCTGAACCAGCTCATGCTTCATATTGATTGACCACCGAGCCGAACCGCGCCGGCCAAACAATCGGGTCAGTCTGGCCCTGAACAGACCGCTGGGTCCCGTCGTCCTGTGCTTCTTGCGTCGCATCGCCACCTGCGATGCGACGATCGAATCACGGCTGCCGATTCGACGGAACTTGAGGGTTCCGTGAGGTCGCCGGGCCAAGGCCAGCTGCGCGCTGCGTCGTGGATGGCTCACGGAAGCGAGATTGAACGAAGCCGTCGCCCCGCACCCGCTAGACCTCAAGCGTGGCATCGAGCTTGCAATCGAGGCCGTTGCTGCAGACCTCCAGAATAACTCCAAGAAGGTCACCTCGAACGAAGAGATCGCCCAGGTCGCCACCATCTCCGCCAACGGCGACGCGGAGATCGGCAAGTTGCTCGCCGCGCCATGAAGAAGGTCGGCAACGAGGATGGCGACACTCGCAGGCCCTTCTCCGGAACCCAGATGTAAGGAACGCGACAGTTGGAGTTTTGCGAGCGGCCCAGATCCGCTCGTCCTCACATGAACCTCAGCGTGGACCTTTGGACATTGGTTGCGAACCCGACATTGTGGGTACGACGTATTGCTGTTGAAGATGAGTGGCAGGGGAGGCTGTGCGCGATCACCTGTTGGACCCCTCCTCGAAAAGATCGTCCGGAACTCGGGGAAACATGTCGGGCCGCCAGGCCTGACATTCGTGCCGACAAGGTACGGTGCGGCTCACCATTGCGATCTCCGATCCTTGTTAGAGGAAAACTCGATGCTTATGCGACTGAACACAGCAGGCCCCTCGAATCCATCGAAACCGCAGCATTGATACGAACATACTCGAAGCCTTTATTCGCACTGATCATCGAAAGCGGTCGGACCGGGTGCGAAGGTCAAAGTCGACCGGATCTCACCAGCGACAACACTCGCAACGTTCGGAAAGTTCACGCCGATGTTTTCAGACTTGTTGCTCCCGTCCGCGGACGAGAAGGCCATCCTCTGAGACCCTGCGCGATTTATCTCGGCTTCAATCTTGACGACCGAGATCATGCGGAGCTTCGCGACGGGAGGAACTCGTTAGACTCTTTCTTCGCTATTGGAGGCACTAAAGCAGCGACGACGCTTTACCTGCCGCGGTTCGCTCATTGGTACAGCGAGCGGATGTGCCGCCGACGTCCTCTTCCGAAGCCAGCATCGGCCGGATTATTGCTCGGATGAATGGGAAGCTGATCGTTACTGGAACAACCGAGAGCGTTGGTGATTGGCGTCAGATCAACTCGTCGGACGAGACCGGTGACGCGCCGAAAAGCGTCCGGAAGTGATCCAGCCACAGCTCAGAAACGCACCGCTGCTGTCGATAGCAGCTACGTGCCGACCTCGCTTCGGTCGGCATATAATTCCAATGTCTTCACCAAGTTAGGTAGGTTTCGATCCATTGTTCCCCGGGTACTATCGGTGAGTAAATGGCCTGCGGGTCAGGATGCAGTTCATCACGATAGGACAAGATGTAGCAATGACGAGCGCAGCTAATTCCCTGCCCGTTAGAGGGCATGTCATGAAATTCATCGAAGGGGCGCGGGTCGTCACTGAGAGTGAATTGCAAGCCAACAACATCACCCGTCACCACGTCACGAAATACTACCGCAATCAGATTACAAACGGTGGCTACTACGAGCAGCTTAAAAACATTGTGGAGCCCTCAGTTCAGGAGTTCGAGAGTCGTGGCAGTTTAGATACGAGCGGCGGCACGATAACACGGTCGTGCTCGGCCTCCAGTGACCTGCCACTGCATTTTCATCCAGCGGCAGTTAGAGTCTCGGGGTTTTTGTGCAGCGAGACCGAACTTTGGACCACCCGGAACTAGAGTTTTGCGCCTCTGATCACGTTGGCGGGCTGGTGGCG
>NZ_JADYVF010000035.1:0-4353 GCF_020193625.1 Bradyrhizobium sp. IC3123 | reverse complement strand
TGCAGCAAGAGCGTTGTATGCGTCCTCCAATGCTTCCAGGAATAGCCGATAGCCCATCCCATCCACTACGAAATGATGCACCAGTACCAGCAGATAATAATCGCCGCTTTCCGAAGCACGGAAGGCCGCGACGTGAACAAGAGGCGTGTGGCCGTCAAACCGAAACATGTGTTGACGTCTTGCCGAGACGCTCTCGATTGTCCTGCGCTGGTCTGGGCCGGTCATCCGGACGAGATCGATCTCCTCCACGATGCGTGCGGCCGGACAAGGGCCAATCCCCAGCCGGAGTCCATCTTGGGTTCGGGCAACGCGGAGCCTGAGGCCTTCGTGCCTCTCGATGACATGGGCCAGAGCGCGGTCCAGGATCTTGATGTCCAGGATGCCGCCGCGCAAGAAGAACAGATCGCCGAGGTTAAAATGCTCGTCAAAGCCGACAAGAGAATTCCAAAACGATATTACGGGGGGCACAGGCAGTAGGCCGTCCGCGGAAGCCACGTTGTGGGGTGCCGCCTCCGCTTGCCCGGCCGCCAACTCCCTGATGGTCGGTGTTCGATAGAGCAGGTTGACAGTGAGATTCAGCCCGGCTTTGCGCGCCAGCGTGACGCAACGTACGCTCAGAAGAGAATCGCCGCCAATATCAAAGAAACTGCTGTCGATTCCCACCCCCTCGGCGCCTAATAGATCCTCCCAGATCCGAGCAAGAACCCGCTCGTTCCTGGTGCGGGGCTCAGCAGATGGACTAGTTTCTATCTCGCGGTAAGGAACGGAGGAAAGGCGAGCACGGTCTATCTTTCCGCTTGTCGTCAGGGGAACACTGTCAACCAATCTGAAGGCTGTGGGAACCATGGGAGATGGCAATCTGTTGCGCAGGTGGGCGAGAATCTCTCGAGAGCTTAGATTCTCCCGAGCGGGCTCCAGGCTCGCCGTCAAGCGGCGATCCTCATCGATGCCTTCTGCGAAGACCGCGGCCTTTGCGATTGCCGGATGAGACTCAAGGGCAACTTCGACCTCCTCCGGCTCGATGCGAAAGCCCCTCACCTTGATCTGGTTGTCCGATCGGCCGCAAATCTCGAGAAGGCCGCTGGTTGAGATGCGTGCGATGTCCCCACTTCGATAAAGCACATCGTATTGTCCGCCATCATACGGATTCGGCAGGAAACAGCGGTCAGTCCGATCTTGATCCTGCCAATACCCAGCGCTCAGACAGCGGCCCGCGATGCACAGTTCGCCGGAGGCTCCAACAGGCACTCTCTTCAATCGTGCATCGAGCACGTAGAGTTTTACGTTGTCGATTGGCCGTCCCACTGGGATAAGCGCCGAGTTGCCATCCGCATCCGATGTTTCGTGCACGGCTGCATTGGACGCACATTCCGTCGCACCATAGAAGTTCCACAAGGGCACGCCCGGAAAAGACCCGCGCCAGCGAGCAGGCAGCGAGGAAGGCATCGGTTCGGCGCTGCTTGTGACCAATCTCAAGGCGGTCCTTTGCGGTTGCCGTTCCTGGGACCCAATGATACCGGACAGGAGTGGCGGAGAGGCAAAAAAGCGTGTCACACGATGTTTTGCCAAACTGCACAACAACAGATCCGGATCTAGCACCTGCCCTTGGGTGAGGATCAGCGTGGGCACACCTCTCAGAAGCCCACCAAAATACTCCCAAGCGGACGCAACAAGGGAAGCGGACTTCTGGACAACCATCACGTCGGTACTATTGAAGGGAAAGCGTCGCCACATCCAGTTCAGCCGATTGAGAATGGCCGATTCCGGAATAAGAACCCCCTTCGCCCGCCCTGTTGAGGACGACGTGTATATAAGATTCGCAATTTGGTGATCTGAGGGTGAGTCGCTGGATTCGAAATTATCCGTCAGCGCCCTGCACCTGTCTAACGTCAATAGAGAAATCGAAGGTATGTCAAAGCCAGTCTCCGTGGTATTTGCGTGAACCAACACCTTTGCCTGACTATCTCGCAGGATATGTTGGATCCGATCAGGGGGATAATCTGGCGGTATCGGCACGACAATAGAGTGCAAAGCTCGCGCCGCCAGCATAACAGCGGCAACGTCAGGCGACCGGTCGACAAGCATGCCGACCATATCGCCAGCGCCCACGTCCAAATCCAGCAGGAAGGACCTGATAGCTGCTACGCGCTCACGCAGCTGGCTGAATGTGACTTCCCCGAACTCGCCAAAATATGCTACCTTGCTGTGATTGGAGACACTGATCTGCTCGAAAGCTTCAACAAGCAGACATTCAGAGTCATATGGCTGCCTGGATCCTTCCAGCGAGTTCAGTAGAGTGACGTCTGACGCGCTGAGGCAGCTCAGCTCCTCAATGGGCGCAAGCGGTTTGTCAACGCAGGCGGCAATCAGACAGCGCAGATTATTGGCCATGCGAACAACTAGATCACTCGAAAATATGTCTTCTGCATACGCCAGCTGGAGCGCAATTTCATCGCCCTGATCTTGCGCGTACAATGTTAGGTCGAATTTGACATAGCCTGTGTCGTATTCGCGGAATGTCAGAGCCAACTCGTCTTGACCAAGTGGCTCGGCAGCTTCGGAGTACATGTTGAACATGACCTGGAAGATCGGTGATCGCCCCGGTTCGCGACATAACCTTGTGTCCTTGACCATCCATCCGAATGGATAGGCCGAATTTGCGATAGCATCGCTGACCAGGCCCTGGATGCGCGTGGCATGAGCAGCAAAGGACTGACCGGCATCCATCGCGGCACGGATCGGTAGCATATTCAGGAAAAAGCCGACGATGTCGGCGCTGCCAGGTTGATCCCGTACAGCGTGTGGTATGCCGACGACAATGTCGTCCTCACCGCTATACATTCGTAGCAGCAGCTTGAAGCACGCCAGCAGTGTTGTCGACGTGGTGCAGCTGTTTCGGCGCGCAAATTCTCTTACGCGACTGGAGAGATCACTGCCAAGCAGCACTGGATGCGAGGCGCCGCGGTATGAATTTGTTTGCGGGCGCGCCCTTCCAAGCGAAAGCGCTGGCGGATCATCACCAATTTGACGACGCCAATAGTGACGTTGGTTCTCCAGCGCCTCTGGAGAAACGTGTTGTTTTTCCCACGCCGCGTAGCCCGAGAGTGACGCACGGTTCTCTGGGCAAAACGCCACGGCATCTACGTACCTTTGCTGAAGATCTCTGAGCAGAACAGAAATCGACCAGGCATCGAGGATGATTTCATGAGCGGTGATCAATATGAGATGATTGTCAGGACCAAGCCGGACCATGCGCGCGCGAAACAAGTGGCCCTGTCCGAGATCGAAATTGTCTTTCAGCTCCGTTCGCCGAAACTGTGCGATGAGCTCCTCAGCCTCGGAGGAGGTGAGATGAGATACATCGATCAATTCAAGATTGGTGCATGGCGGAGCATCAAAGCATTGAACCGGACCGTCTTTGTCGATAAAGCGCGCCGAAAGTGCCTGGTGGGAATGAATGACCTCGGTCCAGGCGCGATTGAACCGAGCTAAACTGATGTTTCCCTTAATGCGCAGCCCGCCTTGAATGATGTAGTTCCGGGCAGATGGATCGAGCTGCGCCAAAAACCAAAGGTGCTCCTGGAGGTGCGTCAGAGGTGATCGGTTTAGCTTTCGGCATGTCAAAGCCGTACACGGATTGAGCTCAGTGCGCCCCTCGATCGAAGCGGCAAGAGATCGAATTGTGCCATTCAGGACCAGTCTGAAATCCGCTCTCACTCCTAGCAAGGTCTGCAACTGTCCCAATATAAGCATTGCGCGGAGCGAGTCTCCGCCAAGGCTTATGAATTGGTCATTTACACCTATGTTCTCGATACGCAAAATGCCGGACCAGATTTGACGTAGCCGGACTTCGAGGTCTGATTGCGGCTCCGCGAAGGGCGTTGACAATAACGGCCGAACACTGGCCGGGTCAGGCAACGCTGCAAAATCGACCTTTCCGTTCCTGGTCAGTGGAATATCGTCCACATGGACGATTCTTTCCGGAAGCATGTAGCTGGGGAGTGCCTCAGCAAGAAACTTCCGAAGATCGCTTTCCGCCAGTTCAGCTGGAGCCGACACATACGCGACCAGACGCCGCGATTCGGCTTGCGCCTCCGACCCAGCTATATCTCGCGCCGTAAGCTTTACACCTGCGCAGACAGAGGCGACTGCGACGGCGCCATGCACCGAGGGATGAGCGGACAAACGAGCTTCGATTTCTCCCAGCTCGATTCTGTGCCCGCGAATTTTAACCTGACGATCCCGTCGACCGAGACATTCCAGAAGCCCGTCGGAACGAACGCGCCCAAGATCACCTGTCCGATATAGGCGCCGGAAAGATAGGTCGTTTGAGAACGGGTTCGGCCCAAACGC
>NZ_JADYVF010000034.1:0-4755 GCF_020193625.1 Bradyrhizobium sp. IC3123 | reverse complement strand
TCTTCAGCTTGCGCAGGTTGAAGAACAGCTTCTTCTGCGCAGCAGTGGTGCCCAGCTTGACGAGCGACCATGATCGCAGGATGTATTCCTGAACCGAGGCCTTGATCCACCAGGAGGCATAGGTCGCAAGCCGGAAGCCTTTCTCGGGATCGAACCGCTTGACGGCCAGCATCAGCCCGACATTGGCCTCCGAGATGAGGTCGGCGATGGCGAGGCCATAGCGGCGATATTGCAGCGCGATCTTCGCCGCGAGCCGCAAATGGCTCGTCACCAGCCGATAGGCGGCGTCACGATCGCCGCTATCGCGCAATCGCCTCGCATAGTCGGCTTCCTCCGATGCCTCGAGCAGCGGAAAACGATGGATCTCCTTGAGATAGCGGGATAGCCCGCTTTCCCCGTGAAGGGCAGGAAGTGAGGCAACCAACATCGCGCCCTCCCTCACGAGCACCGTTCGCCCCGATCAGGGGCGCCTTGCCGATCCAAGCGATAATCTGAGTGAAGCGCCGAGAGCGGCGCGGTTCGAGCGCAGTCAGGTTTCATGGCCAAATCCTCGTTAGAGCAAGATGGTTGGACCACCGCGAACCTGATCCGCTGAGCCCGATCATGGCACCCAGACGCCTCAGGCCGGTGGGCGCCACTAGAATTTGGAAATGGCCGGAATGTTCCAGCGTGAACGGTCGTGACGGAAATTGCGATTGCCGTATGCCTTTGCCGCTGCAGACAGGCTCTTGAAACGCGGAGCCTTCATTCCAATCTGGTCCACGCAGGCGCCGATGAGGCTGCACGCATGTTTGGTTCGTGGGATGGATGACTATCGTGATCTCGTGAGCGCGGCTCTTGCGCTGTTCTGCGCCGGCTTGATGTTGGTGGCCGGCCATCTCCTGATCGAATGGCACGCCAGAAGCACCGATCCCGGCATCGGGATCGAGGCGCCGAAGCGCGACGGCGCGCCCGCGCCGCTCATCTCGAACGGTTCGCCGCCGGACACGTGGATGATCGAGCTTCCCGCCGAGATCAGGGGCAAGCGCGCCGCGTGAGTGGCCCTAGATCGCCCGCAGCCCTTCCTTGGGCATTTCCCGGATCAGCGCATCGATGTCGCTCTGCTCCAGCGTCTCCTTCTCGAGCAGCTTCCTTGCGGCGCGGTCCAGGATCGGCCGCCGCGTGGTCAGGATGCCCTGGGTGCGCTGGAACACCTGGTCGACGATGGTTTTCACCTCGTGGTCGACCGCGGCCGCGGTCTCCTCGGCATAGTCGCGCTCGCGCGTCGGATAGGGGCGGTCAGGGCCGGCCAGGAAGTTGCCGGGATCGCGCTCATAGGCGACGCTGCCGAGACGCTCCGACATGCCGTAGCGCGTCACCATGCTGCGGGCGATATCGGTGACGCGGCGCAGGTCGTCCGCCGCACCGGTCGATAAGTGCCCGAACACGATAAGCTCCGCGGCGCGGCCGCCGAGCAGCACCGCCATCTTGTTCTCCAGCTCCTCCTTGGTCATCAGGAAACGGTCCTCGATCGGCCGCTGGATGGTGTAGCCGAGCGCGCCGACGCCGCGCGGGATGATCGAGACCTTGTGCACGGGATCGGTCCCCGGCAGTGAGAGCGCGACGAGGGCGTGCCCCATCTCGTGATAGGCGACGATCTCGCGTTCCCTGGGGTTGAGCAGGCGGTTGCGCTTTTCCAGGCCTGCGATCATGCGCTCGACCGCATTGTTGAAATCGCTCATGGTCACCGCCTCGGCGGTGCGGCGCGTCGCCAGCAGCGCGGCCTCGTTGACGAGATTGGCGAGATCCGCGCCCGTGAAGCCTGGTGTCAGCGCGGCAACGGCGTCTGCATCGACATTCTCGGCCAGGCGCACCTTCTTCATGTGCACCTTGAGGATCTCGATCCGGCCCCGCTTGTCTGGACGGTCGACCAGCACCTGGCGGTCAAAGCGGCCGGCGCGGAGCAGGGCAGGGTCGAGGATCTCGGGCCGGTTGGTGGCGGCGAGGATGACGAGCCCGGAGCGCGAATCGAAGCCGTCGAGCTCGACGAGCAGCTGGTTGAGCGTCTGCTCCTTCTCGTCATGGCCGCCGGCGAACGGGCCGATGCCGCGGGCGCGGCCCAGTGCGTCGAGCTCGTCGATGAAGATGATGGCCGGCGCCTTTTCCCGCGCCTGCTGGAACAGGTCCCGCACCCGCGCCGCGCCGACGCCGACGAACATCTCGACGAACTCCGAGCCGGAGATCGAGAAGAACGGCACCCTGGCCTCGCCGGCCACGGCCTTGGCCAGCAAGGTCTTGCCCGTGCCTGGCGGCCCCACCAGCAGCACGCCTTTCGGCATACGGCCGCCGAGCCGGCCATAGTCGGTCGGGTTCTTCAGGAAATCGACAACCTCGCGCAGCTCGTCCTTGGCCTCGTCCACGCCGGCGACGTCGGCAAACGTGACGCCGGTGTTGGATTCGACGTAGACCTTGGCCTTGCTCTTGCCGATCGCCATCAGCCCGCCGCCGATCCCGCCGCCCTCGGCCATGCGGCGGCCGATGTACCACCAGACGCCAAAGAACAGCAGCACGGGCATGACCCACGACAACAGGTCGCGCAGGAACGTGCTCTCGATCTGCCCGGTGAAACGGACGTTGTGCTTCTCGAGCTCCTGGGCGACGTCCTGGTCGACGCGCGTGGTGACGAATTGCTTCTGGCCGCCGGACAGCGGCTCCTTCAGCGTGCCCTGCAAGGTGCGGTCGGAGATGCCGACCGTCTCGACTTTCCCCTGGCGCAGCAATTGCTGATATTCGCTGTAGGGGATCACCGCGATCTGGTTCGCCGCCGAGATCAGATACTGAATCAGGAAGACCGCGAAAATTGCGGCGATCGCGTATCCGATATTGAAACGGGCATTCTTGTTCATGGGGAGGCCAGATCCGATCGTGTTACGCGGGCCGGGCTAACGTCGAGGCGCATTTTGGCGCGCTCGCTCGGGCCCGGTGCGCCTCCGGACGTGCATCTTAGCGACAGAACTTCTCCTGCTGCCATCGGTTCCAGTCATCTCAAACGCGGGCTCGGCAGCGCCGGACGCAGGCGATCGAGATGCCGGACAGCGATAAGGCCCGGTTGCGGGCCGGGCCTTTGCATCAGTTCACCAGGGATACCAGTAAGGATATGCCGCCGGATAATACCGGACGGTCCGGTAATAGCGGGGGCCATAATAGTATCGCGGCGGACCATAGACCGGCGCATAATAGACCGGAGGTGCGGCCGCGGCGGCCAGCGCTCCGGTGAACAGGCCGAGCGCGATGGCCGGACCAATGCCTGGACCGCCCCAATGATGATGATGGCCCCGCCAATGGGCCGAGGCCGGCGCAACGGTTCCGATGAGGAGCGTTGCTGCCGCGGCGATTGCAAGAGCAAGCTTTCTCATGTGACTTCCCTCGACTTATGCCCGCGCAAGCGGGCTTCTCAATCCTTTGCATGAGTTTCGTTTTGCCGGACACAGCCGGCAGCGTCTGAACTTAGGATGGGCGGCGACGACTTCAAGCCTCTAACCGACAATTGGCCAAGTGGAGAGGACAGTCAGATCGTGTCAATCGAAGAAGGGCTTCGAACGTCCCTGCTGGCGCGTGCCAATAGTGACTAAGTCCGTAAATTCAGCCTTTGGTCCATCTGCGAAGTTGCGCTGCGTCTCACAGAGGTCTGCTTATCGCGGCAGAGCGGTCCAGATTTGCTCAACCTGAGTTCTTCGCATTTTGACCCTTCAGCGACCTCCGGAGCCGTCCGCTTTCCCGCCGCTGTTAAGGTTGGGACCGCAGGCGGTCAGCTGCTTAATGAGCACACAGCCTAGGACAGCACCGGCGCGGCGGGTCCGCCTCTCCGTTGCCATTATGCCGCGGGCCGCGATGGAAACCGGCTCGGCGATTACGCGGTTGATTTGGCATCGAAACCTCCAATGGAGGGTGCCATGCAGAATTGGGAAGGGAATTGGACGAACGCAAAGTTTTGTGATGTTGCGAACCTGATCCTCGGCGCGGTACTGTTCGTTTCGCCCTGGATATTCGGTTTCGATGCGGGGACGGTCTCTCAGAACGCCGTTATCACCGGTATCGCCATCGCGATCCTTGCGGTCGCAGCGCTGGCGGCGTTCGCGGTGTGGGAGGAATGGCTGAACCTCGTCGTCGGCTTGTGGGCACTGGTATCGCCCTGGATATTGGGCTTCCAGGGAACCACCGCGATGACCGTGCATGTGATCATCGGCGCGGCGGTCGCAATCTTGGCAGCGATCGAGCTCTGGATTATGTCCCGCAACCCGCCGCGGCTGACCACCGGTAGCTGAGAAGCTGGATCGTTTGGCTCGTGGCATAGCTTCGCCGTCACCGGAAAAACCTGTCCAGCCGACGCGGACGAAATTCGGTGCGGACCTGGGGCCGGCAGCTACTCAGCGCAGTCGGCCTTGGGTCAGCCGCAAGTGCCGTAGCTCGAGCTAGCCTTGCTGGACGGCTTACTCCCGGCGCCAAATTCCGAAAGTGCCGATGGAAAGGCCTTGCTCCGGGGCTAGGTTCATCGGGCATTCCGTTTGCGTCGGATTCCCAAATTTGAATGCCACGTGGCATGATTTTTGGGACCAAGCTGCGTTTGCCATCCGACGGCAGACCTCTCGGTCCCAGCTCGTTTTTCGATCCGGAAAAACCTCCAGGCTGGGGCCGATGTGGTCTACTCCGGGCGTAAGCCGCCCCATCAGTACCAGCCCATCTTGAAACAGAGACCAAGCCAACCAGCGAGCGCGA
>NZ_JADYVF010000033.1:0-8165 GCF_020193625.1 Bradyrhizobium sp. IC3123 | reverse complement strand
GCCGGATGCGCGATGAGCTACTCAACGAGACCCTGTTCTTCGATCTCGATGACGCCCGCGCCAAGATCGCCAACTGGGTCGCCGACTACAATCTCCAGCGTCCCCACTCGTCGCTGAAATACCTGACTCCCGCGGCCTACGCCGCCCACCTCACCGCAACGGACGATCGGCTGCGCAACCCCGACCAGCTCCGCCGATCGTCCGTTGCTCCACCCGCGCCACTTGGCGTACAAAACCCCGAGACTCTAACTGCCGCTGGATGAAAATGCAGTGGCAGGTCACCCGGCTCCCAGAGTTTCTGAACCAGGATGCCTTAGATCGCCGTTCCGTTCGCATGTTGGTGGATCGTCGTGATCATCAGGAGCCAGCATATGCTCGGAGCCACGCGTTTCAACGTGTCTGCGCGCTGCGGCACATGAGGAGACTGCTACGGTTTGGAGAGCGGTCTTGCTTACCAGGTGCAAGGGCAGCCGTACAGCTTTGCGAAGGGCGGACTGCGCTTGCAAGCAGACCACCTTAAGACAGAAGCGTGACGCACAGCCTCACACGGCGTAATAAGCTTCAAAAGTCGACGTTCAGCCGTAGGACGCCACCGACTTGCGCTGCTATCGTTCCTAATGCCCATTTCATTTCGTACGAACTGTGACGGGTCGCCTATCACGCTGCGACGGCATTCCAACAGGCGAGGGGTCCGTGCGGCAACGCTATCCAATTGATGCCGGACATTCGATAGATAGAACTCCTTGTCGCCACAATGTTACCAGCATGACTGTGCAAGTCCGACTTCAGGTCCACCAGAGAACCACATCTGGGCTCGCAAACCCAAAAAAACAGTTCAGCAGAAGGCGAGGCTTGCCATTGCCTGATTGGCCGGTCACCCCATGAACGTAGCCGCCGTCGATGAGCGCGATATCTCCTGCTTTGAGCTGAAAATCGTGATAAGGAAGGTCCTCAAGATAAGCTGTCGAAAAGGGATAGCCTGTAGTCTCCAGGCCTTGCGATTTTCGGTCACTCTCTGTCGGTTTGTGGCTCCAGATGCGCAGATTGCCACCTTCATCGGGCATGCTGGGGTAGAAATTCAGCGCTACAACCGTTTTGTTCGCCACCGGCCGAATCTCGCTATCGGCACATAGAACTTGGGCGACGTCGTCGTGGGGCTCTAAGCAATACATCCCTGCGCCAGACCAGCAGATGGCACGACAAAGATTAGCTTGACCGTGCTCCGAGCGAGCCAGCCGCAACTCAACTCCCTGTTTGTGAAGCTCGCCTTTCAGCGCATCGAATAACGCGCGGACCGGATCTACCAGATCCGCAAAAAGGGCTTCCACGAAAGGACGCGCACTTTCCGCATCGGCAAAATAGGTGGCTGCATTCCTCCTGTAGTGCGATGCGCCGACATATCGGCCGGGAACGCCATCTTTGCGCTCCTCGAGACCGGGGTTTCGATTAAAGTTCGTCGTGATGTCCTCGGCCAGCTCGGGACTGAATGCCTGTTTGATGTGCAGGCCGGTGATCTCACCCTTTAGGATTGAGATGATCTCCCCAAGTTTGATGGAGCCGGTTCGTTCCTTGGTCGTGAGAAGCGAGATCGCTGGTACTTGAGACAGCTGTGCAGTTGCCATTGCCTTACTCCTGTATTGCCTGCTCGAGGATCGTGATGCCACGGTCGAGCTCGGCATCCGAGATTGTTATCGGCGGGAGGACTTTGATGACGTCTCGGTTTGGTCCCGAAGATTCAATCAGCAGTCCGTTTGCGAACGCGATATCGTGTGCGCGGTCGACAATCGCGTGTGAGCGACACTTGAGACCCGCCATCAGGCCGCGGCCTCGCTTTTCTTCAATGCAATTCGGGAATTTCGCGACGAGATCATCAAGGTGTCGTTGCAATTTGGCAGCTGTCCGCTCGACGCCAGGAGTAAATTTGGTGTCTGACCACATTTTGCACATGGCGCCTGAAGTCACGAAAGCAAGATTGTTGCCTCTGAAGGTGCCGCTATGTTCTCCGGGTTTCCATACGTCTAGGTCGGGGCGAATCAAAACCATGGAGAGCGGATTTCCCGAACCGCTTAGCGACTTTGAAAGACAGACGATGTCTGGTTCGATCTTTGCAAATTCGAAGGAGAAGAAATCACCTGTTCGGCCTGATCCTGCTTGAATGTCGTCGACGATGAAAACGATGCCGTGGTCACGGCAGATGCGCTGAATATCCGTGAGCCAACGTGCCGATGCAGTGTTCATGCCGCCTTCTGCCTGGATCGTTTCCAGAATGATTGCGGCGGGTTTTTCTATGCCACTCCCGAGGTCGCCCAGGACGTAGTCGATGTAACTCGCTGAATCGAAAGCTCCGTTTGCATAGCCGTCATAGGGGACGCGGATCACATCGTGGCGAGCCACGCCGCCGAGCTCCCTGGTAGAGGCTGAACCTGACACAGCCAGGGAGCCAAGTGACATCCCGTGGAACGCATTTGTAAAGGCCATGACGCTGGAACGGCCGGTATATTTTCGGGCCAGCGCAAGCGCCGCTTCGTTAGCGCTTGTTCCAGTCGGTCCAGGAAATTGCAATTTGTACGAAAGACCCCTCGGCTTCAGAATCGTATCAACAAACACTTCGATAAATTCACGTTTCGCCGTTGTGTGCATATCAAGCGACAAAAGAATGTTCCCGCCCGCGAGATAATCAATTGCCGGTGCAAGGATATTGGGATTGTTGTGCCCGTAGTTGAGTGCGCCGGACCCCACAAGGAAATCAATATAGCTCTTGCCGCCCTCGTCCCAAATCGTCGCCCCAAGCGCCTTCGTAAAGACAGTGGGAAACGAGCGGCTATAGCGACGAACATTAGATTCATGAGCAGAGAAAACGTCAACATTCATCTTGCGGATCCGTGTGCATGCATCTCATTGAGCGAAATGGACTGAACACGTTCAGTTTGCGACAAACGTCCAGACTGCAGCGACTGGTTCATCACGGTGCATTCCAGACCGTTGTCTCGATTCAGCTCCTGGCGAGTCTCTATCTAAGAATCTGCGAACAAAGAACCTACTAAGGCCGGCAGTTTTTGTTGCAGAGGCACTGACACTGCCCCGCAATATGTGGAACGGCCGGCGTGCAAGAGCTTCTTCAGCCGATTTCACACATTAGGACCGTGCCGTCATATCCCCGGCCTTTGCGCGCGGCACGTGGCCGCTGGGCTCGATGAGATCCGCGCAACGGGGAACTAAATCAAGTTCACGCGTTTTAGCGCATGGGGGGCAGTAGCTTCACTCGCTTCAGGATTTCGTGCCGTGGTTCATCGGCTGTTGTTGCACCTTGCCCTCTGCCGGCCTGCGCCGGTCAGATCGCCTTGGCGACTGGCGTCCATCGGACGGCGGCCGCAGTAGTCGACAGCGGGTTGGGGTGCCGGTAGGTCCCGCCTTTCGCCAGAAGGGCGCAAATGATCCGCGAAGTCTTGTTGACTTGCGCAAGCGCGACAACCTTGAAAGACGGTCTGGCGAATAGCGCCTTCAGCCAGGGTCGCACCTGAGCGTCCTCTGCCGCTTGTCGATGGGGCGTTGAAAGATCGAATCCCATCAGTCGCCCTGCTTTCTGGATCGGCTGATGGCGCTCGGGTGGTCGCAGGAAGAAGTGATCGATGATGATCTGGGTCGTTCAGCCACCGGCGGCGACCGCCGGATTTGAGCGAATGGTAGCGGAGTTTGCCTCGGCAAGGCTGGTGCGGTTTGCTCCCGCAATATCGCGCTTCGCCAGCAACAGCCGGGACGGGCAGCAGACGCGTGGGCGATACCGTTCTGGTCGATCAGGAGACGATCTATGCGCCGAGCCACGGCACCGCCCCCTCCAGCTCGGGCTCAAAGGCTGCCTCAATGAGTACGAGCTGGATTCGTTGCGCCAGCGCTCGCTCTCGGCCCGCTACGAGAAGACGCGCCGGGGCGAGTTGGTTGTGGCGGCGCCATATCCCGCACTACAACTGCGCCTGGATGGATAACGACGGCCCTCATGGCTTCCGCGGATTGCGCGTCGATGATGCAGTCGATACTGCTTGCTTTTCCGTCGGGGCGCTACGCCGCTGCAACCGCGGCCGCCAAGGAAGCCGGCGAACGGCGCGATCAGATGCGCGATGCTCTCAGCCGCAACGTCGAAGCAGCGTGCTATGGCGCCGACCGGGCCTTGCAGCAATTCGATGCGGCTGCCCCTGCTAGCCGGTTGGTGGCGAGGAACGCAAGACACCGTACGGCCGATGGCTGCCGCTGATCCAGCGACGCCTTGCGTCGCTGGCCACTGATCTAAAGACTGTCTGAACGGCGCCTACAACCAATGCACGGCTGAAGAAGTGCATCGTGGGCATCCCGATCGACAAAGTCGTGGCCGATGTAGCCTCGGAGATCGTTCTCGTCGTCCACTACGAGGTGACGCCACAGCGAGCTGCCCTCGCCGACGCGCCGGCGCGGACAGCGCGGCAGCACCTCTGCCGAGCCATCCAAGCCGTGCGTCAGCTGGTGCTGATCGGTAGCGACGAACTGATTGCGGCTTCCTCAACCGCAACGGCCGCTAGACGGGCAACGGCAAGCGCCGGAGCCGCGTGCGCGTCACATCAATGAGCTCGAAGTACCGTGTCCCGGTGTTCAAGCCCGCGGAGGACGGGATCAAGCCTTGGCTCATCCTGAAGATTGCATCCAAGACGCTGCGGCTCGCGCCTAAAGCGGGAGAGATCCAATATCTTCATCCTCTGTTGGATGGTCACTGGGTCTTCGCCCGCGCCGCCTCAGAGCGTCCGCCGTTCAATCGATCACCAAAGGGCGCGGCAAATCCAAAGCCTCCGCAGGATCGCCTCCCAACCAGCGAAACCTCTTCTCATCAATCGCATAGCCAGACGGGTACTCCGATGCAGGTTTGACAATTGCGCCAAGTCTCCACATTTTTCCGGGCCTCCAGAAGGGGCATGAACCAGTGGGCGTTGAGGCATTCGGCCAGGAAGCGGCAGTTGGAGGCTGGATAAAGGCGTTGTCGGTCGGCATTCCGAGCCGCGAGAGGCGAGAAGACCAGCGTGGCGCCGCGCTGATGGGCCCACAGGTAAGATCGCGCGAAAACGAACTCGCTGCCTTGATCGACGCGGATCGTTGCCGGAAACCCACTTTTAGCTGTAATCGAAAGGCCCCGTGGCACCGTCGACTACCGCTGAAGTCAAGGCATGTGGCGTACGCCGTTCTGTTGGCTAAGCGCAAGCACGCGCACGGCTCTCAATATGATTGAGAAGGGCAGTCGGACACTTGGCGCAGCTGTTCGTCTGGTATTTCTTAAGGGCGGTTCCCCAAGCAGTTTCTAGGTCAAACCCCGGGTACCGGACGTTTCCGACAACAAGTTTATGGCTGTCGGGATCACCGATCGCGCAGGAACAGGGATAGAGGTCGCCGTTCGTAGAGAGATAGCCCGAAGCGAAATAACAGTTGCATTCGGTGAATCGAACGTTCGGCGGCTGCTTTGTCACTTCGATGAGAATTGGCGTTAGCAGCTCAAGGCGCGTCGAGCCCTGTGCAGCCATTGCGATTAGTGCCGTCTGAAGTTCTCTAACTTCCTCAGCCGAGTCCAAACATTCGTCTTCGTAGTCGAGAGCGGCACCTACAGCGAACATCGGCATGATTCTGAAAGTGTCGACGCCGATCGATGACAATGCGCGATAGGCGTCTAAGGCCCCATGGATGTTGTGCCGATTCACAATCATCCTAGCCTGCACCAAGACCCCGCAATTAACTGCCTCTGCCATCTGCCGGAGTGCCGTTTTGTGAACTCCCCGCTTTGTCTGAACGCGGTCAAGCGCCTGCGCGTTTGCAGCATCACAATTGAATTGAAAGGCAAGCTTGTCGCGATCGTCGAAGATTGATGCGACATCACGAACTGGCACCTGACCAAGTCCACCAGTGTTCAGCTGGACATGAATGCCCCGTCTGTTTGCAGCGTGTGCCATCAGGGCTGCAGAGCGCGGAAACACGATTTTGAGAAGCGGCTCACCACCGGTTACGATGACTTTTTCCAACCTATGTCGTTCAACGAGGAGGTCCACGAAATTTGTAATTTCCTTGATAGTCAACTGTGATGGATCCCGGCGTCTCCTAGATTGATTTCTATACTGTTCGGGAACATAGCAGCGTTTGCAATGAAGATTGCAGTAGGAGGATACACTTATTTTGACTTGGCCAAAAACGAGCGGAGGCAAGTTGCGAAACGGCATGAGGTCCTTCCAACTTTTCTGAGGGCGGAGCAGGATTTATGCCAGCAGGAGGCCAACGGAATGTTGCCGGCCTTTGGGCACAATGTCGCGATCTGCTCCTATCGAATCTGTGACCAGGATCCCTTGCCGTAAGCATCGGGTAGCGATGATCACCCACTCGGCATTCTCAGATCCCGTTGCCGCGCCATTCCTCCAGCGCGAACCGGTACCGCTGGCGGCGATGCCTTCACTCTCAGTGAAGCCCCTAACTCCAACCGCGAGAGCGAGTCGACACAGGCCGCGCACGTAAGCCAACGGCTCTATCGTGCCGGGGGCTTGTCGAGCAGCGCACCAGTGTTATTTTCGTCGCTGATCGTCTTGCGCGTCTCGTCCGCACTATTGCAGCAACGCTGCTCGTCCATTGGCTCTCGATTTCCTGCAACCCTTGCCTCCAACGGCACAATGCGGAGTACCGGTGCTCTCACCTTCGCATTCCTAGTTCGATCAGCCGTTCACCCAATGGTGAGCCCAGCACTTCTACTCGGATATTGCGCATGCTCCACGTGCCCGCGTTAACCAGCCCGCCCCCGAAGCTCCAACCCCTATTTTGGATGCTTCTGGCACAGCGACCTGCGCACCTCTGTCGGCAAGATGTAGGGCGGCAGCAAGGGTCGCCCGGGCAGCGCTACGCCGAGCGGCACGGTAATTTCTGCGCGCCTGCTCACGGGAGCCACTACGCTTGCCGGTGACGCTGGACTGACCGCGCCCCACTGATGACTGCATTCGATCATTCACGAAATGAAAGCAGCAACACCATTTGCCCGCCACTCGAGCTCGCACTCGGCTCGCACATGATGCAAATATCCTACCCACGTCACTGCGACGGTGCCATTCCTCTGGAGGGCGCGGCTAACAGACCACTCGCGCTGACCGTATACCGGCCGGACTTTGGTAGTCCCCGCGCTCTGCAGCAGTAATCATCATTGCGCGCCCACCGATCTCATCCCTCGGGCAAGTCGTCCAGCCAGCAAGCATCCTCCACGTGCGGCCGGGAAAAGATCCTCCCGATCTTTTCGGGCATCTTATTTTGATGATATCGCATATACACGCGACCATCATCTCCCAGATCGAGGATCTCGATCTTTCCCGTGTAGTGGGACATGATGTATTTGAATGTCTTCTGGATGCCGCTGAGACGTTGGTTGATGCCGCGCGTAATCTCTAGTCCGCGACGCAATGAAACCTGAAAGTGCGAAGCGCCTTTGACTGGCCTGCCCTGAAAAAGATAGTAGGGACGCACTCCGATTTGATGACATTTGGCAAAGGTCGCCGCCAACACCTCGGGATCATCATTGACTTTCGCGAGAAGAACGGACTGATTGAGGAATTGTACGCCCTGTGCGCGTAAGGACTGAATTTGGCGTACCGCATAGCCCGAAATTTCGCCGATGTGATCGAAGTGTGTGACGATTACTGCAGTCTTACCCGTTTTTTGGAGTCGTTGGAACAAGGCCGGTAGAGCGGAATCGTCAAAACGCTTGGGCTCATAGGCCACCATTTTCGTCCCGAATCGAATTGATTCCAAATGTCTGATGGGGAGCAAATGATCAAGAATCTCATTGAGCTTGGCAGTGCTGAGCACGAATGGGTCCCCTCCAGATAGCAGCACGTTCGTCATTTCAGGGTGGTCGCGAATATATTGGGCGACCCTTGCGAAATCGGGCGCAATTTCATCGGACTCCTTGCCGACTAGGCGCTTGCGAAAGCAATAGCGGCAATATGACGCGCATCGGTCCGTTACAAGCAACAAACCGGTCTGGGGATACTTGTGCTGGTGATCTGAGGCCGGCAAACTGGACCATTTTTGGCTAGAGTTGGCGCTGCGTAAATCCCTCGACTGGGAGGAGCGACGACGATGAAGGCCTCGAAGTTTTCGGACGCCCAGAAGGCGTTTATCCTGAA
>NZ_JADYVF010000032.1:0-8298 GCF_020193625.1 Bradyrhizobium sp. IC3123 | reverse complement strand
GTTCCGGGAGGGGGTGGGGGCTGAATGTCTCTCCACTGTCATTCCGGGGCACGCGAAGCGTGAGCCCGGAATCCATCGTGCCGCAGCGTTGGTCGATGATTGGATTCCGGGCTCGACGCTGCGCGTCGCCCCGGAATGACGGAAGTGGCCTAGTCCGGCCGGACCATCTCGAACATGTTCTCCGGCTTGATCTCGAAATAATCGCCGCGCCGGCCGGCGCGGACGATGGGGCGGGCGGCGGCGGTCTGGTAGACGCCGTCCTTGATCAAGGCCTTGTCGATGTGGACGGCGACGACTTCGCCGAGCGTCAGCCAGGCGTCGGCCTCCTTGCCATTGGCGCCCTTGAGGCGGACGATGTCGGACACCTTGCACTCGAAGGCGACGGGGCTCTCGCCGACGCGCGGGACATTGACGAGCTTGCCGGGCACGGCGGTGAGGCCCGCGACCTCGAACTCGTCGACCTCGGGGGCGACATGTGCCGCGGTCGCGTTCATGTGCTTGGCGAGATCCATCGTCGTCAGATTCCAGACGAACTCGCCGGTCTGCTGCATGTTCTCGACCGTGTCCTTCCAGTTGGTCGAGGAGAAGCCGATGATCGGCGGCACGTAGCAGAACGCGTTGAAGAAGCTGTAGGGCGCGAGGTTGACGTGGCCCCTGGCGTCGCGCGAGGAGATCCAGCCGATCGGCCGCGGCGCGATGATGGCGTTGAAGGGGTCGTGCTTGAGTCCGTGGCCCTTGGAGGGTTCGTAGAAGTACAGGTCTTTGTCGGTCACGCGCTGCTTCCTTTCGTCATTGCGAGCGCAGCGAAGCAATCCAGAATCCCTCCGCGGAGACGGTCTGGATTGCTTCGCTGCGCTCGCAATGACGGAGTTTGTGGGTCCGTCCCGGTCCGCCTCCGGCGGTCGTGCCGGGGCGATCAGTCTGCTTATAGGAGAAAACGCCCCGCCCGTCAGTGGCGCGGCGACAGACCCGCGATGACGAAATCGATCATCTGGTCGATGGTCGGGCCCGGCTTGGTGGCGCACTGGGCGATCATCTGGGGGTGGAAGAAGCGGATCATCGCGGTGCAGGCGCACAGCGAGGCCAGTTGCAGGTCCGGCGCCTCGAACTCGCCGGAGGCGACGCCTTGCGCGATCATCTGGCCGATGACGCCGGCGATGCACTCCATATGGGCGACGCAGACCTCCCAGTCCTCCTCCATCGCGATCGCGACCATCTCGTGCAGCTTGTTGTCGCCGACATAGCGCTCGGTGTTCATGCGATTGATGGTGATGAGCAGCTCGCGGAAGCGCGGCAGCACCGGACCGGGCCTTGCCACGATCCGCTGCGCCTCCAGCTCGACCTCGCCCATCAGCGAGCGGGCCACCGCCTGATGGATCGCCTTCTTCGATTCGAAGAAGCGATACACGTTGGCGGGGCTCATCCTGAGCTCCTTGGCGATGTCGCCGACGGTCGTCTTCTGGTAGCCGATCTGGCGGAACAGCCGCTCGGCCACCTCGAGGATGCGATCCCGGGTGTCGACTTCAATATGTTCCGAAACAAGGGCCATCAGTCAGGACTCGCTGGTCAACAGTCTTCTCATCTATTCAGCCGCTTCGGCAAGCGGAATTGCGTGCGGGTCATCGCTCCCATGCTGCGGCGCGGCCGGCTGCTCGGGCGTTCCGGCCTCGTCCAGGCTCTTGCGGAACCAGAGGGCGTAGAGGCCCGGCAGGTACAGCAGCGTCAGGAAGGTCGCGACGAACAGGCCGCCCATGATGGTGATCGCCATCGGGCCCCAGAAGGCCGAGCGCGTCAGCGGGATCATGGCGAGAATGGCGGCGAGCGCCGTCAGCACCACCGGCCGGGCACGGCGGACGGTCGCCTCGACGATCGCCTCGCGCCGGGTCAGGCCGTGGCTGACGTCGGTCTCGATCTGGTCGACCAGGATGACCGTGTTGCGCATGATCATGCCGGCGAGCGCGATCAGGCCGAGCAGCGCCACGAAGCCGAACGGGGCATTGGCGACGTTGAGGCCAAGCGAGGCACCGACGATGCCGAGCGGCGCGGTCAGGAACACCAGAATCAGGCGTGAGAAGCTCTGCAGCTGGATCATCAGCAGCGTCAGCATCACCATGACCATCACCGGGAAGAGGATGAAGATCGAGGCGTTGCCCTTGGCGGATTCCTCGAACGCGCCGCCCGGCTCGATCCGGTAGGCCGGCTCGAGGTGATCCTTGATCGCCTTCAGCTTCGGCGTGATCTGGTTGGTGACATCAGGGGCCTGCACGCCGTCGACAACGTCGGAGCGCACGGTGATCGCCATGTCGCGGTTGCGCCGCCACATGATCGGCTCCTCATGGGCATATTCAATTCGAGCGATCTGCTGCAGCGGCACGGCGACGCCGTTGCGCGAGGTGATGGTGAGATCGCCGACGCCGCCGAGGTCGAGGCGCTCGGACGGGATCGCGCGGGCGACCACGCCGACCTTCTCGATGCCGTCGCGCACGGTTGTGACCTGCGAGCCCGAGATCAGCATCGCCAGCGCCTGCGAGACGTCCTGCGGGGTCAGGCCCATGGCGCGGGCGCGGTCCTGGTCAACGACGAGCTTGAGGTAGGGCGACTGCTCGTTCCAGTCGAGCTGGACGTCCTTGACGCTCTTGTTCTCCCGCATGACGTCGCGGACCTGGTAGGCGATCTCGCGGACCTTGTTGGCGTCCGGGCCGATCACGCGGAACTGCACGGGGAAGCCGACCGGCGGACCGAAATTGAAGCGGTCGACGCGCACGCGTGCCTCGGTCAGGAAGCCCTCGGCGGCCGCGGTCTCGATCTTGGCCTTGATGCGCTCGCGCGCCTCGACCCCCTTGGCAACGATGACGATCTCGGCAAAGGCCTCGTTCGGAAGCTGCGGGTTGAGGCCGAGCCAGAAGCGCGGCGAGCCCTGGCCGACATAGGCGGTATAGGTCTCGATGTCCTTGTCGTCCTTGAGCAGCGTCTCGGCCTTCTTCACCGCCTTCTCGGTGACGTTGAAGGCGGTGCCTTCCGGAAGGCGCAGCTGCAGGAACAGCTCGGGGCGCTCCGAGAGTGGGAAGAACTGCTGCTGGACCTGGCCGAAGCCGACGATCGAGGCGGCGAAGACGCCGACGGTCGCGACCACCACGGTGATGCGGTGGTTGACGCACCATTTCACGATGGCGCGCAGGCCGCGGTACATGCGGGTCTCGTAGACCGCATGCGGATCATGGTTGTGGTGCGCCTTCATCTCGGGCAGCAGCTTGACGCCGATATAGGGCGTGAAGATCACCGCCACGAACCAGGAGGCGACCAGCGCGATTGCCACGATCCAGAATATGCTGCCGGCATATTCGCCGACCGCGGAATTGGCAAAGCCGATGGGGAGGAAGCCAGCGGCCGTGACCAGCGTCCCCGTGAGCATCGGAAACGCAGTAGATTCCCAGGCAAAGGACGCCGCACGCATGCGGTCCCAGCCCTGCTCCATCTTCACCACCATCATCTCAACCGCGATGATGGCGTCGTCGACGAGCAGGCCGAGCGCGATGATCAGCGCGCCGAGCGTGATGCGATGCAGGTCGAGCGACATCGTGTTCATGACGATGAAGACGATGCCGAGCACCAGGGGCACCGACAGCGCGACCACGATGCCGGTGCGCCAGCCGAGCGCCAGGAACGAGACGAACAGCACGATGACGAGCGCTTCCATGAAGGAGTGCACGAACTCGCCGACGGCGTGCTCGACCACCTTGGGCTGGTCGGCGATCAGCTTGACGTCGATGCCCTGCGGCACCGCCTTCATGAAGTCGGCGGTGGCCTTCTCGACCTCCTTGCCGAGATCGAGGATGTTGGCGCCCTTGGCGGTGACGACGCCGATGCCGATGGCGGGTTTGCCTTCCTGGCGCACGACGAAGCTCGGCGGATCGACATAGCCGTGAGTGACGGTGGCGATATCGCCGAGACGGAACACGCGGCCGTTGCTCTCGACCGGCGTTTCGGCGACGGCCTTGGCACCGTCGAGCGCGCCGGTGACGCGCAGCGGCACGCGCTGCGAGGAGGTCTCGACCGTGCCGGCCGGCGTCACGTTGTTCTGCTTGGCGAGCGAATCGAACAGCGCCTGCGGCGTGATGCCGAGCGTGGCGAGCTTGGCGTGGCTGAACTCGACGAAAATGCGCTCATCCTGGTTGCCGTAGACGTCGACCTTGGTCACGCCGGGCACCTTGAGCAGGCGCTGGCGAAAACCTTCGGAGACCTTCTTGAGCTGGGCATAATCGGCGCCGTCGCCGGTCATCATGTAGAGGATGGAATCGACGTCGGAGAACTCGTCGTTGACGACGGGCCCGAGAATGCCGGACGGCAGCTGGCCCTGCACGTCGACCAGCTTCTTGCGCAGGAGATAGAAGAGGTAGGGCACGTCCTTCGGCGGCGTGTTGTCGCGGAAGGTGACCTGGAGCGCGGTGAAGGCGGGCTTGGAATAGGTCTGCACCTTCTCGAAATAGGGCAGCTCCTGGATCTTCTTCTCGATGGGATCGGCAACCTGGGTCTGCATTTCCTGCGCGGTCGCGCCGGGCCAGATCACGGAGACGTTGACCACCTTCACCGTGAAGAACGGATCCTCGGCACGGCCGAGCTTCTCATAGGAGAAGAAGCCGGCGACGCCGAGGATGATCATCAGGAAGAGCACCAGCGTCGGATGGCTGACGGCCCAGGCCGAAAGGTTGAAGCGCTTCATCGCACTCTCCGAAAGACGATCCAGTTGCAAACAACGACAGCCGCTCTGTTCAAACAGTCGTCGCGAGGCAGCGAAGCAATCCAGGGGGCTGGGCAGGTTCTGGATCGCTTCGCCGCTTCAGCCTTTGCTTAGGGACAAAGGCCGAAACTCACCTCACACGACGTAACTCACTTCTCTTGTCATTCCGGGATGGTCCGAAGGACCAGACTTTCAAACGACGGATCAGAACGACAAGGACGACACGATCCGCACCCGCTGGCCGGGATCGAGCTTCTGCACTCCAAGGGCGACGATCTTGGCGCCCTCGTCCACGCCTCCGGTGATGACGACGTCCTTGCTCTCGTAGGACTTCACCGTGACCGGCTTGAGGGTGACGCCACCGTTGTCGTCGACGACGTAGAAGGAGGGCTTGCCGCCTTCGTTGAAGAGCGCCGACAGCGGCAACCGCGCGACGCGCTCGGTCGCGGCATCCGACAGCGTCAGCGTCGCCGTCATGCCGAGCGCGACCTTGTCGTCGGCCTCGGGCAGCGAGAACTTTGCCAGATAGGTGCGCGTGGCGGGATCGGCTGCCGGCGCGATCTCGCGCAGCTTGGCCGTGTATTTCTTGTTCGGCTCGGACCAGAGAGTGACGCTGGCGACGCCCGACTTGGCACGTCCAACCAGCGTTTCAGGGATCGCGACGACCGCTTCCTTCTCGGCAAAGCGGGCGACACGGATCGAAGCCTGGCCCGCGGCAACCACCTGGCCGGGCTCGATCAGCGTTGCGGTGACGACGCCGCGGGCGTCGGCAACCAGCGTCGCGTAGGAAAGGGAATTCTTGGTCAGTTCGACCGAGCGCTCGGCCCGGTTCAAGCGCGCACGGGCTTCATCGGCGGCGGCGCGGCTCTGGTCGAGCTGGGCGTCCGTGGTCCAGCCCTTGGCCTTGAGATCCTTGGCGCGCTGCTCGGCGGCGGCGGCCTGGGCCAGCACGCCGGTTGCGGCGGTCTGCTCGGCAACGGCCTGCTCGGCCTGGAGCTTCAGGTCGACCTCGTCGAGGGTGGCGAGCGGCTGGCCGACTTCGACTGTCTGGCCGACTTCGACGAGGCGTTTGGCCACCTTGCCGGCGACGCGGAAGCCGAGATCGCTCTCGATCCTGGGACGGATAGTGCCGACGAAGCTGCGCTCCGGGGTCTCGGCAGCGTAATGGGCAGTTGCCACCAGAACCGGCCGCGGCGGCTCGGCCTTCTCGGCGACAGTATCATTGCACCCTGCCAGCGAAACGGCCATCAGGGCGAGCGCGGCTCCTGCGAAAAGCTTGGAATAGCTCGACAAAATCGACCGGACGAACATCGAAGGACACTCCTGCATCTCGACTGAGAGGAATGTCGACTGTTCACTGATAAAAGTCAATAATCGTCAGTCATCAGGAATGCGTGATCGTGAAGGAGTGGTAAGGAGGGATAGGCTTGGCCGCGAGGTGTTATTGTAGGGTGGGCAAAGCGGAGCGTGCCCACCAGAACCGCTCTGCGGCGAAGATGGTGGGTACAGCGCGCGACGTGCGTGCCCCCTCACCGCCCCAGGTCGGCGAATTCGTGCTTGCTGTCGTGTCCGCCGACGAACACCAGGATGCCCGCGATCAACGGCAGCACGGCGAGCACCAAGAGGCCCGTCGAGGTCTGGCCCGTCGCCTCCTTGACCCAGCCGATCAGGTACGGCCCGCCGAAGCCGGCGAGGTTGCCGATCGAGTTGATCAGCGCGATGGCGCCGGCTGCGGCCGTGCCGGACAGCCAGGCGGTCGGCAGGGTCCAGAACACACCGAAGCAGCAGAACACGCCGATCGCGGCCACCGTCAGCGCCACCATCGTCAGCGTGGGATCGGTGAGATAGGAGGAGATGCCGAGCGCGACTGCGGTGAGCAGCAGCGGCGCGCCGACATGCATGACGCGCTCGCGGCTCGCATCCGAATGCCGCGCCCACAGGATCATGGCGATGGTGCCGAACAGATACGGGATCGCCGTGACGAATCCAGTCTGGGCGTTGGTGAGACCGAACGCCTTGACGATCTGCGGCAGCCAGAACTGCATGCCGTAGAGCGCGCCGACGAAGCCGAAATAGACCAGGCTGAGCGCGATCACCTTCGGTGAAGACAGCGCCTCGCCGAGCGAAAAATGCTTCACCGCCTGCTTGGCCGCGATCTCCGCATCCAGCTTCGCCTTCAGCCAGGCCTTCTGCTCGGCCGAGAGCCAGTCCGCCTTCTCCGGCTTGTCGGTGAGATAGAACCAGGTGACGATGCCGAGCAGCACCGACGGGATGCCCTCGATGATGAACAGCCACTGCCAGCCTTTCAGGCCCATCATGCCGTCGAGCCCGAGCAACAGGCCCGAGATCGGCGCGCCGATCACGGTCGAGACCGGCACCGCGATGGCGAAGGCCGCAAGAAAGCGGGCGCGATATTCGGCCGGATACCAATAGGTGAGATAGAGGATGATTCCGGGGAAGAAGCCGGCCTCGGCGACGCCGAGCAGGAAGCGCAGGACGTAGAAGCTGGTGACCCCGCTGACCACCGCCATCAGCGCCGAGATGATGCCCCAGGTCACCATGATGCGGGCGATCCAGCGGCTCGCGCCGAATTTCTCCAGGGCGAGGTTGCTCGGCACTTCGAAGATGAAATAGCCGATGAAGAAGATGCCGGCGCCCCAGGAGTAGATCAGCGGCGTGAATTTCAGATCGGCGTTCATGGTCAGCGCGGCGAAGCCGAGATTGACGCGATCGAGATAGGAGAAGAAGTAGGCCAGCACCAGGAACGGAATCAGGCGCCAGGAGATGGCGCGGATGGTCGAGGTTTCGATCTCCGACTTGGTGGCACCGGTGGAACCGGCATAGGTCGTGGTCTGGCTCATGGCTTCCCCCGGGGTTGTTGCTTTTTTCGGGTTTGCGGCCGTTTTCAGCATCGCGAGCAAAGAGTCAATGGAGCAAGCAATGCACGAGACGCAGCCGGGCACGCCTGTTGCGCCTCTACAGACCTCACTGATGCGCGCTGCTTTCGCGCTCGCAGTGATTGCCTGTGGGCTGTCCCTTCGCTGGTACGGCTTCCCGCTCGGCCTGCCTGCGTTCATCGTGAAGTACGGCGGCTCGCTGCTGTGGGCGACGATGGTGTTTCTGCTGGCAGGAGTCGTGCTGCCGCGGCTGACACGGAGCCAGCTCGCAGCCATCGCGATAGTGATCGCGGCAGTCGTCGAGTTCTCCCGCCTGATGCATACTCCCTGGCTCGATGCGTTCCGCCTCACCACCGCCGGCGCGTTGCTGCTCGGCCGCATCTTCTCGCTTTGGAATTTGCTGGCCTATGCGGTTGGGATTGCGTTTGGCATGTGGATCGATCGCGTTGCCATGCGCGGTGGGTGGGCAAAGGCGCCGTAGCGCCGTGCCTACGTCTCGTCATCGAATAGGCAAGACGTGGGCACGCTTCGCTTTGCCCACCCTTGTAATAGCGCAATCGGATATTGATTGGGGTGTTCCGAGAGGAATGGCCTGCCGGGGCTGCAACCCCGGCAGGCCGCTGGCGATCGGATCGAGCCCACCCAGAGCAGTTTGTGGCTGCC
>NZ_JADYVF010000031.1:0-9922 GCF_020193625.1 Bradyrhizobium sp. IC3123 | reverse complement strand
GGCGGAGGTGGAGGGGGTGACGGGGTGACTTCCCTTCTCCCCTTGTGGGAGAAGGTGGCATAGGCGGCCTACGGCCGCCGTCTTAAGCATACGCCGACGCGTAGCGTCGGCTACGGCGCCGGATGAGGCGTTGTTGCCGCGCGTGGGACCGTTCGCGAGGATAGAACCCCTCACCCGGCTTCGATGCTTCGCATCGAAGCCACCCTCTCCCACAAGGGGAGAGGGGAAGCGCACTCCGCTACCGCTGCTTTTGCCTTTCGCTGACACTTTTCGTTAAAATTCTCGGGCGCGGCTTAGGGGGATCGCATCAACTCTTTTCCATGATTGGGACAGATCAGCCGCCGCGACCTGCGGAGTTGGAGGAGACGTGCCAATGCATCCGCGCAAGTTTGTCCGTGTGAAGCCCGCGGGCCTGGTGTCACGCCAGGCCAAGATCATCACCGACCCGCGCGCGCCGGTGATCCCGTGCACGCTGATCGACTATTCGCCCGGCGGCGCCTGCGTCGATCTCGGCGGGCAGGTGACGATTCCCGATCGCTTCGAGCTGCTGCACGTCAACACCAAGAAGCGCTGCCGCATAGCCTGGAAGCGCGGCACGCGCGTGGGCGTGGTGTTTTGAGGGAATAGCGGCCGGTTGCTGGCCCTGCCTTTTTGGCAAGGACTCGCCTTGGAGAGATTTTCCCCTGCAGCCATCCTTCGAGACGCCCGCTTTAAGCGGGCTCCTCAGGATGAGGGTGGAGTGCGCGGCGGCAGTTCTCGACGGGCACCGGCGCCGATGAGCCTCATCCTGAGGAGGCGCGTAGCGCCGTCTCGAAGGACGAGGCGTGCGCGCCGGCCGCCGCCACATCTCATCTTCAACAGCCCCGCCCCTCGCGCTGCGAAACGGCCAGCGTCTTCGCGCATGACTGACGTGGCGGGGTCGGCTAGATTGCGGCCACAACAACACCAACGAATTGTCCGGGGAGGACAGGCGTGCACCAGGGACGTGTCGTGTTCGGCGCGATCGAGGAGGTCGTGTTCGGCCATCCTGCGGCCGGAGCCATCGTCGCGCAGATGGACCGGCTCGGAACAAGCCGCGCCTTCCTGATGGTGTCGGGGACGCTGAACCGGCAGACCGATGAGATCACGAAAATCAGGGAGGCGCTCGGCTCCCGCTGCGCCGGCCTGTTCGATGCCATGCCGGCCCATACGCCGCGCGAGGCGGTGATCGCGGCGACACAAGCGGCGCGCGCGGCGGAGGCCGATCTGATCGTCACAATCGGCGGCGGTTCCATCACCGACGGCGCCAAGGCGGTGCAGCTCTGCCTTGCCAACGGCATCGACGATATCGCGGGCATCGACCGCATCCGCGTGCACAAGGGCGTTGCGCCCGAGATGAACGCCCCTCACGTGCGGCAGGTCAGCGTGCCGACCACGATCGCCGGCGGCGAGTTCTCATCGATCGCCGGTGTCACCGACCGCGCGAGCCACGTGAAGCAGATGCTGCGGCATCCGCTCGCGGTGCCGCGCGCGACCATCCTCGATCCGGCCATCACCGTGCACACGCCGGAATGGCTGTTCCTGTCGACCGGCATCCGCGCCATCGACCATTGCGTCGAGGCGATCTGCTCGCGCGAGACGCATCCTTACGCCGATGCGCAGGCGGTGAAGGGCCTCGCCATGCTCGCCGATGCGCTGCCGCGGGTGAAGGCCGATCCTTTAGATCTCGATGCGCGGATGGACGCGCAGATCGGCACCTGGCTGTCGATGGGGGCGCTCGCCGCCGGCGTTCCCATGGGCGCGAGCCACGGCATCGGCTACGTGCTGGGCGGTGCCTTCGACGTGCCGCACGGCTACACCTCCTGCGTCATGCTGCCGTCGGTGATGCGCTGGAACGCGCGCGACAATGCCGAGCGGCAGATGATCGTCGCGGCGGCCATGGGCTATCCCGGCCGCAATGCTGCCGACGTGCTCGACGCCTTCATCCGCTCGCTCGGCATGCCGCGCAGCCTTGCCGACGTGCGCATCTCGCCGGAGCATTTCGATGCGATCGCGGAAGCCGCGATGCGCACGAACTGGATTCCGCGCAACCCGCGCAAGATCGCTAGCTCCGCCGATGTGCGCGAGATCCTGCTCCTTGCCGCCTGATCGACATCCGGAGGATCGATGTACACAGGTCACCACGCCCGCCTGCGTCCGCTGCAGCCCGCCTTCATCATGGCGGCGACCGGCGAGGCCGTCACCTATCGCGACTTGGAGGCGCGCAGCAACCGGCTGGCGCACTTGTTCCGCCAGCACGGCTTGAGGCGGCTCGACCATTATTCGATCTTCATGGAGAACAATGCGCGTTATCTCGAAGCCTGCGGCGCGGGCGAGCGCTCCGGGCTCTACTACACCTGCATCAACTCGTTCCTGACGCCGGGCGAGCTCGCCTATCTGCTCGTCAACAGCCAGTCGAAGATTTTGATCACGTCGATGGCCAAGCTCGCCATCGCGCGCGAGGCGATCGAGGCTTGTCCCGACATCAAGCTCTGCATCGTCGCCGACGGCCCTACCGAGAGCGAGCGCATCGTTGGCCTATCGGAGGTGACCGCCGGCCTGCCGGCAACGCCGATTCCCGACGAGTGGCTCGGCACCGCCATGCTCTATTCCTCCGGCACGACGGGACGACCTAAGGGCATCCTGCGCCCGCTGCCGGAGGAGAAGCCGAAGCACAATCTGCCGCTGTTCGATTTCCTGTTGAGGCTCTGGCACTACCGCGAGGGCATGGTCTACCTGTCGCCGGCGCCGCTCTATCATTCGGCGCCGCAGGCGGCCGTGAACCTCACGATCCGCATGGGCGGCACCGTGATCATCATGGAAAGCTTCGATCCCGAGCGTTACCTGCAGCTGGTCGAGCAATGGGGCATCACCCACACGCAATTGGTGCCGACGATGTTCTCGCGCATGCTGAAGTTGCCGGAGGAGGTGCGCGCCCGCTACGATCTGTCCTCGCTGGAGATCGCCATCCACGCCGCCGCGCCCTGTCCGCCGCAGGTCAAGGACGAGATGATCAAATGGTGGGGACCGATCATCCACGAATATTACGGCGCCACCGAAGGCCTCGGCTTCACCGCCTGCAACAGCGAGGAATGGCTGGCGCATCGCGGCACCGTCGGCAAGGTGCTGCTCGGGGACCTGCACATTCTCGACGAGAACATGCGGGAATGCCCGACCGGCACGCCCGGCCAGGTCTGGTTCAAGACGGCAACGCCGTTCGAATATTTCAACGATCCCGAGAAAACCAAGGAGGCGCGCTCTGCCGATGGGAGCATGAGCACGGTCGGCGACGTCGGCTATGTCGATGCCGACCGCTTCCTATACCTGACCGACCGCGCCACCTTCATGATCATCTCCGGCGGGGTGAACATCTATCCGCAGGAATGCGAGAACCTCCTGATCACCCACCCCAAGGTGGCGGACGCCGCGGTGTTCGGCGTACCCAATGCCGATCTCGGCGAGGAGGTGAAGGCGGTGGTGCAGCCGATGCCCGGCGTGGAGCCGGGGCCGGCGCTCGCCGAGGAGCTGATCGCGTTCTGCGCAAAGTCGCTGTCGCGGCAGAAGGTGCCGCGCTCGGTCGATTTCGAAAAGGAATTGCCGCGGCTGCCGACCGGCAAGCTGTACAAGCGGCTGCTGCGGGACCGGTACTGGGGGAACAAGGTCTCGCGGATCGTGTGAGGGTTTCCGCTACGTAAGGTGCGCAAGCAAGCGCCATACACGCAACTGTCTTCCCGGGGCGCGACGAAGTCGCGAGCCCGGGACCCATAACCCCAGGAAGGAGTTGCGGCATGGGCTGGCAACTCCGAGTCTTCGCCAAACTCCTCCCTGTGGCTATGGATCCCGGATCGGCGCGCGCTGAGGGCGCGCTTGTCCGGGATGACAGCGGAGGTTGTTGAGGCGACCTCGCGCAAACTCTCACAGGAATCGCGTCTTCGCACCTGCACTCTCGCATGATGAGAGAAGCCCCCGAGATATTCCGTCATCCGAATTGTCGAGATTGCAGCTGGCCTTGCGGGTTGCCTCGCTGCACGCGCCTCGCTATCGTCGGGATAACAGGCCGCAAAAGGCCGAGGTCCAGGGAGGATGAGCATGCGGAGCGTGTGGGCGCTCGCCGCAATGGCGGCGTTATCTGTGCTGACGGCCTCAACTGCCACGCTCGCCGGCGAGCCCAAGCAGGGCGGCATTTTGCGGATGTATCACCGCGACAGTCCGGCCAACGCCTCGATCCTCGAAGGCGCGACCTATTCGATCAACATCCCCTTCATGGGGGTGTTCAACAATCTCCTCATCTACGATCAGCACATCGCGCAGAACAGCCCCGATACGCTGCGGCCGGACCTCGCCGAAAGCTGGTCCTGGAGCAGCGACAACAAGAAGCTGACGTTCAAGCTGCGCCAGGGCGTGAAATGGCACGACGGCAAGCCGTTCACCTCGGCCGACGTCAAATGCAGCTTCGATCTGTTGATGGGCAAGTCGCAGCAGAAGCTGCGGCAGAATCCGCGCAAGGCCTGGTACAGCGAGGTCAACGAGGTCACGACCAACGGCGAATTCGAGGTCACCTTCGACCTGAAGCGGCCGCAGCCCTCGCTGCTGGCGATGCTCGCCTCCGGCTACACGCCGGTCTATCCCTGTCATGTCTCGCCGGCGGACATGCGCACCCATCCGATCGGGACCGGACCGTTCAAGTTCGTCGAGTTCAAGGCCAACGAATCGATCAAGCTGACGCGCAATCCCAACTATTGGAAGAAGGGTCTGCCCTATCTCGACGGCATCGAATACACCATCATCACCAACCGCTCGACCGCGATCCTGGCCTTCGTCGCCGGCAAGTTCGACATGACCTTTCCGACGCACATCACGATCCCGCTTTTGAAGGACATCAAGTCGCAGGCGCCGAACGCCACCTGCGTCGTCGAGCCGACCAACGTCTCGACCAACATCATCGTCAATTCCACCTCCGCGCCGTTCGACAACATCGACATCCGCCGCGCGATGGCGCTCGCGCTCGACCGCAAGGCGTTCGTCGACATCCTGTTCGAAGGCCAGGGCGACATCGGCGGCACCATGCTGCCGCCGCCGCAGGGCCTCTGGGGCATGCCGAAGGACCGGCTGGAGACCATTCCGGGCTATGGCCGCGACATCAACGCCAACCGCGAGGAAGCCAGGAAGCTGATGCAGAAGGCGGGCTACGGTCCGGACAAGCGCCTCGCCGTGAAAGTCTCGACGCGCAACATCGCGGAATATCGCGACCCCGCCGTGATCCTGATCGACCAGCTCAAGACCATCTATATCGACGGCGAGCTCGACGTCGTCGAAACCGCGAACTGGTTCCCGAAGGTCGCGCGCAAGGATTACATGCTCGGCCTCAACCTGACCGGCAATGCCGTCGACGATCCCGACCAGTCGTTCTACGAGAACTATGCCTGCGGCTCGGAGCGGAATTACACCAATTATTGCAACAAGGAGATCGAGAAGCTGTTCGACGTGCAGTCGCAGGAGACCGACATCGGAAAGCGCAGGCCGCTGGTCTGGGACATCGACAAGAAGCTGCAGGAGGACGTCGCCCGCCCGATCATCTTCCATGCCCGCGCCGGCACCTGCTGGCACCCCCACGTCAAGGGCGTCACGATCATGTCGAACAGCTCCTACAACGGCTTCCGCTACGAGGACGTGTGGCTCGACAAGTGACGCGACGCTAACGGCTGGCGCGGAGGGCGGTGCATGTTTGCCTATCTGGTGCGGCGCCTGTTCCTGATGTTCGTGACCCTGTTCGGGATCTCGATCGTCATCTTCTTCCTGCTGCGCATCGTGCCGGGCAACATCGTCGACATCCTGTTCGCCGCCGCCGGCTATGTCGATCCCGCCGACAAGGCCAATCTGGAGAAGGAGCTCGGCATCGACCGTCCGTTGATCGTGCAATATTGGCACTGGATCAGCGGCTTCATGCGCGGCGATTTCGGCTTCTCCTACGTCTCGGAGAAGCCGGCGCTGCAGGAGATCCTGCCGCGGATTCCGATCACGGCAAAGCTCGCCGGCCTCGCGCTGCTGTTCTCGGCATCGATCGGCATTCCGCTCGGCGTCATCAGCGCGGTGAAGCAGGGCACGAAGCTCGACTACGCGCTTCGCGTCGTCAGCCTCAGCGGGCTGTCGCTGCCCTCGTTCTGGCTCGGCCTTCTGATCCTCACAGCGTCCGTGGCGATGTTCGGGCAGATGCCGATCTTCAATCCCAACCCGAAGACCTGGCTCGAGGCGTTCGCGACCTACGCCGTGCCGGCTGCCGCCGTCGGCTTCCGCAGCGCGGCGCTGACCATGCGCATCACGCGCTCCTCGATGCTGGAGGTGCTGCGGCAGGACTACATCCGTACCGCCCGCGCCAAGGGGGCCTCCGAAGCGGCGGTGAACTATCACCACGCGCTGAAGAACGCGATCCTGCCCGTGATCACGGTGATCGGCATCGAGGCGGCGTTCCTGATCGGCGGCCTGATCGTCACCGAGACCGTGTTCAACATCCCCGGCGTCGCGCGCTTCCTGGTGGAGGCGATCCGCTGGCGCGATTATCCGATCGTGCAGAACCTCGTGATGTTCATCGCGGTCGTGGTGGTGTTCGCCAATTTCACCGTCGACATGCTCTACGCGGTGTTCGACCCGCGGATCAGGTACACGGATTAGGAGAGCAGCTTGGCCGCGATCGACTTCGACGTTGAGCTGAGGCGGGCCGGGGCGCATGCGACCGGGGGCTGGCGGCGCGTGCTGTTCATGGCGCAGCGGCACGTGCTGGGCGCGGCCGGGCTCGTCATCATGACATTGTTCGTGCTGACGGCGATCTTCGCCGATGTCATCGCGCGCTATGATCCGCTGACCGTCGATTCCGCCCGCGCGCTGACGCGGCCGAGCTGGGCGCACTGGATGGGCACCGATTCCTTCGGCCGCGACGTATTCAGCCGCATCATCCACGGCGCACGGATCTCGCTCGCGGTCGGCATCGGCTCGACCGTGCTCGGCGGCACCATCGGCGTGATCGTCGGCCTCACCTCCGGCTATCTCTCCGGCTGGTTTGATCTGGTGTTCCAGCGCGTCTCCGACGTGCTGCAGGCGCTGCCGCTGCTGGTGCTGGCGCTGGTGATGACGGCCGCGCTCGGGCCCTCGCTGCCGAACGTGATCATCGCCATCGCCATTCCGCTGATCCCGACGGTGGCGCGCGTCATCCGCGCCAACACGCTGGCGCTGCGCGAGCAGCCGTTCGTGGAGGCCGCCAAGTCGATCGGCATGAGCGAGATGCGGATTGCGCTGCGCCATGTGCTGCCGAACACGCTGGCGCCGCTGATCGTGCTGGCGACGGCGCAGCTCGGCTCGACCATCCTGACCGAGGCTTCGCTGTCCTTCCTCGGCCTCGGCATTCCCGAACCCTATCCGTCGTGGGGACGCATGCTGTCCGAATCCGCCGCCGAATATGTCCGCACCGCGCCGTGGCTGGTGATCTTCCCGGGCGTCGCGATCAGCCTCGCAGTGTTCGGCGCCAACCTGTTCGGCGACGCCCTGCGTGACATCCTGGATCCGAGGCAGCGCGGCTGATGGCGGACAAGACCGATCTCGTGCTCGACGTGAAGAACCTGAAGACGGTGTTCTTCACTAATTCCGGCCTGTTCAAGGCTGTCGACGACCTCTCCTTCAGCGTGAGGCGCGGCGAGACGCTGGCGATCGTCGGCGAGTCCGGCTGCGGCAAGAGCGTGACCGCGCTGTCGCTGATGCGTCTCGTGCCCGATCCGCCCGGCCGCATCGTCGGCGGCTCCGTCTCGCTGGAAGGCACCGACCTGCTGGCGCTGGATGAGGCGCAGATGCGCGCGGTCAGGGGCAATCGCATCTCCATGATCTTCCAGGAGCCGATGACCTCGCTCAATCCGGTGATGCGGATCGGCGACCAGATCGTCGAGGCGGTGCGGCTGCATCGGCATATCTCGGCGAAAGAGGCGCAAGGCATCGCCGTCGAGATGCTGCGGCTGGTGCGCATTCCCGAGCCGGCGCGGCGCGCGCGCGAGTATCCGCACCAGCTCTCCGGCGGCATGCGCCAGCGTGCGATGATCGCAATGGCGCTGGCCTGCCGGCCGGCGCTCCTGATCGCGGATGAGCCGACCACCGCGCTCGACGTCACCATCCAGGCGCAGATCCTGGCGCTGATCCTCGACCTGCAGAAGGAGCTCGGCACCGGGCTCGTGCTGATCACGCACGATCTCGGCGTGGTCGCGCAGACCGCGCAACGCGTGATCGTGATGTATGCGGGGCGAAAGGTCGAGGAGGCCAGCGTCGAGGCGCTGTTCGCCGCGCCGAAGCATCCCTATACGCGCGGGCTGATGGCCTCGATCCCGGCCGTGCCGGCCTCCGGCGCCGCCGCGCAGGCGCGGCTGAACGAAATCCCCGGCACGGTGCCGTCGCTGGTGCGGCTGCCGCAAGGCTGCGCCTTCGCGCCGCGCTGCAAGCTCGCCATCAAGCGCTGCGAGGCCGAATATCCGCCGCTGGCAGATTGGGGCGGCGGGCATCTGGCCGCCTGCTGGCGCGCCGAAGAAGTCGCGGAGGTGGCATGACCGAGGCGCTGCTCGAAGTCACCGATCTCAAGAAGCACTACCCCGTGCGCGCCGGCGTGTTGCGAAGGCAGGTCGGCACCGTGCACGCGGTCGATGGCGTCTCCTTCGCGCTAGGCACCGGCGAGACGCTCGGCCTCGTCGGCGAATCCGGCTGCGGCAAGTCCACGGTGGCGCGCAGCGTGCTGCGACTGGTCGAGCCGACCTCGGGCCAGATCCGCCTCGACGGCGAGGACATCACGCATCTTTCGAAGACGGCGCTGCGGCCGCATCGCCGCTCGATGCAGATCGTGTTCCAGGATCCGTTCGCCTCGCTCAATCCGCGCATGACCGCCGGCGACATCGTCGGCGAGCCGATCGCCGTGCACGGGCTCGCCACCGGGAAGGAGCTGGAAGTGCGGGTCGCAAGGCTGTTCGAGCAGGTGGGGTTGCGGCCCGACCAGATGCGCAATTTCCCGCATCAATTCTCCGGCGGTCAGCGCCAGCGCATCTGCATTGCCCGCGCGCTGGCGCTGGGGCCACGCCTGATCGTCTGCGACGAGCCGGTCTCCGCGCTCGACGTCTCGATCCAGGCGCAGGTGATCAACCTTCTGATCGACCTGCAGCGGCAGCACGGCTTCTCCTATCTCTTCATCGCGCACGACCTTGCCGTGGTCGCCCATATCAGCCACCGCGTCGCCGTGATGTATCTCGGCCGCATCGTCGAGATCGCCGACAAGGACGAGCTGTTCCGCAATCCCAGGCACCCCTACACCCAGGCCCTGCTCGCCTCGGTGCCGATCGCCAATCCGCTGGCGAAGAAGCTCGCGCCCCTGGTCGACGGCGACGTGCCGAGCCCGGTCAATCCGCCGTCAGGCTGCGCATTTCACACCCGCTGCCGGTTTGCGATGGAGCGGTGCAAGACGGAACGCCCGGCGCTGCTGGACGCCGGTGACGGGCATCAGGTCGCGTGTTTGCTCAATGACGGGACGGGGCGAGGCCGCTAAGGCGGACTCATAGAAGAAATGTCAGCTCCTGAGGGAGGAGCGGAAATCTTCTGCTCGGCAGAGCGTTACCGCTTTTGACCCGAAGCGGACCTCAAGGGGCTATATGGGATCATCCTCACATGGAAATGACCAGTAAGGGCGGCTCTCGAGATTTGCGGGCCCAAGCCGATACACCTCGCCCGCCAAGCAGGCGTGACAGGGACGGCGGCACATCCATCCGGACAAGAACCTTGAAGTAGCGCAAAAATTTTTGCAGGTCCTCTTGACTAGAAATCCGCGTATTCCTAGGTCGTTTGCCGCCCGGGGGCCGGTTCCGGACCCGGATTTTGGACATCGCTGAAC
>NZ_JADYVF010000030.1:0-11874 GCF_020193625.1 Bradyrhizobium sp. IC3123 | reverse complement strand
GGTTTGGACTCTGATCCTGCAATCCGAGTCCGAGGGGCCTGCCCTCATCTCTTGCGCAGCAAGGCTGCTCGGAAGATGGTCTACATACTCAACCTCCTTCTTCGCGCCGTCATGGCGCACATACCACCGTGCAGCCGAAGGCGATCACCTTCCCGACCGATGCCAAGCTGCTGCACGCGGCGATCAAGGGGCTCAACCGCCTGGCCAGGAAGCACGGGATCAAGGAGCTATGGCGGAATCTGGGTGATGACGGTGTGAGGAAAGGCGGCGTATCGAGGCGGGTGACGAGCCTGCCAGAACCTCTTGAGGAGAGCGATACGCCATGACCGAGACTACCAATGTTCTTGCTTTCCGTCAGCCGTCCGTGGTTGATGATCCACTGACCGATATCGTTCGAGCCGGCGCGCGGGACCTGCTTGCTAGGGCGATCGAGGTCGAGGTTGGCGCGTTTCTGGCCAGCACGGCCAATCTGACGCTGCCCGATGGTCGAGCGCGCCTGGTCCGACATGGGCACGGTCCGGTACGCGAGATTGCGACCGGCATCGGTCCGGTGGAGGTCGCTCGTCCCAAGGTCCGCGACCGCGGAGCGAGCGGGCCAGGCGACCGCCTCCGCTTCAGTTCGGCAATCCTGCCGCTATGGGCGCGGCGGACGAAGAGCCTGGATGCCTTGATCCCGGTCCTCTATTTGCGCGGCATCTCGACCGGCGGCTTCCAGGACGCGCTCTCGGCGCTGCTCGGCAAGGATGCGCCGAACCTGTCGCCTTCGGTGATCGCCGGCCTGAAGGCCGATTGGCAGGTCGAGTACGAACGCTGGCAGAGACGCGATCTGTCGGCGCGTCGCTATGTCTACATCTGGGCCGATGGCGTGTACCTGCAGGCCCGCATGGAAGATCACAGCGAATGCATGCTGGTGCTGATTGGTACCACGCCCAAGACGACTCTGCGCATGTTAGCTGCCACGATCAAGGCGCGATGGATTTGCGAACAGGCCCATCAGCAGTTGAAAGAGGAACTCGGGCTTGATCACTTCGAGGGACGATCCTGGCAGGGCCTTCATCGTCATGCGCTCATGACCATGATCGCTTACGCATTCCTCCAGCATTGCCGTCTCGCAGAAGCGGGGCGGAAAAAAAAGAATCAACGGTCCACCGCCTCAGCCGAGCCTGCCGGCCGTACGCCAAGCCATCGTCGATCGCATCGTTCAACCGCGACCTCAGCGATGCCCCCACTGCAGAAGACAAATCGGCGAAAAGCAGCGGCGTGAATAAATCTGCCAAAGTAGTGCTAGGTCTGTACTCAATAAAGGATTCCATCTGGGATTAGACTGTGATTGAAGCTTCTCAGCGGGGGGCGCTTGAATGGTATTAGCTCTAAGCAGAGCGCAGTTCGACATCGTTGAGCAGGGCCTGCACGGACAGGAATCGAAACACCTCGCAGACCGTGGGCATTGGGGCGCGCTCGCGCCGTTAGGTCGTGTCTCGCTTTAGGAAGGCCCGCAGCCGGCCGATGACTTCAGCGGTTCGCTGACCGTCACGGCGGATGTGGTCAAGGGCGCCCCCGATCTCGCCGAGGTCGGATGCCAGATTCTGTATATCTGCTGGGCCGGCTCGGTATTGATCAGAATGTCGGCGAGCGGCTGGTTCAGCTCGTGTGCGGGTGAAACGGACATCTCTCCCGCGGTCGCGCGGCGGTTCATGTGGGCGAGCTCCGACATGCGCTGGCGCGCCTCGACCTCGTCCACGAAGAGCAACCGGCGCTCGCGCAGCAGAACGGCTCTCATCAGCCCCTGCACCAGCACCACGCCCGCCTCCAGTCCGGTCCCAGGACGGGCGAGATGAGGCTCTCGCTGTAGATCAGCGCGTGACCCTTGCCTGGTCACGGAGCCCGCCCGCAGACACTCGCGTGGCGACATGGTCCTGCTCGGCGAACGAGTCTCGCCGAGGGCGACCTCGCCCTTATCTCTATCACCGACGCAGGTCACGGCGTCCTATGCATGGGCATAGGCCTCTCCATCGCGCATACCATCGTCGAAGCGCATGGCGGCCGCATCGGGGCCGAAAACGTCCCGTCAGGGGCGCCGTCTTTCACGTCAGACTGCCGCTTGCAGTCGCGCGATCGCGACGCCGTCCCGGGAATGCGTCACCCGAAAGCCTTCTTCAGCGTCGCGAAGATCACCGCGAGCGACTTGTCGTAACGGGTCACCGGCGGCACCGGGCGATCGACCTTCATCAACTGATAGACCGCCATCTGCGCCGCGCGCACCGAATATTCGACAGTGAAGACGACGTCATGGGGGATCTCGACGAACTGGCTGACGAAGGCGAGGTTGACCGAATTCTTCGGCACCGGCATCGGCCGGTCGGCCAGATTGCGCGGCATGAACATGCTGGTGATGTAGGGCATGCGGCAGGGAATGCAGGTCGCGGTCTCCAACATTTCGCGATCGAAGTTGAGGTGCCCGCATAGCTCGTTCAGGATGTCGGCGCCGCCGCTCTCGGACATTGGTTTGGCCACGAAATTGCCGACGCGATCGGGGTGCAGCGCATAGCCCCAGAACACCTGCACGTCCTTCGGCTGCCCAGCGAAATGCGGCTGATGATACAGCACCACCGACATCAGCCAGTTCGAATCCCTGAACGTGACGAGCCCGCCGGTGCCGGCCCTGTTGCCGGAGAACGCCTCCATCTTGTCGAAGAAGCGGGGATCTCTGCAGGTAACGGTGAACGACAGCCAGTAGGATTCGGGGATTGAGGTGTTGAACGCGGACGGATTGCCGAATTCGGGACGTCCCTTCGCGATCCTCTCCCACAGCGCCCAGCCCTGGCTATCCTTCTTGGTCAGGTGCGGCGCCGGATCCGTCATGGTGCCGAGGCTCGAGGCGTCCGTCATTGAGCCGTTCTGGAAGAACACGAGGTCGTCGTCCTCGAGGCGCACATTGGCGGTGCGGCCGTCGCGGTCGAGCATGAGCTGGCGGACGCGCATGCGCCCGCCCTCGTCCTCGAGCATCATGTCGATGACAGCCGTGCCGAGCACGAACTGCACGCCCTGCTGCTTCAGCCAGTCGGCAAGCGGCCGCACGATCGCGTCGTACTGATTGTAGACCGTGCGTTTGACGCCGGCGAGGGTCTCGATCCGCGGGAACTCGTTCATGAAGCGGTGCAGATAGCGCTTCAGCTCGAGGGCGCTATGCCAGGGCTGGAAGGCGAAGGTGGTCTGCCACATGTACCAGAAATTCGACTCGAAGAAGTTCGGCGACAGCCAGTCGGTGATGCGGCTGTTGCCGAGCGTCTCCTCTGAGGCCTCGGTGAGCCGCAGCAGCTCGAGTCGGTCGCGCGCCGAGAAGCCCATATGAGTCACATCGATCTTGAAGCGGTTGCGGTCGACCAGCCGCGCCTGCGAAAGCGCCGGATTCTCCAGATTGAACGCGATCGTCTCCTCGCGCACGCTGAGGCCGGGATGTTCGAGCGACGGAATGCTCGACAGCAGGTCCCAGGTGCATTCGTAGTGATCGGTGGTGAGCATGCGCCCGCCGCGCAGCGAATAAGCGCGGTTCGCAAGCAGCGCGCCGTCGAGGCTGCCGCCGACCAGCGGCTGTGGCTCGTAGATCACGATATCGCGCCCCGACACCTGCGCGTCGCGAACGAGGAATGCCGCGCCCGCGAGCGATCCGATGCCAGCTCCGATGAAATACGCCTTCATAACTTGCCTCGATTGCAATTCGACATTCTGAAGCGACATAGCATGGCCGGACGCATTCAAGGTTGCGCTGGATCAAGCGCGGTGAGGACTGGCTCAGCCACGCGGAATGGCGGCGGATTGAGCCGTTGTTGCCGGCGAGGGCGCAAGGGAGCGCATCGGGTCGATGATCGATGCGTGATCAACTGCAGTGTCCACTTGCTAGAAGCAGGTTCGCGCTGGCGTGATTGCCCGGAAGTCTACGGTCCTTACACAACGATCTACAACGGCGTCAGTCGCTGGAGCCGAGCGGGGATTGGACGAACGTTTTTACGCTCTGACTGAATCAAGCGGCGTGTCCGGCTCGATCTCGGTGGATTCCAGCTAAATCAAAGCCCATGGCCCCCGCGGCCGGCCCAAAAAGGAGGATCTTCAACAATGCGATCGGCCGCTCGCGCGGCGAACAACCACCAAAATCCAAGCGTTGATCGACAATATTGGGCGCCCCGCTTCTTTCTTGATTACTCGTGGCAACACCCACGTAGCCCGCGTCGTCGACTGATCGAGCCTACGACGTTAGAAGCTTGCGCGACGAGTTGGCCGCGACGCTCGGTCATGGCGTATCGCTCTTTTTGAGAGGTTCTGTGGTATCCGGCATCCGCCTCGATACGCTGCCCATCTCAAGCCGTCATCACCTACTTTACTGCATAGCTCTGCTCGAAAGTGCTATATAAGACGAGTGTCTCAATCTAGAAAGCGGTTTCGGGGCCTGCTGGAAGGCGTAGCTAGTGGGCTCGCATGGCTGCGCGTTCTTTGCCACGCCCGAAATATCTCATGACTACGACGTAGAAGACCGGCACAAAGAACACAGCAAGGACCGTTGCTGAGATCATCCCACCGAATACGCCGGTCCCGATCGCGCGCTGGGTTTCGGCGCTGGCGCCACGGGCAAGCATCAGCGGGACCACACCGAGTGCAAAGGCCAGCGAGGTCATCAGAATCGGCCGCAATCGACGTCCGGCTGCTTCGACGGCGGCCTTCATTGGGCAATGCCCCTGAATGCGAAGATGCTGGGCGAACTCAACGATGAGGATCGCGTTCTTGGCTGAAAGTCCGGCAATGGTTATTAGACCGATTTTGAAAAAGACGTCATTCTCGAGCCCACGAAGATGGACTGCAAGAACAGAACCGATGATTCCAAGCGGTACGACAAGCATCACCGAGAACGGTATTGACCAACTCTCGTAAAGCGCAGCTAGCACCAGAAAGGTGACCAGCATGGAGAGAGCAAGCAGGAAGGGAGCCTGCGAGGCGGATTGCTTTTCCTGCAGCGACTGCCCAGTCCATTCAACCGCGAAACCTGCCGGCAATTGTGACGCTAGTCCTTCCATTTCCAGCATCGCGTCGCCACTGGATATCCCGCGTGCAGGCCTGCCTGCAATGCGTGCAGCCGGATAGCCGTTATAACGGACGAACTGGAGGGGGCTAGTTTCCCAGATTGGCGTGACGAGCTCTGAGAGGGACACCATGGCGCCTGCATTGTTGCTGACATACAACCTAAGCACGTCGTCAACCTGCATTCGGGTCGCAGCATCGGCTTGCACGATCACCTGTTGCATGCGTCCAGCATTTGGAAAATCATTGACATAAGTTGACCCGATGGCAGCCGTGAGGGTATCACTGACCGCGATGAACGATACACCCAGCGCTTCAACCTTCTGTCGATCGATCTGCAGCTTCACGTTCGGCGCGCTTGGCAGGCCTTCAACATGGACGTTTCCCACGAGTTTGCTTTGAGCCGCAAGCTGCAACAACTGGGCTTGTGCTGCCATCAATGCAGCAACGCCGCGATTGGCTCTATCCTCTAAACGCAAGGAAAACTCGGAAGTGGTCCCTAGTGATTCGATGGCAGGCGGCTTCAAACTCATGATCAGCCCTTCCGGTGCGCTGACCATGGCTGCCGTCGCGCTGTCAATCTCGTCGTCGATCGTCCCGCTCCGTACGCTCCAATCCTTGAGTGTCGTGAACGAGGTCGCGGTGTTCGGCCCAGAGCCGGAAAATCCGTAACCGATTAGCGAGAGGTTGCCCGCAATGTCTGGGCGTGACCCCACATGTTGGTCATACCGATTCACAATTTCGATGGTGCGCCCTGCCGTCGCGTCGGCGGGCAGGACGAAGGTCGTCAAAAAACTACCTTGATCCTCTTCGGGCACAAACGATGTCGGCAAACGCATATACGCAGCCGCGAGAACAACGCCGATGACGGCATAGAGCACCATCATCCGGCCGGTCCTCGTGACCATTTTAGCAACCCATCCGACATAGGCGTTGGTCAACCGGTAAAGGGTACGATTGAACGAGCAGAAGAAGCCTCGTTTTTCATGATGGCCGCCCTCGATTGGACTAAGTAGCGTTGCGCATAGTACTGGTGTCAATGTGAGGGCAAGAACAGCTGAAAAGAGGATCGAGACCGTCATCGATAATGTAAACTGCCGATAGATCTCGCCGACCGACCCGCTCGTGAGCCCCATCGGAACGAACACTGCTGACAGAGCGAGCGTGATACCGATGACCGCACCTGTGATCTGGTTCATGGCTTTCTGCGTAGCAGCTTTGGACGTCAGCCCCTCCGTGGCCATGATGCGTTCTACATTCTCGACTACAACGATAGCGTCATCGACAATGATACCGATTGCCAATACCATACCGAACATCGTGAACACGTTGATCGAAAAGCCGGCCATCCACATCACCGCGAAGGTGCCTAATAGTGAGATCGGGACGGTGATGGCCGGGACCAGTGTGTATCGGACATCCTGAAGAAACAGCAACATGACGAGGAAAACGAGGATCATCGCCTCGAATAGGGTCTGAAGAACATTCTTGATCGAGATCTTCACGAAAGGTGCGGTCTCGAAAGCTACGGCGTAACTCATTTCGTTCGGCATGGCCGGCGCGAGCTCGGCGAGACGGGCCTGGACGGCGGCGGTCGTCCGGATCGCATTTGCGCCCGGCGTCAATTGAATCCCGGCAGCCGTCGCCGGTTTGCCGTTCTCGCGGATTGCAAAAGTGTAAGTTTGTGCACCCAGCTCCACGCGCGCGACATCGGCCAGCACGAGCTTTGAGCCGTCCGGCTCTGAACGGAGCAATATGGCCGCAAATTCTTCTGGCGTTTGCAATTGTCCTTGAACTGTGAGTGGGATGCTCACCTTCTGCCCGGGCACGGTTGGTTCCGAACCGACGCGTCCCGGCGCGATCTGCGCGTTCTGAGCCCGAATTGCTGCTATGATATCAGTTAATGATAGCGAATAAGACAAGAGCTTGGTTGGATCAACCCAAATGCGCATTGCGCGTTCCGAGCCAAAAGCCTGCACGCGACCGACGCCTTCAACACGCTTTATTTCAGGAGCAAGGATTCGCAACAGGTAGTCGCCAAGGGCGAGTTCGTCACATTGGCCATTGTTGCAACTGAGCGTCACAATCATGATAAACCCGGTGGAAGCCGATTCCACAGTAACGCCGATTCTGCGCACCGGCTCAGGAAGACGCGCTTCGACACTCTTCAAGCGATTCTGGATATCCACCTTCGCCATTTCGAGATCGGTGCCGGGCTTAAACGTAGCGGTGATGCTCGCCTCGCCCGACGTATCGGCGGTTGATTCGAAATAGAGCAGGTTCTTGACGCTCGACAGCTCTCTTTCAATCAGACTGAGAACGCTGTCGTTGATCGCCTGAGGTGTGGCTCCTGTATGCATTGCATAGATGCTGACTGTCGGCGGCGCGATGTTTGGAGCGCGAGAGACAGGCAGTTGCGGGATTGCCAAGCCCCCCAAGAGAACGACAAATATAGCGATTACCCATGCGAAGACGGGCCGCTCGATAAAGAACTGAGGCATAGCTCTTCTCTCAATGCTCGGCTTGCACGGCGGCGTGCTTGAATGGCTGCGAGTGCACCGTGGCCCCATCCCGCACGCGCTCCTGCCCCTGCACCACGACAACGTCGCCGGCTTTTAACCCCGAAGTAACAATGTAGCGGCCATCCACAACCTCACCCACATCGATGGGGCGTCGGGCCGCTTGCTTGTTGTGGTCGACGATGATGAGTTGCGCTCGGCCCGCCAAATCCCGGATGACGGCTTCCTGCGGCACTAGCAATGCGCTATGCCGCACCACGCGGGGTAAGCGGGCGCGGACATACATTCCTGGAAGCAAGAAGCGCCCCAAATTCTGCATCTCGACGCGCACGGTGATATTGCCCGTGCCGGGATCGACGTTGACGTCCGCGAACAGCGCGCGCCCGGTGACCGGATAAGGCTTTCCGCTCGTGGCGCTAATCTCAACGGGCACCTTAGACAGATAATCAAGCTGCCTAGATTGAACAGACTCGCGGATCGCGTCGATCTGCACAGCAGGTCGGCGAATATCAACGTAGACCCGGTCGATCTGCTGGACGATCGCGAGAGCCTTGGCTCCGTTAGCCGAGACAAGTGCGCCCTCAGTAACAAGCGCCGGGCCGATCTGCCCAGAGATCGGGGCCCTTACTGTTGTGAAAGCCAAATCGAGCCTGCGGCGCTGGAGCATCGCCCGTGCCTCGGCAACATTCGCCTTCGCCTGAGCAAGATTGGCGATCGCATCATCATATGCATGACGGCTGATCGCATTGCTCGTCACCAGCTGTCTTGCACGCTCGAACTTACTTTCAAAGCGCACCAGACTGGATTCAGCTCGCTGAAGCACTGCGGCCGCGCTGTCGACCACTCATCTGGCACGAAACGATGACCTTGATCTCGCTAGGTCTGACAGGCGGATTGTCCAACTTACAGCTGGTTCGAGCGCCGACAATTCAGTCGGGCTGCGGCGATCGCCGCCCGCCGAGGATCGGGGCCATTAAAGGCGGGCGGCCGGGTTGGGTCGTTCAGAAGAAGCAAAAGGCACCTACCAGGTTGGTGACGCGCCTGATCGACGTGGATCATGACCGAATAGTTGTTAATAGAGGCGGCTTTGGCTCGGAGAACAGCGAGAACGGGCGTCCGGGTCAAGAGCACCGGAGACGGAGTGAACGATGAACGATATCCTAGGCGACAACCACACGGTTGCGGCCCTCAAATTTTGCGCGATAGAGTCGCTGGTCGGCGACGTTCACGAACCCGTCGAGCGTGTCTCCATCACGCCTGAACTCCGACACTCCAACGCTGATGGTGACGCCGACCGACGGTTCGGCTCCGACGTCGAATGCAGTGCGTTCGATGGCCGATCGAAGGCGCTCGGCGACCGCGCCAGCCGCGTCGAGCGTCGCCCCCGGTAGCAGTACCATGAATTCTTCACCGCCCACGCGCGCGACAGATTCGTAAGGCCGGATTGCCTCCAGACACTTTCGCACGAATACGCGCAGGACCTCATCGCCGACGCTGTGACCACGTGAGTCGTTTGTATCCTTGAAATGGTCTAGATCGAGGGACAGCAGAGACAAGGGCGCCCCGGTCCTCTTGGCTCGTGCGATCTCCGCGCCGATATGCTCGATAAAGTGGCGCCGGTTCCCGGCACCGGTTAGTGGATCAGTGGCGGCGAGCCGCTCCAGCCGTTGATTGCTCAATTTCACTTGCTGAAGTGCCTTTTGAGTGTCGGCCATCGATTTGGCCAGGCGGGCGGTCATTTCTTCCTGGCTATAGATGGTGGCGAACGATTGCGTTGTTCGGAAAGCCTGGACGACGCCATAGCTGAGCAAAAAAAATCCGCCAGCAAAGATTGCGTGAGCCAGCCACCACATATGATTCCACGGCGCGGCCAAAATGAATGCGAGCGACGATAGCGCAAACCATGCGACAGAAACGCCGAAAACAAGCATGAGCGGCGAGTGAATCCGTCGCACTCGTGTACGCAAGACATACCGCGCGTCAGCAACGCCTCACCAACACCTGGCAGCAGACGCCCGCACGCCTGATGCTGTCCGCCATCATCTCAAGAAATCTATGCCGTTCTCGATCCGGTCGCGTTGTTGCGCGACATTCGCGACGGGCAGGAACGCCTCGCGGCCCTCGCGGATACCCAACCAATCGGCAGCCCTGCTGCGGCATCGCACTCGATCGATCGTTTCCTGGCAAGTCTACGCACAGCTTGGAAGGACGGAGCCATGCGACCAACGGATCGGCTACTCGTGAAGGCGAGAAGAGGCCGGCGTCGTCCCGACCCGCTCATCCGGGCAACGCCAGATTTGCGAAAATGGTTTGAAGCCGAGCCTTGGCGGAGTGGCAGCGAACTGCTCTCGCGCCTGCAGGTGGAGTATCCTGGAGCCTATCCGGATCAAGCTTCGAACCCTTCAACATCGGCGGAAATCCTGGCGCAGCGAGCAAGCGAATGCGCTCTGTTCGCTTCAAGTGAGAAAATGCCGCCAGGGTATGAGGTGACAACGCCCCAATGACGTGCGAGGTGCCTGCGGAGGGAGGCCGGACGCTCCGAAACCCCGCCATCTCCGCACCCGGCCTCCTCCTCAACTCAGGCCAGGAGCAAAATAAATGAGGCAACCAATCGCGCCCGGGAGCATCGATATGTGAGGCAATACGCGCGTTCTCATCCCGATTGTCGCGCTATAACCGGCAACCGATGGCTAGATGAGCTTCCCTCTCTCGAGTATTTTTGTGAACAAGCAGGCTCCCTAGCCATCGTTCCAGATCGCCTTCACAAGGTCGCTGCGGCGACCGCGGAAGACGAACAGATGACCGCTGAGCGGGTCTTTGTGCAGCACCTCCTGCGCTTGGAGTGCCCGCGACGGAAAGCTTCTGCGCATATCCGTGTAGCCTGTCGCGAGCCACATTCGCACATTCCCCGTATAGCAATCATCGGCATCCAAGCAATCGAGGACCTGCGCCAGCGCCTTCGGATCGACGTGCGCATCCCCCCAGATGCACCATCGGTTGCCGAGATCGATCTCTATCAATCCAGTACGCGCGGCTGCCACGGAGCGAACTCCGCCCTCAACCGCAGGCAAAAGCTTCGGAGTTTCCTCAGCCGATCCGCCAGGGCGGCGATCTGCACCGGCGTAAAAGATGGTACAACTTGTTCCGACGTCCGTGCTTGTCGATGCCAAGTAAACACCAGGCTGGCCGCTACTCCGTTGCGACGCGCAACCTCAGTCACCTTCGCGCCCGGCGCTAACGTCTCGACAATCCGCGCCTTGTTGTCCTGCGACCAGCGCCGCCGCCGCTTCCGCCCGCCCAAAACCTCGACCCGCATCGCCTGACGACCTTAAAGCTAGACTTAAGGTCACACGCTTCGCGAATTACCATCCGTCACGCAAGACGGCCCCCTTCGGATGCGTACCTCTCGAAATCCGGCCTGACTTCAGCTCCCCTGTTGCCGCCCCGAGGGGCTGACATCACACAAGCGAATATCGTCTGGCGAGCGATCGGCGCTCAGAGCGATGTGATCACCGCAATGGCAGTGGACTAGAATGCGGCGCAATCCCATCTCGCGCATCAACGTGATCTTGAACGGCCCGCCATCGGCTTCAGTGCGCGCGCGGTGACGAACCGCGGCTCGATCGCGAGCGCTGGCCGCCGGAGGCGGGCATGCCGTGATTAGAGCGCCATCGTAAGTACCTCGCAATTATCTATCCCTAACCGAGCGAATAAGCCTACGAGATAAGGTAGTTGAAGTATTGCTGTTTGCACGGCACCTTCCAGCCTGGATCCAGCGCTCAGGCGATTGTCACCTTACCAACCCAGTGGTGAGCTGAACCGGGGACACGAGCTCGCCCCCGGGGAACCCAGAGTGCGACTCCGAACAGACCACACTCGCCAACCAATCTGCGTCAGTAACTAACGGAGAATTACCCAATGGATTATGAAACGCTTGTGGATCTATCGCAGGACTTGCTGGTCATCACGGCGAGATTCCAGGAGCAGCTCGAGGATGTGGCAGACCAGATCGACCTCACGACGCGCTCTGGCGCACGAGTGTCGAGATCGCGGGCGAGGCGCGCATTGCGCGACGAGAACCTGTCCCGTGCTCGTCTCGATCGTGCAGCTCGCTCAGGGTTGCGGGCCGTTCGCGTAGCGCGCTCTCTGCGCGACGAAGAGTTGCGGGCCGAGCTCGCAGATCGTGCGGCGCGCTCGTTGCGGGATGAGGAACTGCGGGCCGATCGTGCAGCGCGCTCCCTGCGCGACGAGGAGTTGCGGGCCGAGCTCGCAGATCGTGCGGCGC
>NZ_JADYVF010000002.1:0-978446 GCF_020193625.1 Bradyrhizobium sp. IC3123 | reverse complement strand
GGGGGAGGGAGCGCCGGTGGCGGGGCGGCCGGGAGCACGTCGTCGGCGCCCGGGACCAACTCGGCCGGGACAGCGCAATCGAGCGGCGGCTCCGGCCCACGGGGATCGACGACCGTCGGCCGACCCGGCAATCCTGCAGGCGGCACCAACATCGGACGCATCGATGGGACCGTCACGCCCGGACCCTCGCTGCAGGGCGACGACCAGATTCGTTCGGAGACCTCCCGCGATTCCGAGGCGGATCGAAAGATCAAAGGCATCTGCAGGGGATGCTGAGCCCATGATGCTGACCCCTTGATCAGCAGGGCTATCGCATTTGAGATTTTCCCTGCGGCCATCCTTCGAGACGCCCGCTTGAGGCGGGCTCCTCAGGATGAGGTCGGAGTGCGCGGCAGCAGTTTCAACGGGCACTGACACCGATTAGCCTCATCCTGAGGAGGCGCGTCAGCGCCGTCTCGAAGGACGAGGCGTGCGCGCAGACCGCCGCCACAAGTCATATGCGATTGCGCTGCCCCTGATCAGGACGCCGGCTTGACCGGCGTCCAGTCCAGGTCCGCATCATCGCAAGGCTCGGGGTCGGCCGGGCAAGGCCTGATCTTCAACTCGTCCTCGAGCACCGCCTCGCCCTCGGCATGCTCGACCAACCCCGCCTCATCGGCTTTCTCCAGCGCTTCCTCCTTGGTCGGAAACGTGCGGCTCATCTTCTCTCCGTCCTTGAACAGGGCGTATGCCATGATCGCCTCTCTGGCTTCCGTCGCTACGCACTATGCGATTTCCCTGAGGTGACTCAGGGTCGACAATCCGAGGCCACTCAAAGCAAGCAAGAACGATCTTCTCGGCATGTGCATCTCCAACATGTGAGCGACAGACGCAGCGTTGATACCGAACGTTCCTATCGGGAATGAAGCCGATAACCAATCGCGCACGCGTGCCGACGAATGTCTGGCTCGTCTTAACGCATGTTAGTCTCGATGAATTGGCACGATTGATCGCAAGCTCGATCCCAGTGACCTGCTGATCGCCATAGGAACGTGCGCGTGTGGCATGGCTTGATTCCGTATCGGAAGTGCCGAGCCGCGCACGAGTTCACCACATGGAAGACAGACAAAGCAATTTCCCGACGTCCGCATGCGTCCTTCTCGGACTTGGCCTCGGCGCATTCTTCGACGGCATCGTCTTTCATCAGCTGCTGCAATGGCATCATATGTTAAGCAGTTGGTATCCCCTCAATTCCATCGAGAACATCACCCTCAATACGACTTGGGACGGCATCTTTCACAGTGCCGCATACGTCCTCGTGCTCGCCGGGCTTTTCCTGATGTGGCAGCGGACACGCCGAAGCGCGCCGCGGTGGTCCGGCTCGCAGTGTTTCGGGACGATCCTGATCGGGTGGGGCATCTTCAATCTCGCTGAAGGCGTGGTCGATCACCAGATCCTGAGATTGCATCAGGTGAACGAGACCGTGCCCGACGGCCAGCGCATTTTCTGGGATATCGGCTTCCTGCTGTGGGGAGCTGCGATGATCGGAATGGGCGTTGCCATGGCACGCGTGGGGGCGCAGGAGGGAGTGCATGCGAAAGGCAGTCTACAGGATCGTTAGAAACACGCCGCCGGCTCTGGTCTACGTGATCTTTCTGCTGCTGCTCGTGCTCGCGACGGCACCAGCGTTTCGGCCAGTGCTGTTCGGCCTCTCCGTCGACGATCTCTTGCAGTTGCGCTGTTTTTCGCCGGTCTGAGCGCGGAGGTGACCATGGTGGAGTTCAGGCTTCTTAGAATTCCAGCGCCCACACGCGGGGCGCCACTGCGCAAAACAGGAACCATGGCAACGGCGTCCGCTTATCAGACGCGAGTTGGAGGCGCCTGATGGGAAAGAAGCAATTTGCCGCTCTGCCGTTTCGGCTGGACAAGTCCGAGCTGCGGGTGATGCTGATCACGACCAGGCGCAAGCGCAGGTGGAGCGTCCCGAAGGGATCGCCGATAGGCAACAAGGAGCCGCACCTGACGGCCGCTCTCGAAGCCTATGAGGAGGCGGGCCTGGTTGGTGTCGTCGCGACGCGTGCGCTCGGCAGCTTCAAGCATCGCAAGCGGAAGGGTGACCGCAAGCGGACCATGAACGTTGCCGTCTTCCCAATGAAGGTGCACGGGCGGGAGCGCTGGTGGCCGGAGAAGGGAGAGCGGCAAGCGATCTGGGTCTCGCCGAAGACCGCGGCGCGCCTGGTGCACAAGGCGCAGCTTCGGCGCCTGATCGCCCGCTTCGCGGCGCAAACGGCGCGCGAGCCATCCTGGCCGCTGAGCCGGTGAGGGTGGTCCGGCTTTAGGAACGCGCCGGGCGCCCGGTCATTTAGGCTTGATGGACCAGGACACGACAGGGCTCATATCCGATGAGCGGCCGCCTCACGACATTCTCGCGGCAGCGATCGAGCGGCGCCGTGCGGTCCTGTTCGTGGGCGCCGGCGTCTCCATGGCCGTCGGCTTGCCGTCCTGGAAGTCCCTGATCGATCATCTCCTTGACGATCTCGGCCTCGAACGCAACGTCATCGACGGAATGCACGGCGGCTATCAGATGCTCGCGGAATATTATCGGATCAAGCGCGGCGGAATCGGCCCGCTGCGCAGCTGGCTCGACCGCAATTGGCGTGTCGACCCCGAGAAGATCGCCGCTTCAGAGCTGCACCGGATGATCGTCGAGCTGGACTTTCCGGTCATCTACACCACCAATTACGACCGAAACCTCGAAACCGCGTTCGACGTGCTGAACAAGCCCTTTGCGAAGATCAGCAACGCGAAGGAGATCGCGAGCGCTCGCGCCGGTGTCACCCACATCATCAAGTTTCACGGCGACTTCGACGACGATGCTTCGCTGGTTCTGACCGAGACCGACTTTCTCAATCGGCTCGCCTTCAATTCCCCGCTCGATATCCGCTTTCGCGCGGATGCGTTGGGAAGCACGCTGCTGTTCATCGGATACAGCATGTCCGATCCGAACATCCGGCTGTTGCTGCACCGGATCTGGCAGATCTGGGACGAGTCCGGGCACAGCCAGGACCGGCCGCGATCCTTCGTGTTCGTCGCGCAGCGTAATCCGGTGCAGGAGGCCGTGCTCGCGAACTGGGGCATCACCACAATCGCCCCGCCCGACGGCATGGCCGCCGATGACGGTCTCAGGCGGCTGCTGCGCGACATTCGCGAGCGGCTGGGAGGCAAGACCGCGCCTAGCTCGGGTCCTGACACAGAGAGACATCGCTAAGGCCGCCGTACGCCGCAGATCTCGTTCGGGACTGGGGCGAGGCTTGCGGCATATTGCATGTCCAGAAAGCCGGCGCGCCAGCGCTGCGCCATGGCTGTTTCAGACAGATCGAAGGATTTTTCCGGCCCGGCTTCCTCGCGACCCGGGCGGTAGCTCAGGAGATAGACCTCGTCGTCGTAGTGGAGGTCCTGAAGCTCGGCGCGGAGCTGACGGGCCTCCAGAGCGTAGCCGAGGCGCTGGAAGGTCTGATTGCCGAAGGTCAGGTCGCTCTTGCGCTCGGACGCGCCCTCGAGCCCGTCAGGGACCTTGCCGTCGCGCGGAAACAGATCGATCACATAGAGGCGGAGCGGGCCTGCAGTCTCGAGGATCGGATCGAACGGCGCGTTCAGCGAGAACCCGCCGTCGCCGAGCCAGCGACCGGTGATCTGCACCGGAGCGAATTCGGGGAGGAAGCCGCAGCTGGCCAGGATGTGGTCCATCTTGATCCGCTCCGATGCGGAGTCGAACAACACGGCATCGCCGCTCTCGACGTCGGTGGCGCAGATCGTGATCCGCAGATCGCCGCCGTTCAGACGTCCGAAGTCGATCAAGCGCTGCAGGCGTTGGCGGGTCGGGCCGAGATCGTAGAGGCCGCCGTAGTGAGACGCCGGAATGGGGAGGCGGGGGTGGAAGAAACCGGAATGACCCAGCACGCGCGTACTGATCGAGCTCAGCCACGCAAACGCGTGGCGGCCCGCGTTCGGCACGTCGGCTGGACTGCTTAGCGCATGCCAATAGCTGCGCAGAGTCTGCAGCCGGTCGTCGCGCGCGCTCCCCGCGATCAGCGCGGCGGTGATGGCTCCTGCCGACGAACCCGTCACCCAGTCGATCGGCAGCCGAAGCGAAGTGAGGGCTTCAAACACACCGCCATGATAGGCGCCGAGACCGAGGCCGCCGGAGAACACGACGGCGGTGAGAGGACGCTCGGCTGCGCCGCCTGGCTCAACTGCACGGTCGGTCAAGACGGGCGCCAATTGCCGGTCGGGTGGTCGGGCCGATCATCGGTATGCTCCCGCAATAGCGGGATCGATCGCGAGAGCGGCGGCGAGCCATCGACATTCATTTCAAAGCTCCAATGTCGATGAACGCGACTCTCGATACGGAGTTCCAAGAGGCCCAAACGGCACGCATGCTCGCCCTTTGCGGCGAACCGTTAACCTGTGTGAAGCCGGTCGCTGCAGACCGCGGCTAAGGTGACGGCTGCGACAGCTCCGATCGGAAGCGGGATGCCAGAACAATCTCCGAGCCTCAGAAACTTCACCATCAATTTCGGTCCTCAACATCCCGCCGCGCACGGAGTGCTGCGGCTGGTGCTCGAGCTGGACGGCGAGGTCGTCGAGCGCGTCGATCCGCATATCGGCCTTCTGCACCGCGGCACCGAAAAGCTGATCGAGGCCAAGACCTATCTCCAGGCCATTCCCTATTTCGACCGGCTCGACTACGTCGCCCCGCTGACGCAGGAACATGCCTTCTGCCTCGCCATCGAGCGGCTGATCGGAATTGAGGTGCCGCGGCGCGGCCAGCTCATCAGGGTGCTCTATCACGAGATCAGCCGCATCCTGTCGCACCTTCTGAACGTCACCACGCAGGCCATGGACGTCGGCGCCTTGACCCCGCCGCTGTGGGGCTTCGAAGAGCGCGAGAAGCTCATGGTGTTTTATGAGCGCGCGTCGGGCAGCCGGATGCATGCCAATTATTTCCGGCCGGGCGGCGTGCACCAGGATCTGCCGCCCAAGCTCATCGACGACATCGAGGCTTGGTGCGATCCGTTTCTGAAAGTGGTTGATGATCTCGACCGTTTGCTCACGCTCAACCGGATCTTCAGGGCGCGCAACGTGGATATCGGCAGGGTGACGCTGGAACAGGCCTGGGCGTGGGGATTTTCGGGCGTGATGGTGCGCGGCTCGGGAGCCGCCTGGGATTTGCGCAAGGCGCAGCCTTACGACTGCTATGCGGAGATGGATTTCGACATCCCCATCGGCAAGAACGGCGACTGCTACGACCGTTATCTCATTCGCATGGAGGAGATGAGGCAGTCCGTCCGCATCATGAAGCAGTGCATCGAGAAGCTGAAGTCGCCGGACGGCGGCGGCCCTGTAATCGTGCAGGACAACAAGGTCGCGCCGCCCCGGCGCGGTGAGATGAAGCGATCGATGGAAGCGCTGATCCATCACTTCAAGCTCTACACCGAGGGCTTCCATGTTCCCCCCGGCGAAATCTACGTCGCGGTCGAGGCGCCCAAGGGCGAATTCGGCGTGTTTCTCGTCGCCGATGGCACCAACACTGCCTACAAGTGCAAGATCAGGTCGCCCGGATTCGCTCATCTGCAAGCGATGGATTTCCTCTGCAAGGGGCATTTGCTGGCGGACGTCTCGGCGATCCTGGGCTCGCTGGACATCGTGTTCGGCGAAGTCGATCGCTGATCGCAAGCGGACGGCACGCGGCTACTCCGGCAGGGGCGTGTCGGCGATGTCCATCAGCGCGCCGAGGCCTTGGCGGAGGCGCCGGGTCGCGATGCTGTCGTTGGCAAGGCCGAACACCACGAGCGAGCGCGCGGTCACCGCGTAAGCATGCCCGAACTCGAATTCGGCCATCGGCGCATCGGGCCGATTGGTGTCGATCAGGCCGAGCCAGCTGCGTCCGTCGGTGACCTCCGGCAGGGTGAAGTTCACGACGTCGTGGTGCGCGTTGTAGACCAGCAGCATGGTCGCATCCGAGCCGCGGCGCTTGATCCCCGTCTCCTGCGCGCGGCCGTCGAGCAGCATGCCGAAGCATTTCGCATTGCCGTCCTGCCATTGCTCCGTCGCCATCTCCTCGCCGGACGGCGACAGCCAGGTGACGTCCTTGACGTCGAGCTCCTCGTTGTGCGAGCCGACCAGGAAGCGGCTGCGGTAGAGGATCGGAAAGGCCTTGCGCGTGGCGATCAGCTTGCGCACGAACTCGCGCAGGCTGCGGCCGTTCGCGGTGATGCCCATCCAGTTGAGCCAGGTGGTCTCGTTGTCCTGGGCGTAAGCGTTGTTGTTGCCGTTCTGGGTGTGCCCGAACTCGTCGCCCGCGAGCAGCATCGGCGTGCCGTGGGAGAGCAGCATCGTTGCCAGCAGGTTCCGCTTCTGGCGCTCGCGCAAGGCGGTGATCTCGGGCTCGTTGGTCGGCCCTTCGACGCCGCAGTTCCAGGAATGGTTGTTGCTGTGACCGTCGCGATTGTTCTCGCCATTCGCCTCGTTGTGCTTGTCGTTGTAGGAGACGAGATCGTTGAGATTGAAGCCGTCGTGCGCGGTGACGAAATTGACGCTGGCCCAAGGCCGGCGTCCGCGCTTGTTGAAGAGGTCGCCGGAGCCGGAGACGCGCTTGGCGAAGTCGGCCAGCGTGCCCGGATCGCCCTTCCAGAAGGCGCGTACCGTGTCCCTGAACTTGTCGTTCCACTCGGCCCAGCCCGGCGGAAACTGACCGACCTGGTAGCCACCGGGCCCGATGTCCCAGGGTTCCGCGATCAGCTTGACGCTGGAGAGCACGGGATCCTGGCGGCAGGCGTCGAGGAAGCCGCCGCCTTCATCGAAGCCATAGGGTTCGCGCGCCAGGATGGTCGCGAGATCGAAGCGGAAGCCGTCGACCCGCATCTCCGTTGCCCAGTAGCGCAAGGAATCGGCGACGAGTTGCAGCACACGCTGATGCGAGAGATTGACGGTGTTTCCGGTACCGGTGTCGTTGATGTAGTAGCGCTTCTTGTCCGGCAGCAGGCGGTAATAGCTGGCATTGTCGATGCCCTTGAACGACAGGGTCGGGCCGAGCTCGTTGCCTTCGGCGGTGTGATTGTAGACGACGTCGAGAATGACCTCGATGCCATGGGCGTGAAACTGGTTGACCATGGCCTTGAATTCGTTGGCCGACGTCGCCTTCAGGTAACGCGGCTCCGGCGCGAAGAAGGCAATGGAATTGTAGCCCCAGTAATTGCGCAGGCCTTTCTCGACCAGATAGCTGTCGTCGACGAAGGCATGGATCGGCAATAGCTCGGCGCTGGTGATGCCGAGCGAGCGCAAGTAAGCCGGGATTTCCGAATGTGCGAGGCCCGAGAACGTGCCGCGATCGGCTTCCGGCACCAGCGGATGCAGCTGGGTGAAGCCCTTGACGTGCATCTCGTAGACGATCGTCCGCTCCCACGGCACTTCCGGCTTGCGCGCCACGCCCCAGGTAAAGGCGGGATCGATGACGCGGCATTTTTGCATCAAGGGCGCGCTGTCCCGTTCGTCGAAGGACAGGTCCTTGTCGGCGTGATCGAGCTGGTAGCCGAACAGCTCCGGCCCCCAGCGGAGCTGGCCGACCAGCTGCCTGGCATAGGGATCGAGTACGAGCTTGTTGGGATTGAAGCGGTGACCGGCGTCGGGTTCGTAAGGGCCATGGACGCGATAGCCGTAGACGGTGCCGGGGCGGGCGGAGGGCAGATAGCCGTGCCAGACCTCGTCGGTATATTCGGGCAGCTCAATGCGCTCGAGCTCGGTTTCGCCGGTATCGTCGAACAGGCAAAGCTCAACCTTGGTGGCGTGGGCGGAGAACAGCGCGAAATTGACGCCGAGGCCATCCCAGGTGGCGCCGAGCGGGAAAGGTCTGCCTTCGGTGATACGGGTGCGGCGCAGGCGCGAGGCCGTCCGCGTCAAGGCGTCGTCTGAATGTGGTGGTTGGTCCATCTCTCCCCCGAGGTGCCCGTCAGGACGTCGGCGCCGTCGCGGCGACGGGCGCCACATCGGCCAGCTTGGATAGCGCGCTGGCTCTCTGCAAAGCCGCCTCCTTGCTGATGGCCGGAATGGAGTTGCCGATCCGCCCGACGATCGCGGTTAGCTCAGCGTCCGACAGTCCGAGCCGTTTCTTGACGAGGCGTACCTGGATGCGGTCGGTCAGGTCGAGCTTGTTACGGATCGGTTGCGGCTTCGGGCGGCGCATGGCGGCGGCTCCTGTCTGGAATGGTAACCGTTGCGTCGCTGATTCCGTTCCAGTCGCCCGCCAAATGTCCGGCGTCGGCGCCGTGGAGGAACGAACGCACACGGCTCCGCTTTGTCGCCCTGACGCGCGCAATTGCATGCGAGGTCGCATGCGGCGAAAGGGGACGGGCTTGAGTCAAAGGCTGGGAATGGCCGAGCAAAGTCGGCGCCATGGTCCTCAGATCGTCGATCACGGGGTCTCGTTCAACCTGTGGGCGCCGACGGCACGATCGGTCGAGCTGCTCGAAATCGGCCAGCCGGCACAGCAGATGCCGCGCGATGCGGACGGTTGGTACCAGCTGCTCAGCCAAACCGCGCGCGCCGGCACGCGCTATCAGTTCAGGATCAACGAAGACCTCGTCGTGCCCGATCCCGCCTCGTGCTTCCAGCCGGACGACGTCGGCGCGCCGAGCGAGGTGGTCGATACGGCGGCGTTGAGGGACCCGGTGCTCTATCCGGGCCGTCCCTGGGCGGAAGCCGTGATCTACGAGCTGCATGTCGGCGCGTTCAGCGAGGAGGGGACCTATGCCGGCGTCGAGAAGAAGCTGCCTTATCTTCGTGATCTCGGCATCACCGCCATCGAGCTGATGCCGCTCAACGACGTGCCCGGCCGGCACAATTGGGGCTATGACGGCGTGCTCCTGAACGCGCCGAATGCCCGCTACGGCCGGCCAGAGGATCTCAAGCGGCTGCTGCGCGCGGCGCATGCCCTCGACATCATGGTCTATCTCGACGTCGTCTATAACCATTTCGGGCCGCAGCTGAACTATCTGCATCTCTATGCGGAGAATTTCTTCAACCCGCGCCACACCACCGGCTGGGGGCCCGCCGTCAACCTGGAAGGAGCCGACGGCGCGTTCGTGCGCGGGTTTCTGATCGAGAATGCCCTGATGTGGCTGCGCGACTATGGCTTCGACGGCCTGCGCTTCGATGCCGTTCATGCGCTGAAGGACGACTCGAACCGTCATTTCCTGGTCGAGCTCGCGGAGACCCTGCGCAGCCAGCTGGCGGGCCGGCGCATCCATCTGATGCTGGAGAACGAGGCCAATCAGGCGCACCTGCTCGCGCGTTCACAAGGACGAGCGACGTACTACGATGCGCAATGGGGCGACGATTTCCACAACGCGCTGCACGTCCTGCTCACGGGCGAGGACGAAGGTTATTACCGGGCGTTTGCGGACAAGCCGCTCGAACATCTGGCGCGATCCCTGACCGAGGGCTTCGCCTATCAGGGCGAGGTGTTTCCCCTGCACGAGGCGCCGCGCGGCGAGCCGAGTGCTCATCTGCCGCCCGAAGCGACCATCTTCTTCGCCCAGAACCACGACCAGGTCGGCAACCGCGCCTTCGGGGAACGATTGTCGCGGCTGGTCGGTCCGGACAAGCTGGAGCTGGCCCTCGCACTGGTTCTGCTCGGCCCGCACATTCCGATGCTGTTCATGGGCGAGGAAGCGGCAGCCGAAACGCCCTTCCTGTTCTTCGCCGACTGGACCGGCGAAGCTGCCGAACTGACACGGGAGGGCCGCCGCAAGGAGTTTTCACACTTCAAGGCGTTCGCGAGCCCGGAAACGCGCGCCGGGATCCCGGACCCGTGCGACGAAAGAACCTTCCTCGCCTCCAAGCTGGACTGGACCAGCATCGCGCAATCGCCTTCCGGCACCAGGTTCCGGGCGCTGACGACCCAACTATTGACGATGCGGCGCGAGAAGATCGTGCCGCTGATCAAACGTGGCTTCGTTTCGGCGCAGCGACAGCTGCTGGGCACCGATCCCCGCATGGGCGGCGTGGATGTGCGCTGGCAGACCGAGCAGGGAGACGTTCTGCAGATCGTCGCCAATTTCGCCGACCACGAACTGCCGATGCCCCCGCTGATGGATGGCGAGAGCCTGTGGCGATTGCACTCTCACGAGGCCGGAGCACTTGGGCCCGGCGACATGATCGTGAGGCTTGGCCGGAAGCGCTGACGCAAGGCGAGGTCAGCGCTCTCAGGCTAGCTGCCGGCACGGCTCGCGACCGCCGGTGTGGGCGAGGTCGCGAACTTGCCGAGCCCGAGGTAGACGAGGCCCGCCACGCCGATACCGAACAACCAGCTCAGATCGGCGCCGCCGAGCAGATAGATCGAGATCGGCCCCTGCAGCGCGCTGACGAGGCCGTCCTGCACCAGCCATCCGGCAACGAGGCCGGCGAAGAACGCGATCATGCCGGCCCAGTTGATGTCGCCATAGGCGCTGGTCTCCGGCGAGCGATAGAGCTCCGCCACCTCGATCTTGCCCTTGCGCTTGATGAAGAAGTCGGCGAGCACCACACCGGCCCACGGGCTCATCCACAACAGCAGGCTGATCATCCAATGGTCGAACGCCTTCGCGAAGGACGGCGCGAAGATGAAGTAGAGGGTCACCAGATAGCCGGCGACGCCGACAATGACGGTGAGCCAGAAGCGCGAGAGTTTCAGCCCGGCGCTTAAGGCCGCCAGCGCCGCCGAATAGACGTTGAGAATGTTGGTGGCGATCGGGCCGTGCAGCACCATCAGGAGGACAAGAATGCTGACGGGACCGCCGAACACCGCGCTGACCATCTTGGCGGGATCGGTGTCCAGCGTCGTCGAGGCGATGGTCGCGCCGAGAATGCCGAGCCAGACCGTCGGCACGAACATGCCGACATAGCTGTACCAGAACACGGCTTTCGACGGCGTCGAGCGCGGCACGAAGCGCGAATAGTCGGAGGCCCAGGTGACCCAGGAAATCCCCCAGCCGACGCCGATTGCGGTCATCAGCATCGTCAGCATCGCCAGATGCGCGCCTGGTGGCAGCGAGGTGGTCAGGTTCCAGTTGACGACGCCGGGCCGCGTCCAGGCCAGCACGCTCATCAGCACCATGATGGCGATGGTCGGCGGCACCGTGTACTTCTCGAAGGTGCGGATCGCGTAGAAGCCATAGACGCCGATCATCACCTGCACCGCCATCACCAGCGTGATGACGATCATCTCGACCAGCCAGGTGTCGGGCACGCCGAACTGGCCGAGGATGCCCATCGACACCTTGACCGGGAAATAGGTGTTCACGCCGATCCAGCCCAGCGTCATCAGGAACATCAGGATGCTCGGCAGGTAGGCGCCGCGGACGCCGAAGGCGGACCGGCTCAGCACCATCTGATTGACCCCGGTCTTGTGTCCCATCACCGTGAAGGTCGCGAAGATCGCGCAGCCCACCATGTTGCCGAGCACGATGACCGCGATCGTCTCCATCAGGCCGAGCTTGAGGATGATGCCGAGGGCGCCGAGCGCCCAGTTCACCGGCGCGATGTTGGCGCCGGCCCAGATCCACATCTGCTGCGGCCCGGAGGAGTCCCGGTCCGCGTCGGGAATTGGCTCGATGCTGTGAATATCAGCGCGAAGTTCGGTATCTGTCATGGCATCCCCCAATACGAAGCACGCTTCGCATCATCGCAGCATAAATCGTGCCATGGACTGGCGGAGCGGCCGGGCAGGGCGCGTCTGGATGCCGGAGGCAACGAGGCTCGCCTCGGATGCGACTGCGTTTTCAAGCGCGGGCCATGTTGAGGCGCCGGCCTGCCGCGGCACGCCGGACCTTCCGCCGGAGGGCGGCGATCGATGCACGGCCGGGCAGCGGTACGATGATAAATTAAGCAGCCCAACTCAAAAGCGCAGCACTCGCCTCTAGTCGAATAGGGCAGCGGCGCTGTCGCGACTGGGATTGCCGGCCACGATGCGCTGCATCATCTCGATGAAGAGCGCCTGTTCCCGCTGGCTCAAATCGCCGAGCGTTGCGCGATGTGCCCGCCGTGCTGCGCCCTCGATTTTAACCAGCAGCGCGGCGCCGGCCGGCGTCAGGCGGCACAATCGCGCGCGCCGATCGTCCTTGTTCACCGCGCGCTCGACAAGGTTGCGCGCCGCGAGACGCTTCAACGCACCGGTCGTCGTAGTGCGATCGAGCGCGATATCGGCCGCCAAAGTGGTCTGATCGGCGGTTTCTCGCACCGCCAGCGCCGAGAGCAGGCTGTATTGCAGCGGCGTGACCTCGAATTCGCTGCAGGCTTCCTGAAACAGCGCGACGTGAATCTGGTGCAGCCGGCGGATCAGATAGCCGGGCCGTTCCGACAAGGGCCAGGGGCGGTGCCGCGTCCCGCCGCGACGTGTCTTCGCTTGCCGCAATGCACACACTCCCAAGCCGAAACCCTGCCGCGCTTAGCTCGATTCGAGTGCGCCTGCCACATCGGGATCATGGCACGATGCTTGCTTTTGTCAAAATGCGAAGCATGCTTCGTAATTCGAGGGACGAAGCCGTCGCCCCTCGCAAGAAGAGGAGAGCGCCATGTCCGTCACTGCCAGCTTCGATCTTCTGCTGCGGGGTGGCCGCGTGATCTGTCCGGCCTCCGGCATCGATGGCCTCAAGGACGTCGCCATCCGCAACGGCAAGATCGCGGCGATCGCATCCGACATTCTGCCGACCAACGCGAAGGAGGTCGTCGATGTCAGCGGCAAGCTGGTGCTGCCCGGGCTGATCGACACCCACGCCCACGTCTATCAGTATGTCTCTGGCCGTTTCGGCATGAACCCCGACATGGTCGGCGTGCAGTCCGGCGTGACGACGCTGGTCGATCAGGGCGGTCCGTCCTGCATGACGTTGCCGGGCTTCCGCCATTTTATCGCGGACGCCTCGGCCTCGCGCGTCTATGCGTTTATCTCCGCCTATCTCGTGGGCGGCCTCGAGGGCCACTTCTATCCGCAGCTCTACAGCCCCGACGGCGTCGACATCGATGCGACCGTCAAGGCCGCGACCGCCAATCTCGATCTCGTACGCGGCATCAAGGCTCACGCCGAGATCGGCGGCTTCGCGCGCTGGGGCATTCGCGTCATCGAGATGGCGGCCGAGATCGGCAAGCGCGCCGACCTGCCGGTCTATGTGCATTTCGGCCAGCTCTGGGGCCTGCCCGAGAGCGGCGCTAATGGCGAGGACGCCGACACCATCCTCACCCGCGTGATCCCGCTCTTGCGCGAGGGCGACATCCTCGCTCATCCCTTCACGCGCCATCCCGGCGGCTTCGTCAATCGCGAGGGCGAGGTGCACCCGGTGATCCAGGCCGCGCTCGACCGCGGCCTCAAGGTCGACGTCGGCCACGGCAGCCATTTCTCCTATCGGCTCGCGAAGAAGGCGATCGCTGCCGGCATCATTCCGACCACCCTCGGCGCCGACATCCACGGCTACAACACCCACGTGCCCGCGCCGGCGGGAACGCCCGACCAGCACGAGGACGATGAGAACCATCCCTTCGCCGGTCAGGCCAAGTTCAGCCTGGTCCAGGCGATGAGCTCGATGATGGCGCTCGGCCTGTCGCTGGAGCAGGTGGTGCCGATGGTCACCTCCAATCCCGCGAAAATGCTCGGCCGCAGCGGTGAAATCGGCGCGCTCAAGGTCGGCATGGACGCAGACGTCTCCGTGCTCGCGGAGAGAAATGGCCGCTTCGTCCTCAAGGACAACGAGAACAACGAGGTGATTGCCGAGCGGCTGCTGCAGCCGGCCTTCTGCCTGCGCGCCGGCACCCGCTTCGAGGCGGTCGCGCCGATCCTGCCGCAGGCCGTCGCGGCATAAGGCCGGGCGGTGAAGGAGAACGCGAAGTTGCGTAGCGAGCGAGAATTTCCGCACGGCAAGACGGGGCAGGGCGTTGGCGCGCGGCTGCCGCGCAAGGAAGACGATCGCCTGATGCGCGGCCGCGGCCAATATGTCGGAGACGTCAGGCTCGCCGGTCTTCAGGACGTCGCCTTCGTGCGCAGCCCGCTGGCGCATGCGCGCATCCGCGGCATCCACGTGCCCGAACGCCATCGCGGCAGCGTGTTCACGGCGGCCGATCTCGTCGGCATCAAGCCGATCCGGGCGGTGTCGGGGCTCCCAGGCTTCAAGATCTCCGAGCAGCCGGTGCTCGCGACCGGCAAGGTGCGCCAGGTCGGTGAGCTCGTCGCGATGTGTCTCGCGCCGACCCGGGCCGAGGCCGAGGACATCGCGGCCTCCGTGACGCTCGATCTGGAGGAGCTGCCCGCAATCCATGACATGTTGAAGGCACGCGAGCCTGGCTCGGCGCTGGTGCACGAGCATTGGGGCGATAACGTCTTCCTGGAGACCAATTACGAGGTCGACATCTCCACAGCGCTCGACGCGCCGATCAAGGTGACGCGCGAGATTTCGACGGCACGGCAATGCATGTCGCCGCTGGAAGGCCGCGGCGTGGTCGCGACCTTCGATCCGAGGCTCGACCAGCTCACGCTGCATTCGGCGGCGCAGATGCCGCACATTACGCGCAGCGGCCTTGCCGAATGCCTCGACATGGAGGAGGGACAGATCCGCGTCATCTCGCCCGACGTCGGCGGCGGTTTCGGTCACAAGGGCATCTTGTTGCCCGAAGAGGTCTGCCTGTCCTGGCTGACGATGCGCTGCGGCCATCCCGTGCGCTGGCTCGAAGACCGGCGCGAGCATCTCGTCGCCAGCTCCAATTGCCGCGAACATCATTACAAAATCACGGTCTATGCTGACCGTGACGGCACGCTGCGCGGCATCGACTGTGAAGCGACGGTGGATTCCGGCGCCTACTCGTCCTATCCGTTCTCGGCCTGCCTAGAGGCCGCGCAGGTCGCGAGCATTTTGCCAGGTCCCTACAAGATGCCGGCCTATCGCTGCCGCACCTTCTCGGTCGCCACCAACAAATGCCCGATCCTGCCTTATCGCGGCGTCGCGCGCACCGGCGTCTGCTTTGCGCTGGAACTGATGCTCGACCTCGTGGCGGCGAAAGCCGGCCTCGAGCCCGGCGAGGTGCGGCTGCGCAATCTGGTGCGCCCCGAACAGATGCCGTTCGACAACATCACCAAGAAGCATTTCGACAGCGGCGATTATCCGGAAGCGATGCGCCGCGCACTCGCGGCCATCGACATCGACGCCATCCGCGCCAGGCAAAAGCAGGGCGAGGCCGACGGCCGCCGCATTGGCGTCGGCATCTCCATCTATTGCGAGCAGGCCGCGCACGGCACCTCGGTCTATTCCGGCTGGGGCATCCCGATGGTGCCGGGCCATGAGCAGGCCTCGGCGCGCCTGACGCCGGACGGCGGCCTAGAACTGCGCGTCGGCGTGCACTCGCACGGGCAGGGCATGGAGACGACGCTCGCCCAGGTCGCGCACGAAATCCTCGGCGTGGATGTCGCAAACATCCGCATCGTCCTCGGCGACACCGCGATGACGCCCTATTCGACCGGCACCTGGGGCTCGCGCTCGATGGTGATGGCGGGTGGTGCGGTCGCGACGGCCTGCCGCGAACTCGGGGAACGTGCGCGCCGCATCGGCGCGAAACTCTTGCAGCACGATCCGGCCTCGGTGGTGTTGCAGAATGGCGAGGTGCGCGGCGTCAACGGCAGCGTCAGCCTGAAGGCGATCGCCCACACCTGGTACCGCCGCCCGCAGGATTTGCCGCCAGACGTCGATCCCGGCGGGCTCGAGGTCACCCAAGGCTACAAGCCCGTGCGCGACAGCGGCACCTTCAGCTATGCCGCGCATGCAGCCGTGGTCGCGGTCGATCCTGATATCGGCGAGGTCGAGATCCTCGACTATGTGATCGTCGAGGACGGCGGCGTGCTGGTCAATCCGCTCGTCGTCGACGGCCAGATCTATGGCGGCCTCGCGCAAGGCATCGGCACCGCGCTCTACGAGGAAATGCCGTTCGACGCCTCCGGCCAGCCGCTGGCGACGACGCTCGCGGATTACCTGCTGCCCGGCCCGACCGAGGTCCCGGCCGCGCGCCTCGACCACATGGAGACGCCGTCGCCCTATACGCAATTCGGGGTGAAGGGCATCGGCGAGGGCGGCGCCATCGCACCGCCCGCCGCAATCGCCAATGCCGTCAACGACGCGCTGCGCCCGCTCGGCGTCGAGCTGATGCAGTCGCCGATCACGCCGCATCGCATCGTCGCGGCGGTGCTGGCCGCGCGTGCGGCTGAGAGGAGCGCGGCATGAAACCGGCGCCCTTTGCTTACGAGCGCCCGCGCGATCTCGATGCGGCTCTCTCGATGCTGGCCGCAAGCGGCGGATCGGCGAAGATCATCGCCGGCGGCCAATCGCTCGGCCCGATGCTCAATCTGCGGCTGGTGCAGCCGGAGCTGATTATTGACATTTCCGGCCTTGCCGAGCTCAAGCGCGCAGAGGTCTCCGGCGACGAGCTCGTGCTGGGCGCCCTCGTCACCCATGCCGATATCGAGGACGGCCGCACGGCCGACGTGACCCGCGGCGCCATGCGGGCTGTCGCTGCCAACATCGCCTATCGCGCGGTCCGCAATCGCGGCACGATCGGCGGCTCGCTCAGCCATGCCGATCCCGCCGCGGACTGGATCTCGGCGCTGGCGGCCCTGGGTGCGCGCGTGACATTGCGCAGTCTTGCCGGTGTGCGATCGATGGCGGTCGAAGCGTTTGTGGTCGGTGCGCTGGAATCTGCGCTGCATGCCGGCGAGATCGTCGAGGCGGTCCATGTGCCGGCGCGATCAGCGACGGCGCATTGGGGTTATGCCAAGAGCTGCCGCAAGACCGGCGAATTTGCCCACGCGATCGGTGCGGTGCTGGTCGATCCCGCCGCCGCCGCGGCGCGTATCGTCATCGGTGCAATCGACACGGCGCCGATCGTCGTCACGAATGCCGAGCTGTTCGGCGGGCGGATCGCCGCCGACTACAAGCAGCATTTCGATGTTCGTGTCGCCGATGCCCTGCTCGCAAGCGCCGGCATCGACGATGCCGCGCAGCGCCACATCCATGTCAGCGTGCTGAAGCGCGCCGTTCTGGAGGCCGCGGCATGACCACGATCGCGCTTCAGGTCAATCGCCGCGCGGTGGAGCTGCACGCGGAGCCGCGCACCAGTCTTGCCGATTTCGTCCGCGACAGGCTCGATCTCAGCGGCACGCATCTCGGCTGCGAGCACGGGGTCTGCGGCGCCTGCACTGTGCTGCTCGACGGCGTGCCGGCGCGCTCCTGCATCACCTATGCGGCGGCCTGCGAAGGCGCCGATGTCACCACGATCGAAGGCCTCGACGAGGACGAGATCACGACCGAGCTGCGCGCTGCCTTCACCCGCGAGCACGCGCTTCAGTGCGGCTATTGCACGCCCGGCATGCTGGTCTCGGCGCGCGACCTGGTGCTGCGTCTGCCCGACGCCGACGAGCGCCAGATCCGCATTGGCCTCAGCGGCAATCTCTGCCGCTGCACAGGCTATGTCGGCATTGTGCGCGCGGTGCAGTCCGTGATCGAGGCAAGGCACGCGCGCAACGTCGCGCCGGTGGCGGATGGAGGCCGGACCGTCCTTGGTCCTGCCGGCTCGGGGCGAGCGGCAACCGCCCGGAAGGAGCTGCGGCCCGCGCGGCACGCGCCAGCTCCGGCACCGGAAAGTGCCACCCCAAGCAGCATCCCCGACTTCACGCCGGCAACAATGCTCGATCAGCGCTTCACGTTGCCGTATCCGCCGGCAAAGGTGTTCGCGATGTTCGAGGACATCGCAGGCATCGCCGCCTGCCTCCCTGGCGTATCGCTGTCGTCGACGCCAAAGCCGGAGCGCGTCGAAGGATCGATCCGCGTCAGGCTCGGTCCGATCGCAGCAAGCTTCGAGGGGGCCGCGCGTGTCGAGCGGGATCCCGCGACACTCTCGGGGCGCATCGTCGGCATCGGTACCGACCAGCGCAGCCATTCCGCGACGCAGGGCGAGATCTGTTACCGCCTGCTGCCGCTCGAAGGCGGCGCGGCGACCGCGGTCGAACTGTCTATCGGCTACACGCTCACGGGAATGCTGGCTCAGGTCGGTCGTCCCGGCCTCGTGCGAGACCTTGCAAAACGTCTCGTTGCGGAGTTCGCCGCCAATCTCGACCGCCACATGTCCGGCGCCTCGTCGGGGCAGGCAGGTCCGGCGGAGCTCAGCTTCTGGTCGATTGCATCGGACGTCTTGCGAGCCCGGCTCGCGCAAACATTTCGCCGCACCTTCGGAAGAGGTGGCGCGGAATGATCGGCGAACCGGCGCCGCGGAGTGACGAAGCCTGGACTGCCCTGACATCAACAGCGTGGGATTTGGAGAGACAAACATGACACGAACACTCGGACTGGTTCCGGCAATCGCGTTGGCGACGGCCTTGTTCGGCGGCGCCGCGGGGGCGCAGACCATCAAGATCGGCGTCAACGAGCCGCTCACCGGCGCGTTCGCGGCCTCAGGCACTTACGTCGTTAACGGTGCCAAGATCGCCGCCGACGAGATCAACGCCAAGGGCGGCATCCTCGGCAAGAAGATCGAGCTCGTCATCGAGGACAACAAGAGCAACCCGACGGAGGCCGCCGCCGTCGCCGAGAAGCTCATCACAAGCGACAAGGTGCCGGTCCTGATGGGCGCCTGGGGCTCGAGCCTGACGCTCGCGGTGATGCCGAAGCTGATGGAATACGAGACGCCGATGGTGGTGGAGACCTCGTCCTCCGGCAAGATCACGACGACGGGCAATCCCTTCATCTTCCGCATCTCGCCGCCCTCCGCGATCGAGGCGGCCGCGTTCAAGAACATCGTCGACAAGCTCGCGCTGAAAAAGGTCGACTTCCTTGTCATCAACAACGACTGGGGCCGCGGCACCGCCGAGGATTTCAGCAAGATGATGAAGGAGAAGGGCATCGGCATCGGCCTGGTCGAGACCATGGACCAGGGCGCGCAGGACATGAGCGCGCAGCTGTCCAAGATCAAGAGCTCGGCCTCCGAGACCGTCATCGTCACCACCGCCGTCGACCAGCTCACGCTGATCTTCAAGCAGGCCGCCGCGCTTGGCCTGAAGAAGCGCATCATCACCACCGGCGGCTCGCAGAACCCGGACCAGATCATCGCCCAGGCGGGAGCGGCCGCCAACGGCACCATGCATCTGACGACCTTCCTGCCCTGGTTCCCGGACAAGACGCCGAACCCGGAAGCCACCAACTATTTCATCGCGGAATGGAAGAAGCGCGGCTTCGACTTCGCCGGCTGCACCGAGAGTTTTCGCGGCTATGACGGCATCCGCACCGTCGCCGCCGCGATCGAGAAGGCCGGCAAGGCTGAGCCTGCCGCGATCAAGGCGGCGCTCTGGAACATCAACATCAAGGGGCTGAACGGCGACATCGTGTTCCGCAAGTCGGGCCCCGAGGGCAAGGAAAGCGGTCAGAGCCAGCCGAATGTCTATCTCATCGAGATCGCCGACGGCAAGATCGAGATGAAAACGCTCTGACGCGCTTGTTCGCAGGCGAGGGCGGTACGTCACCGCTCTCGCCGAATACGGACTAATCGGGAACAATCTTGAGCGAATTCCTCCAGCATTTGATCAACATGCTCGTGCTCGGCGGCACCTATGCGCTGCTGGGTATCGGGCTGACCTTGATCTTCGGCATCATGAACGTCGTGAACTTCACGCATGGCGTGCTCTACACGTTCGGCGCCTACATCATGTTCATCGTGGTGCAGCAGATCGGGCTGAACTTCTTTCTCGCGCTGCCCGTGGCCGTGCTGGCCGGATGGCTGCTGGGTGCGGCCATCGAATTGACCTTGCTGCGTCCGCTGCGCGGCTCCGACATCGACACCACCATGCTGGTGATGATCGGCGCCTGGATCGCGATGCAGTCGGGCACGCTGTGGATCTGGGGCGGCGTCGCGAAATCGGTGGCGACGCCATTCCCGGAGGCGCCGCTGGTGCTGGGGCCGGTCTCCGTATCATGGCTGCGCCTGTTCGTGCTCGCCGCGGCGGCCATGTTGATCCTGGTGACGTATCTGCTCATCAACAAGACCAGCCTCGGCCGCGCGATGCGGGCGACGTTCCAGGACCATGACACGGCGTCGCTGATGGGCGTGAACGTCGACATGATCTACACCTCGACCTTCGCGATCGGCTCTAGCCTCGCCGCCGCCGCGGGCGCGCTGCTCGGGCCGGTCTACGTGATCTTCCCGCAGATGGGCGATCTCGCCGCGGTCAAGGCTTTCGCCATCGTCATCCTCGGCGGCCTCGGCAACATCACGGGCGCGGTGATCGGCGGCTTCATCCTGGCGCTGGCCGAGGAGCTCGGCGCCGGCTACGTCTCGTCCGGCTACCGCGATGCCATGGGCTTTCTCATCATCATCGCGGTGCTGATCTTCCGGCCGACCGGCCTGTTCGCGCGCGCGGAGCGCGTCGGATGAAGACGATCGTCACCATTCTCGCCGTTGCGGCGCTGGCCTCGGTGCCGCTCTGGCTGCGCGATCCCTATCTGCTCAACGCGCTGATCACGACTGGCATCTTCGTCATCGGCGCGATGAGCCTCAATCTGCTGCTCGGCTTCACCGGCCAGCTCAGCCTCGGTCATATCGCCTTTTTCGGCATCGGCGCCTATGTCAGCGCGCTGACTTCGCTCGGTTTCGACATCGGCCTGCCCGGAGGCTTTCGGCTGGTTCACACACCATGGCCGCCGATCGTAGGCTTCGTGCTGGCGATCCTGATTGCAGGATTGTGCGGCTATTTCGTCGGTCTGTTGTCGTTCCGCGTCCGCGGCGCCTATTTCGTCATTGTGACGATCTCCTTTGCCGAGGTGGTCCGGCTGGTCGCGCTGAACTGGGTCGAGCTGACGCAGGGTCCATTGGCGCTGACCAATATCCCGTCCATCGCGTTGCCCTTGCCCGGCTTTGGCGAGCTGACACTGCGCACGAAATTCCACAACTATTATCTCGTCCTGGTCGTTGCGCTCATCGCCTATCTCCTGATCGCACGCCTCGTTCATTCCCATTTCGGCCGCTCCATGCGTGGCCTGATGGAGAACGAAACGCTCGCCGTCTCGGTCGGCATCGACGTGACCAGGACGCTGACGATTGCTGCGGTGATCTCCGCCGCGATCGCCGGCGCGGCCGGAAGTCTCTATGCACACTACATCCGGATCATCGACCCTGAAGTCTTCGCCTTCATCAACACCGTCACCATGGTGATCATGGTCATCAGCGGCGGCAAGGGCTCGCTGGCGGGTCCCGTCGTCGGCGGCCTGATCTTCGGCCTATTGCCGGTCGCGCTGCGGCCTGTGATGGCGCCGGAAGCGCAGTGGATCGCCTATGGCGGCGTGCTGATCGCCATCCTGTTCGTGTTGCCGCGCGGCATCGTGCCGTCGCTGGCGCAGCGGTTGACCCGGCGACGGAGCGGGACGACGGCGCTGGCGCCGGTCGCGCTCAGTGAAACCGGTGCCAAGGAGCCGGCGTGATGACGGCGCGCAGCATCGCCATGACCATCGATCAGGTCGCCGTCCGCTTCGGCGGCCTCGTCGCGATCTCCGACATGAGCTTTGAGGTCGGCGAGGGCGAGATCGTCAGCCTGATCGGGCCGAACGGCGCCGGCAAGACCACCGCCTTCAACGTCATGACCGGTTTCCTGACGCCGAGCGCCGGCCGCGTCACCTATCGCAACACTGCGCTCGCCGGATTGAAGCCGCACGAGATCGCCGATCTCGGTCTGATCCGTACCTTCCAGCGCACCAGCGTATTCCCGAACGACACCGTCTATGAAAACCTCCTGATCGGCCTGCACCGGCAGGGCCGGGTCCGGCTGCTCGACGCCATCCTCGGCCTGCCAGGCGCGCGCGCCTCGGAGCGCAAGCTGCGGCAGCGCGCGAGCGAGCTGCTCGAGTGGGTCGGGCTCGAACGCCGCGCCCACGATGCGGCGGGCTCGCTCTCCTACGGCGAGCAGCGCTTGGTCGGTGTCGCGCTGGCGCTGGCGGCGGAGCCGTCGATGCTGCTGCTCGACGAGCCCGTCTCCGGCATGAACGCCTCGGAGACGCACCGTTTCGTCGAGCTGATCCGCAGCATCCGCGACCGCGGCATCACGATTTTGCTGGTCGAGCACGACATGCCGATGGTGATGACCGTCTCGGATCGCATCGTGGTGCTCAACTATGGCCGCATCATCGCCGAAGGGACGCCCGATGTGATCCGCAACGATCCTGCTGTCATCGAAGCCTATCTTGGATATGGAGCAGGACGTGCTTGAGATCCGCGACATGGTCTGCGGCTACGGTGGCGTCACCGCGCTGCGCGGCATCTCGCTCGACGTGAAGGCCGGCCAGCTGGTTGCCCTGATCGGAGCCAACGGCGCCGGCAAGAGCACGACGCTGCGCGCGATTTCCGGCCTGGTGCCGCCGCGCTCGGGCCAGATGAAGTTCGAGGGCATCGACATCACCGGCGCGAAGCCGCCGCGCGTGCTGGCGAGCGGCATCGCGCATTGTCCGGAAGGGCGGCGCGTGTTTCCGCATATGAGCGTCGAGGAAAATCTCGATATGGGCGCTTACCTCCGGCGTCGTTCGGGCGAGATCGCGGCCGACCGCGACCGTATCTACTCGGAATTCCCGCGGCTCGCCGAGCGGCGCCGGCAGGCGGCGGGCACGCTGTCGGGCGGCGAGCAGCAGATGCTTGCGATCGGCCGCGCGCTGATGTCGCGGCCGCGCCTGATCATGTTCGACGAGCCGTCGCTCGGGCTCGCCCCCAATATCGTCGAGCGCACCTTTGCGATCATCCGCGGCATTCGCGATGCCGGCACCACGGTGCTGCTGGTCGAGCAGAACGCCTTCGCTGCGCTCGAGATGTGCGACCACGCCTATCTGCTCGAGAACGGCCGCATCGTGCTATCGGGCGCCGGCAGCGAGCTGATCGCGAACGAGCATGTGCGCAAGGCCTATCTCGGTGGGTGACGACGCCGGGTGGATTGCCGTCTGCGATCTCGACCGGTTGAAGGCGGAGACGATCGTCCGCGTCGCCGGGCGCGACCTGCTCGTGATCTGGAACGAGGGCGACGTCGTCGCCTGCGAACGTGCATGCCCGCACGAGCAGGCGGATCTGGCCTTGGGGCAGGTGACGGCCGGGCGCCTCAATTGTCCCCGCCATGCGGCGTCGTTCGATTTGCGCGATGGCGCAATCGCCGCGGGATGGCCGAGCCGGCCGCTGCGGCTTTATCCGGTGCGGATCACGGGCGAGCGAATCTGGATTGAGATGCAGGAGCGGCAGCCGGGGCGATGATGACATCATGCCCCTGTTTTGCCCGACGAGTCAAAGCGGCGGCGGCGGTGTCGATCGGCCCTCAAACAATTCGCCTTTGCAAACAACGACATCGCTACTGTGCATGGGGTTGTTCTCGAAGTTTAGTCCAGCAGCCGCTGCGCAGCCTCCACCAGGACTCCGTCCGGGCGGCGCAAAGCCTCGAGAATGGTGAAATGGTCGGCGCCTTCGACCGAGATGAGCTTGCCCGGCGCTCCCGCAGCCACGCGCCTGTCGTAGAGATTGATGGAATCGCAGACGAGCGCCGGCAGCTCGCTGCTGCCATAGGCGATGTCGAGACGCTTCCGGGTGACGGGCAGGCGCAACGGCGACAGCGTGGCGATCTCCTGGTCCGTCAGCTTCAGCGCATCGTTCAGCCCCGTATCGCGGATCGGCGCGAGATCGTAGACGCCCGAGAGCGCGAGCCCCGCATGGACACGCGGATGATCCAGCGCCATTGCGACGAGATGGGCGCCGGCGGACCAGCCCGACAGCACGACCGGCCCGGCAATTCCATAGGACGCGCCGTGCGCCGCGAGCCAGTCGAGCGCGCGCGGGATCTCGGCGACGATGTCGGTGAGGGACACCTCGGGCGCCAGCGAATAGCCGGGAATCGCAACCGACCAGCCATGCGCGGCGACGCCTTCGACCAGCATCGCGAACAGCTCGCGCGAGTTGCGCTGCCAGTAGCCGCCGTGCAGGAACACCAGGCAGGGCGCATCAGGCTTTGCGGCCGGGTAGAGGTCGATCTTGTTATTCGCCCGCTCGCCGTAGGGCAGGTCGAGATGGGACTTGAACGAGCCCCGCAGCCGGCTTGAGGCTTCGTTGCGCTCGGCGATCAGGGCCGGGCTGTTCTTGACCGCCGCGTTGTTGTCATAGGCGGCACTGCGTTCCGCCCGAGACAGCTCGGACCAGCGGTCGCGGGGGTCGAGCGGTCGAATTGTCGAATGAGCGTTCTCAACCATGGGAGTCTCCGTTTGCGTCAGGCACTGCGCAAGATCGCTTCGATCTCTTGCGCTGCTGCGAGGAGCGAGCGGTCTTGCCCGCGCGCCGCGATGATCTGAAGGCCGAAGGGAAGCCCGCGCCGATCCGTTCCGCACGGAATCGAGATCGCCGGCAGGCGGGCGTGATTGACGAAGGGCGTGAACACCGCGTGGGCCCGCGGGCTTGCGGGCTTTCCGCCGATCATATCAGGGCCGAGCTGCGTCAGCGGCCAGGCGACGCAGGGGACGGTCGGCGCCAGCAGGAGGTCGACCTCAGCGAAGAACGCGGCGAAGGCGTTGGCGATCGCGGTGCTCGCAAGCAGCGCTGCGGCGACCTCCGCACCCGACCAGGAGAGACCTCGCTCGATCTGCTTGGCGATGTCAGGATCGAAGACAGTCGGATCCTTGCGAAAGCGTCCGCCGTGGAGTGCCGCGAGCCCCGCATGCTGCAGCGGCATGATCGCATCCTCCGTGGCGCCTGCCGGCCAGGCGGGATCGCGTTGTGTAATGTGCAAACCTGCTGCGGAAAGCCGTTTGACGGCGGCGGCGAGGCCATTCGCGACGACGTCGTCAATCGCGACGTCGAGACCAAGGCGCGGCGAGAACGCGATGCGCTGACTGCCGATGTCTTTGGCCTGCTGCACCACGACGGCAGACTCCGGATCGCGCGGATCGGCGCCGGCCATGACTTCAAACGCCAGCGCGATATCGGCCGCGTCCGATGCGATCGGCGCGATGACGGAGAGGCCGAAGAAGGGCTCGGCGAAACCTGGCCCATAGGGGATCGCGCCGTAGGACGGCTTGAAGCCGGCGACCCCGACATGCGCCGGCGGCCTGCGGCTGGAGCCGCCTGCATCGGTGCCGATCGCCAGCGGCACCAGGCCGGCCGCCACCGCTGCGGCCAGGCCCCCGGATGAGCCGCCGGGCGTCAGCGCGGGATCGAGCGGATGTCGCGTCGGCCCGTAGAGTTGCGAGCTGGTGACGCCCTTGCAGGCGAACTCGGACGTCGCGCCGATGCCGACGACGACGGCGCCGGCCTTGCGCAGCCGCTCGACGGCGATGGCATCGCGCGGCGCGATGAAATCGGCGAACAGGTGCGAGCCCTGCGTCACGCGCCAGCCGCCGACCCAGATGTTGTCCTTGACGATCACGGGAACGCCAGCGAGCGGCATGATCTCGCCCATACGCAGGCGATCATCGACCGCCGCAGCATCCGCCAGCGTGCGTGCGGGATCGATTGTGACGACCGCGTTCAAGGGCTTGGCGGCCTCGATGCGGCCGAGCGCGGCTTTCGCGGTCTCGACGGCATTGGTCCGCCCGGCGCTGACGTCGGCGGCGATCTCGCGCGCGCTATTTGTCCGCGTTGTCATGGCCTCCCCAGATCAACGCCAATGTACCGCCAAGGGCAAGGCACGCCAGGGCGAAGAAGGCCATGCCGAGGCTGGCCACGCCATCCAGGATCGACACCAGCGCGGGCGCGGCAAGGAGACCGGCATAGGACGCGGTCAGCACCGCGCCGGTGGTCTCGCCGATCCGGTCCTGCGGGGCGAGGCGGGCGATCTCGGCGACAAAGACGCCGTTCCAGCCCGACGCCGTCAGGCCGAACAATGCGGCAATGATGAATTGTCCGCTGCGGCCGAGCGAAGCGCCATTCAGGCCGAGCAGCGCGGCGCAGAAGGCCATGCCGAGGCCGATGACGACGAGGACGGCGCGCGAGGCATCGAGCCGCATGGCGACATAGCCCCAGCCGAGACGGCCGATCAGGCCGCCGGCTTGCGCGCAGGCGAGCGCCATGCCGGATTCGATATGGCTGAGGCCGAGCTCGCGTGTGCCGAGCGTGACGAAGACCGTGTTGAGCGACACCTGCATCGCGCTGAACGGCATCGAGGCCAGCGCCAGCATCGCGATCCGCCGGTCCGCGATCACCAGCGCCACCCGCGCGCGGAGATCGAGCTTTGGCGGCGGGGCGACCTTGCCGGCATAGGCCGGCCGCAACCGTTCGAACAGCGCGATCGCCAGTAGCGCCAAGGCAGCAACGGCCGCATAGCACCAGACCGGTCCGAACACGATGGCGATCGCGGGCAGGGCCAGCGAGCCGCAAACGGCGCCGATCTGGTTGCCGGTCTGGCGCACCGAGAACACGAAGGCGCGCCGCTCGGCAGTGACGAGCCGCGCCAGCAGCGCCGCGCTCGCCGGCGTCTCGGGTCCCATCGCGAGGCCGATGCACAGGCCCGCAGCCAGCAGGGCGGCGCTCGTCCCGAGCGAAGCCAGCGCCATGCCGACGACGATGGCCGCCGCGCACAGGCTCGCGATCCGCAGCGAGCCAAGGCGCGCGATGAAGCCGCCGCCCCAGAACGAGGCGGGGATGCCGACCGCGAACACGGCGGCGGAGAACATCGAGAGCTGCCAGACCTCGATATGGGCGCGAGGGGCGACCACGCCGGGCGCGAACAAGGCCAGCGCGACCAGGGCCTGCAGTGCGGTCATCGCGCCCAGCGCCGGCAGCAGCGCGGGTGCTGGCCGAGCGGCCGTGTTTCCGTCTACCATGGCGGCGTGCTCATGGGAGGAACATTGTGGCAGGCGGTATTTCCATTCACGCGGTCGATGTCGCGAGCGGGCGTCCGGCGCAGGGGCTGCGCGTCGAGATCTGGCGGATCGATCCGGAGTCCCAGCGCATCGCCGACGGGCGGCTCGGCGCCAACGGCGTGCTCGATCATGCCGTCGCGCAAGGTGCCGGTGTGACGGAAGGCGCGTACGAGGTGCTGTTTCATCTCGGCGAGTTCTTTGGCGAGCGCGACGGTTTCCTCACCGTGACGCCGTTCCGCTTTCGCATCAAGAACGTTGATGAGCATTTTCATCTGCCGCTGAAATTCACGCGCTGGGGCTATTCGCTGTTCCGCGGCGCCTGATCAGTTGGTCAGCCGCCGCGACAGGCCGGTGACGCGCTCCATCACCGCGACCAGCGCGACGGTGGCGATGATCAGCACGCCCGAGAGGGCTGCGATGGTGACATCCAGCTTGCCTTCGAGATCCTGCCACATCCGGATCGGCAGCATGTCGGTGGCGGCATCGCGCAGGAACAGCGAGACCGGCACGTTGTCGAAGGACGACATGAAGGCGATGAAGGCGCCCGCGATGATGCCCGGCCGGATCAGCGGCAGCACGATGCGGCGGAACGTGTAGAGGCGGCTGGCGCCGAGCACGGCCGAGCTTTCGAGCAGGGTCGGCTCGAGCTGGGCCAGCGCTGCGACCGTGTTGCGCACGACATAGGGCACGCAGACCACGGTGTGGCCGATCACCAGCGTCAGCGGCGACACGGGCAGGCCGACCAGCGAGAACAGCATCAGGGCGGCGAGGCCGAAGGCGAGCGCGGGAAGCACCAGCGGCGACATGAAGAGCGAATCGAGCAGCCGCGCCGACAGCGTCCGCGAGCGCGAGATCGCCAGCGCCGCGGCGACGCCAAGGGTAACGGACAGGCCGGTCGCCCATAGCGCCACGATCAGGCTGTTCTTGGCCGCGAAATGCAGCTGCCAGGCATTCCACAGCTCGACGTACCAGCGCAGCGAATAGCCGGGCGGCGGGAAGCGCAGCGAGAAGCTGCTGGTGAAGGAGACGATCAGCACCACGAGCGAGGGGGCGATGATGATGAGAAGCGCGATCATCGCGATCACGGTCATGACGAGCTCGAAGCTGATCGCCTCGAGCGTGCGCTTGCGGCCGCTCATCATGCGCCTCCATAGCCGCGCGACATGCGGCCGAGCGTGGTGAAGACCGAGACGACCGCGAGCACGGCGAGCAGGAAGATGATCGAGATCGCGGCCGCAAACGGCCAGTTCTGCAGCGTCGAGGCCTGCTGGTAGAGATACATCGGCATGAACAGCATCTGCCCGCCGCCGATCAGCGACTGGGTGATGAAGGCGGTGATCGCGGCGGCATAGGTCAGCGTGCAGCCGGCGATGATTCCGGGCAGCGACAGCGGCAGCAAGATCCGGAAGAAAGTGCGCCAGCTTCCGGCGCCAAGCGAGCAGGAGGCATCGTCGAGATTGGGATCGATGCGGCCGAGCGCGGTGATCAGCGGCAGCGTCATCAAGGGCATCTGCACCTGCGCCAGCGCGATCACCACGCCGAACTGGGTGTAGAGCAGTTTGAGCGGGGTATCGATCAAGCCGAGCGATTGCAGTGTCGCGTTGATGATGCCCTGGCGACCCAGGATGACGATCCAGGCGAAGGTCCGGACCACGACGCTGGTCAGAAGCGGCAGCAGCACGATCAGGATGATGACGGTCTGAAGCTTTGGCCCGACCCGCTGATAAAGCCAGGCGATGGGAAAGCCGAGCACGAGGCAGACGGCCGTCACCTCAGCGCCCAGCAGCAGCGTCGAGCCGAGCACGCCGAGGCTGAAGGGATCGGTGAGGAAGTGCAGGTACTGGCCGAGCCCCCAATGGAGCCCGGCCGTGTCGTTGTGCAGCGAGAGCCAGAACAATTGCAGCAGCGGCGCGACGAAGAAGACCAGGAAGAACAGCGCCAGCGGCGCTGCCAATCCCATTCCGTAGGACGTCACGTCCCGTGCTGCCGGCGCTGCGCCCATGGCTTGAACCTCGAGGTTTTAGATCTTGATCTCGCGGTTGAAGCGTTCGATCCAGGCCGAGCGCTGCTCGTTGATCTTCTTCCAGTCCTGGAACACGAACTTCTTCTTCAGCTCGGCGGTGTCCTTGGCCAGAACGCGCGCGATCTCGCCGCCCATCATCACTTTGGAATTCGTCGGCACGATCAGGTAGGGCGGCTTCATCAGCGTGGTCTGCACCTCCGGCGTCAGGGCCGCCTCGATCAGCTTGAAGGCGAGCTCGCGGTTCGGTGAGTTCTTGACGATGTGAATCGTGGTCTTGAAGGCGATGGCGCCTTCCTTCGGCGCCACGAACTCGACCGGCACGCCACGCGCTTTCAGGATCTGGATGGCGTTGAAATTGCCGGGCGAGATGTCGATCTGGCCCTGCTGGAACAGGGTCGCGAGCGCGCCGGGATTGGCGGCGACCGCGGCGAGATTGGGCTTGAGCTCCTCCAGTGCCTTGAAGCCCGGATCGACATTGGCCTCCGAGCCGCCGCGCATCTTGGCGATCTCGACCAGCCAGCCGGTGCCGAGTGTCGAGTTGAGGTTGGTGATGCCGACGCGGCCCTTGAACTCCGGCCTCCAGAGATCGGCCCACGACGTCGGCGGCGTCTTGACCGCTTCCGGATTGTAGGTGAGGCCGACGACCTGGAAGAACGGGGCGGGGCCCATCGGCTCCTGTGCCTCGGCGATCAGGTCCTTGTAGTACGCGCTCTTCTCGACCGGATAAGGCTCGACCAGATCCTGGCCGACGGCGACGAGGGCAGGACCGGGATCGTGCAGCATGACGTCGATCGGCGGATTTGCTTTCGCTGCGTTGACCTTGGCGATCTGGTCGACAGAGAGCATGGGATCGAGCACCATCGCGGCGTCCGCATTGGCTTTGCGGAACGCCGGCACCAGCACGGCCTTGTGCGCTTCCTCCCAGCTGCCGGTGAAGGTCGCAAACACCAGCGGACGCGCCTGGGCGTAGCTCAGGCCTGGAAACGCCTTCATGGCCCCGAGCGTGAGCGCCGTGGTCAGCAGGCTTCTGCGATTCATGATCATATCAAACTCCCCTCTGGACAAAGACTGGATCTAAAGCGTTGCGGGAAAGGCGTTGGCGAGCGATGGGGCGAGCGGTGCGAGGCGCACCGCAGCGCCGCTCTCCAGGGCGCGCGTCTCGCCGATGCGCGCCTGAGAAACCTTGACGCCGGAGCCATCGGCCGTGGTGACCTCGTGCACGACGGTGGCGCCCAGCGGCAGCGACATGCCAACGACGCCGGCAAAGCCGGTCTCATCGCCGACGAATTGCAGGTGCTCGGGGCGGATGCAGACGGTGACGCGGCCGCCCTCGCTGAGCGCACCGCCCGCGGGACGCGCGATGATCTCCGCGCCGGCATCGAGGCGCACCTTTGCTGCCGTGCGGTCCGCTGAGACCACGATGCCGGGCATGCGGTTGGTGGAGCCAACGAAGGTGTTGACGAACAGCGTCTGCGGACGATCGTAGACGTCCGATGGCGAGCCGAACTGCTCGAGCTTGCCATGGCTCAGCACCGCAACACGATCGGCCATCGACAGCGCTTCTTCCTGGTCGTGCGTCACGATCAGCGTGGTGATGCCGGAAACGCGCTGCAGCCGCTTGACCTCGATCTGCATGTCCAGCCGCAAATTCTTGTCGAGCGCGGCGAAGGGCTCGTCGAGCAGCAGGATCGACGGCTTGATCGCGAGCGCTCGGGCGAGCGCAACGCGCTGCTGCTGGCCGCCGGAGAGCTGCCGCGGCAGCCGCTCGGCCATAGCCGGTAGCTGCACCAGCTCGAGCAGGCGCTGCGCTTCGCGCTGGCGCGTCGCCTTGTCGATGCCGCGGGCGGCGAGGCCGTAGGCGACGTTCTCGCTGATCGACAGGTGCGGAAACAGCGCGTAGTTCTGGAACACGATGCCGACGGCGCGTTTGTTCGGCGGCAGCGCATCGACGATGTCGTCGCCGATGATGATCCTCCCTTGCGTCTGCGCGATGAAGCCGGCGATGATGCGCAGCAGCGTTGTCTTGCCGCAGCCGGACGGACCCAGCAGCGCAATGATCTCGCCGCCCTTGATGTCGAGATTGATGTTCTCGACCGCAAGCGCGCCACTCGGATACCGGTGGGTGACCGCATCGACGACAAGCGATCGGCTGCTTGGCGCATCAACCATGGTGTTGCCTCCCGTTGCCCCAGAGGAGAAAGCAAGTCTCGTGCCCGCGACTGTCGCTTTTCGCGGAGCGTTTTGGCATGGTGACCCCATGACATCGGATCGATCGATATGCGACCTCACGGCGACAGAGCTCGCGCGCGCCATTGCAAGGCGCGAAGTGTCCTCCCGCCAGGCCGTCGAAGCGCATCTGGCGCGGATGGCGAGCCTCGACAGCCGATTGGCGGCATTCGTGACGGTGGATGCGGATGGTGCCCGCCGTGCAGCGCAGATGTGCGATGCCGCCTCTGCGCCGATGGGCCCGCTGCACGGCGTGCCCATTGCGGTCAAGGACCTCACTGACACTGCGGGACTTGCGACGACTTACGGATCCCTGCTGTTCGGCGATCACGTCCCGGCCGAGGATGATCTCGTCGTGGCGCGGCTGCGGCGTGCCGGCGCGGTCATTCTGGGCAAAACCAACACGCCGGAGTTCGGCTTCGGCGCGGTCTGCACCAACAGATTGTGCGGGCCGACACGCAACCCCTTCGATCCGGCGCTGACCTCCGGCGGATCGTCCGGCGGCTCTGCCGTCGCGGTCGCATCTGGCATGGTGCCGCTGGCGCACGGCACCGATTTCGGCGGCTCGGTGCGCACGCCCGCCAGCTTCTGTGGTGTCGCCTCGATCCGGCCGACACCCGGCCGCATTGCATTGCCGCGCCGGCCGCTCGGCTGGGACATGCTGGCGACCCACGGCTTCCTCGCCCGCGGTGTCGATGATCTCGAACTCGCGTTGTCGGTCTGCGCCGGAAGCGATCCGCATGATCCGCTCTCGCTCGGCAGTACCGATGATGATCGACCAGTCCCCGACCGTGCCCGGATTGCGGTCACGCCCGATTTCGGTGTGGCGCCCGTTGCGCGCGAGGCTCGTGCCCGCTTCGCGGCGGCGTGCGAGGCGCTCGCGCGTGTCGCCGATGTCGTGCCGTCCTCGCCGGATTGCGGCGGGGCGATCGAAACCTTCCGCACCTTGCGCGCCGCGCATATCGCCAACGCTTACGGCGAGTTGCTGAGAACGCGGCGTGCGGAGCTCACGCCGACGGTGATCTGGAATATCGAAGCCGGCGCAAAACTGTCCGCGCAGAACTACCTCGACGCCGAGCGGCGCCGCACCGCGATCTACCGCAGCTTTCGCCAGCTGTTCACTCGCGCCGATTTCCTGGTCGCGCCGGCTGCGTCGGTCTTGCCCTGGCCGAATGAAATCGCCGACGTCACGGCCATCGATGGGGCCGCGCTGGAGACGCCGATCGACTATCTCGCCGTGACCTTCATCGTGTCGCTGGTCGGCTTCCCGGTGCTGACCGTGCCGGTGCCGCGCGGGGAGAATGTGCTGCCCTTCGGCATGCAGATCGTCGCACCGCCGGGATGCGAATCCCGCTTGTTTGCCTTCGGCCGCGTGCTCGAGAACGAATTGGGTTTTTCGCATCGCCGGCCGCCTCTCTGATCAGCTGTCGCGATGCTCGAGCCGGGCGGCGAGCGCATCGGCAAGGCCGATGGTCGGCTTGGCGGCGGGGCGGCGGAAGGTGCCGGCCACGGCCTTGCGCAAACGCAGCGCATGCAGCGCCTCGGCTTGCTTTACTGAAGCTATGACCTGATCGACCACGGGGACGGGGATCCGGTCGGCGACGCGCTCGGCAAGGCCCGAGAGCGGGGCGCCGGCAAAGATCAGCACATCGGCCTCGTCCTCGACGATGGCGCGCCGGGCGAGCTCGACCAGCATGTCTTCCTTCTCGGTGCCGACCTCGGAGATCGCCTGAAACGGCGTATCCAGCATGCGGATGCCGGCGCAGCGCTCCCACAGCCCGTGGGCGCGGACGCATTCCTCGTACCAGGGCCCCAGCGCCTGCGCGAAGGTGACGATGGCAAAGCGGCGTCCGGCCATGCACGCGGTCAGCATCGCGGCTTCCGCCATGCCGACAACGGGAATGTCGAAGGTCTCGCGCGCCGCGAACAGGCCGGGATCGCCGAAGGCCGCGATGATCGCGGCGTCGACCTTTTTGTGCTGCTCGGCAAGCATCTCCAGCGCGATGGCGCCGCCGATCTGCGCTTCGGTGCGCGTGGCGATATAGGGCACGCCGCGGGTCGCGGTGCAGGGGATCAGCTCGGTGCCTTTTGAGGCGGCGCGCCGCCCGACGCCCAGCATCAGCTGCGTGACCTCGGTGCTGGTATTTGGGTTGAGCAGGAGCAGCTTCATGATCACGCCGCCGGCCGCTTGGCCTGAGAGGCGGCGAGGACTTCCAGCAGCGCCGTGCCGGTCCGCGCGACGTGCGCGCCGAGCAGCCGGCCGGCCGCTTCGCCGTCGCGCGCTTCGAGCGCAGCCAGGATGTCGGCGTGCTCGTCGACCGAATTGCTCCAGCGCCTGTCGGCGCCGAGCGCGAGATAACGCGCACGTTCGGCACGCGAGATCAGCGTCTCGTGCGCCTCGCGCAGCGGGGTGTTGCGGGCCATGCGGACGATGGCGTTGTGGATTTCGCCGTTGATCGCGAAATAATCGTCGAGCTTGCCGCTGCGGTGATGACCCTCCATCCGGGTCTGCAGCGTGCGTAGGCGGACGAGATCGCGCTCGGTGGCGCGTTCCGCGGCGAGCTCGGCGGCGAGCCGCTCGATCCCGGCGAGCGCCTCGAACAATTCCGAGATGCCGTCGACCGCGATATCGGCGATGCGCGGGCTGCGGTTGGGACGGAGCTCGATCAAGCCTTCCGCCGCGAGCACCTTCATCGCCTCGCGCAAGGGGGTGCGCGACACGCCGAGCTCCTTCGACAGCTTGGTCTCCTGAGTCTGCGAGCCCGGCGGAAGCTCGCCGCGAATGATCATCGTCCGCATCCGCGCGGCGGCGCGCTCATGCAGGCCCATCCGCTTGAGCTTGGGCGACTTTCGCGCCGGGTTCGTTTCGGATTTTTGCTGCACGCGAGGCTTCCTGCTTGCAACTCATCCTAGCCATACCGAGCCGAACGCGATGCTCAAATAGGCGACGTATGTGGCGTAAAACAAATGCATATCGAACAAATTGTATGCAGTATGCAAATTGCGGGTTGCGCACGGCGCCGGGGATGCCGATGATCGTTTCGAGGGAGCGTTTGATGCTCCCTGCGGCAACGGAGCGACTGTGATCGATGTCAGCCATGCGCAAGCGCCTCGGCATGATCACGCCGTCCTCCAACTCGGTGCTCGAGCCCGTCACCAGCGCTATGCTGGCCGGTGTCTCCGGCGTCACCGCGCATTTCTCGCGCTTCCGCGTCACCGAGATCGCGCTCGACGCCGCCGCGCTGAGCCAGTTCGATGCATCCGTGATGCTTCCGGCTGCGGACTTGCTGGCGGATGCCAAGGTCGATGCGATCGCCTGGAACGGCACGTCCGCAAGCTGGCTCGGCATCGGCCGCGACCGCAGCCTATGCGAGGCGATCACGGCCCGCACAAATGTGCCGGCAACGACATCGACCCTGGCCTGCATCGATGCCGCCCGCGCGCTCGGCGCCAGGCAAGTCGGCCTGGTCTCGCCCTATACCGACGACGTGCAGCGGCGCATCGCAGAGGTCTGGGCCGAGGAGGGGATCACCCCGCATGCCGAGCGGCATCTCGGCTTGCGTGACAACTTTTCCTTCGGCGAGGTCACGCCGTCGACGATCACGGATATGATCCGCGCCGTAGCGGCGGAGGGGGCTGACGCGATCGTCATCCTCTGCACCAATCTCGATGGTGCGGCGCTTGCGGCTACGCTGGAGCGGGAGCTGGATATCGCCGTGCTCGATTCGGTCGCGGTGACGCTGTGGCGGACCCTCCGCCTCGCCGGCGGCGATGTGACGGCCCTTGCACAATGGGGACGGATCTTCCAGGCAATACCAGACATCAAGTGACGGAGACATCAGTGACGCAGCTCGACCTCGCCATCCGCGGCGGCACCATCGTGACGGCCAGCGACGAGTTTCGCGCCGATATCGGCATTCGCGACGGCCGCATCGTCAGCATCGCCGATAGCATCGCGGGCGCAGCGCGCGAGATCGATGCGACGGGCCTATTGGAGCTGCCGGGCGGCATCGACAGCCACGTCCATATCTCGCAGCCTTCGGGCCCCGACGTGGTGATGGCCGACGATTTTGCCTCGGCGACGCGCGCAGCCGCAGCCGGTGGCAACACCATGGTGCTGCCCTTCGCGCTGCAGGAGAAGGGCACCTCGCTGCGCAGCTGCGTCGAGAACTATCGCAAGCTCGCCGAAGGTGAGTGCTACATCGACACCGCCTTCCATCTCATCATCTCCGATCCGACTGCCGTGGTGCTCGGGCAGGAGCTGCCGGCGCTGGTCAAGGACGGCTACACCTCGTTCAAGGTGTTCATGACCTATGACGACCTCGTGCTCAGCGACAAGCAGCTGCTCGAAGTCTTCGAGGTCGCGCGCCGCGAGGAGGCGCTGGTCATGGTCCATTGCGAGGGCTACGACGCCATCCGTTTCCTGACCAGCAAGCTGGAGCGCGAAGGTCATATCGCGCCGTATTATCACGGCACCTCGCGGCCGCAGGCGGTCGAGCGCGAGGCGACGCACCGGGCCATCAGCCATGCCGAGGTGATCGGCGTTCCCATCATGATCGTGCACGTCTCCGGACGCGAGGCGATGGAGCAGGTACGCTGGGCGCAGCAGCGCGGTCTGCCCGTTCATGCCGAGACCTGCCCGCAATACATCACGCTGACGGCCGACGACATGAAGGGCCTCAACATGGACATTACGGGCGCGAAATACGTCTGCTCGCCGCCGCCGCGCGATGTCGAGAGCCAGGAGGCGATCTGGGAGGGCATTACGTCGGGCGTGTTCCAGACCTTCTCGTCCGATCACTGCCCGTTCCGCTACGATGATCCCAAGGGCAAGCTGACGCCGAACGCCCGTACCTCGTTCCGCTGGGTGCCGAACGGCATCCCCGGCGTCGAGACGCGGCTGCCGATCCTGTTCTCCGAAGGCGTCTCGAAGGGCCGCATCACCCTGCAGAAGTTCGTCGAGCTGACCGCGACCAACCACGCCCGCATCTACGGTCTCTATCCCCGGAAGGGTTCGATCGGCGTCGGCTTCGATGCCGACATCGTTCTCTGGGATCCCAAGTTGAAGAAGCCGATCCGGCAGGCCGATCTGCATCACGGCGCGGATTACACGCCCTGGGAAGGTTTCGAGGTTACGGGATGGCCGGTGACGACGATCGCGAGGGGAGAGGTGGTCTGCAGCGAGGGCCGGATCGTCGGCGCCAAAGGCGCAGGCCAGGTGCTGAGCCGGGGCAAGTCGAGCCTGATCTGATCCGGCTCGACACGCCGCCATCGCGCTTCAGAAGGTCGCGGCCATTGCAGCGAGACGTTGATGGGCCCGTTCGCGGGCGGCATCGATCGGCGCTTGTGGTCCCGTGGTTGGACCGATCAGGACGAAGCGGACATTGCTGATCCCGATGAAGCGCAGGATCTCCCGTAAGTAGGGCGTTGCCATATCGATACGGCCGCGGTTCATGCCGGTGGCAAAATCGCTGCCGCTGGCGATGATCACCAGCGTCGGCCGGTCCTTGAGCAGCGGCAGATATCCCTGCGACGGATCGAACCGGAAGGTGAGACCGGGCTGGACGATGATGTCGAACCACTGCTTGAGCTTGTAGGGAAGGCCGAAGTTCCACATCGGGGTCGAGATCAGCACCCGGTCGGCGAGCGAGAAGCGCAGCGCCATTCGCTCGGCCTCGGCAAAGCTGTCGCGCTGCGCATCGGTGAAGGCCTGAGCCTTCATGCGGGCGTATTTGGCTTCGACGATCGGACCGGTGAATTCCGGCATCCGCTCACGCCAGATGTCCACGACATCAATGTCCCAATCCGGCCGGGCCTGGCGGAAGCCATTGAGAAAGACCCGCGCGCCGGCCGTCGATTCGGCCTCGGCGCGCGGCGAGCAGGACAAGTGCAGGAGCTTTGCCACAGCTCATCCCAGCGCTCGGATCACGGCGTCGGCCCTGGTCACGACCGCGACGTTCTGCATGGCAAAGTTGATCGAGGCGTTGTGCCAGTCGGCATTCATGGTCGAGCAGCAATCCTCGGGAACGATCATGAAATAGCCCTTGTCGGCGCCGGTCCGCGCCGTGTGCTCGATCGACATGTTGGTCCAGGCGCCGGTATTGATGATCATGTCGCGACCGGTCGCTTTCAGGATCGTCTCCAGCCGCGTGCCTTCCCAGGCGCTCATCCGCATCTTCTCGACGACGAAATCGCCGGGCCGTGGCTCGAGACCTGAAACGGGAGCCGCGCCCCAGCTTCCGCGCACCATCGCCTTGCTGTCGACGAGACCTTCGAACAGCGGAGCGTTCAGTGTGACGCCGGGCGCGCCGGGCTCGACCACGAACCAGACATGGATGATGGTGACGCCGCGGGCGCGTGCGGCTTCCGCCAGGCGCCGCACATTCTCCACGACATGCTGCTGCTTGGCATGACCCGGCGCGCCGGACTCGGAGAAAGCCCCGCCGTCCATGATGACGTCGTTCTGGAGATCCTGGATGATCATGGCGCAGCGTTGCGGATCGAGCCGCATCTCGCCCTCGCTCAGAATAGGCGCGGCTGGCGATGAGCCCGGGCTTGTTCCGCCGCCAGCGCGCCTGCCGCTCATATAGGGCTCATGCCGCGGGCCGACCCGGGTCGGGATCGCATATACCGAATGGGTCGAGGTGAGATAGAGCGTGCGGAAATCCGGCCCGCCCCAGGCGAGGTTGGCGACCAGCTCCGGCACGCGGACCTTGCCGAGCAGTTCGCCGCGCGGCGAATAGACCCAGACGGCGCCGGGGGCGGTGACCCAGACATTGCCGTGCTGATCGCATTTCATGCCGTCGGGCAAGCCAGGCTCGAGCTCGGACTTGATGCCGCTCGCAAACACGCGCGCATTGGACAGCGAGCCGTCGCTGTTGACGTCGAACACGCGGATCAGCGCTTGCACGGTGTCGTTGACATAAAGCAGCCTCTCGTCCGGCGAGAAGCACAACCCGTTCGGCTGGTCGAACAGGCTGCGCTCGACCACGAGCTTCGGCTCGCCGCCCGGCACGACGCGGTAGACGCCCTGAAAGCCGAGCTGGCGCGGCCGCTCGAGACCAAAGACCGGCATGCGGCCATACCATGGATCGGAGAAATAGATCGCGCCGGATGAGTGCACGCAGACGTCGTTCGGGCTGTTGAGCTCCTGGCCGCCGAAATGCGAGGCCAGCACCTCGCGCCGTCCGTCCGGGCGTTCGCGGATCAGCGACGAGGTCGCGTGCTCGCAGACGATCAAATTGAGCTCGGCGTCATAGGTCATGCCGTTGCATTTGTTCGACGGGCGTTTGACCTCGACGACCCCGCGCCGCGTATCCCAGCGCCGCCGCACGTCGGCCGGCATGTCCGAGAACAGCAGATAATGATCGATCGGATGCCAGATGGGCCCTTCCGTGAAGTCGAAGCCAGTGCCGATCTGTGCAACCGGCGCATAGGGGTCGATCAGGGTTTCGAACTCGCTTCGCAACGTCACATGCGTCATCGGTCGATCCTCGACAACGTCAAGCCGGGAACCAGTTGCGCTCGGGCAGCGACTGCACGATCGGGCCAGGGACTTGATCGTGCAGACGCCCCACGACATTGCCGCCTTCGATCTTGGCGGGACGGTCGTGGACCGGGAGCAGGTAACGCGAGCTGCTCAGCAGCTTTTTGATCGCCGCCTTTTCCGCGCGCTTGGTGGTGCCATGGTTGCCGGTGGTACGCGGCTCCCAATCGTGGATCTCATGGAAGGGCGTGACGATCTGGTCGTTGAAGTCGTAGATCACGTCGCCGCAGATGGTGGCGATGCCGTCGGCGGTCTCGACGATGATGTTCATCGAGCCCTCGGTGTGCGCGTTGGCGGCGTCGCAATAGACGCCGGGCATCAGCTCGATCGGCCCGGTGATCTCGAGGTCCAGGAAGCGCAGCGCGCTCTTGGTATGCAGCCGGTCGATCAGGTGCTTGATGTCTGGCGCGGGATATTGCGGATGCATCAGGCCGGAGACGGAATATTCGAGCTCCTTGCGGTTGAGCACGACGGTCGTGTTCATCGGAAACAGGTCGTCCTTGCCGGCATGGTCGATATGCAAATGCGTGTGGCAGACGAAGCGAACGTCGCCCATGCGAACGCCGTGGCGCGCGAGCTGGTTCTCGATCATGTTCTCATGGTACTGGAGCCCGCGCATGCCCAGCGTCTCCATGATCTGGTTGGAGCGATAGCCGGTGTCGACGACAACAGGATATTTGCCGCCGAGGATCAAAAAGCCGAGCGTGAGGACGCGGCGGGTGCGGCCGCAGTCGCGGCCGAGCACCAGGAAGCTCGATTCCAGCTCGATATCGCCGTAGTCCAGGATCTTGATCTCCAGCGCCATTCGTTTCCCTCCCGTCTCGTTTCTTGTCTGTCAAAGCCGATAGACGCGCGTCGCCGTCGTCCTGAAGATCGCATCCTGCTGCTCCGCACTGAACGGGGCGGCGGCGGCGCGAAAGGCTGCGACGAGCTCGCGATAACTGGTCCACAATTTCTCGATCGGAAAATTGGAGCCGAACAGGCAGCGCTCGGCGCCGAAGATCGCGACGGTATCGGTGAGCACGGCGGCGATATGCGCGGGATCGTTGCGATGGATGAAGGTGCCGAGCCCGGACAGTTTCGAGACCACGTTCGGACAACTCGCGAGCCGGGCCATCCCGGCGCGCCAGGCCGCCCGTCCAGCCGGCGAGAGATCCTCGAGCATGCCGGCATGCTGGAGGATGAAGGTCACGCCGGGACAGGATTCGGCCAGCTGCGCAGCATCCGGCATCTGCGGCGTGAACACCTGCAAATCGAAGCTCCAGCCGTAATCGGAAAGACGTGCGACATTGCGACGGATCGTCGGGTCGGTGCAGAGATCCGGACGCGCTGCGAAGCGATAGAGCGGGTTCTCGTGCCAATGCAGCTGCATGCGCACCCCGCGCAGTAGCGGATAACGCTTGAGGCGGTCGAGCTGCGGACGGACGTCCTCGGCCGCGAAATTGGCGTAGGCAACGATGGCGTGCGGCCAGCCATGTTCGTCGGAGGTACGCTGTACCCACGCTGCTTCCTCCTCAAAATGCTCAGGCGCCCAATTGGTCTGCACATAGACGGAACGGGTGACGTCGCTGTCCTTGAGATCGTCGAGATATTCCTGGATCGGATAATCGCGCCGGATCGGCTCGTACGGTCCGAAGATGCGGGGCTGCATGGGGCCGGTCAGCCAGGGCAGGTCGGCCTGCCGCCAGATGTGATGATGGCCGTCGACAATATCGTTCACGCAGCTCTCCTTCCCAGTGCCAGGACGTGGGCGACGATCGAGGCGCTCGACCCGCCGTCCACGAGATCGTCGACGAAGCGTTCGATTGCGACCAGCGCTTCTGTCTGCGGACGGAACGCGGGGCCTGTCGCGAGCGGCGTCAGCCAGCTCAGCCGCCACGCCCGCCGCGACAGTTTCGCGACGGCGTCGCGAAGGGCGTCCGGCTCGCCGCGCTCGAGCCCGTCGGAGACGATGATCACAGCGGCGCCGCGGGCGTAGCCGCCGAACCGCGGGACCGCCAGAAACGCCTGCAGCGCGTCGCCGATCCGGGTGCCGCCGTCCCAGTCGCTGACCAGATGTGCCGCGGCGCTCAGCGCCTGCTCGCGCCGTTTCAGACGCAGCGCGCGGGTGACACGGGTCAGACGCGTGCCGAAGGTGAAGACCTCGACATTGGGCGCGGCCTGCACCAGCGTATGCGCAAGCTTCATATTCTCCTCGGTGCGGCTTTTCATCGAGCCGGAGACGTCGATCAGCAGTAACACCTTGCGCGGCCGTTGCCGCCGTTTCATGTGGCCGAGCCGCAGGATCTCGCCGTCGCTGCGGACAGAGTCGCGTAAAGTGCGGCGGAGGTCGGCAAAGGGGCCGCGGCGCGCCCGCATGCGGCGGTGCCCGCGCCGCCGTGGCAGGCGCCGCGGCGCCTCGCGTGCCAGGCGTCGGAGCGCATCGGTCGTGGATAGCTGCACGAAGCGGCGCTCGACCAGCGTCTCAGTGCGCGATGCAGTCAGGCCGGACTCGTTGGCCTCGTCGGAGAGCAGGGGCTCCTCGTCGCCGCGACCTTCCTCCTGCAGACGGACGGTCTCGTCGTCCTCGCCGTCGTCGGCACGCTCGATCGCCTCGCTGCCGCGGAAATGCAGGTCGAACAGCCGATCGAAGGTGGCGCGGCGCTCGGGCGGAGGGGCGAGGGTGGCGAGCGCAGATTGCTTGATGTCCTCGAGCTTGCGCGGTCCGAGCAGCGCAATCGCGGCGAGGAACGCGGTGGTCTGCTCCGGCGCGACGGCGAAGCCGTTGGCGCGCAGCAGGGCGACGAAGGAAACAAAGGTGCGGGCAGCGCGCGGGAGCTGCGGCTCGATGCTCATGCGGTCGCCTCCGCGAGCATGGCATCGAGCCGCGGCGCGATGAAGTGCAGGTCCTCTTCGTCCTTCAGCGCGACGCCGATCGAGCGTTTGAAGGCATCAGGCCAGCGCGCGCCGCCCTTGTTGAGGAGGGTCGCGGCCTCGGCCCAGTCGACGGCTTCGGCGATCCCGGGGGCCTTGCTCAGCGGTTCACGCCGCAATCTCTCGACGGCCGCGACGACGGCGCGGGCCGTGGTTTCGGCGACGCTGGAGGCGCGCATCATGATGATGCGTGCCTCGCGCTCCGCCGTCGGATAATCGATCCAGTGATAGACGCAGCGGCGGCGCAAGGCTTCGTGTAGATCGCGGGTCCGGTTCGAGGTGAGCACGACGACCGGCCGCTCGGCCGCGCGGACCGTGCCACGCTCGGGAATTGAGATCTGGAAGTCGGAGAGGAATTCGAGCAGGAAGGCCTCGAACTCCTGGTCGGCGCGGTCGATTTCATCGATCAGGAGCACGGTGGAATCAGGTGCGCGCAGGGCCGCCAGCATCGGCCGCTCGATCAAGAACGTCTCGCCATAGATGTCGATGCTCTCGTCGCCGGCCTGACGGATCGCCAGCATCTGGCGTGGATAGTTCCACTCATAGAGCGCGGCAGAGGCGTCGATGCCCTCGTAGCATTGCAGGCGGATCAGGCGGCGGCCGAGCACGGCAGCTATTGCCTTTGCCGCCTCCGTCTTGCCGACGCCGGGCGCGCCTTCAAGCAGCAGCGGCTTGCCCAGCGCAAGGCCGAGATAGGCGGCGGTCGCGAGCCCTTCGTCGGCGAGATAATAGGCCGCGCGCAACGCCCTCTCCAGCGCCTCCGGGCTGTCGATGCCGACGATGTTGCTGCGAACCGCCACGGCCGATCCTCTAACGCCGCGCCTGCGGCCGCGCGCCGCCCTGCGCCTTGATCGCCCGCAGCACCTTTTCCGGCGTGATCGGCAGGTCGTCGATCCGCACGCCGACGGCGTTGAAGATTGCGTTCGCCACGGCGGGCAGCACCGGATTGGCGCACATCTCGCCAGGGCCTTTTCCCCCGAACGGACCATCGGGAGCGGGACGCTCCAGCACGGCAATATCATGCGGGCAGATATCACCGGGACCGGGCATCAGATATTCGACGAAGTCGCGGGGTCCGTGGACGGGATCGGGATAGTATGGCTCAGGCGTCTCGTAGAGCGCGTGGCTGATGCCCATCCAAGCGCCGCCGACCAGCTGCTGCTCGACGAGGCGCGGATTGAGCGCACGGCCGAGCTCGTAAGCCGAGTCCATCCGGACCATCGCGACCTCGCCGGTCTCATCGTCCACCTCGACCTCGGCGACAAGGCAGGCATGGGCATAGCAGGTCGCCGGCGACATCTCGCCGGTTTCAGGATCGACATCCGACAGCGGCACGAGAAAGATGCCGCGGCCCGAGATGGTCTTGCCCTGCTTGAACTGCGCAGCAATGGCCACGTCCTTTGTCGAGATCGAGCGGTGCGGGGCGCCCTTGACGTGGATGTTGCCGCGACCGTCGGTTTCGAGATCGGCGGCGTTGACCTCGAGCTCCTCGGCGGCGGCCTCCATCATCACGCCGCGCGCCTCGCGGGCTGCGGCCATCACGGCATTGCCGACGCGATGGGTGCCGCGCGAGGCGAACGAGCCCATGCAGTGCGGGCCGGTATCGGAATCCGCGGTGTCGACATAGACGTCCTCGACCGGCACGCCAAGCGTCTCCGCGCAGATCTGCCGCGTCACCGATTTCATGCCCTGGCCGAGGTCGATCGACGACAGCGCCACGGTGAACTTGCCGCTCGGGTTGGAATGCACCAGCGCCTGGCTCGGATCGCCGCCGAGATTCATGCCGATGGGGTAGTTGATCGACGCCATGCCGCGTCCACGATGCCGGGTCATCTCAGCGTCTCCTGGTGCCGAACACGGAGGAGAATCGGGTCGCGCCGTGCGATGGCGCGGCCGGGCGGGGCGGGGGAGGCGGCGGCGCCGGCGGAGTTGGTTCGCGCGGCGGCTCTCTTGTCGCCGTCACCGGCGCGCGGTCGTAGGTCGTGCGCTGCTGCGCCGGCGCAGCGGGCCGGCTGCGCGAATCCGTCGGTGTTGGCGGGATCACGGCGCGGCTGCCGCCGCCGTCCTTGCGCGAGGAGGCGCGCCTGAACTCGTCGCGGATCGGCCATTTGGCCTTCTCGGCGGCAACCTGGACGCACTCGATCAGCGCGGTGTTCTTGGCCTCGCGCCGATGCGCCTTCATGTCGCCGTCGCGATAGGCGTTCAGAATCCGGAACTCCATCGGGTCCATGCCGACGAGGTTTGCGAGCTTGTCCATCTGGCATTCGATGGCAAAGTCCATTGCGGTGACGCCGAAGCCGCGCATGGCGGTCGCCGGCGTGCGGTTGGTGAAGACGCAATAGACGTCGCCATAGACGTTCGGGATGGTGTAGGGGCCCGGTAGATGCGCGGCGCATTTCACCGCGGCATAGCTCGATAGCCGCGTATAGGCGCCGCTGTCGAAATAGGCGCGGATCTTGCGCGCGACGATGCGGCCGTCGCGCATCACGCCGTCCTTGATGTAGATGCGTTCGGCGCCGCGCGGCGGGCCGTACTGCATCTCCTCCTCGCGGCCGAACACGTAGCGCACCGGGCGCCCTGTCAGCATGGCGCCGAGGATCGCGAGCGGTTCGGTCAAGGTATCGACCTTGCCGCCGAAGCCGCCGCCGACCGTGCCGCCGATGAAGTGGAAGGTGTTGGATGGCACGTCCAAAATCTTCGCGCAGGTGTCGACCGAAAAGAACAGCGCTTGCGTCGAGGTATAGACGACGTAGCGGCCGTTGGTATCGGGCGCGGCGATCGCGCCGTTGGTCTCGGTCGGCGCGTGCTCGATCGGCGACATCTGGTAGCGCTGCTCGAGCACGTGGTCGGCGGTTGCGAGCGCGGCATCGGCATCGCCAAAGCGCAGGCGCTGGTGATCATAGACGTCGTGATAGATGAAGGCGTTCTTCGGATAGGTCTCGTTCACGACGGGCGCACCCGGCTTCAGCGCATCCTCGACGTCGAACACGGCCGGCAGCGGCTCGTAATCGATCCTGACTTTTGCGATCGCCTCGAACGCCTCGCGCTCGCTGTCGGCGACGATAGCGAGGATCGGTTCGCCCTTGTAGCGGACCTTGTCGACCGCCAGCGACGGCTCGTCGTCCTTGCCGAAGTTGATCAGGCTGAGCAGCGTGTTGAGGTTGCGTGGCACGTCCGCGCCACGGATGATTCGGCGCACGCCTGCCGAGCGCTCGGCCTCGGTGGTATCGATGCGGCGCAGCCTTGCATGGGCCTGGGTCGAACGAACGACCTTCAGGTGCAGCATGCCCTGCAGCTTGTGGTCGTTGAAATAGCTGGACGTGCCCGTGATGTGGCCGAGCATGTCCTGCCGCTGCGTGCCCTTGCCGATTTCCTTCAGGTTATCGTCACGCTCGTCGGCGAAGATGTCCTTGCGCAGTTCCAGCATGGTCTGACCTCAGGCGCTGGCCCGGCCGCCCGCGGCGGCGAGGATGGCATTGATGATCGGCTCGTAGCCGGTGCAGCGGCAGATGTTGCCGGAGATCGCCTCGATCACCTCAGTCCGGCTCGGGGCGGGATTGCGGTCGAGCAGCGCCTTTGCAGCCATCAGCATGCCCGGCGTGCAATAGCCGCACTGGGCGGCGAAATTGTCGGCAAAGGCGCGCTGCAGCGGATGCAGGTTCGGGCCTTGCTTCATGCCGTCGAGCGTCTCGACCGAGCGGCCCGCGACGGTCTCGGCGAGCGTCAGGCAGGAGAGGTGAAGCTCGCCATCGATCAGCACGCTGCATGTGCCGCAGCCACCCTGGCCGCAGCCGAATTTCGGCGTCATGTCGCCGATCAGCTCGCGCAGCGCGACGAGCAGGTTCGTGCCGCCGTCGACGAAGATCGCGACGTCGCGGCCGTTGTGGCGAAACTGCAGGGGGATTTTTGTCATGGCGAGCTATTCCTGTCCCGATAGCAGGCGCCGCAGATGCACGCCGACGATCTCGCGGCGATACCAGGCGCTGCCGAGCGCGTTGTCTGAGGGCGAAGTTCCTTCTGTGGCGGCAGAGGCCGCAGCTGCGATGGTCGCCGCATCCAGCGAGCGGCCCTCCAGCGCGCGCTCGGCGGCGCGAGCGCGGATCTGGGTCGGCGCCATCGAGCCCAGCGCAATCCGCGCACCCGCAATCCGTCCGCCGCTGACCGGCAGATGCGCGGCAAGCGTGATCACCGAGCCGCCCTTCGGCTTGATGCGCGCGATCTTGCGATATCGGAACGCCTCGCTGCTTGCCGGCCGCGTGCAGGACACCGACAGCACCAAAGTTCCGGCCTGACGCTCGCGCCCCTGCAGAAACTCCTCGATCGGAATATCGCGCGAGCCGAAGCCGCCTTGAACCGCAATGGTGGCGTCGAGCGCCAGCAGCGCCACGGTGAAATCGCCGTAAGGGTTCGGCGCGAACAGATTGCCGCCGACCGTGCCCATGTTGCGGACGGCGGGACCGCCGATCGAGCGGGCAGGGGCATGCAGGAAGGCGAGGTCGCGTTCGGCGAGCACGCGCGCGAAGGTCACGCCGGCGCCCAGCGTGATGCGTGGACTTGAGGCGTCGATCCGGGTCAGCGCCTGGTCCTGCGCCCGGACGATCGTCGAGATCGAGACGTCGCCTTCGTTCAGCGCCCGCATCACCAGCGTGCCGCCGCCGAGATAGCGCGCGCTCCGGTCCGACGACAGCGCGCCAGCCGCCTCGCTCGCATTCGTAAAGGTCTTTACCGTCACGGCCATGGCTTAAGCGGCCTCCTTCAGATGGCGGCGGATCGCCTCGAATCCGGCCTGATAGATGTCTTCCGCGACCATGTGGGTGATGCGGTCCTTGTCCTCCGGCTTCGTCGTGAACCGCGATTCCCAGTGCCAGAAGGTGCGGTCACCGTCGGTCACCGGCAGCAGCCGGACATGCGCGACGTAGTTGAACATCGGGACCGGCGTATCGAGCAGGCAATAGCTGAAGGTCTGTTCCAGGTCGGACAGTGCCAGCAGCTGCTCGCGGAGCTCCGAGCCGTCATTCAGCTTGAACCGTCGCACGCAGCCGATCTTGTCGGCGGATTGCGCGCGTTCGATGGAGGAGGTCGCAACCGCCGGGTGCCAGCGGTCGTGCCCGTTGAAATCGCGCAGCACGTCCCACACCGCGTCCGTCGGTGCGTTCAGGATCGTGCTCTTGACGATATGCGGCACGGCTAGCCTCCGAACACGCGCTTCAACGCGTCGAAGCCGCCCTGGAACACTCCGCCGCCGATATTGTTGACGAGCTCGGTCTCCCGTTCCGGGGCGCAATCGAACTCGGCGGTCCATTCCAAAAACGTCTGGTCACCGTCGGTGACGGGCGTCAGGCGCAGGGTGGCGACGTAGTTCTCGACGCCCATCGGCGATTCCAGGATCGAGTAGGTGCAGAACATGTCGTAATCGGAGAGGCCGAGCAGCTTCTCGCGGATGCGGTCGCCGTTGCGCAGACGGAAATCCCGGACACAGCCGATCTTGTCGGCGGGCTCGCCGCCCTCGATCCGGCTTTCGGCGATGGCCGGGTGCCAGTTCGGCAGGCCGTTGAAATCGCGCACCCGCGCCCAGACGCGGTCGTTGCGGGCGTTGACGACGGTGGAGACGTAGACGCGGGCCATTGCTTAAGACCTCAGCTCTTCTTCCGTGGCCCGCGCTCGGCGGGCGGCTCGCCGCCCTCAGTCGCAGGCGGAGCGGCGGCCGGCTTGTCACCACCGCCACCACCTCCGCCGCCGCCCTTGCGCGCGGCCTCCTTGATGCCCTGCATGTCACGGGCCTCGCGGATCAGTCCCGGCATCTTGGCCAGGCTGCCGCCTTCGACGCCGATATCCGACAGGATCGAGTCGATCAGCGGCGCCTGGACTCGGTAGCGTAGCGCCGAGTCGATCACCTCGTCGGTGGCGCTGCGGCCGCCATTGCCGTTGCCGTGGCCGTTGCCGTTGAGGCCGTCGACCTGGAGGATGCGGATGCCTTCGATCTTCTCCATCGGCTTGACGCTCTCGCGCACGATGCCCTCGATGCGGTCGAGCAGCTTTCTGCGGAACAGCGAATAGCGTGCCTGGTCGGTCAGCACGTTCTCGGCTTCGTTCAGCATGCGTTGCGCTTCGGCTTCGACCGCGGCGCGCACGCGCTCGGCTTCGGCGGCGATGCGGGTCTCTTCGGCCTGCTTCTCCGCCAGCAGAACCTCGACGGTCTTGCGCCGTTTGGCGATCTCGCTCTCGCGGGCGGTGACGACGCGCTCGGCGGCTTCGGTCGCCCGGATCCGCGCCTCCTCGGCGGCTGCGCGCGCGGCCGACTCCTCCAGCGACTTCTGATGGATCGCGATCGCCTTCTCCATCAGCACCGTCTCGACGTCCTTCTCACGATTGACCTCGAGCTTGCGCAGCTCGCGCTCGCGGCCGATGCGGGCCTCGTCGAGGCCGCGGTCGGAGGCGATGCGGGCACGCTCGACTTCCTCGCGCGCAGCAATCTCGGCCTCCTGGAGCGACTGGACGCGGGCGACCTCGAGCTGCTCGATGGCGCGGCGCCGCTCGATGTGGGCGGCCTCCAGCGCCTGCTCGCGCGAAACGTCGGTGGTCTCGACCTCCTTGCGCGCCACGATCTCGGCCTGCCGGACCTGGCGGTCGGCGTCGATCCGCTCGGACTTCTTGGTCGACAGCGCGATGACGCGGTCCTCGTCCGCGATCTCGATCGCCTTCTTCTGCTCGATGTTGAGCACTTCGCGCTTCTTGGAGGAATTGATGCGCTCGGCCTCGAGCGCCAGGTCGACCGTGATGCGCTGCCGCTCGATGGCGTCGCGCCGCTTCAGCTCGGCCGCCTCGAGGACGCCGGTCCGCTCGATCTCGAGCGCGCGCGTCTCCCGTTCGGCCTGGATGCGCTCGGCCGCAACCGCCTTTTCCTGGGCGATGCGGGCCGCCTCGATCGCCTCGCGCGAGGCGATGTCGGCTTCCTCGACGGCGCGGTTGCGGGCGATCTCCAGGGAGCGCACGCGCTCCTCCTGCGCGATGCGCGAGGCTTCCGTGGTCTCGCGCGCGGCGATGCCGGCGACGTCCAGCGCCTGGTTGCGCTCGATCTCCAGCTGCCGTGTGTTCTGCTCGGCAGCGATGCGCTCGGCAGCCAGCGTCCGCTCCCGGGCAATGCGGGCGGCCTCGACCGCGCGCTGCGCTTCGATCTCGGCCTCCTGGATGGTCCGCACCTGCTGGATTTCCAGCGCGCGGGTACGCTCGTCCGAGGAGATACGCTCGACATTGACGATCAGCGTCTGGGCGATGCGCGCCTTTTCGGTGGCCTCGCGTGCGGCAATCTCGGCCTCGTCGACCGCGCGCGTCCGCTCGATCTCGCGGCGCCGCGTCTCTTCCTCGTTGGCGATGCGGGCGTCGGTGACGACGCGGTCCTGCTGGATCCGGGCCTTTTCGATCGCCTCGCGCGCGGCGATCTCGGCTTCCTCGACCGTGCGCATCCGCTCGATTTCGCGCTGGCGCACTTCGCGTTCCGAAGCGATGCGTGTGGTATCGATCGAGCGCTGGTTGGCGATCCTTGTCTTCTCGATCTCCTCGCGCGCCAGCAGCTCCTTCTCCTCGATGGTGCGGGTCCGCTCGATCTCCTTCTGGCGGGTCTCGCGCTCGGAGGCGATACGGGCCTCGGCGATCGCCTGCTCATTGGCGATGCGGGCGCGCTCGATGGCCTCGCGGGCGGAAATCTGCGCCTGTTCGGCCTCGGTCTCGCGCAGTGCCCGCTCGCGCGCGACTTCGGTGCGCTGAAGCGCACGGCGCATCTCGATGTCGCGTTCCTGCTCCAGGCGCGCGGTCTCGCTCTCGCGCTCGATCTCCAGCGCCTGCCGCTCGGCTTCGAGGTTGCGCGAGCGGATCTTGATCATCGAATCCTGCTCGATGTCGTTGCGCAGCTTGCGTCTGGCCTCGATGTCCTCCATCAACCGCGTCAGGCCTTCGGCGTCGAAGCGGTTCGAAGGGTTGAAGAACTCGAGATCGGTCTGGTCGAGATCGGTGATCGCAACCGATTCCAGCTCGAGGCCGTTTTGGGCGAGAGCTTCCGCCGCTTCGGTCTTGACCCGCGCGACGTAGTCGCCGCGACGCTCGTGCATTTCCTCCATGGTCATCTCGGAGGCGACCGAGCGGATCGCGGAGATGAACTTGCCGGCCAGCAGTGCGTGGAGCTGCCCGGGTTCCAGGGTGCGGCGGCCGAGTGTCGCCGCGGCAATCGAGACGGCCTCCCGGGTCGGCTGCACGCGGACATAGAAGTCGGCCTCGATGTCGACGCGCATGCGGTCGCGGGTGATCACGGCATCCTGCTTCGAACGCACGATGCCCATCGGCAGCACGTTCATGTTGACGGGGGTGTAGTCGTGGATGAACGGCAGCACGAAGGCGCCGCCATTGATCACCACGCGTTCGCCGAGGAAGCCGGTGCGGACGAACGATGTCTCCTTGGAGGAGCGGTGGTAGAGCCAGTTCACGATATAGACGCCAACCACGATCACGATGATCGTGACGATCAGCCAGAGGATCAATTCACCGACCAACATCCCTGACATCTTTTCCTCCCTCGAACCAATCAGGCGTTATCGCGCGCCGATCGCCTTGAATTGCCGCACCTGTTCCGTCAGCGCCCGCTCCACCGGCAGCCGCTCCATCGAGGACGCCCCGTAGAAGCCGTGGCAATGACGGGTGTTCTTCATGATGAAATCGGCGTCGGCGGGATCGGCGATCGGGCCGCCATGCGCCAACACCAGGATGTCCGGATTGACGCTGAGCGCGGCATTGGCCCAGGTGTCGATCCGCGCCGGGCAGTCGTTGAGCCTCAAGGCGGTCTGCGCACCGATCGTGCCGCCGGTGGTCAGACCCATGTGGCAGACGATGATGTCGGCGCCGGCGATCGCCATCGCCGCGGCTTCCTTCTCGCTGAACACGTAGGGCGTGGTCAGCATGTCCTTGTCGTGCGCCCTGGCGATCATGTCGATCTCGAGCGCATAGGACATACCGGTCTCTTCGAGATTGGCGCGGAAGGTGCCGTCGATCAGGCCGACGGTCGGAAAGTTCTGGACGCCGGCAAACCCGAGTGCCTTCAGCTGGTCGAGAAAGACGTCCATGTCGCGGAAGGGATCGGTGCCGTTGACGCCCGCCAACACCGGGGTCTGGTCGACCACGGGGAGCACTTCGCTCGCCATTTCCAGCACGATGGCGTTGGCATCGCCATACGCCATCAGGCCCGCGAGCGAGCCGCGCCCCGCCATGCGGTAGCGGCCGGAATTATAGATGACGATGAGGTCGACGCCGCCGGCTTCCTCGCATTTGGCTGAGAGCCCGGTGCCGGCGCCGCCGCCGACGATCGGCTCGCCGCGCCTTGCCATGTCGCGAAACCTTTTCAGCAGCGCCGCGCGTTCAAACCTGGCCATCGGTCACCTCGCTACTCTCCGCCGCACCCCGGTGCGCCCGAACAGGGTTCGGAACGCACCGACGATGGCGGCGGCGAAATCGGGATCGTTGATGTTCTTAGGGATGCGAATGAGCTGGCGGTTGCCGGTCTGCCGCACGGTCCGCTCCAGCGTGCGGAACAGCGCGGCGTCGGCATCCGGATCCCAGAACGGCTGGCCTCGTGCGTCGAGGGCGGAGACGCCGCCCTCGGGCAGGAAGAAACGCACCGGGCCATCCATCTGGTTCAGCCGCTCGCCGATCCAGCGGCCCATGCGCTCGTTCTCTTCCACGGTCGTCCGCATCAGCGTCACCTGCGGATTGTGGACGTGGAATTTGCGGCCGCGATAGCGCTCGGGAACGGTGTCGGGTGCGCCGAAATTGACCATGTCGAGTGCGCCGACCGAGCCGACATAGGGCAGGCGGCTGCGGATGACCGCGCCAAAGCGGTCCTCGGTCGCGGGAAACACGCCGCCCATCAGGAGGTCGCAGACTTCAGTCGTGGTGAGGTCGATCACGCCGGCGAGCTGGCCGGACTCCACGAGCTTCTCCATCGAGCGTCCGCCGACGCCGGTCGCATGAAATACCAGGCATTCGAAATCGCCGCGCAAGTCGGCGGCGATCTTCTGCACGGCCGGCGTGGTGACGCCGAACATGGTGATTCCGATTGCGGGCAGTCCGCCGGCCTCGCGCGCCGTGGCGGCACGCGTGTCGAGCCGCGCCTTGACCATGCCGGCGAGCGCGTTGGCGCCGTTGGCCAGCACCGCGCGTGAGATCGAATTGAGCCCCTGCACGTCGGTGACCGAGTACATCATCGTGATGTCGGCCGGGCCGACATAGGGCCCGACATCGCCCGAGGCGACGGATGAGATGATCAGCTTGGGAACGCCCACTGGGAGCGCGCGCATGCCCGGGGCGACCAGCGAGGCCGCGCCCGAGCCTCCGGCGGAGATTACGCCGGCGACATTGCCCTGGCGCTGCAGCCAATTCGCAAACGCATCCGCCATTGCGGTCACGGCGGCTCCGCGATCGGTGCCGAACACGGCGGAGCCGCCGCGGCCGTGGTTCAGGGCGATCTCCTGCGCGGAGACATCGCAGGAGGAATGCTTGCCGCTGGTCGAGACGTCGACCAACCGCGTGCGCAGGCCGCTTTCGGCTATGATGTCGCGGATGTAGCGCAGCTCCTGGCCCTTGGTATCGAGCGTGCCGACGACCAGCACCACCGGCGGGCCCGAAGCCTGCGCCGCCACCGGTTCGTGCTTGCGCCGCGCCGTCTCGTCGAGCCGGGCGACCTGCGTCGAGAGCGTCCGCGCCGCGGCCTCGATGCGGGCGATCGGCACCGGTTGCGACCATCGCGTCGGCAGCGTTGGATTGGAGATGTAGATGCGCACCGGCCCGTCGCGCCGTGGCGCCGGCGCCGGCTTCGTTTCGGCGCCGGATGCGGCGATTTCGATATCCGGTTCGAGCTCCGCATGAAGCCCGACGCCGAGCAGGCGCTGCTGTAGCTCGCGGTCCGCGGCAAGGCGCGCGGAGTCGATGATGCGGTTGATGCGGCCGTTGACCATGATCGCGACGTTGCGCGAGATCGCGGTGGCGACGCCGATGTTCTGCTCGATCACGAGCACGGACATGTCGCCGTCGTCGCCCAGCCGCAGCAGCATCTCCTCGACCTGCGCGACGATGACGGGTGCGAGGCCTTCGGTCGGCTCGTCCATGACGAGGAGATGCGGATTGGTGAGCAGCGCGCGCGAGATCGCCAGCATCTGCTGCTCGCCGCCGGAGAGCTGGCCGCCGCCGTGGCCCTTGCGCTCGGCGAGGCGCGGGAATGTGTCGTAGATGCGCTCGACGGTCCATGCGCCCGAACGCAGGCCGCCGGCGAGCTGCAGATGCTCGTCGACGCTGAGCGAGCGCCACAGGCGTCGTCCCTGCGGCACGTAGCCGACGCCGAGCCGGGCGATCTGGGCCGGCGGCCGCCGCGTGACATCCTCGCCGCGGACGCGGATCGAGCCGCCGCTCACGCCGACCAGCCCCATGATCGCCTTGCACAGCGTGGTCTTGCCCATGCCGTTGCGGCCGACGACGGAGAACACGCCGCTCTCCAATGTGAGATCGACGCCTTGCAGCGCATGCGAGTGGCCGTAATAGACGTCGAGGCCGCGAACCTCGAGCGCGGGATTGCTGCGGCGGACCTCATTCATGGCCGCCTCCAAGGTAGAGCTCCTGCACCTCGGGGTCGGACTGGATCTCTTCCGGCACGCCTTCCTTGAAGACGCGGCCGTTGTGCATCATCGTGACGCTCTCGACGACGCGCAGCGCAACGTCCATGTCGTGTTCGATGATGATGTAGCCGATATGGGCCGGCAGGGAGGTCAGGATCTCGATCAGCTCGGCCCTTTCCGTTGGCGACAGGCCCGCCGCCGGCTCGTCGAACAGCACGAAGCGCGGCGCACCGGCGAGCGCGAGCGCGATCTCGAGCTGGCGCTGCTGGCCGTGGGCGAGCTCGGCCACGCGCTGGTCCTTCACCGCGGATAGATGCACGGCCTGGACCAGGTTGTCGGCCGCGTGCATCAGGGCATCGTTCTGCCCCGGTCGCAGGAACGAGAAGCGTCCGCGCGAGACGCCGCGGCAGGCGAGATAGACGTTGTCCTGCACGGTGAGGCCGGGGAACAGCGCCGAAATCTGGTAGGTGCGGCGCAGCCCGCGGCGGATGCGCTCATAGGGCGGGAAGTGCGTGACGTCCTCGCCGAAGAAGCGGATGGTGCCGGAGGAGGGTGGGAAGTCGCCCGTGATGCAGTTGAACAGCGTGGTCTTGCCGGCACCGTTCGAGCCGAGCACGGCGCGCCGCTCGCCCGGCCGCACGGTGATGGTGACGTCGGTCAGCGCGGCGAGCGCGCCGAACAGCCGCGTCACGCCGCGCAGCTCCAGCGCAGCGCCGGCACCGACTGCGGAGAGGCGTTGGGCGACGCTATCCATGGCCGCGCCCTCCACTGGTGCGGCTCACCTCGCGCCGTTGATGCTGACGCCAGCGCTGCCAGAGGCCGATGACGCCGTCCGAGGACCAGAACACGATGGCGAGGAAGCCGAGCCCGATCAGCAGGCGGAAGCGGTTGCCGTCGAGTCCGAGTCGGACCAGGAAGTCGAGCGCGAAGGTGCGCAGCAGCACGAAGATCAGCGCGCCGATGAAGGGCCCGATCGGGCGCGTGATGCCGCCGACGACGGCGATGATCAGGACGTCGATGCAGGCGCCGACGCTGACCGAACCCGGCGAGATCTGGCGATAGTTCCAGACCTGGAGCACGCCGGCCAGCGCGGCGACGAAAGACGCGAAAGCATAGGCCGCGACGCGGTGCGCATTGACGTTGAAGCCGAGCGCCGCCATGCGCCGCGGATTGTCGCGCACACCCTGGAGCGCCAGGCCGAACGGCGCGCGCGAGAGGTATTCGACCGCGAAATAGCAGAGCGCGGCAACCGCGAGCACGACATAGTAGAAGGGAATGTCCGCGCGCCAGTTCACGCCCCAGAAGCGCGGCGTGGCCACGGTGTTGATGCCGGTATGACCGTTGAAGATCGCCCAGTTCTGGTTGGTGAAATAGTAGAAGGCCGCTCCGATCGCGAGCGTGATCATGATGGTGTAGATGCCTTCGGTGCGCACCGCGAGCGCGCCGCCGAGCGTGCCGAAGGCGGTCGCCAGCGCGAGCGCCATCGGCACCGCGAGCCACCACGGCCAGCCCAGGCTGATATTGGGGTTGCCGCTGACGCCGAACACCGCGACCATGTAGGCTGAGAAGCCCGCGATGGTGAGCTGCATAAGGCTGACCATGCCGCCATAGCCGGCAAGAAACATGAGGCTCAGCGCCACGGTGCCGAGGATCAGCGTGGTCGCGAAGATCTCGATCAGAAAAAAGCTGCTCGCGATCAGCGGCATGATCAGGAGAATGGCCGCGACGGCCCAGGCAGCGGGGTTGTTGATCTCCGGCCATGTCCGGGCGGGGGGCTGCGCCTTGGTGGCGCGGCCTACGGCAACTGGGGCATCGTGGGCGAGCGACATCTCAGCGCCTCGCCAACAGGCCTTGCGGCCGGATCGCCAGCACCAGCACCATGATCAGGAAGGTCACGACGATGGCGTAGGTCGGGATGTAGACCGAGCCGAGCTGCTCGGCGAGGCCGATGATCAGCGCGCCGAGCGCGGCGCCCGGAATCGAGCCCATGCCGCCCACGATCACGACGACGAGGGACGCCAGCAGGAAACGGATGTCTTCGCCGGGCGACAATGACTGGAAGGTGCCGCCGACGACGCCAGCGATGCCGGCAAGCCCCGCGCCGAAGGCGAACACCCCGACGAAGACGAGCTGGATGCGCACGCCCGTCGCGGCGAGAATATCGCGGTCGTCGACGCCGGCGCGGATGATCATGCCGATCCGGGTGCGGTTGAGCGCGAGCCACATCGCGACGCCGATGACAACGGAGGCCACGAAGATCACGAGCCTGACGAGTGGATATCTGAGGTAGACCGGATCGCCCGAGGATTTGATCGCAGTCACCAGCGGCAGCTCGATGGGACCGATCAGCCATTTCGGGGTCTGGATCTGGTAGAAGTCGCCGCCGCAGGCCCATAGCATGAGATCGGCAAACACGATGGACAGCCCGATCGTCACCATGGTCTGCCTGAGATCCTGGCCCTCCATCCGGCGGAACACGATCACCTGCAGCAGCACGCCGACGACAGCGGTCAGGACGAAGGCGACGATGAAGCCGAGGATCCACGAGCCGGACGATGTGCTGATGGCATAACCGATATAGCCGCCGAACAGATAGAGCGAACCGTGCGCGAGGTTGACGTTGCGCATCAGGCCGAAGATCAGCGTGAAGCCGCTGGCGACCAGAAAATAGAGGCCCCCGAGCGTGATGCCGTTGAACACCGCGTTGAGGAAGACGCGCTTGCGGCCGATCGCCTCTTCCAGCCCCGGCGGCCAGACTGCGAAGATCAGCCAGAGCGCGACCGCAATCGCGATGATCGTAATCAGCGCCCAAGCCGGATGGCGTTCGACGAAGCGGCTCATGGCTTCACCTCGCCCCGCTTGCGGGGAGAGGTCGACGCGTAGCGCCGGGTGAGGGGGACTCTCCGCAAGCCAAACTGCCGCCGCACTTGCGGAGACTCCTCCTCACCCAGACCCTCTCCCCGCAAGCGGGGCGAGGGGGCATGCAAGCCGTTGCCGGCTGCTGGCCCTGCCATGAGCGAACGTCCTCCCGTCACGCGCGATCCTCTTTTCCGGGATCGCGTTGCCGGCATCCTAGCCAAGCGGCGAGGGCGACATTTGATCGTGAGTATCTTTTCGTGGCCTGCGCTCAGGCGCGCAAAACCTTGGCGGCGCGACGATAATCGGTCGGGGCCATCCCGACATTGGCGGCAAAAAAGCGCGTGAAACCGCTCTGTGAGGAGAAGCCGAGATCGAAGCCGATGTCGGCGATCGGTGTCTCGCTCGCCACCAGCGCTTCGAGCGCCTGTTCCATGATCAGCGTGTTGAGATAGAGGTTCGGCGTGACGCCGGTCTGCACGCGGAACAGCCGGTAGAAATGCGGTCGCGACAGGCCGGATTCGCGCGCGATGGTGTCGAGCTCGATTTCAGCGCCGGGGCTCTCCGACATCATCTTGATGCACTTGCGGACGCGAAAGTCGGTGACGGCGCCGCCTGCGCGCGGATCGCGCGCGATCTCGGCCTGCTGCCAGCTTTCGTCGTAGCAGATGTCGATCAGCCGCCTCAGCTCGGAATCGAGACTGGAGAGCGATGGTGCGCCGCACACGAGCGCGGCGGTCCGCCTGATGTGCTTGTCGAGTGCTGGCGTGCGCTTGAACTGGGTGCGGCCGAAGCGCAACCGGTCGGAGCCGGAGGCATCCGGCGCAAACCATTCGGCGTTGACGTAGAGCACGAAGAAGATGGCGCCGCCCTCAAGATCGGTCGGCAGAAAGTTGTGCGGTTCCCAGGGATTGACAGCGACGACCGACGTCTCGGTGAGATCGTAATGCCCGTCGGAGACGTCAATGCATGCCGACATGCCGCCGACATGGAAGATCAGATGACCTTCGCGATGGGCGTGGATATTGAAAGGCCGGTTCAACTGATAAACCGTCGCCCGGCCGAAGCGGCCATGGAAGACGGCGAGCGCACGGCTCATGCCTTCCCCTCCCGAATGTTCTTGTCTTTTCGGCCAGCCTTCAACAACACCGCCGAGATTGCAAGAGCGGAGAGCGACCGCGTCAGCGAGTCGCTCCCCGGTTGCGTCTGCCTGACGTGATGCGTCAGTACTTCTTACATTCCGGCACGGTGCGGCTCGGCAGCCCGATCTTGGAGAACACGGCCGGGTCGTAGCCGAGCGTCTGGTTCACGTTCGGGATCACCTTCACGACCTTGCTGAACAGCGCGCCCTTGCCGTCGTCGACGACTTCGGTGACGAAGTTGGTGCCGATCGCCTGGCGGTTGGAGTCGAGCTTGATCTTGCCGTTCGGTGCGTCGAGCTCGATCTTCGCCAGTGCTTCCTTGTACTTGGCCTGGTTGTTGGAGAGATCGCCGTTGACCTGACGCAGTGCGAGGATCAGCGCCATGGTTGAATTATAGTAGTTGGTGGCGAGCAGCGACGGGCTCGGGAAGCGCTTGTTGGGCGGGAAGGCGTCTTGATAGGCCTTCACGAATTTCTGCCAGCCCGGATCCTCCCAGGTGTCGGCCTGTCCGCTCGCCGCGATGGTTCCGATCAGCGCGTTCTTGGCGTTGCCCTTCGACGACAGGATCGTCTGGTCGATCATGATGGAACCGCCCATCAGATGCGCCTTGCCGCCGGCCTGCTGATACTGGTTGAGGAAGTTGACGGCGTCGGCGCCGCCAAGCCCGAGATAGATGGCATCGACGTCGTCGGGCAGGGCAGCGATGACGGAGGCGAAGTCCTTCGTTCCCAGCGGCACCCATTGCCGGTTGGTGACCTGTCCGCCCATGCCGCAGAACTCGAGCACCAGCCCGAACACCTGGGTATAGATGAAGGAATAGTCCTCGCCGACGGTCGCGATCTTGCGATACTTCTTCTCTTCATAGGCGTATTTGCCGAGGCCGATCTGCCACTGCGCGCCGTCCATGTTGTAGCGGAAGAAGTTCGGTGCCGGGTCGACATAGGTCGTTTCCTGCGCACCGGATGCGGCATTGATGAACGTCAGCCCGGGATGGCTCTTGGCAAAATTCTTGACCGCGATGCCTTCGTCGCCGGAGAGCGGCGACAGCAGGATCTGTACCTTGTCCTGCTCGATCAGCTTGCGCACGGCGCGCACGGCGGAGTCCGGCGTTGCATCGGTCGAAGCGACGATGAATTCGAGTTCCTTGTCGCCGACCTTCTTGCCGAGCACGTTGAGCGCGGTCTGATGGCCGCGCATGCCGTCCTCGCCGAGCACCGTGTAGGTGCCCTCGAGCGTTGCGGTCACGCCCACCTTGATCTTTTCCTGGGCGATCGCCGCGCCCGAAAGAAACAGGCTGCTCAACGCGAGCAGTCCGATGCTGCATTTCGACATGTGCTCCTCCCTGTGTCATCGCTTGTTGCCGCGACGAACCGTATGGTGCCCGTGGCTCTCGAAGCCCGCGGCTTTGGAGGAAAGCTAACCGAAGTCGGATGCGCTGCACCCATCGCGGCCTCGTTCGGCTTGACTGGCAGTCTCATTTTTGAATGTTGCGGCGCGAGTGATTTTCGCGGTGCAGCAGGACGCCGCGCTAGCTGTAATCTTCGCCGAGAAACTGGTTGATCGCATCGAACGCCTGCAGACGGTTTTTCTCCAGCAGAACCATGTGCGTGCCTTCGCCAATCTCGACCCATCGCCGGTATGGCGCATGCTTCAACGAAAGGAAGAAGTCCTGCGCCGAGTCGATAGGAACGTCCTGGTCCCATTCCGCGTGGACCAGGAGCACGGGCACGCGAATGTCGGCGGCGTCATAGAGCCTCTTGCCCGCGGCCCAGTATTCGCGGATGTCCAGGATCGGGCCGTTGACGGCTCGCATGATGGCAGGCGTTTGCGCGCTGCCCTGCGGGTCCGTGGCGAGCGAGATGTTGGCCCAGAGCTCGAAGCCGCCCGCCGGGATCAAGCTCGATCGTGCCGCTTCCGGCGCAGCCGAGAGCCAGCGCGTCCTGAAGTCCAGCACCGGAACGTTGCGATCGCCGCCGAGGCGTCCGCCTGCATCGATAGGAGCTGGGCCCTGCAGCACCCAAAGCGGCGCGACCAGCGCGAGCTTGACGACCTTGTCGTTGTTGCCCGCGGTGTAAGCACCGGCCACCGAGCCGCCCCAGGACATTGCAACCAGATTGAGGCGCGCGATCCTGCGCTGCTTCAGGATGTGCGCGACGGCGCTGGCGAGGTCGCGCACGCCGGCCTCGGTGCGCACGAGCGGTTCGGACTGCTCCGGCGGCGCGTCCATCTCGGACGGGCGGGTCGATTGGCCATAGCCGCGCACGTCGAGCGCGAAGACGTCGTAGCCATGGCCGGCGAGATGATCCATGAACGAGAGGCCACCGAGCGGCGTATCGAAAAGGCTTCCCGATGAATAGGTCGCGCCGTGCATCATCAGGATGGTTCGCTCGGCGGAGAAGGTCTCGAGCGCCGCGGGGCGCTTGTTGCGCAAGTGAAGCGAAATTCCCGCCGTGTCGCTCGGGATCATGAGATCCTCGACCACGATCTCGGGCCTGTCGGCGCGCGCGCTGGCGTGCTGGTTCATGATCGCTCTCCGTTCAGATGAATTGCCAGGTGAAGCGTCCTCCGGTCCGGCTGACGCGGCCGACCGACGACTGTGCGAAATGGGTGGTGAAGATGGCTGAGCCCCGCTCGGCAGCGTCCTCCAGCACGAAAGCGCGCGAGCGCAATGCGGCTTCCGGGAATTCGCAGAAGCACGAATTGAGCGAGGGCTCATAGACCTGGAGCGGATGGTGCATCACGTCTCCGGCGAACAGCGCCTCCTCGCCACGCGAGACGAGCCGGATGGAGGCGTGATCGACGCTGTGGCCGGGCGTCGGGACGAACGAAATGCCCTCGATCGCTTCGCTCCCGTCCACCGCGATGAGCCTGGCAAGTCCGGCCTCGATCACCGGCCGGACGCTGTCGTCATAGACACGGTCGGCCGGCTTGCGCAGCGCGGGGCCGAGGGACGGGGCCGGGCGGGCCGTTCCGGTCGGCTCTGTGCCCGTTGCGAGGCTCTCGCCATAGGCCTGCTCGATCGCGGAGAAGACGTAGGTCGCATTCGGGAAGGTCGGGACCCAGCGTCCGTCGACGAGGCGGGTGTTCCAGCCGACGTGATCGCCATGCACGTGGGTGAGCAGCACGTAATCGACCTGCTCCGGCGTGACACCCGCTGCGGCCAGCCGCGCCAGGAACGGTTCGTTGAGCCGGTGAAGCGGCGGAATCTCCGGCCGGTTCTTGTCGTTGCCGGTGGCCGTGTCGATCAGGATCGTGTGGTGCGGTGTCCTGACCACCCAGCTGTGAATGCTTTGGATGAAGGTACCGGTCGCAGCATCGAACGAGCCCGCCTCCAGGCTGTCGCGATGGCGCTCCAGCGCCCGCGGCTCGCCTCCCGGATAGAGCGCGTCGAACTTGAATGCGGCAAGCCGCAACTCGTCGATCCGCGTGATGGATGCTTCGCCGACGTGATAGGTCTTGGCCGCGTGAATCATCAAGATGTCCTCCACTGGACCGCGGCGTAGGGCTGGTTGCCCGGGCCGCGGTGACGGTGAGGTACGAAGCGCGCCAAGCCTTGGGGAGAGTCGCGGGCTCGATAGGTCCCATCGACATGGTCGATATCGGAAAGGACGCTGGCTCAGCTTTTCACGCCGGCGTTTTGGCCCTAACCCTCGTATCGCGGCTCGTCGCGGTCGCGACATGCCCCAGACGGAGGTGCCACCGATGCAGGATGCGGAACACGGCCGGGGTCGGCCGGCCGATGATAACGATCTCGCCGAGATCGACCTCGGTCTGTTGCTGGCTCTGGAGGCTCTCCTGCGCGAGCGGAACGTGACGCGCGCGGCCTCCCGGCTCAATATCGGGCAGCCTGCGCTCTCGGCGCGGCTGAACCGGTTGCGGCAGATCTTTGCCGATCCGCTGTTCGTGCCCGCGGCGAGCGGGCGCGGCGTCGTGCCGACGACGAGGGCGGTGGAGCTGCAGACGGCGCTTGCGGACGTGCTCGGCAAGCTCCGTCGCATGGTGGAGGGGCCGGCTGTGTTCGACCCCGCCAAGAGCCAGCGTACCTTCGTGGTTGCCATCCACGAGAATCCGGCCGTGACGCTGGCGCCCGGCCTGGTCGCGCGCTTGACCGCGATGGCCGAGCGGGCGCGGCTCGCCCTTGTTCACCCCGCGCGCGATGTCGTGGATCAGCTCGAAAGGGGAGAGATCGACATCCTGGTGACGGGCGCCGACCGCGCACATGGCGAGCTGATGCAGCGGCCGCTGTTCGAAGACGGCTTCCTGTCCGCACAGCGCAAGGGTCATCCCCGCGGCATCGGTCCGCTCGATCTCGACAGCTTTTGCGCGCTCGACCATCTGTTGATTTCCGCCGATGGCGGCGGTTTCTCGGGCCTGGTCGACGACGCGCTGGCGGTGCTCGGCCGCTCTCGGCGCGTTGCCGTCTCGATCCAGACCTATGCGCTGGCGCCGGTCATCCTTGCGCACAGCGACTGCATCTGCACCCTTCCGCGGCGCTTCCTGATCCGCTTCGCCCACGAGCTCGATCTCACGCCACCGCCGCTCGATCTGCCGCCCGCTCGCATCGTCGCGCTGTGGCATCCGCGCAATCAGGAGGACAAAGGCCACGCCTGGCTTCGCGAATGCCTATACCAGGCGGCTGCTGCTTGATCGCGACGTGCCCTCACGTGGGGACGAGCGGCGCTGTCAGGTTGTAAGTTCTGATTTCTGGAATGAAGTCGGCCAGCTTGCATTCGTTGCGTCCGGTATGCCGCCTGCCGCCTTCCTGAGCTGCGTGCCGAGATGGGCAGGTGCCTCGAAGTATCACCGGATCGCCATTACCGCCGGCTTTCGCCCCTTGTATCCTTGCTCGATGCCGAGCGCAGGAGAGCGCATGATGCGCCGGGCCTGACGACCGGCGGCAAGCCGGTAGCGAGCCCCCCGGCTGGCCACTGACGTTGCCGGCGGGCGATCGCCCGAGACGCCAGCTGGCGATCCATTGATTGCATCATCCGGACCTGCCCCACGCTGACGATTGACAAGCGAATTATTACATGTCTAAAAATATGCAAATTCATATAATCCGTGAGATGCCTGAATGGACGTGCATCCGCTCAAGCTCAAGGTCAGGTCGTATGTCGCGGAGACGCCGTTCATACGGAGCCTTGTGTTTGGTGTGGAGGACGGCGTCGTGCCGCAATGGCAGGCAGGCGCGCATCTCCGCGTCGTGCTCCCGAATGGCGGAGACCGGCCGTACTCGCTGATGGCGTTGCCGGGACTTCCTGAAGATGCGCTGGCGCTTGGTGTCCTGCGCGAGGAGGCTTCGAGCGGCGGCTCGCAGTTCATGCACGCGCTCAAGGTCGGCGACGTCGTGAAGGCGAGCGCGCCGGTCAACAATTTCCGACTGCACGAGGGAGCAGCGCCGGCGCTGCTGTTCGCCGGCGGCATCGGCATCACGCCCGTTCTGTCGATGGCGGCGGAACTGGCGGCGCGGGGAAGCTCATATCGCCTGCACTATGCCGGGCGCACGCAAGGATTGCTGGCGTTCCTGCCGCAATTGCAGGAGATCTGCGCCGGAGGGCTGTCCGTCCACTACGACAGCGATGAATCCCGCCTCGACATTGCCGCGGCGCTCGACGATGCCGCAGCAAACGCCCACGTCTATGTCTGTGGCCCTTCGGGCATGATTGACGCGGTGAAGGCCGCTGCGGCCGCCGCCGGGGTGTCAGCCGATCGCGTTCATTACGAGCTCTTCAAGTCCGAGCAGCCGTCATCGCCTGACCGGCCGTTCGAGGTCGAGATCAAGTCGACCGGGCAGGTTGTCGGCGTTGCTGCGGGGCAGACCATCATCGAGGCGCTGGAGGCGGCCGGTTTCGACGTGCTCTACGACTGCCGGCGCGGCGATTGCGGCATTTGCCAGTGCGGCGTGATCGCGGGAGTCCCCGATCATCGCGACGTCATCCTCAGCGACGAGGAGAGGGCGTCCAACAAGGTCATGCAGATCTGCGTGTCACGCGCGAAGTCGGAACGTCTGGTGCTGGATCTCTAGGGGAGGCGAGCGACGTCATGAAAAGATACGGCGGGAATGCCCACGCGATTGCGGCGCTGGTGCGCGAGGCCGAGGTGCATCGCGACGTCTATGTCGATCCCGAGATCTTCGAGCTCGAGATGGAGCATCTGTTTCCCAACAGCTGGGTCTATGTCGGCCATGCCAGTCAACTTGCAAAACCCGGCGATTTCATCACCGCCAATATCGGCCGGCAGCCGGTCATGGCCAGCCGCCATACCGACGGCTCCATCCATGTGTTCTACAATCGCTGTCCGCACAAAGGCGTGAAGATCGCGTCCGAACCCTGCGGCAACACCGGAAAGTTCTTCCGCTGCCCCTATCACGCATGGTCTTTCAAGACCGACGGCTCCCTGCTCGCGATCCCGCTGAAGAAGGGCTACGAGGGCACCGGCTTCGGCGACACTCAGGCGAATGAGGGGTTGTCGAAGGTCAGGAACGTCGTCATCTACCGCGATTTCATCTTCGCTCGCCTGAGCGTTTCAGGCGTCTCCTTCGAGGATTATTTCGGCGAAAGTCTTTCGACCATCGACAACATGGTCGACCGCTCGCCGGAGGGCAAGCTCGCAGTCCAGGCGACGCCGATCCGCTACATGCACACGTGCAATTGGAAGATGCTGGTCGAGAACCAGACCGACACCTGCCATCCGATGGTGGCGCATGAGAGCTCGGCCGGCACCGCGGTCAAGGTCTGGAAGCGCGAGCAGGGCGATTCCACGGAAACACCGATGGCGGTACAGCTCTACGGTCCCTTCATGAGCCCGTACGAGTTCTACGAGCAGAGCGGCATCCGGATCTGGCCGAACGGCCACGGCCACACCGGCGTCGCCAACTCCATCCATTCGAACTACTCTGATATCCCGGGCTATCTGGACCAGATGGTCGCAGCCTATGGCGAGCAGCGCGCGCATGAGATCCTTGGCGAAGTCAGGCACAACACCGTCTACTTCCCGAACATCATGGTGAAAGGCGCTGTCCAGATCCTGCGCAATTTCATCCCGATCGCGGTCGACAAGACGCTGGTCGAGAGCTGGGTCTATCGCCTGGTCGGCGCCCCCGACAAGCTTTACGAGCGCGCATTGATGTACAACCGCTTCATCAACGCGCCGACCTCGATTGTCGGCCACGACGACCTCGAAATGTATGAGCGGGCGCAGGAAGGACTGAAGTCCAACGGCAATCAATGGGTCAATCTGCGGCGGCTCTACGACGGCCATGAAGAGCAGGACGTCACGGCGGTGATCAACGGCACGTCCGAGCGGCAGATGCGCAACCAGTTTCACGCCTGGGCGAAATTCATCACCATGGACATGGACAAGCGCATCGAGGCTGCGGAATGATCGGCGAGAAGACCATCACGGACTTCATCTATCGCGAGGCGGAGCTGCTCGACACGATGGAGTGGCAGGCCTGGCTCGATCTGTTTCACCCCGAAGGGCGTTACTGGATGCCGCTGGAATGGCAGCAGCAGGATCCGGTGCTGCAGCCGTCACTGATGTACGAGGATCTGCTGCTGCTGAAGGTGCGCGTCGAGCGGCTCGCCGGCGAGCGCACCTTCAGCCAGAAGCCGAAGAGCCGTTGCCATCATCTGCTCCAGGCACCGCGGATCGTCGCGTGCGATCCTGCTGCCGGAATGTTCAAGGCACGGACCTCCTACATCTACACCGAGACGCGCGGCGATATGCTGGAGCGCTATTCGGGATGGGCCTCGCACGAGCTCGTGCAGGTCGGTGATGCCCTGAAGATCAAGCTCAAGCGCGTCGATCTCGTCAATTTCGATGCGCCGTTCGGCAACATCCAGCTTTTCATGTGAGACTGCCTTGACCGCTGCGACCACTGTCCATGCCCGTTTTCAAGAGACCGCGCTCCGCCGCGGCGAGGCGGGTTTCCTGAACGTGCTGCCGGAGACCGCAGGCATCTACGGCATTGCGACGGGCGAGATTTCCTACCGCGCGATGCTCGACCGGGTCGAGCGCCGTCGCGCGGCGCTTGCGAGCCGCGGCTACGGCGAAGGCCACCGGGTCGGGCTGCTGCTCCAGAACAGGCCTGTCTTCATCGAGCTGTGGTTCGCGCTCAATGCGCTCGGCGTCTCCGTGGTGCCGATCAATCCGGACCTCCGTCTCAGCGAGCTCGAATACATCATCTCGCATTCCGAGATGAATGCTGCGTTCGTCCTCGCCGAGCGGCGCGAGGAGGTGGCGCTGGCCGCGCATCAGGCCGGCCGGCCGATCCCTGTCGTGGACGATCAGGACGACGTTCCCGCGCCCTTCGGCGGTGCGCGGCCCTTGACCTCAGCTAGCGAGGGGAGCGAATGCGCGCTGCTCTATACATCGGGGACGACGGGCCAGCCCAAGGGCTGCGTGCTCACCAACACCTATTTCCTGCATTGCGGAAACTGGTATCGCGACGTCGGCGGGCTGATCGACCTCAAGCCAAACGGCGAGCGGATGATCACGCCGCTGCCGCTGTTCCACATGAACGCGATGGCGGTGTCTCTGATGGCGATGCTGTCGGTCGGCGGCTGCCTAACCATGCTCGATCGCTTCCACCCGCGCAGCTGGTGGGCCTCGGTGCGCGACAGCCGTGCCACCTGCCTGCATTATCTCGGCGTGATGCCCTCGATGCTGATGAGCGCGCCGCCATCGGAGCTGGACCGCGCGCACAGCGTGCGCTTCGGCTTCGGCGCCGGCGTCGACAAGCTGCTGCATGCCACGTTCGAGCAGCGCTTCGGCTTTCCGCTGCTGGAGGCCTGGGCGATGACCGAGACCGGCAGCGGCGGCGTCATCGCCGCCAATGTCGAGCCGCGCAAGGTCGGCACCAGCTGTTTTGGCCGCCCGGCCCCCGAGATCGAGGTTCGGATCGTCGATGACGGCGGCAATGATGCGCCGGTGGATGTGCCCGGCGAGCTGCTGGTGCGGCGCGCCGGCGCCGATCCGCGCTACGGTTTCTTCCGCGAATATCTCAAGAACGCGGCTGCCACCACCGAGGCGTGGGCCGGCGGCTGGCTGCACACCGGCGATATCGTGTCGCGCGATGCGGACGGCGACCTGCACTTCATCGATCGCAAGAAGAACGTGATCCGTCGCTCCGGCGAGAACATCGCCGCGGTCGAGGTCGAATCCGTTCTCAACCGCCATCCCGCGATCCGGCAGGCCGCGGTTGCGGCGACGCCGGACCAGGTGCGCGGCGACGAGGTTGCGGCGGTCATCATCACTGAGAAGGCCGGCGCGGACCGCGCGCTCGCCGAAGAGATCGTGCGCTGGAGCCTCGAGCAGATGGCCTATTACAAGGCGCCGGGCTGGATCTGCTTCGCCGACAGCCTGCCGCTGACCGCGACCGAGAAGATCCAGCGCGGCGGGTTGAAGGATTTCGTCGGGAAGCTGATGGGCGAGGGCGCGTTCTTCGATCTGCGTGACCTCAAGAAGCGGCAAGTCTGATCAAGAAGGTCTGATCAAAGAAGGTCTGATCATGAGCGAGATCCGCACCACTCTCATCACCGGCGGCAATTCGGGGATCGGCGAGGCCCTGGCGAAGAAGCTCGTCGAGCGCGGGCAGCGCGTGGTCTCGGTCGGGCTGGAGCAGCCCGGCTGGACCCATGATCTGCTCGCGGCCTATCGCGCCGACCTCACCAATATCGAACAGACGCGTGCGATCGCGCAGGAGATCTGCCGGGATCACGCCGTCGACAGCCTGGTCCACAATGCCGGAATCATCCTGCCGAACCTGCTGCCCGACGCCAAGCCGGAAGACATATTGATGCTGGCGCAGTTGCATCTGGGCGCGCCGATGCTCCTGACCCAGGCGGCGCTGGAAGGTATGCGTGCGCGCCGCTTCGGGCGCATCGTGTTCGTCTCTTCGCGCGCCGCGATGGGGGCAGTGACGCGCTCGGCCTATTCGGCCACCAAGGCCGGCGTGCACGGCATGGCAAGGACCTGGGCGCTGGAGCTTGCCGCGAGCGGCATCACCGTGAATGTCGTCGCCCCGGGGCCGATCCTGACCGATAATTTCTGGGGCATCATCCCGAAGGGCTCCGAGCAGCAGGAGCGGATGGCGCGCAACGTTCCGGTCGGGCGGCTCGGCTCGCGCGAGGACGTCGCGCACGCAATCTCGTTCTTCCTCGACGAGCACTCCGATTTCGTCACCGGCCAGGTGCTCTATGTCTGCGGCGGTACCAGCCTCGTCGGCCTCGGGCCTTGACGCGCGCGTCCTAGATCTGGTTCTGGCGGATATTCTCGACCATCTTGGCCAGCACGCGCGCGCAGACCTCGATGTCGTCGGGCTCGATGCCCGCGACCAGCCTGTCGTAATTGTTCGCCATGATCGGCCAGATCTTGCGCAGCAGCGCTTCGCCCTCCGGCGTCAGGGCGACGACGCGGCGGCGCTGGTCCTCCTCGGCGATCTCGCGCTTGACGAGGCCCGACGACACCATGGACTCCACCATGCGGCTTGCCGTCGACTGCTCGGTCACCGCGAGAACGGCGACCTCGTTGACCGTGAGCGTCCTGTAGATGAACAGCACCGACAGCGTCCGGAACACGACATTGTTGATGCCGTGCTCGCTCAAATCACGGTTCTGATCCAGGTTCCAGCGATTGGCGAGCCGGTTGAACAGATACGGAATATAGGTTTGCAGCTGGTCCCTCGTCCTCGGCGGACCCGACTTCCATCTGCTCTTGGATTCTCTGGCCATTATCTCTTGCGACTTTGCTTCTTGCTCTCGGTATGAAGTTTCGAGGAAAGCGATTTCAGCACGGACAGCGCGCTGTCCAGCTCCCGGGCCGGGACGTTCTCGAGCCGTCTGGCGAGATGCTTCTTGTGGATTTCGGCGGCCTGCCGGAACAGAGCTTCGCCTTTCGGCGTCAGGCGCACGATGAAGGACCGCCGGTCCTCGCTCGACATCTCCCTGCTGATGAGGTCGTCGGCGAGAAGACGTTGCACCAGCCCCGAGACATTGCCGCCGGTCACCTTCAGATTTTGCGACAATTGCCCGAGCGCGAGGCCCTCCTGGTAACGATCGAGCTGGGCCAGCACGTCGAATTTTGCCAGCGACAGGCCGAACTCCGAACTCAGCATCGAATTGAGCGAGGCGAACAGCTCACCATGCAGCGACAGCAATTGGAGCCAGAGCCGGGTTTCGATCTGCCCAGGGACGGGAACAATGTTCTCCTTGAGTGCTGCCGGCATCGCATGACCATCGAGTACAGAATGTCTCGTCAAGTGAAGGGAATTACCGCGGGTCGTTCGCTCCGATTAACAACCTGAGAATCGTAGTCAAGCGGTCTGATCCTGACCTCCTGCGGAGCGAACGGCAATCCAATCCTGCCTCCGGCGCCCGTGGAATCATGCGAAAGTCTTGATGGTCTGGATCACGCCGTCGAGCGCCGTTCCGGCGCTGTCCTTCAGCGCGGCCTCCCGCAGGCGGCGCGCCCAGTCGGCGGCATCCTCGCGGCGCTCCACCAGCTTGATCGCCGCGAGCGTCCTGTCGAATTTCGACAGCCCCCGGCTGTGGGTATCTGAATAGCCTTTGACGAGGCGTCGGCATTGCAGGATCTCGATGCCGAGCTGGTAATTGGTGCCGACCGCCTCGGTCGCGGCCTTGAGCCATGAATCCCGGTGCGCCGTCTCGATGGCGTGACGCAGCGAGCGGCGGCGCAGGCCGCGCATTCCGCCGACGACATAGAGGGCCAGGAACCAGGGCAGCGAGTAGGTTCGCACCCGGCGTCCCCGGTTGACGCGGCGATCGAGCCAGCCGAGCAGGCGCGGCCGCGCGCCGAGCCAGCGGCCGAAGCCTGCCGGCAGCATGCCCATCACTTCCTCCATGCGGGGATGCATGAACTCGGTGGTCTGAAGCACCTGTCCGTTCGACATCTCGAGTTCGCTCTCGATGCGCGCGCGGCGGCCGGCGCGCGTCTTGAGGTCGGCGACGCGGATGACGTCGTCATAGGTCATGGCGTTGGCGAGGTACTTCGCCGCGGCTTCCGTGAAGGCATAGGCATGTGCGTCACCGCCGGCGTTTCGGTCGGCTGCGTGCAACCTCTTGAGGATGTCGAGATATTCGCCGCCATAGGCGATGTCCTGGAAGTCGACGACCTTCCGCAAGCCTGCACGAGCCATGCCGAGTGCAGGCTGGGGCAGCTCCCCATTCAATCTTGCGACGAGCTCGCCAAGCTGCGGATCGGGCGTCGCGGAAGAGGGGGTATCGTCGGTCGGTTTGGTTGGCGCGGGGGCCGCAACTTCGGTCGGGCCGGTCTTGACCCGCTCGAAGGCGGCCTCGAACGTCTCGACGCTGGCCTTGGCGCCTTTGCCGCCGGTGCGGATGACGTCGAGATAGCTGTCGCGGCTGAACGGCAGCACGCCCGCGCCTGCGAGCGCGCCGAACATCGCGGCCGAGATGACGCTGCCATGCGCGATCGCCAGCGCGTTCAGATCGAAGATGATCTCGGTCTTCGCCGCAATGCCGATGGCGCCGGTCACGGCGCCGCCGTCGGCGATGCCGTTGCCCGGCGCGATCTTCTCGCCGATCGCAAACGAGCGGTGGTTGGACGCGATCAGCGTGGTGCGATCCGGCGTCACGAGGCCGCGCAGGATCGATCGCCCGGCCTCCATGAATTCCGCCGCCATCACCACGTCGACGTCGCCCGGGGTGGGCATCAGCGACAGGATCGGCTTGCGGCCGTCGAGCGGCGGCATCGCCTCGATATAGTAGATGGTGGCGCCGGTGCGCTGGGCGACGCCGGGCACCGAGGTGGACTGCGCGACCCAGCCATGGTTCTCGGCGAGCTGAACGATCCAGTCGGTCAGGACGCCGCCGCCCTGGCCCCCCATCGCGACAATCGCGATCGAGATCGGCCGCTCCGTCGCTTCGCCTGCGGCGGGGAGGGCCAGCCGGACCGTCTCGTCCCTCATGCCAGTGCCTCGAGCGCCGGACGCCGGCGGTCGCGCCGACGCTGCAGCCAGCCGATCACGCTCATCGCGACCCTGGATTTGAACATGTCCCAGCGAGTCGGATTGTGGATGACGTCGGCTCGATAGAACGAAGGGCAGAGCACGGCGGCCTCGGAGACCTCGCCGCAATTGCCGCAGCCGACGCAGGAATTGTCGATCGCCGCGACCGGATCGTCGCGCAAGGGGTCGTCGAGCTGCTTCACCGACAGTGACGGGCAGCCGGAGAGGCGGATGCAGGCATGGTCGCCGGTGCAGACGTCTTCGTCGACGCCAAAGCGCTCCTTGACAATGCGCGTCCCGTCCTTGATGGCCTTGTTGATCTGCGGCTTCACGCGCCGCTGCTTGTTCAGCATGCATTCGGAGGACGCGACGATGACCTTCGGGCCTTCCTCTTTCGTTGTCAGCGCTTCCTTCAGCGTGTCGCGCATCTTGCCGACGTCGTAGGTGCGGTCGAGCTGGCGCACCCACTGGCCGCCGATGCCCTTCACCGCCTGCACGATCGAGTTGTTGGTCTTGCGGCGCTTGTTGACCGCGCGCGAGGACAGGATGTCCTGACCGCCCGTGGCAGAAGTGTAGTAATTGTCGACGATGACGAACACGCCGTCATGCTTGTTGAACACGGCATTGCCAATGCCGCTGGTCAGTCCATTGTGCCAGAAGCCGCCGTCGCCCATCACCGCGATCGACCGCTTGTCCGCCTTGACGTTGAAGGCCGAGGTCGAGGCCGGGCCGAGGCCGAAGCCCATCGTGGTCGCGCCGATGTTGAACGGCGGCAGGATCGAGAACAGATGGCAGCCGATGTCCGCGGAGACGTGGTGCTGGCCGAGCTCTTCCTCGACCAGCTTCATGGCGGCGAAGATCGGCCGTTCCGGGCAGCCGGTGCAAAGCCCGGGCGGGCGCGCCGGCACCACCTGCTTGAGCTTCTCGACCGCGGGGTGATTGAGCACGGGCGCTGCGTCCGGCGCCGGCGGACGGTTGCCGAGCAGCCGCGGCTCGGTCTTCTCCAGGAATTCCCTGACGCCGCCGAGCAGCACCTGCGCGGTGTAGTCGCCGCCCATCGGCAGCACGTCCTTGCCGTGGACGCGCGCCTGGATGTCCTTGCGGCGCAAGACCGTATTGATCGCCTGCTCCAGATATTCCGGCTGGCCTTCCTCGACGATGAGCACGGCGTCCTTGTCGAGGCAGAATTCCGCAACCTCGGTATCGATCACGGGGTAGGTGACGTTCATGATGTAGAGCGGGATCTGCGTGTTGCCATAGGCATCCGACAGCCCGAGATATTGCAGCGCGCGGATGACGTTGTTGTACATGCCGCCCTGCATGATGATGCCGACCTTGCCCTGCTTCGGCCCCATCCACTCATTCAGCTTGTTGTCCCGAATGAATCCGACAGCCGCGGGCATCCGCGTCTTGATCTTCTCCTGCTCGTGCTCATAGGCCGCCGGCGGCAGCACGATGCGGTTGACGTCACGCTTGGGATTGTTGAGCGCGTCCTTGATGGTGTGCGCCGGCCTGACATTGTCCTTGCAGGCGAAGCTGCCGTGCATGTGGCAGGCGCGCACGCGCACCTCCAGCATGACCGGCGTGTTGGAGACTTCGGAGAGCTCGAAGCCTTTCTCGATCAGATTGACGATGCATTCATGCTCGGGGCGGGGATCGAGCAGCCACATCTGCGACTTCATCGCGAAGGCGTGGGTACGCTCCTGCATGATGGAGGAGCCTTCGCCATAGTCCTCGCCGACAATGACCATGGTGCCGCCGGTGACACCGCCCGAGGCGAGGTTGGCAAGGGCGTCGGAGGCGACGTTGGTCCCGACGGTCGACTTCCACGCCACCGCGCCGCGCAGGGGATACATCACCGATGCCGACAGCATCGCCGCGGCGGCTGCTTCGTTGGCCGAGCTCTGGAATACGACGCCGAGATCGTCGAGCACGTCCTTGGCGTCGGCCAGCACGTCCATCAGGTGCGAGATCGGCGAGCCCTGATAGCCGCCGACATAGGCGACCCCCGATTGCAGCAGCGCCTTGGTGATGGCGAGGATGCCTTCGCCGCGGAACGTGTCGCCATCGCCGAGCCTGAGATCCTCGACCTCGCGAGCAAAAGACCGTTCAGCCATTGCACCCTCCAGAAATATGCGATAGCATACGTTTACATGTGAAGTAAGTCAACGCCGCGCCATGCTATCACGCTTGCGGATGCTCTCTCCGACAAGGCGGTCATGAGCCAGCGACAGGGTAGGGCCGATGCTGAAGCTGCCTCGCTTTAAAGCTGCCGCCGTCCAGGCTTCACCAGTCTATCTCAACGCAAGCGCGACCGCGGAGAAGGCGGCTTCACTGGTCCGTGAGGCCGCAGCCAACGGGGCGAAGCTCGTCGCGTTCCCCGAAGTGTTCGTTCCCGGCTATCCTTATTGGAACTGGATCACCGATCCCGTCACCGGCAGTGCATGGTTCGAGAAGCTCGCCAAGGCGTCGGTGCTGGTGCCGGGGCCGGAGGTCGAAATCGTCTGCAAGGCCGCGCGCGATACGGGATGCCACGTCGTGCTCGGCGTGAACGAGCGCAGCCCGGTCTCGCTCGGCGCGATCTACAATACGCTGGTTTTCATCGGTCCTGACGGCGCCTTGCTCGGCAAGCATCGCAAGCTGGTGCCGACCTGGGCAGAGAAGCTGACCTGGACCGGCGGTGACGGGTCGAGCCTGCGCGTCTATGATACCGAGATCGGGCGTCTCGGAGGCCTGGCCTGCGGCGAGAACACCAACACGCTGGCGCGCTTTGCGCTGCTCGGGCAGGGCGAGCTCGTGCACGTCGCCAGCTATATCTCGCTTCCGGTCGCGCCCCCCGACTATGACATGGCGGAGGCGATCAAATTGCGCGCGATTGCCCACTCCTTCGAAGGCAAGATCTTCACGATCGTCTCCTGCTCGACCGTGTCGGAGGAGATCATCGCGGCGATGGAGACCGTCGTTCCCGACGCACGCGCACGTCTGCAACGGAAGTCGAGCGCATTCTCCGGTATCATCGGTCCGGACGGGCGCGTGGTCGGCGATCCCTTGATCGACGACGAAGGCATCGTCTATGCCGACATCGACCTCGATCGCTGCATCCAGCCGAAGCAGATGCACGACATCGTCGGGCACTATAACCGGTTCGACATTTTCGATCTGCGGGTCAACCGTCGTCCGCAGACGCCGCTCGGTCTGACAGAGGCGGAAGCCGTCGCCGGCCAAGAGCAGGCGGGCTTCTCGTCGATTCCAGGTCGAGCGGAATGACGGGCCGGTTCGCTTGAGGGTGCGGGATCATAAGACAGGACTTGGAGGATAGGATGCGCGAGAACGTGATCGGCCGGGCCAATGTCGAGGACACCCCCGAGCTCGAGGCCTATTACAAGGATCTCGAAAGGTACGAAGCCGGAGCGCTCTGGACCGTCGCCAACAAGATCGAGCCGTGGGCGCCGCAATCGGCCTCGGTTCCCGTGCTCTGGCGCTACAAGGATCTGCGCGAGCACGTGCTGCGCTCGGTCGAGCTGGTCTCGCCCGAGAAAGCCGGGCGGCGCGTGATCTATCTCAACAATCCCGGGCGGCGCGACGTGTCGGCCGCGGTCGGCTGGCTCTATTCCGGATTGCAGGTGATGCATCCCGGCGAGGTCGCCACGGCCCATGCCCACTCGGCCTCGGCGCTGCGCTTCATCATGGAGGGCGCGGGCGCCTACACCATCGTCGACGGTCACAAGATGACGCTGGGCGCGCGGGATTTCGTGCTGACGCCGAACGGCACCTGGCACGAGCATGGTGTCGAAGGCGACGGCTCGGTCTGCATCTGGCAAGATGGCTTGGACATCCCGCTCGTCAACGCGCTGGAAGCCAATTTCTTCGTCGTGCATCCGAACATCCAGCAGGAGCCGTCCGGCTATCCCGTGGACGACATGACCCGGACCTGGGGCAATCCCGGTCTTCGGCCGGCGGACTCGCGCTGGTCGAAGGGTTATTCGCCGATGTTCAAATATGAGTGGGAGCCGACCTACGAGTCCTTGCAGAAATATGCGGCCGCGACCGATGGCTCACCCTATGACGGCATCCTCATGAACTACGTCAACCCGGTCACCGGCGGGCACGTGATGCAGACGATCGGTGCGAGCATGCAGCTGCTGCGCCCCGGCGAGAAGACCAAGTCGCATCGGCACACCGGCAGCTTCATTTACCAGGTGGCCAAGGGACGCGGCTATTCGATCATCGGCGGCAAGCGGCTCGAATGGGAAGAGCGCGACATCTTCTGCGTTCCGTCCTGGGCCTGGCACGAGCACGGCAATGCCTCAGCGAGCGAGGATGCCTGCCTGTTCTGCTTCAACGACCTGCCCGTCATCGAAAGCCTCGGGCTCTATCGGGAAGAGGCCTATGGCGATAATAGCGGTTACCAGTCGGTTGCCGCCTGATAGGCCCTTGCAGAATTCAACCAGAACAGCCGGATAGAAGCCTTCATGCGTCTCGTCACCTACACCTTGGGCTCCAGCGGTGCCCGTCTTGGAGCCCTCGTCAATGGACTGGTCGTCGATGTCGAGCACCTTGGTGCGTCCAGCGGCGTGACATGGCCGGGTGACATGCTGTCGTTCATCGACAACAGCGTGACCCTGCTGCCTGCGCTTAAGCGTGCACTGGCGGACGCCCATGGCCGCTTCCCGGCCGGCTCGGCGGTCGCGGTCGAGGATGTAAAGCTGCAGGCGCCGATCCCGCGGCCGCGGAAAAACATATTCGGCATCGGGCTGAACTATCGGGCGCATGTGGCGGAATCCGCCAAGAGCCTGGATACGGACAAGGACCTGCCGAAGCAGCCGGTCGTCTTCTCCAAGCCGCCGACCTCCGTGATCGGCCCGGGCGCGGCGATCCAGCACAATGCGAAGATGACGCAGCAGCTCGACTGGGAGGTCGAGCTCGCCGTCATCATCGGCAAGACCGCAACGCGCATCGCGCCCGACAAGGCGATGGACCACGTCTTCGGCTATTCGGTGATGATCGACATTTCCGCGCGCGACAATCGCCGCGCCGGACAGTGGATTTTCTCCAAGGGCATGGACACTTATGCGCCCTTCGGCCCGTGCATCGTGACCGCGGACGAGATTCCTGATCCACACGATCTGCGGCTGTGGCTGACCAAGAACGGGGTCATGAAGCAGGACTCCAACACCAAATACATGATCTTCGACATTCCGGTGCTGATAGCGGACATTTCGTCGGGCATGACGCTCGAGCCGGGCGACATCATCGCCACCGGTACGCCTGAAGGCGTCGGCGCCGGCATGAGCCCGCAGGAATGGCTTTGGCCGGGTGACGTGGTCGAGGCGGGCATCGACGGCGTCGGCGTCATCCGCCACCCCGTTGTTGCGATCTGATGACGAATTTTTCGTTCGATCGCGTGCTCAGGTTCGGAGACTGCGATCCCTCGGGGATCGCGTACTTCCCGTCCTATTTGCACATTCTCAACGGCGTCGTCGAAGATTTCTGGGCTGGAATCGGTTTTCCATGGCCGGAGCTGATCGCGGTCCGGAAGATCGGAACGCCCACGGTACACCTTGATTGCGATTTTTCCCGGCCCTCGATGTTCGGCGATCTCCTGACGTTCAACCTGCGCATCATCAGGGTCGGTGGGTCATCTCTCCATCTCGAGCATATCATCTCCGGCGCGAATGGCCCGCGCTGGCGCGCGCGGCAGATCCTTGCTGCGACCTCGCTGATCGATCACCATGCGATCCCATGGCCCGATGACATTCGCTTCGCACTGATAACGCATGTGAGCGCGGGCGAGGGGACCGAGGCTATGCCCGCATGATCTCGCTGTTCATGGCATTCTCCGATTCCACAGGCGAACGGCGAGTTCGTCCTGATGAGGTTGCCACTGTGGCGGAGCTCGTCGGATCGATCCCCGGCATGACCGAGGCCCTGCTGTTCACGCCGCTCGAACAGTCGGTCGACCATCCCTACAAGGCCGACGGCGCCGGCCCCGCCTTTGCGCTGCAACTCCGGTTTCCCGACCTGTTCGCCTGCGAGGCGGCGATGGACCGCGGCGGCGTCCTTGCCGGCCTCGCAACAGGGGCCGGTCTCTCCGGCCTCACCGGACTCGCTATCACACACCAGGTGATGCTGACGCGCCCGTTTCCGGTCGATGTCGCAGAGCATCCGGCGGGAACGACGACCCCCTGCAGTTACCTCGTGCACTATCCCGGCCCGGCCGAGGATATGAACGCCTGGAACCTGCATTATCTGGAGCACCACCCGTCGATCATGCGGACCTTCCCGAACGTCCGCCAGATCGAGATCTACACCCGCATCGACTGGGTCGACCGGCTGCCGTCGCAGCGCGTCGAGCATATGCAGCGCAACAAGCTGGTGTTCGACAGCCCGCAAGCCCTCGCGCACGCACTCGGCTCCGACGTGATCAAGCACATGCGTGCCGACTTCGCGAAATTCCCGCCATTCGCAGGCGGCAACAGGCATTTTCCGATGCTGACCAGAGTGGTGGGGGCGAGGCCCTAGGCGGTGTACCGATAAAATCCGGCGGCGTGATGCGGCCAAAAGCCATGTCTGCTTTGCTCCTATAGCGACCGAGTTCGTGCGGCGGCGCAGTATGTCGCGATGGGCCATTAACGGAAGAGTAGCGCTCCAGCGATTTGAAAGGAGTTTTGGTCTAAAAGCGGGTATGCTGCCGTTTGCAAGGCAGGCCCCTTCCTGCGAGATGGTTCTATGGACGCGAAATCGGCTGCACAATTGAAACAGCACGTAGAGCGGGCAATTGAGGAATTATCGCTGGCGCTCATGCTCGCCAAAGAAGCCTCTCCAGCAGATGAGTTTCTGAAATTGAGGAGATCGGTCGGCGATATCATCGCTCGGATGGACACCATGCTTCACGACGAAATTAACAAAGATCATCCAGGTGTGGATGGCATGAAAGACTGACCGCTAACGTCTGCCTCGGGTCAAAAGCCGCCGATTTGCCCAGTGGTCGGGCGCTTCCAGTCTACCCCCGTTTCCGGACAACTCCTCGCTACGCCTAACGAAAGCGATGGGCCAACAACGGACGTGGTAAACTGCAGTTACTCCCATTTGACGGGACCCCACGGCTGGGCGTCCGCCCAGGCTTTAGCCTCAGCCAGGGAGAGGTGTTCCCCCGAGTTAGTGAGCAGACAATAGTACAAGAACCCGTCCTTCGTTTCCGGTATCGGTCGGGTCTCATCTATCGACGGCTCTTCGTCAGTGTCGCGCTTAAATCTCGACGACGCGAGACGTGCTTCTTTTCTATAAACGGCAATGCGCCGCCGAACATTGCCGTCGTAATACCAGGTACCTTCCGCGACCTTTTGGTTCATAGCGACGCTCACACGCTAAACACGAAGCTGATGTAACCGGCGACACCGAATGTCTGCAACGGGTCAAAAGTTGCCGTGGCGCCCCATGCTGCGGCAGCCCGCTAAGGGCCAACAGGTGAGTCGCCTATCACTTTCCTAGCGTAGCGACGAACTGGCGATGTCGCTCAAGCCACTCCGGCTTTTGCAAACCGATGACCTGTACACAAAGCTCAACGCATTCATTGCAAATAGCACCGGCGGTCTGCTGACCTTGTACGCTCACGGATACGGCGTTGACCACGGAAACAACTTCTCTCGGCTCCTTTCCACAAAAGGAGCAAATTAAGTCCGAGGCCGTCATCCTCTGATCCTTCCAGTCGAGTTCGATCATCCAAAGGTTCGCGGCTTGCCGTGATCTTAATCTCGCGGCTTCTTGAAAATGAAATCTAATGTTGACGAAGGGTCTTGCTTGCTCTTCCAGTCAGCAAGTTTTTCCTCTTCCGCGTGCAACTGACGATACAGTTCTGACATCCTGCCAAATATCGAGCGAAGTGTCGTGTCGCTCGTGGTCTGGGAAATTTCAGCACACCGCTCGGCCATGTCAAGATTTTCGTTCATGAACACTCTACGCTTCCGCTAGAGCCGACAGATTGATACAGTTAGAAATGACCAACCTTGATCTGCCTGTCGAGAGCTTTATCATCGAGCGTCTGGTCGAGGGCGGCTAGCGGATCAGTGAGCGTCGCCCCGATCGCGAGGACATTCCTGTTGCGGACTTCGTGTCCCTCCGTGACGCCGAAGAATGGGTGAAGTGGAAGCAGGGCCTTCCGAAGCTCAACCCTTATGCCGTTGAATAGGCCAAGAGGGGCGACTTCCGTTTTGGGTCAAGGCTGCCCTCGGCAGCTCCACGGCAGCGTTCCGCTCAGCCCTTGGAAGCCGACCGTGCGCGGTCAAAAGGGGAAGTCAGCAACGGGCCAAAAGCGCAAAGCGCGTTCGGTGTTTGTTGCTGGAACGGGAGCGCCTATGTCGCAGAGCAACGGCAGGCACGAATGGCCCGCAGCGGGCTCTGGCCGGAGCTTTTATCGCATCATGGAATTAAAGGCATCGACCATTTTGGGGGCCTTGTCCGTTTCGATCGATGCGCTTCCGACAAAATGGGGGGCGGCGTCGAACTGAATTCGTCGGCTCGTGAATGGCAGAAGAGGGCTGGCAACACGCGACAATTATAGTAGCGTTGTTGCAAGAAGAAGCGCACGGCGGCTGAAACCGGGCGCAACAATAAAACAGGGAGGACTTTCGATGCAGTTTCTCAAGGCTGCGGTTGCGGCCGGGCTTATAGTTGCGAGCTTTACGGGCCCCTCGCTTGCGCAGAACAAGCCGTCGGAGCTCAAAATCGGCATCACGACGTTCCTGTCGGGCCCTGCGTCAGTCTTCGGTGTGCCGGCGAAGGCCGCGGCGGAGATGATCGCGGAGGACCTCAACAAGAAGGGCGGCATCGGCGGCGTGCCGGTCAAGCTCTCCTTCATCGACGAAGGCGCGGGAGGCGAAGCGCTCGTCTCGAACTACCGACGCGTTGTGCAGGACGAAAAGGTCGATGCCACGTTTGCTTCGATCTCGTCGGGCAGCTGCACCCAGTTGGTGCCGGTCGCCGAAGACCTCAAAGTCATGAATTTCATGTGGGACTGCGGTGCGGCCTCCATCCTCGAAACCAAGAAGTACCGCTACAATTTCCGGACTCAGGCGAACGGCACGCCGGAAATGCTGGCCGTGCTCCTTTACCTGCTCAAGACCAAACCCGACTTCAAGACGATCGCGGTGGTCAATCAGGATTATGCATGGGGTCGGGAGAGCTGGGAGATCTTTTCGACCGCGCTCAAGGCGATGAAGCCGGACGTGCAAGTCGTCGCGGAACTCTTCCCGAAGTTCGGCGCACCGGACTATTCCACTGAGGTTTCCCGTCTGTTGGCGCTGCGGCCGGATGTGGTCCTGACCACGTCCTGGGGTGGAGATCTCGACACGCTGGTCCGCCAGGCCGGTCAGCGCGGCCTGTTGCAGCAGTCGACCTTCGTGCTCGGGATCGGCGAATCATCGATCCAGCGGTTGGGCAAAGACCTGCCTGAAGGACTGATCGTCGGCGCACGCGGAGACCACTGGTTCCTGCATCCCGAGAAGAAGAACGACGCGGCCTTCAAGGCGTTCAATGAAGCCTTCAAGGCGAAGACCGGTGCCTGGCCGATCTACCCGGTCTATCACATGGCGCAGGCGTTCAAGGCCCTGCAGACCGCCTACGACAAGGCGATCAAGTCCAACGGCGGCAACTGGCCCACGCGCGAACAGGTCGTCGACGCGACGGCGGGCATCGAGTTCGCCACCGGCTTCGGCCGTCCGATTACGCTGCGGCCCGAGGACAACCAGGGTCTCGAAGCTCAGCTGGTCGGCGTCACCAAGTCCGTTCCGGGGTACGACTTCAAGCTGCTCGACAACATGATGATCTTCGATCCGAAGATGATCACCAACCCGGCGGGCGTACGGTCGGTTGAGTGGCTCAAGACGCTCAAGCCGGACTTCGTCAAGATGGACGTGCCGATCTTCAAAGCTCAATAACGGCACGCTCGATTTTTGATCCCCGTCCTCCGTGCCTCGTCCCGGAGGACGGACCTTTTCCGAAGGCCATCATGAACTCGACACTCGCTATCTTGGCGATCCTCGATGGGATCAGCTACGCCGCACTGGTGTTTTTGGTCTCGGTCGGGCTCAGCCTGATTTTCGGCGTGTTGCGCGTGGTCAACGTCGCGCACGGTTCGCTGTACGCGTTCGGCGCCTACCTGGCTGCGACGTTCAGCCTTGCAATCGCGCCGATCTCGCCTTGGCTCACCTATCCCGCGCTGCTGGCCGCTTCCATCGTGATCGGCGTCGTGTGCGGCGGTTTCATCGAACGGTTTCTGCTGCGACCGCTCTCCGGACAGGAGGACGTCCTCCAGCTTCTGATCACTTTCGCCGCCTTCATGATCATGGACAACCTGCAGCGTCTGATCTGGGGCGTGCAGCCCATCTTCGCCGCGGAGCCACTGAGACTACTTCCCAACATCGCCGTGTTCGGCGTCAGCTACACGTCGTACCAGGTCATTCTGCTGCCCGGAGTCGCCTTGGCGACGCTGTTCGGGCTCCGCTACTTCCTGCGCAGGACGCTGTCGGGAGCGGTGATCCTTGCGGTCACGGAGGATCGCGAAGCTTCGACGGCCATCGGGATTGACGCAAAACGCGTATATTTCGTCACCTTCGTCATCGGCGCGAGTCTGGCCGCGTTGGGAGGAGCGCTGGCCTCGCCGACCACCTCGCTGGTCCCTGGAATGGGCGCCGATATGATCGTGCTTTCCTTTGCCGTCGCTGCGACCGCGGGTCTCGGCCAGATCGAGGGCACCGCGCTCACCGCGCTGATGATCGGCCTGACCCGTGCCTTCGTAATCTATCTCCAGCCGGAATTCGAAGTTCTCGTTCCCTATCTGCTGATGGTGCTGGTGCTTCTGGTGCGTCCGTTCGGCCTGTTCGGCGCCGTGCAGGTAAGGAAAATATGATGAGCGGTCGCATTAAGCCGGTCACCACGATCGCGACCATCTTCTTTCTGGCCAGCGCCGTCGCGCCCCTTTTTGTAGCGAGCTGGGCAACCCTGTTCGCGTTGATCCTCGCGAAGGGCATCGTCGTCCTCGGTATCATTCTTCTGCTGCAGGCGGGACAGGTGTCGTTCGGACATGCAATGTTCTTCGCTACCGGGGCATATACCGCAGCGTTCTGGGGCAAGTACGTCGGTGGCGGCGACATCGTGCTCTTCATCGCGCTGGGCGGCATAACCTCCGCCGTCTTCGGCCTCATCGTCGGGCTCTTCGTCGTGCGCTACCGGGAGATCTTTTTTGGAATGCTGAATCTGGCGTTTTCGATGGTGCTGTGGTCGCTGCTGGAGAAGATGTTTCATTACACCAACGGCGCCGACGGCATCCGGGTCCCTCGTCCGGCCCTGTTGGGGCTGTCGTTTACGCCCGAAACCTTCCAGTACGTCATTCTTTACGTGAGCCTCTTGATCGCGGTCGTCGCCTTCTACGGCGTGCAACGCTATCTCGATAGCCCGCTCGGACACATGCTGCGTGCCATCAAATCGAACGAGACGCGGCTCGAGTACCTCGGGACGTCCGCACGGCGCGTGCTTCTGATAGGCTACGTGATCTCGGCTTTTCTCGGCGGCATCGGCGGCACGCTGGTGGCGATCATCCAGCAGATCGCCACGCCCGAGTTCGGGTTCTGGACGAAGTCGGGCGAGTTCGTCTTTATCGCGATCCTCGGCGGCAGCGCCCACGCCTTCGGAGCGTTCGCCGGCGCGGCGATGTTCGAGTGCGTGCGCTTCTATGCGGCGGCCCACCTGGCCGACACCTGGCAACTGATCCTCGGCGTGGTCTTGATCGTCATCATTCTCTATGCGCCTAACGGACTGATAGGTCTCAGGCAGCGCTACGGCCAGGCGAAGCAGGGAGGACATTGATGACCAACGTCCTCCTTTCCGCGAAGGGCATCAAAATCCGGTTCGGTGGCGTCGTCGCCGCCGACGGTATCGATCTGGACGTGCTCCAAGGCGAGAACCTCGCGATCATCGGACCGAACGGCGCCGGAAAGACCACCTTCCTCAACATCTCGACGGGTTATCTGCGGCCGCAGGCCGGAAGCATCACCTTTCTAGGCCAGGAAATCACGGCGCAGCTCCCGCGCACGATCACCAAACTCGGCATCGCGCGGGCCTTTCAGATACCGCAGCTTTTTCTCGATCAGACCGTGATGGAGAACATGCTGATCGCCGCGGCCTCGCGGCTGGGAAGCCCTTCCGGCTTTAGGGCTCTTTCCGCCCTGCCTGAGCTGTCTGAAATGGAGCGCCTCCTGGATCTCGTCGGCGTCAAGCTGTACGCATCTCGCAAAGCGAGGGAGCTTCCCGAGGGACAACGCAAGCTGGTCGACATCGCTCTGGCGCTCGCGCTGAAGCCCAGACTGCTGCTGATGGACGAGCCCACCTCGGGCGTCGCCTCCGCAGAGAAGCTGGAGATCATGGACATCCTGACGTCCGCGCTCGCCAAGGAGAAGGTGACCTCGGTCTTCGTCGAGCACGACATGGACATGGTGGAGCGCTATGCCCACCGAGTCGCGGTGTGGAACGTCGGGAAGATCCAAAAGGTCGGCACGCCCGCGGAGGTTCTGGCCGATCCCAAGGTCCGCGAACAGGTGATCGGCATATGACGGCGATGCTGGACTTCGAGAACGTCAACGTCGCGATCGCCGATGCGCCGGTGCTGCGCAGCGTCAGTTTCTCGCTGCCGCCGGGCGCGACCGCCGCGCTCATCGGGCGAAACGGCGCCGGCAAAACCACGACGGTACGGACCATCATGGGCTTCACGAAGGCGAGCGGTACCGTGCGCCTGGGCGGTCAGGACCTGGGGCATGTTCCTCCGCACCGACGGCCCTTCCTGGGCATCGGCTACGCCCCCGAGGACCGTCGTCTCTTCTCGGCCTTTACGGTGGAAGAAAACATTCTTTTGCCCGCTCGCGTCGCGAAACTTAGCGCGGAAGAGGCGCGCCGGCGGCTGGAGCGAGCCTACTCCGTCCTGCCGGAGCTCGAGGAACTGGCGGGTCGCCCGGCGGGCTCCGTCTCGGGCGGCCAAGGCAAGATGGTCGCCCTCGGGCGCGCCCTGATGCTGGGCACCCGCCTCGTCATTCTGGACGAGCCGTTCCAGGGCCTCGCCCCTGTGCTGGCGCAGAGGTACGCCGAGGCGCTGCGTCGGCTTCGTTCGCAGGACCGGGACATTACCCTGCTGATCACAGAGTCGAACCCGAAGCTGCTCGAGACCTTCGCAGACGTGACGCTGACGATCGAGCGCGGCGAAATCGAAAGCCGGGTCCTTGCGTAGCGCCGTGCGGCCGCCACGGAGTTATTGCCCGAAGAGAAAGGGCCAGCGTGTAGCTGACCCCTTCAGCAGCACTTGAGCGATCAAAAAACACGCTTATTTCTTGCACTTCTTGGCCGACTCTTTGTCCGCATACGGACCACAGTTGTAGGCGTTGTTCAGTTCGTCCATCGTCTGCGGCCAGCTATCCATGGAGCCCGCCCGGGCACCACTCTGGCTACTTCCCACGTTTTTCACTTGCTGGGAACGAGTTGGTTCTGCTTCTGCATCAACTGCGAAGGATGCAGAGAGAAATCCGGCTGTAAGAAGTCCGACGAACAGCGTCTTGGTCATCATGGTTTCCTCCCTATGGAGTTCGAGTTCAGAGTAGCCGTTGGTGGCCACGCAAAGCGGGGGAGTTCAAAATCAGCGCGACGTGCGGCGCACGATCGGAGGGGGTTACTTGAATAAGGTGATGTAAGTCACTCTAGACGCACTTGCTGCTGCCCATGATGCCGCTGTCCAGAGATCGACACCTCGATTGTCCGCGTCCATCAGCATGGCGCTGTGTCACTAGGAACTGGGACCAATCGATCGAAAGGTCACGCGGTGGCTTGACGAGTGAAATCCACGGCTATGGCTGACCGCGCGTTACGAGTCCACGCGCTAGATTGGCGAGAGCGTTGGAGAATTGGCGTCGCACGGATTCAGACGGTCGCGCGTCTTGCAGTGTACCTTATGAAAACGGAAGTCCAGGTTGGCGGTTGAAGCCGTCGGCATCCGGAGCGGCGATGATGGCATTATGCCCCTGTTTTGCCCGACGGAACAACCTGTTTTCGTAAAATCCGTAAGGCTCGCCGCAAGTCATTGAAAACGCTGTCAGCGGCTACTGTGCATGGGGTTGTTTTCGACGTTTTGTGTTTTCAGCGAGCGGGGCCTGATCCAGGCCGGCGCTAGTGTCCGCCGAGATAGGCCGTGATCAGCCGGGGATCGTGGATGAGATCCTTGGCGGGGCCGGACTGCACGATCTCGCCGGTCTCGAGCACATAGCCGTAGTCGGCCGTCTCCAGCGCGGCGCGGGCGTTCTGCTCGACCAGCAGGATCGAGACGCCGAGATCGCGCAGCGAGGCGATGGTGCGGAAGATCTCGCGCACGATCAGCGGTGCGAGGCCGAGGCTCGGCTCGTCGAGCATGAGCAGCTTCGGCTTGGCCATCAGCGCGCGCCCGAGCGCCAGCATCTGGCGCTCGCCGCCGGAGAGGGTGCCGGCGGCCTGGCGCTGCCGCTCCTTCAGGCGCGGAAAGCGATCATAGACCTCGTCCAGCGTCTTCTGGACGCCCGAGCGGTCGCGCAGGCTGTAGGAGCCGAGCAGGAGATTGTCGGCGACCGACATGTCGGAGAACAGCTCGCGCTTCTCCGGCACGAGGCACAGCCGACGCTCGACGCGGTCCTCGACGGACATCCTGCCGATGTCGTTGCCCTGAAACACGAGGCGGCCGCGGGAGGCGAGCAACCCGATAGCGGCCATCAGCAGCGTGGTCTTGCCGGCGCCGTTCGGGCCGATCACGGTGACGATCTGGCCTTCCTCGACCGACAGCGAGACGTTGCGGACCGCTTCGACATTGTCGTAGCAGACGGTCACATCCGTCATGGAAAACATCTCGCTCACGCGACGCCTCCGAGATAGGCCTCTTGAACCCGTTCGTCGCTCCGGATCGCGGCGGGCGCGCCCTCGCAGAGCTTGGAGCCGAAGTCGAGCACGACGATGCGGTCGACCAGCGACATCACGAACTCCATGTCATGTTCGACGATCAGGATGGTCAGATGGTCCGACCGCAGCGAGCGGAGCAGCTCCGCAAGCCTGAGCTTCTCCTGGCGGCGCAGGCCAGCGGCCGGCTCGTCCAGCACCAGCAGCGCCGGGTCTGCGGCGAGCGCGCGCGCGATCTCCAGGATGCGCTGGTTGCCGAGCGGCAGATTGCCCGCGAGCTCGAACGGCTTGTCGCCGAGCCCGACGCGTTCGAGCTGCTTCAAGGCCTCGTGCCGGGTGCTGGCTTCCTCGCGCTGGTTGAGGCGCAGGGCGCCGGCGAACAGGCCCGTGCTGGTGCGCGCGTAGGTGCCGAGCATGACGTTCTCGAGCAGGCTCATGCGCGGCCGCAGCTTCACATGCTGGAAGGTCCTGGCGATTCCGCCCCTCGCGATGCGGGATTGTGGATCGCGCGTGATGGCGCGTCCGGCAAAGACGATCTCGCCCTTGTTGACCCTGAGCGCGCCCGTCAGGCAGTTGAACATCGTGCTCTTGCCGGCGCCGTTCGGGCCGATGACGGCGAGGATCTCGCCGGAGCGGACTTCGAAGCTGACATTGTTGACGGCGACAAGACCGCCGAACCGCCGTTCGGCGCCGTCGACCTTCAGAAGCAGTTCGCCCGGTTTCGGCTGGGGACGGCGGGGCAGGGGCGGAGCGGCTGGCGGCCGTTCGCGCTTGATCTTCGGCAAGTAGCGCGCGACGAACGGCACGATGCCCTGCCGCGCCCATTGCAGGAACAGGATGAACAGCGCGGAGAAGGCGACGATCTCGAGCTGGCCGGACGCGCCCTTGGCGATCAGCGGCAGATAGTCCTGCACGCTGTTCTTGAGCAGGGTGACGATAGCGGCGCCCACGACGCCGCCGAACAGGCTGCCGGCGCCGCCGACCATCGACATCATCAGATATTCGATGCCCATGCCGGCCTCGAACGGGCCCGGGCTGATGAAGCGGCTCATATGGGCGTAGAGCCAGCCGGAGAGCGAGGCGAGGAAGGCCGCGATCACGAAGGTCACGAGCTTGATCCGGAACGCGTTGATGCCGAGGCTTTCGACCAGGATATTGCCGCCGCGCAGCGCGCGCATGGCGCGGCCGATCCGGGAGTCGAGGAGATTGTAGCCGAGGAAAAGCACCACGACGACGATGCCCCAGATCAGGAAATAGATCTGGGCGCTCGAGACGAGCGCGAATGATCCGATACTGATCGGCGGGATCGACGAGATGCCGTTGAAGCGCCCGAGCCCCTCGACATTGCCGAACAGGAAGCCGATGGCGAGCCCCCAGGCGACGGTCGAGAGCGACAGGAAATGGCCCTGGAGCCGCAAGGTGACGGCACCGAGGACGGTTGCGACGCCGCAGGTCAGCGCCACCCCGAACACGAGGCCGAGCCAGGGGGAATATCCGTTCAGCGCAGAGACCCAGGCGGTGGCATAGGCCGCGACGCCGACGAAGGCGGCCTGTCCGAAGGACACGATGCCGCCGACGCCGGTGAGCAGGGCAAGGCCGATCGCGACCAGCGAATAGATGCCGATATAATTCATCAGCGTGATGCTGAACGGGTTGAGAACGACTGGCGCGAGCGCGAGGCACGCCACCGCCGCCACCGCCGCGAGCTGAACGTGAAGGCGCGTCATTCCTCGATCTCCTCCTCGGAATGCAGCGAGGCGAGGGATCGCCAGATCAGGATGGGGATCAGAAGCGAGAACACGATGACATCCTTCAGTGCGCTGCTCTCGAAGGATGCGAAGCTTTCGAGGATACCGACCCCGACGGCGCCGATGGCCGCGCCGGGATAGCTGGTCATGCCGCCGACGATGGCGCCGACGAAAGCCTTGAGGCCGAGCAGGAAGCCGGAATCGTAGAATATGGTGTTGACCGGCGCGATCAGGATGCCGGAGACGCCGGCCATCAGCGAGCCCAGGAGATAAGCGATGGTGCCGGCGCGTGCGGGACGTATCCCCATCAGGCGGGAGCCGGTCCGGTTCACGGCCGTGGCGCGGAGCGATTTACCGACCAGGGTGAAGTCGAAGAAGAGATAGAGCAGGCCGGAGAAGACGAGGGCTGCGATCACGATCAGCATGGTCTGGCCCGAGATCAGCACGCCCGCAAACTCGGTCGACAATGATGTCAGCGGCTCGGTCCTGACACCCTCGGGACCGAAGAAGAGCAGCCCGAGGCCGACCAGCGCGAAGTGCAGGGCGACGGAGACGGTCAGCAGCAGCAGCACCGTCCCGTCCGCAATGGGACGGAAGACGATCCGGTCCAGCAGCGGGGAGATGGGGGTGACCAGCATCAAGGCCAGCACGAGCCTGATGGCGAGCGGCGGCTCGGCGCGCATGGTCAGCCAGGCGAGGCCAACCACGGCCAGCGGCAATGCGAGATAGAAGAAGAGAGCGCGCGGAAGCAGCCGACGCTCGCCGTTGCGCAGCAGCGAGACGATTTCGATCAGGGTTGCGAGGCACGCAAGGATGACAACCAGCGCACCCGTGCCCGGAAAGCGCTTCGCGTCGAGCGCCGCCAGCGTCAGCGCCGTGAAGGCCGCGATGTCGCCAAAGGGAATGAAGATGACCCGTGTCACCGTGAAGATGAGGACGGTCCCGATCGCCACCAGCGCGTAGACTGCGCCGGTGGCGATCCCGTCGATCGCAAGAATGGCTGCGATGTCGCTCGTCATTGAGAACGCCGTCCCCTTGTTCTGGTGGCCTGCCCTGTCCGACTACGGCGCGTATTTCCAGGCGCCGCCCGTCAGGCGCACCACGACCAGCGCGCGCTCATCGACGCCGGTCACCGCGCCGGGCTTGAAGTTGTAGATGGCGTGCACGCCGGGCAGCTCCTTGGTGCTGAGGATCGCGTCCCGCAGGGCGGCGCGGAATTCCGCCGTGCCGGGCTTCGCCGTCTTGAGCGCGCGCTCCGCTGCGTTGGCGAAGATCAGCCAGGCGTCGAAGGAGTAGGCCGAGAAGCCGTCGGTGGTCGGGATGTTATGGACCTTCTGGTAGACGCTGCGGAAATCCAGCGCGATCTTCTTGGCGAAATGTTCGTCGGGCAGCTGCTCGGCCACGATGACCGGGCCGGCGGAGACCTGGATGCCTTCGGCCGCCTTGCCGCCGACGTTCACGAAGTCCGGATTGACGAGCGCCACCGTGCCGTAGGTGTTTCCCTTGAAGCCGCGCTCCGCGAGGCTGAGGAGCGGCAGCGCGCCTTGCGTCCCCGAGCCGCCGTCCAGCACGGCGTCCGGCCGCGCCGCGAGCACTTTGAGGATCTGCGCGGTGACCGAAGTGTCGGTGCGCGCATAGCGCTCGTTGGTCTGGATCTTGACATCGCCGGCGGCCTCCGCCGCCTTGGCGCCGTTGTAGACGAGGTCCCCCCAGGCGTCGGAGAAGCCGATATAGCCGATGTTCTTCATGCCATCGCGCTTCATGCGATCGGCGATGATCTTGACGAGGAGGGACGCAGGCTGCGGCACCGACACCACCCACTGCTCGGGTGTTTCCGGCAGTTTGCCGATCGGCGAGACCGCGATCATCGGCACTTTCAATTCGCTCGCCACCGCCGCCATGGCGATGGTCGAGGGCGCCGTCGCCGTGCCTATCAGGAGGTCGACCTTCTCTTCTTCCACCAGCTTGCGGGCATTGCGGGTCGCGGCCGACGGGTCGGAGCCGTCGTCGAGCTGGATCAGGCGGACGGTCTCGCCGTTGATGGTCTTCTTGTATTCATAGGCCGCGTTGATGCCACGCCCGTAGGGGATGCCGATCGACGAGCCGTTGCCGCTGAGCGAGGTGACGAAGCCGATGGTGATATCGGCCCGCGCGGCGGGGGCTGTGACGATGCCGGCGGCAAGTGCAAGTAAACTCAGAGTCTTGCGCATATGCGTTCTCCTCCGTTGATGCTGGATAGGAATGCTTCGATGCTGCCGCACGGGGTCCCCGAACGACGAACCGGCCGATTGAAAACATTGCTGCGGCGCCAAATACCGGGCGCGACCGAAGAGTGTGCTCCGGGCGCTCAGCAGCCATGATGTTGCGTGCCGCGCGAACGATAGGCCCACCGGCACATGCAAGCGGGCCTTTTCCGGAGCGATGAAAGGTCGTCGGTGCCGCCGCGATGCGCGAACGGCGATGCTGCTGCTAAGGCCGGCTGTTCGAGCACGGCGACTGTCCACACGATCGAGTCTCTCAAAATCGGTGCCCTGCAACATCATTGTCATGGCCACCGGTCTTTGACCGGCGAGGAATTACTTAAAGCCTAAAGTAACTCCGGTGGCGCCGTCAACACGTGTCACGGGGCTGTCAGAAAAAAATGTTGTTGCATACAATTTCGTCAGTGTGCGGCGCTCCTGCGCTCATCGACCCACAGAAAACGCCGTGCTCGCCTTGACCCCGACGGCACTGGTCGCCGTCGCCGCCGCGCGCATTTGACGCGTCAATTAGTTTATGGTTGAAATATATTCATCGGCAGCCGACGACCGATCCTCCGATCACCGCTTGAGGAGAAGGACGATGCGCATCTTCTGGCAGAGCTTTGTTGATGCGAGCGTGAATGCGCCCTACATGGCGCGGCTGTCGGAATACCTGAACGACATCGCTGCGCCAGGCACGACGGTCCACGTCCAGGGCATCAGTCCGCCGGACCGCGAGTTCGGACGGCTCGCGGAATTGCGCTGTGCGGTCCAGGCAATCGACAACGGTATTGCAGCGGAGGAGGGTGGGTTCGACGCCTTCGTCATGGGGCATTTTCAGGATCCCGGACTCTACGAGCTGCGCTCGGCGCTCGACATTCCCGTGATTGGGACTGGCGAGGCGACGTTGCTGGCGGCCTCACAACTCGGGCGGCGGCTAGGTCTTGTGACGCTCGATCCCGTCTTCGAGGTCTTGCACTATGAGCAGGCTGAGCGTTACGGCCTCGGCGATCGCGTCGTCCATGTGACCGGCCTTGGCTGCAGGCCGGATGATTTCGCCGATGCGTTCGCCGGAAACGCTGCCGCGCAAGCCCGCATGATCAAGGACTTCGTCGCCTGCGCGCTCCCGCTGGTGGAGCGCGGCGCGGATGTCGTGATTCCGGCCGGCGTGTTGCCAGGCCTCTTGATCGGGCGAGAGCATGGCCTGAAGGTCGGCCACGCCCCAGTGGTCAACTGCGCGGCCGTGGCGCTCAAGAGTGCCGAGATGTGGGTACAGCTCCGGAAGCTCAATGGCACCGAGCCCAGCCGCGGGCCGAGCTTCAGGCGGGCCAGCGCCCAGGCCCGCGATGACTTCCGCGCGCTACTTGCCCGTAACAGCCGCTAGTCCTCGAAAAACTGTCCCTGGAGAACAAATAATGATGACCCCCGAAAAGATCCTGTACGAGACCGAGGTGACGGCGACCGGAGGTCGGGATGGCAAGGCGGCCAGCGCTGACGGTCTGCTCTCGGTGTCCCTGTCCTTGCCGAAATCGATGGGTGGTCCCGGTGGCGAAGGCACCAATCCCGAGCAGCTCTTTGCGGCCGGCTATGCCGCTTGCTTTCTCGGCGCGGTCAAGCTCGTCGCGCGCACGCGGAAGGTGGTGCCCTCTGCCGAGCCGTCCGTGACTGCGAAGGTTGCGATGGGGCCGGTGCCCGTCGGATATGCGCTCGCTGTCGAGCTGAAGGTCAGCCTGCCCGGTGTCGAGAAGGCCGTGGCCGAAGAGGTCGTTGCCGGTGCGCATGAGCGTTGCCCCTATTCGAACGCAACCCGCGGCAATATTGACGTGAAACTGACGGTGGTCTGAGGCGGATGAACGAGGGCGGTCGGTGACCAACACCTTGCGCGCACCATATGACGGCGTGGTGATCGCGGCTCCCGTCACGATTCCCTATGTGCGCTACTCCATCGAGAGCGCGCAGTGGTGGATCGGGCGGGCGCTGAGCGCGCTCGTCGCGCAGGCCGGCATCAAGGCCTCCGACATCGACGGCCTGTGCGTCTCCAGTTTCACCATGGGCACGGACAGTGGCATCGGATTGACACAGCATTTCGGGCTCTGCGTCCGGTGGTTGGACACGATCCCGCTCGGCGGCGCCAGCGCTATTGCGGCGCTGCGCAAGGCGGCGCGCGCGGTTCAGGCGCGCGATGCCGACATCGTGGCGTGCGTCGCTGGCGACACCAATCACGTCGATTCGTTCAGGCTGACGCTGGAGAATTTCTCGCGGTTCAATCAGGACGCCGTCTATCCTTACGGCGCGGGCGGCGCCAATGCCAGCTTTGCGCTGATTGCGCGCAACTATATGCGAATGTTCGGCGTCGCGCGCGAGGACGTCGGCAAGATCGCTGTCGCCCAGCGCGCCAATGCCCTGCGCAACCCGCATGCGCTCATGAAGGCTCCGCTCACGCTCGAGCAATACCTGGCGGCCCGGCCGATTTCCGATCCGATCCACCTGTTTGATTGCGTGATGCCCTGTGCGGGCGCGGAAGCTTTCCTCGTGATGCGCGATGAGACGGCTTCATCCCTGAAGCTGCCCGCCGCGCGACTCCTTTCGACGATCGAGCGGCACAATGCCTTTGCCGACGATCCGATGCAGGTGCGCGGCGGCTGGGCGATGGATGTCGGCGAGCTCTATGCGATGGCCGGCGTCAAGCCTGACGATCTCGATGTCGTGCAGACCTATGACGACTATCCCGTCATCACGATGATGCAGTTCGAGGATCTCGGATTCTGCAAGAAGGGCGAGGGCGCTGAGTTCGTGCGCCAACACGATCTCACCATCGACGGCGACTTCCCGCACAACACCTCGGGCGGACAGCTCTCGGTCGGGCAGGCCGGTGCCGCCGGCGCCTATCTCGGCCTCGTTGAAGGGTTGCGGCAGGTTCTGGGCAGTGCCGGTCCCACGCAGGTCAGGAATGCGAGCCTCGCTCTGGCCTCGGGGTTCGGTATGATCAACTATGATCGTGGTCTCGCCTCGGGTGCCGCGATCCTTGCTGGACCTTCGCGATGATAGAGCCGATCAAGCCGCCCCGGCGCAAGAATCCGCTGCTGCGGACGCGGCTGCCGGCCTCGCCACCGCGACCGCGCAGCAGGATATCGCACGGGTTCACGCGCGCGGCCGCCGAAGGCCGCTTCATGCTGCAGCGCTGCGAGGCTTGCGGCGCCTTTGCCTATCCGGCGCGCGAAGCCTGCCCGTCTTGTCTTTCTGCCGGCCTCGCTTTCGTCGATGCGCCGCGGCGAGGTGTACTGCTTGCCGAGACAACGGCGCGGGTGCCGAGCGACGTCTATTTCCGCGAACGGGCACCGTGGCGGATCGGCCTCATCAAGATGGATTGCGGTCCGACGATCGTCGCACATCTTCATGCCGACTGTGCAGAGGGTGCGGCCGTCAGCATGTCGCTGCAACTCGACAAGAGCGGCCAGGCGGTGGCCTTTGCCCATCCCGAAGCGGAGACACCCAACATGGCAGACGACAAGCAGTGGCGGGAAATGACGGCCGATCCGAAATTCCGTCGCGTGCTCGTCACCAACGGTCGCAGCGTCATCGGTCAGGAAGCCGTCGCCGCTTTGAAGGCGGCGGGCGCCAAGACGGTGTTCGTCGGCATTGCCGAACCCTGGCGGCCGTTTGCCGGCGAGGAGCGGCTACGCGGTCAGGACGGGATCGAGATCGTGACTCTCGATGCGGCTGACGAAAAATCGGCGACCGATCTTGCGGCCGACATCGGCGGCAAGGTCGATATTCTCGTCAACACGACGGAATATGTCCGGCCGGGCGGCCTGCTCGATCGCAGGGGCACGAGCATCGCACGGGACGAGATCGACCAGGCCTATCTCGGCTTCATCAATCTCGCTCAAGCCTTTGGCCCCGCCATGCGGATGCGCGGTGCCGACGGCATCAACAGCAGCGCGGCATGGGTCAATATTCTCTCGGTCTATGCACTGGCGAACTGGCCCGCCTTCGGCGCCTACTCGGCTTCGCAGGCCGCCTGCCTGTCGTTGTCGCATTGCTTGCGCGCGGAGCTGCGGCCGGGCGGCGTCCGGGTGATGAACCTGTTCACCGGCCCTGTCGACACCGAATGGTTCCAGACCGTGCCGCCGCCCAAGGTCGCGCCGCGCGTGATCGCGCAGGCGGTCGTGTCGGGCCTCAAGAACGGACTCGAAGAGATGTATGTCGGAGATGTCGCCGAAGAGATCCGGCAACGTCTCGCGGCCAATCCGAAAGCGCTCGAGCGCGAGCTCGACCGATAAGAAGCGGGATTTCAACCGAGCTGGAGGACTTGACGATGCAAAGCAATCTCCTGGAGCTGGCGAGTGCGATTTCTTCCGGCGCGGTGCGCGTCGTCGATCTGACCTTCACACTCAGTCCGGACTTTCCGGTCATCGTCCTGCCGCCGGAATTCGGTCAGGCCGCGCCTGTCCGCATCCAGGAGATATCGCGATACGATGGTCGCGGCCCGGCCTGGTACTGGAACAACGTTACGTTTGGCGAACACACCGGCACGCATTTCGACGCGCCGATTCACTGGTTCACCGGCAAGAACCTGCCGAACAATGCCGTCGACACGATGCCGGCCAAGGACATGATCGCACCGGCCTGTGTCATCGACTGCTCGGCGCAGGCGGCGCAGGATCCCGATTTCCTGCTGACCGTCCCGATTGTCGAAGCTTGGGAAGCCAGGCACGGCCGGATCCCCGAGCGGAATTGGGTCCTGCTCAGGACCGACTGGTCGAAGAAGGGCTGGCGTGACTACTCCAATCTCAGGGACGACGGCGCGCATACGCCGGGCCCGAACCCGGCGGTGATGAAGTGGCTGGTGGAGGAGCGCGGTGTCATCGGTTTCGGCACCGAAACCATCGGCACGGATGCGGGGCAGGCCGGACACTTCGAGCCGCCTTATCCGGCGCATCACTTCCTGCACGGCGCGGGCCGCTACGGCCTGCAATGCCTGTGTAACCTGGATCAGCTTCCGGCCACCGGCGCCGTCATCGTGGCCTCGCCACTAAAGATCCAGAACGGTTCCGGCAGCCCGCTTCGAGTCATCGCTCTGGTGTCGTCCACTTGAGCCCCAATCAATGGCGCTCGCCAATCAGACCAAGAAATTCTCCCGAAAGACAGGTGCCATGAACTTGATCAAGAGCCTGGTGGCTTCCACTGCATTGCTGCTTGCCGTTCCGCAATTCGCGCGAGCCGAGATCCTCGTCGGATTCGTTACCGGCCTCAGTGGGCCGGTGTCATCGATCGGTATTCCCAACGCGAAGGGGATCGCGGCAGGTCAGGCCTATATCGGCGAAATCGGCGGCGAAAAGCTGCGGGTCATCCAGCTCGACGACGGCTCCGATCCGACCGCGTCGGCACGCAATGCGCGCAAGCTGGTGGAGCAGGAGAAGGTCGATATCCTGATCGGCACGTCCGGCGCTCCCCAGACGCTCGCGATGGCGACCGCGGCCATCGAAATGAAGATTCCGATGATCGCGGTGTCGCCGATCGCACCGGTGGCGTCAGGCGACGGCGGTCCCTGGGTCGTGCAGACGCCGCAGCCCACGCCGCTTCTGGTGCAAGGAATCGTCGACCATATGAAGGCGAAGGGCCTGACGACCGTCGCCTTCATCGGTTTCTCCGATGCGTTCGGAGATCTCATGTACAATTCGCTCGAGCAGAGTGCGAAGGCCGCCGGCATCAAGGTCGTCGCCAACGAACGCTATGCCCGGTCGGACTCGTCGGTGACGGCTCAGGTGCTGCGCGCACTCGCCGCGCGTCCCGACGCCATCATGCTCGGCGGCACCGGCACGCCAGGCGCGCTGCCGGTCATCGCTCTGTCCGAGCGGGGATATAAGGGACCGCTCTACGGCAATCACGGGCTGATCAGCGCCGATTTCCTTCGTCTGGCCGGCAAAGCCGCCAATGGCATCATGTGCCCGACGGGACCTGTGACCGCGGCGGAGCAGCTTCCGGCCAGCAATCCGATCCAGAAGGTCGCCCTGGATTTCCGCGCGGCCTTCGAAAAGGCCAATGGCGAGGCGCCGACGGATTCATTCTCGTCCTATTCCTTCGACGGCTGGCTGATCTTCGCCGACGCCGCCAAGCGTGCGCTGGCAACCGGTGCCAAACCAGGCTCACCTGAGTTCCGTACCGCGATTCGCCAGGCACTGTTCACTACCAGGGAGGTCGTCGGGACGCAGGGCGTCTACACCTACACGCCGGCGGACCGGCATGGAGTCGACGATCGCTCGCGCATCATGGTTCAGATCGAGGACGGCAAGTACAAGCTGTTGCCTTGAGGTGCGAGCATGGTCGCAATGGAGAAAGATGCGCTGGCGAACATCACCGAGGTGGTCGGCGGTGAGGATGTGACGCCTGCCTGGGCGCGCGCGATGGCGTCGTTTCCGCCGTCTGAGCGCATCCTCTCGACGATGCTCACGCGCCAGGCGGAGCGTTACGGCGATCGCCTTCTGCTCGTTGCCGGAGAGGCGCGTTGGAGCTTTACGCAGGCTGCGACGATTGCGGCTGCGTCGGCCCAGACGCTGGTCGATGCCGGGATCAAGCCGGGCGACCGGGTCGCGCTGATGTGCTCGAACCGTCCGGAGTTCTTGCAGGTCTATCTCGGCTGTGCGTGGCTGGGGGCGATTGCGGTCCCGATCAATACCGCCTTGCGCGGCTTCCAGCTGTCCCACATTTTCCGCAACTCGCGTCCCGCGCTGCTCGTCATCGAGGCTCAGTTCGCCAGCGCGGTCGAGAGTGTCGAGGCGGATGTCGAGCTGCCGCCTCGGACCTGGATCATCGGAGCTGCCGCCGACGCAATCGGTGCCAGGCTTTCCGCGGTCCCGCTGCCGCCTCTTGGCGCCGCAGCCCCGGCCGGCGCCGTGCGTCCCGGTGACACCGTTGCGATCCTCTATACGTCGGGCACCACGGGGCCTGCGAAGGGTGTGTGCTGTCCGCAGGCGCAGCTGTTCTGGTGGGGCGTCTATTCGGCGCGCGCGCTCGGAATCCGCGAGGGCGATGTGCTGTTCACCACGCTGCCGCTGTTTCACACCAACGCGCTGAATGCGTTCTATCAGGCGCTGCTGAACGGATGCACGTACGTGCTCGAGCCGAAGTTCTCGGCTTCCGGCTTTTGGGCTGCCGCGCGACAGCACAATGCGACGGTCAGCTATCTGCTCGGTGCGATGGCGTCGATGCTCCTGGCACAGCCGAAGAGCGCAGACGAGTCAATGCATCGTCTTCGTGTCGCTCTTGGCGGCGGCGTGCCGCCGCAAATCCACGGCCCGTTCCGCGAGCGCTTCGGCGTACCGCTGGTCGACGGCTACGGGTCGACGGAGACGAATTTCGTGTTCGCCGGCACGATTCCGTCGGATCGGGCGGGGACGATGGGGTACCTGGCCGATGGCATTGAGGCGCGGATCGTCGACGAGAATGATTCCGCGCTGCCTGATGGAGAGGCCGGCGAGCTCGTGCTTCGCGCGAGAGAACCCTTTGCGTTCGCGTCCGGCTATTTCGGCATGCCGGAGAAGACCGTGGAGGCCTGGCGAAATCTGTGGTTCCACTCAGGCGATCGGGTCGTTCGCGATTCCGACGGGCATTATCGCTTCATCGATCGCATGAAGGATTCCATCCGCAGGCGCGGCGAGAACGTGTCCTCGTGGGAGGTCGAGCAGGCGATCCAGGCGCACCCCGCGGTCGCTGCCTGCGCGGTCTACCCGCTGCCGTCGGAGTTGGGTGAGGATGAAGTTGCTGCTGCGATTCTGCTGGAACCGGGCCACTTGCTACAGCCCGTCGACATCGTCAGGCATTGCGAAGGACGGATCGCCTATTTCGCTATTCCGCGTTATGTGCGAATCCTCGGTCAGATGCCGCTGACGGAGAACGGCAAGATCAAGAAGGGCGTGCTGCGCGATGCGGGTGTCACGACGGATACATGGGATCGCGAAGCGGCCGGAGTGAAGGTACGACGCTGACGTCGTATCCGCTCAAGGTTTTTGCAAGGCGTCCCTGACGGCGGCCTTGAGTTCGTCGAGCTCGCCGATCAATCCATCGAACCGATCTGCCGGGAAATCCGCCAGGAGCTCGGCAAGCCACGCGCCGTGGCTCTTGGCCATTCGCCTGAAGATCTTGCGGCCTTCGACCGTCATACAGACGATCTGCACCCGCCGGTCGAGGTTCGACGCCGTGCGGGTGATGTATCCATCTGCGACCAGGCGGTCGACGATTGGCGTGAGGTTCCCGGCCGAGACCATCAGGCGCTTGGGCAGCTCTCCCAGCACAAGTCCGCTTGGTTCGCGGTCGAGCTGCGCGAGAACGTCGAAGCGGGGCATCGTGAAGTCGAACTCTTCGCGAAACCGGCGCCGCAACTCGCTTTCGATGAGGGACGTGCAGGCGAGCAGTCGGAGCCAAAGGCGTGTTTGAGCCCTGTACTCAGCCTCCTGATCCGTCTCGTTCCTGGCCGAAACAGGGGTGGACTCCTTCGCGAGTGCCAATCGAATCTCCCGGGCTTCGTGGCTTACGAAAGCTGGCGCAGCTCTCGTGGACATTGGCAAGATAGTTCGTGCCAAAAGTAAATTCAAGGCTGGGTCCGAGGGATCCGGAATCGGCGCCGCCGTGCATCCGATTTACACTAAAATTCAGATCGACGCCGCGGCGAGGGGCGTGCCCTCCAGGGCCTTTGCAGAACCGCCTTGACAAGGCACGCGTCGAGGAAATATTTTATACTTAAAATAATTGGGTGAGAGCTCGGCGCAACGCGCGAAAGCGAGGGATCATGCGCATAGTCTGTATCGGCGGCGGGCCGGCCGGCCTCTATCTGGGCCTCCTGATGAAGCGTCGACATCCGGAACATGTCGTCACGGTCGTCGAGCGCAACAAGCCCTACGATACGTTTGGCTGGGGCGTGGTATTCTCCGATGCCATGATGTCTGCGATGCGTCTTGCCGACCCCGAAAGCGCGGCCGAGATCGAGGACGCCTTCAATCATTGGGACGACATCGAGCTGGTCTTCAAGGGGACGCGGCAGCGCACGACCGGCCACGGCTTCATCGGCATTGGTCGCAAGCATCTGCTCAACATTCTCCAGAGGCGCTGCGAGGCTCTGGGTGTCGAGCTCGCCTTCGAGCGTGAGGTGGAGTCCGATCTTGAATTCCCCGACGCCGACCTGATCGTGGCCACCGACGGTGTGAATTCCAGGATTCGCGCCCGCTATGCCGAACAGTTCCAGCCGGACATGGTGATCCGGCCGAACCGCTACATCTGGCTCGGTACCAAGAAGGCGTTCGACGCCTTCACGTTCGATTTCCAGAGGACCGAGCACGGCTGGTTCCAGGCACACATTTACAAGTTCGACGCGGAGACCTCGACCTTCATCGTCGAGACCACGGAAGAGACCTACAATGCTCACGGGCTGGGCGAGCTCGATCAGCAAGGGTCAATCGACTTCTGCGAGAAGATCTTCGCCGAGACGCTCGACGGTGCGAAGCTCTTGACCAACGCCCGCCATCTGCGCGGCTCGGCCTGGCTCAATTTCAGCCGCCTGATCTGCGGCAAATGGAGCGTGTTCAACGGCCGCTCCCATGTCGTGCTGATGGGAGACGCCGCGCACACTGCGCATTTCGCCATCGGGTCGGGCACCAAGCTCGCGCTCGACGACGCCATCGAGCTCGCCAACCAGTTCGATCGCCATGGTCACGGGCGCGACCGCATCCAGACCGTGCTGGAGGCCTACGAGGAAGTACGCCGCGTCGACGTGGCGCGCATCCAGAACGCCGCGCGCAATGCGATGGAATGGTTCGAGGTGGTCGGCCGGCGCTATGCTGATACGCTCGAACCGCCGCAATTCTTCTATTCGATGCTGACGCGTTCCCAGCGCATCAGCCATGAAAACCTGCGCCTGCGCGACCGTGCCTGGTTGGAAGGATTCGAGCGATGGTTTGCCGCGCGCTCGGGCATCGCCGTCGAGGACGGCGAACGGGTACCGCCGCCGATGCTGACGCCGCACCGCGTGCGCGGCCTCACGCTGGCGAACCGCATCATGGTCTCGCCGATGGCGATGTATTCGGCGAAGGACGGGCTGATCAACGACTTCCACATCGCCCACCTCGGAGCGCGCGCCATGGGCGGCGCCGCGTTGATCTTTGCCGAGATGACCTGCGTCTCACCGGATGCCAGGATTACGCCGGGCTGTCTCGGGCTCTGGAATGATGAGCAAGCGGCACAATGGCGCCGGCTGGTCGATCTGGTCCATAGCCTCGGACATGCCAAGGTCGGCATCCAGCTCGGCCATGCCGGGCGGAAGGGATCGACCCGGCTCGCCTGGGAGGGGATTGACCAACCGCTGGCTTCAGGCAATTGGCCGCTGATCTCGGCTTCCGCGCTGCCCTATCTGCCGCACAGCCAGTTGCCGCGGGAGATGAACCGCAGCGACATGGACCGCGTCCGCGACGATTTCGTCGCCGCAACGCGCCGTGCTGCCGACGCCGGTGTCGATTGGCTCGAGCTTCATTGCGCCCATGGCTATTTGCTGTCGAGCTTCCTCTCGCCGCTGACCAACCGGCGGACTGACGAATATGGCGGCAACCACGAAAATCGTGCGCGCTTTCCGCTGGAGGTCTTCAGGGCGATGCGCGCAACGTGGCCATCCGATCGGCCGATGTCGGTGCGGCTGTCCTGCCATGACTGGACCGAAGGCGGCAACACGCCGGCCGACGCCGCGATCTTCGCTGCGATGTTCAAGGAGGCGGGAGCAGACGTGATCGATTGCTCCTCGGGACAGGTCTGGAAGGAGGAACGGCCGATCTACGGCCGCCTGTTCCAGACGCCATTCGCAGATCTGATCCGCAACGAAGTCGGCATCGAGACGATAGCAGTCGGTGCGATCTCCGAGGCCGATCACGCCAACTCGATTCTCGCGGCTGGCCGCGCGGATCTCTGCGCGATTGCGCGGCCGCATCTCGCCGACCCGGCCTGGACGCTGCACGAAGCCGCGCGCATCGGCATCACAGCGGTCAACTGGCCGAAGCAGTATCTGTCCGCCAAGGGACAATACGAGACCAATCTGGCACGTGCCGCTGCCGTGGCCGCGCAGTGAGCGAAGGAGGGATCGGATGAACTCCGTGGTAAAGATGATCCGGCGCGAATGGCTGGACTGGCCGTTCTTCGAGCCCCGCCATCTTGCGATCGGCGAGGCGCTCGATCGCTTCGTGCAGTCGGGAGCCCTCGACAAGATCGATCACAATGATGTGGATGGTGCCTGTCGCAAGCTTGTGCGCGCGATGGGCGCGGCGGGGTTGCTCGATTGCGCGGTCGCGGCGCCCGATGGCGATGCGACGTCGATCGATTCCCGCTCGATCTGCCTGTCGCGCGAGTCGCTGGCCTATGCCGATGGCCTCGCCGATTTTGCTTTCGCCATGCAGGGGCTTGGCTCCGGAGCGATTGCACTGGGTGGCTCGGCGGAGTTGCGCAAGGCCGTGCTGCCGAAGGTGCGTTCCGGCGAATGGCTCGCGGCCTTCGCGCTCTCCGAGAAGGAGGCGGGGTCGGACGTCGCGGCGATGTCCTGCACGGCGCGGGCCGACGGCGACACCTACGTCATCGACGGCGAGAAGACCTGGATCTCGAACGGCGGCATTGCCGACGTCTATACGCTGTTTGCGCGAACGGGCGAGGCGCCGGGCGCCCGCGGCATTTCGGCCTTCGTCGTCTTTCCGGATGATCCCGGTTTTAGCATTGCCGAGCGCATCGACGTCATCGCGCCGCACCCGCTGGCGACGTTGCGCTTTACTAATTGCCGGATTCCCGCGAGCCGTAGGCTCGGCGCGCCCGGGGGCGGGTTCAAGCTCGCGATGCAGACGTTGGATATTTTCCGCGCATCGGTCGCCGCCGCAGCCCTCGGCTTTGCCCGTCGCGCGCTCGACGAGGCATTGTCGCATGCCCGCAGCCGAAACATGTTCGGTGCGACGCTGGGGGATCTTCAACTGACCCAGGCCGCGCTCGGCGACATGGCGACCGACACCGACGCGGCGGCGCTGCTGACCTACCGCGCGGCCTGGCGCCGCGATGTCCAGAAGCTTCCGACGACGCGCGAAGCCGCCATGGCGAAGCTGACCGCCACCGAGACCGCGCAGCGCGTCATCGACCGTGCCGTCCAGATGTTCGGCGGCCGCGGCGTGCGCAAGGGAGAGGTCGTCGAAAGTCTCTACCGCGAAATCCGCGCGCTGCGCATCTACGAGGGTGCGACCGAGGTCCAGAAGTTGATTGTCGCCCGCGAGCTGTTGAAGCCGCGCTGAAGGGATTGAGAACTACGCATGAGCACGATCAGCAAGCCGGAAGTCCCCGCGACGCGTGGTCTGCAACTGCTTCAGCCCAGCGGCTGGCCGCAGCCGAAGGGGTATGCGAATGGCGTCATGGCTGAAGGACGACTCATCGTGACGGGTGGTGTGGTCGGTTGGGACGCAGCCGGGCGATTTGCGGACGGCTTCGTTGCGCAGGTCCGCCAGACGCTCGAGAACATCGTCGCGATTCTGGCAGAGGGGGGCGCGCGGCCGGACCATCTCGTGCGCCTGACCTGGTACGTCGTGGACATGGACGAATATGTGTCGAACCTGAAAGCGCTCGGCAAAGTCTATCGCGAGGTCATTGGCACCCATTACCCTAGCATGGCGCTGGTGCAGGTCGTGCGTCTCGTCGAGCCATCCTCGCGTGTCGAGATCGAGGCGACGGCCGTCGTCCCGCGCTGACGAAGGCGTCGGCCGCAGGCCCGCGGCGAGACCGCGACGATGGAAAGCTCTCTACGGCGCCCGTGATGGATTGGAGCGAGAGCTCAATATTTTCAATCGGCTAAGGGGCGGCGTGTGCACGATGTGTGCACCGGGAGATGCACAAAAATCTATCGACTGCAAATTTGAGCAGACGGTCTGAGGCGTGATACTGAGCTCGGCTTCCGCGCGATCGAATTGACGAGAGCAGTGCAGCGACTACAACAGGCGTTTCGCCGCCGGTCACGAGTGAGAAAGAAGCCCAATGTTCCTGACCGAGAACGATCTGAATGAATTGGTGGCATGGCGACGCCATCTTCACGCCGTGCCGGAACTGTCGGGGCAAGAGGCAAAAACCGCGGAAGCCGTGCGGGCCCGTCTTCAGGCGGCGGGTGCCGACAGGATCGTTTCGGGCCTCGGTGGTCACGGCGTGCTTGGAATCTATGATGGACGTGAGTCTGGCCCGACGATCATGCTTCGGGCCGAACTGGATGCACTGCCGATCCAGGAAAAACCAGAACTCAAGCATCGATCACTGGTAGCAGGAAAGGCCCATCTCTGCGGTCATGATGGTCATATGGCAATTCTGGCGGCCGTAGCGCAAGATCTGAGCCAGCAACGTCCAAGCCGAGGTCGCGTAGCACTCCTGTTTCAGCCGGCCGAGGAGGACGGGTCCGGTGCGGCCGCCGTTCTGGCTGACGCGAAGTTTGAGCAGGTGCGGCCCGACTTTGTCTTCGCGCTGCATAACCTTCCCGGCCTCGGTCTTGGACAGGTCTCTCTTGCCGAAGGTTTGGTGAATTGCGCCTCGCAAGGAATGCAGATCAGATTATCAGGACGAACGACGCACGCGTCGAATCCGGCGCTCGGTATCTCCCCGAAAGACGCGCTCGCCAGGCTTCTGCTGGAGATACCCGCGCTCGGGCGCGGGACGGAGCTAGACGACGACTTCTCAATGCTGACGGTCACCCACGCAAGACTTGGGGAGCCTGCGTTCGGTATCGCGCCGGGCTTCGGCGAGTTGTGGGCGACACTGAGAACATGCACCGACGTGATGATGGAACGGCTCCGCCTGGAGGCGGAAGACTTGGTTCGGCGCGTGACGGCCGGTGAGGGGCTGAGCACGGAAATCGCTTATCGCGACGTCTTCAATCATTGCGCAAACGACGTCGATGCTGTTGCCCAGCTTAGAAGCGCGCTGGACGCAGAGGGGGTGCGACATTCGGCGGAGGGCCTTCCACTGCGTGGCTCCGAGGACTTCGGACGTTTTGGCTCCCGTTCGAAGTCGGCGATGTTTTTCCTGGGAGCCGGCAAAGAGCATCCCGGGCTGCATGAGTCGAACTACGACTTTCCGGATCAGTTGATAGAAATTGGTGCAAGAATATTCGTGCGCACCATACGCAACCTGCTTGGCTAAATAGAGAATTCCGGACGGAGTGACAGCGTATCGCCTGCATGTCACATGTTGGATCGGCGCTTAGAACGATTTGAAACTAGAAGCTTTCGAAAATTTGCAGTGAAGTTCGAAGCAGGAAATCGCTTCTCCGATCACGACGGTTTCGTCGTGCAACCTTAGATAATTTCTAGGTCCCAATTCCTTCTCGCAGCACCGTCGTATGTTAGGAAGCGACGGGGACGTGCTTGCAAGTGGAATTGGGGCGCAGGAATGTTGCGTGAACTCTCGGCCAGGAAAATCGTGCGTACACTATCGTTGGGCGCGGTGAGTTATCTCGCACTGTCGATGGAATCTTCGGGTGACCTTCAGCATGCGGTTGCGCAATCCAATCTGCCGCCCGTGACCGTGGATGCCCCCAAGCCAAGAGTTCGTCAGCCGGTCCAGAGATCACAGTCGACGCGCGCCTCGCGTGGACAGCGATCAGTCGCCGCGGCGCCTCCGCGCCAGGCTGCACCCGTTCCCTATGTGGTGCCCTCGACCGGAACGGTCGGCACGGTGCCGCCCGCCTACGCAGGCGGCCAGGTTGCAACCGGCGGAAGCCTCGGTCTGCTCGGCAATCGCGGCGTGATGAACACGCCGTTCAACCAGACGAGCTATACGGCGGAGCTGATGCAGAACCAGCAAGCGCGCACGATCCGTGATGTCCTGGCGAATGATCCCTCGGTCAGGGTCGTTCAGGCAGCCGGTGGCGGTGCGGACAGTCTCTTTATTCGTGGCTTTTACTACGACAGCGGCGACTATGGGCTGAACGGCCTCTACGGAATCGCACCATACTATTCTTCGGGCGCAAATTTCGTGGAGCGCGTTGAAGTGCTGAAGGGCCCGAGCGCATTGCTCAATGGCATGACGGCCGGCGGCACTGGCGTTGCGAGCGGCGGTGCAGTTGGTGGAAGCGTCAATCTGATCACCAAGCATGCGCCCGACTTCGACATTACGCAGCTAACGGCAACCTATGTCTCACGATCGCAGTTTGGTCAGAATATGGACGTTAGTCGCCGCTACGGGGAGCATAAAGAGTGGGGCGTTCGACTGAACAGTACCTACTCGAACGGAAACACGCCGTGGAACCGTCAGACTGACGAATTCGGAAACGTCGTTCTGGGCCTCGATTATCGCGGAGAGCGCGTGCGCGCGGCGGTCGATATCGGCTATCAGGCCGATAATCTGAAGCCGCCGTTGCGCTTCTTTACGATTCCGACCACGACCACACTCATTCCTCCGCCACCAAAAGCCGGGCTCAATTTTCAAGTTCCCTGGGCCTATTATGCACCGACCGATTTCTTCACGACCGCGCGCAGTGAGGTCGACCTTGCTGACTGGGTGACTGCCTATGCAGCATTTGGCTATCACGACAGCAATATCAATTACACTTACCCGTCGCCAATTCTGACGAACATGAGCGCGCCGCCAAGCGTGTTTCAGCTGGGGGGGATATCTTCTCAACCAATACGTGGCAAAGAAACATTCGAAACGTTCGCCGGGGAGACTGGCGTTCGCGCCAATATTGACACCGGTCCCCTCAACCACGCCGTAAATGTCAATTACTCGATCAACGACCGAACCTACCGCCAGCAGGTCTGGAATCGTACCCCGAGTCCTGCTGCCAATCTAATCTACTGGAACCTTTACACCGAGCCGACAAATATTCCGCAACCCACGCTGAACAACATTGCGGCCAACCAGTGGACGAATGTTTCTCTTGAGAGCGTCGGGATTTCGGATACGATCTCACTCTTGGATAAGCGTGTCCAGTTTACGGTCGGCGTTCGCCACCAGACGGCCGGGTCGGAGGTCAGGAATTTCCTCGCGCCCGGTCTGAGCCGACCGGAGCGAGATGCGTCTGTGTGGAGTCCGGCATATGCGTTGCTCGTTAAGCCGGTTGAGAACGTCTCGCTTTACGCAAACTACATTGAGGGACTGCAGACGCCGACTGTGGTCGGGGGTACATTTGCGAACGTCGGGACTGTTTTCCCGCCGGCGCAGACGAAGCAGGCCGAGGCAGGAATTAAGATCGACGCTGGTCGATTCACAACTACGCTGAGCGTGTTCGATATAAGCCAGCCGAGCATCATCGGAGTTGGTTCCGGCGTATCTGCGACTCAACAACTCAATGGTAGACAGCGCAACCGGGGTACAGAGCTCAACGTCTTCGGCGAGATCACTCCCGACATCCGCGTTCTCGGTGGCGTCGCACTGATCGACGGTGTGCAGGAGAGAACTCCAGGCGGGCTGACCGACGGAAAGAAGGCGGTCGGCGTCCCCGTCGTCAACGTCAACATGGGCGCAGAATGGGACACACCGTTCGTACCAGGCCTCACGTTCACGGGTAGGGTTATCTATACGGGCTCGCAGTACGTCAACGTTACGAACACGCTCACTTTGCCGGAATGGACTCGCGTCGATATTGGAGCGCGATATACCTTTACGTCGCCCTGGAACGGAAAGCCGATCGTGGTACGTGCCAACATCGAAAACGTCGGAAACAAAGCTTACTGGGCCTCGGCGTATAACGGCGTCATCACGCTTGGCGCGCCTCGGACCTATCTGGTGTCTACCACTTTCAACTTTTAGGCAGCTTTCCTGGAAGCCGGAGTTCATGCCGCCGCGGGATCCGCGGCGGCATTGTTTCGTCGTGGCCGATTCAACGCATTCATGACAACACAATGAAACGCTGCCGGCGACAAAAGCGCGGGATCACGCCGCCTCGGAAAAGTTCCTCCCTGCACAGTTAGAATTGCAGCAATCTGCGACGTGTTCTGAAATCTCGATAAATTGCCGCATGTTGGCGCGCCACGCGGAGGTTGCATTGCATCCGCTCGTCGCCAGTTTTGAGGTCTTAAAAAAAGTCGCGTCGATATTGCTTTGACCCTCGTCGGCTTCTCACCTAGTCAAACGTCTCTGCTTTCGCTTTCCGAAAAGGGGATCGCGCCATGATGGTGTTCGACAGAGACGACGTCACCTTCACCGTCGTCGTCAATCACGAAGAGCAATACTCCATCTGGCCGATGTTCAAGGAGATTCCGGCCGGCTGGAAGGCGGTGGGCAAGTCAGGCAGCAAGAAGGAATGTCTCGACCATATCGAGCAGGTGTGGACCGACATGCGCCCGCTCAGCTTGCGCAAGTTCATGGACGGCGCGTCGCCTCAGCAGACGACGTAGTCAGCGAAGTCCGGTCGTCCGATGCGGCTTCTTTGTCTGCCCTATTCCGGCGGAAGTGCCATGTTCTATGCGCGGTGGCGCAGGCTTCTGCAGTCGTGGATCGACGTTCGGCCGGTGGAATGGCCCGGCCGCGGTGCGCGCATGGACGAGCCGCTGGCGACCGATCCGCGCGTGCTGGCGGCGCAGCTGGCTGGTGAACTCGCGGCGCAGCTCGACGGGCCCTATGCATTGTTCGGGCACAGCCTCGGTGCCGTGATCGCGTTCGAGCTCGCACATGGCCTGCTCGATCGCGGAGTGCCTGCGCCGGCCATTCTCTTCGCCTCGGGTGCGGAAGCGCCGGCGGTGCGGGACGGCAGCAAGTGGCGCCATCCCCTGAGCGACCAGGCGCTGATGCAGGAGCTGCGTGATCTTCAGGGCACACCCGACGAGGCGCTGTCGAATGCCGAGTTGATGCGATCCGCGCTGCCGGTGCTGCGCGCAGACTTTCTGATGTGCGGGGCCTATGTCTACCGGCCGCGGCGTCCATTGCCGTGCCCCGTACACGTTTTTGGCGGAGCGGACGACGAGACCAGCCGCGAAGCACTCGAGGCTTGGCGGCAGGAGACCTCGGCGGCATTCACGCTCGATATTCTGCCCGGGCATCACTTCTTCATTCACACAGAGCAGGCCGAACTGATCGACCGGATCGGCTGGGCGCTGGCCCGGCAATCGGGGCAATCGATTGCTTCGCATCGGAGCGAGGATCATGAGCGCGTTCTCCGTCCAGCCACTCATTGAGGGCAAGGCTCTTCCCATGCTGCTTAGGGCAGGTGAGGCCGGGCAGCCGCTCGGCGAAGCCCTTCCCGTGCTGCGCGCGACGATCGACCGGTACCTGACCGACAGCGGCGGCATCGTGTTTCGCGATTTCGCGCTCGATGGTCCCGATGCGTTTCGAGCCTTCGCGGCCGATTTCGGTCATCCGCTGCTGACCTACGAGTTCGGGTCGACGCCGCGTTCGCAGGTGACCTCAGGCGTCTACACGTCCACGGAATATCCGCCGCACCAGCATATCCCGCTGCACAACGAGCAGGCCTATACCCGCGATTGGCCGATGAAGATCTGGTTCTACTGCATGCAGCCGGCGCTGGAAGGCGGCGAGACCCCGATCGCCGACAGCCGCGCCATCTATCGCGACATGCCGCCGGCCATTCGCGGGCGGTTTGCCGACAAGGGCGTGATGTATGTGCGGAACTACGGCAACGGGCTCGACGTCGACTGGCAGCAGGTGTTCGGCACCGACTCCAGATCGGAGGTGGAGGCTTACTGCGCTCGCCACGACATCGAATGCGAGTGGAAGGAAGATGGGGAGCTTCGTACGCGCCAGGTCTGTCAGGGCACGGCGCAGCACCCGGTCACCGGTGACTGGGTCTGGTTCAACCAGGCGCATTTGTTCCATGTCTCCAATCTCGAGCCGGAGGTGCGCGAGAGTCTGCTCGACGTGGTCGAGGACGAAGCCGATCTGCCGCGCAACGTCTTCTATGGCGACGGTTCGACGATCGAGGATGAGACGCTGTCAACGGTCCGGACCGTTCTCGAGAAGCACAGGATCAGCTTTCCCTGGCAGGCCGGCGACGTCGTGATGCTCGACAACATGCTCACTGCGCACGCGCGTGCCCCGTTCAAGGGGCCGCGCAAGGTGATCGTCGCTATGGCCGAAGCTCATCGGCAAGGGTGATCGGCGGCACTCGGCGTGGGGATTCCCGGCGCGCGGCCGGACAGGAATTTGAGAACATGGACAGATCCGACCTCGTCGAACGCTTGCGAGAGCATGCCGCCTTGCGACCGGAGAAGGTGGCGTTGCGATTCCTGGAGGGCGACGACGTTGCCGATGAGCTGACGTTTGCCGCGCTGGACGCTCGGATCAGGGCGCTTGCGGCATGGTTTCAGCAGATGGGCGGTGCGGGCGAACGGGCGGTGATTCTGCTTCCGAGCGGGATCAACTATGCCGTCGCATTCTATGCCTGCCTGTATTCGGGCGTAGTCGCCGTGCCGGCGTATCCGCCTGAGGGCGGTCCCGAGCGCTATGCAGGACGACTGAACGGTATCCTGCGGGATGCCGCGCCTCGCTTCATCCTGATGGAGACGGGGCTGCGCGGTCTCATCGAGGCGGCATTGCCCGAGCTCGCCGACGTGGAGATCGTTGCGGTGGACACGATTTCGCCCGATCTCGCCGCGGACTGGTGCGAGACGAGGCCTGCCACCGATGGGATCGCGTTCCTCCAATACACATCCGGCTCGACCTCGCAGCCGAAGGGCGTTTGCGTCTCCCATGGCAATCTAGCGGCCAACGAGCGTGCGATCGAAGCGGTTTGTAGTGGAACGCCGGACGATGTGTTTGTGAGCTGGCTGCCGCTCTATCACGACATGGGGCTGATCGGCGGACTTCTGAACCCGCTGTTCACGGGCTTTACCGGCGTCCTGATGTCGCCACGGAACTTCCTGGAGCGGCCACGGCGCTGGCTCGAGGCCATCGACCGTCACGGCGGCACGTTGAGCGGTGGCCCCGACTTCGCGTACTCACTCTGCACCGACCGCATCTCGGAAGAGACCATCCGTCGGCTCGACCTCAGCCGGTGGAGGTTTGCGTTCTCGGGCTCGGAGTTCGTCCGCCGCACCACCTTCGAGAAATTTGGCGACCGGTTTGCGCGGGCCGGGTTCGATCGACGGGCGTTGACGGCTTGCTATGGACTTGCGGAGGCGACGCTGCTGGTCACGGCCGGCGACATCACCGCCGAGACCGTCAGCTACACGCTCGACACCGCGGAACTTGCCGCCGGCCGCATCGCGAGCGCCAGCGAAGGCACGGACCTCGTGGCATGCGGTCGAACCGCCGCTGGTCACGCCGTGCGCATCATGCGCGTCGACGAATCGGCGGTGGCCGAGGCGAATGAGGTGGGCGAGATCTGGGTCACTGGTCCCAGTGTCGCGCTCGGCTACTGGAACAATGTCGAGGCCACGCATCAAGCCTTCGTCGAGCGAGATGGTGCGCGTTGGCTGCGGACCGGCGACATCGGCTTCCTTCGCGACGGCGCACTCGTGGTGGCCGGTCGTCTCAAGGACCTGCTGATCGTTCGCGGGCAGAACGTCTATCCGACGGATGTTGAGCAGGCGGTCGAAGCCGAGGTCGAATCCGTCCGCAGCGGACGGGTTGCCGCCTTTCCCATCGAGGTCGAGGGGCGTGAAGCCATCGGAGTGGCGGCGGAGTTCAGCCGCGCCGTGCTCAAGCGTAGCAATCCGGAAGCGCTCGCACATGCGATCGGCGAAGCCGTGCTCCGGCAGGCGCAGGAATATCCGGCCGTGATCGTTCTGCTGAACCCGCAAGCGATGCCGCTGACGACGAGCGGCAAGCTGCAGCGGTCGGCCTGCGCAACGCGTCTCGCCGACAACACGCTCGACAGCTTCGCGGTGTTCGAGAGAGGGCGTCGCCGCGGCACTGCATCCCTGACGGTGCCGGCGACTGATACCGAGCGCGCCGTCGCTGCGATGTGGTGCGAGGCGCTTGGCGTCGCGGCGGTGCATCGCGAGGACGATTTCTTTGTGCTGGGCGGAAACTCGATCGCGGCTGGCCAAGTAGCCGCGGCGATCCGCGACCGCCTGAACGTGGAAGTGGAGCTGCGCACCTTCTTCGACGCGCCGGCGCTTGCGGCCTTCGCTGGCCGGATCGATGTTTTGGCGGGCACCGGCGCTGGCCGGGCGCTCCCGCCGATCCCATGGGCCGTCGCGGCCGATCGCACGATGCTGTCGCACGCACAGGAGCGGCTCTGGTTCCTCTGGAACATGGATCCTGCTGGGACAGCCTATACCGTTGCGAGCACAATCGGTCTGAAGGGACGGCTCGACCGTGCAGTGCTTTCGCGTGCTTTCGGCGAGATCGTCCGTCGTCACGAGATATTGCGCACCACGTTCATCGCCAGAGACGGCCGTGGGACGCAGCTCGTCCACGATGTCATGAGCATCGGCGTTCGGCACGAGGATCTCCGCGCCTATTCTGTGCGGGAGCGCTCCGAGCGCGCGGAGACGGTCAGGCGATCAGAGCTCGGCAAGCCGTTCGATCTCGTGAACGGGCCATTGTTGCGCGTCGTGCTGCTTCAATTCGCGGACGATGCGTATGAACTGCTGCTGCTGGCCCATCACATCATCGTCGATGGCAGGTCGCTTGATGTGTTGCTCGAAGAGCTGGCCGCTCTCTATCGAGCCGGTACTGGTCAAGGCGCAGGCGTGCCGCCGGTTCCGGCAATTCAATATGCTGATTTTGCGGCCTGGCAGCGAAGCTGGCTTGCGGGCGGCGAGGGCGATCGGCAGCTCGCCTATTGGCGCGCCAAGCTCGGCGATGTTCACCCGGTGCTGGCGCTGCCGCATGATCGGCCGCGCCCGACGATCCAGAGCCATGCCGGCGATACGATCGGTCTGGCCATCGACGCCGTGCTTGCGTCCCGGCTCCGGGAGATCGCCGGCAAGCAGCGCGTCAGCGTCTTCATGCTGCTGCTCGGCGCATATTACGCGCTGCTCCAGCGCTACACCGGGCAGAGTGATTTGCGTGTCGGCGTGCCGGTCGCCGGGCGCCGGCATACGCAGCTCGAACGACTGATCGGATGTTTCGTCAACACGCTGGTGCTGCGGGCCGAGATGACCGCCGAAGCGAGCTTCACCAGCCTGTTGCGTCAGGTCAGGGAGTCGGTGGTCGAGGCGCTGACGCACCAGGATCTTCCGTTCGAAATGCTGGTCGACGGCCTCAAGCCCGAACGCAGCGGTGGGCAAAATCCCCTGTTCCAGGCGAAGTTCAACTACATGACGGCGCCGGGCGGTTTCTCCGGCGTCGGGGGGCTCACTGCCGACATCGACATTGTCGATCTCGCTGGTTCGCATTTCGATGTCGCCCTCGACGTCATCGATGGCGTCGGCATGAAGGTCACGTTCAACTACGCCACCGATCTGTTCGAGCGTCCGACTATCGCGCGATTGGCGACGCAATTCGGTTCGATGCTGCGCCAGATTGCCGACAACGCCGAGCGGCGGATATCGGACTTCGTCATCGACGACGGACACCGGCAGACCGTGCCGAGTGAGGCTGCGGCGTTCGGCTTCGCCGATGTGGTGAGCCTTCATCGCGCGGCGACAGTCGATCGACAGACCGCCATCGCCATTCGATGCGGCCGGGGGCAACTGACCTTTGCGGAGCTCGAGCAGCGGTCAAATCGTATCGCACACGCCCTCATCGCGAAGGGCGTGGCACGCGAGACACCGGTTGCGCTGTGGATCGAGCGCTCTCCGGCCTTTGTCGTCGCCTTGCTCGGTGTGCTGAAGGCGGGCGGCTCTTATGTCCCGCTCGATCCGAAATGGCCGTTGGAGCGCGTCCGCCGTATCCTGACCGACGGTGGCATCGACATCATGCTTGCGGCGGGCGACAAATTGGCGGATGCGCGCGAGCTGGGCTGCCTGGTGCTCGACGCGGAGGCGGAAGCGGCGCGCGCCGAGGTGTCGAGCCTGCCGCCCGACACGATCATTCACCCGGCGCAGACCGCTTACGTCATCTATACCTCCGGATCGACCGGCGCGCCTAAGGGCGTCAGCGTCTCGCACGGGGCCTTGGCCAATTACGTGCAAGCCTTGTTGCAGCGCCTGAAGCCGCGCCCGTCGGCGAGCATGGCGATGGTTTCGACGGTGGCGGCCGACCTCGGCCACACTGTCCTGTTCGGTGCGCTCGCATCCGGCGGCACGTTGCATCTGCTGTCACCGGAGGCCGTGTTCGATGCGGATGCGTTTGCGCAAGCGATGCGCGAGGGCGAGGTCGACATTCTCAAGATCGTGCCGAGCCATCTGCGAGGGCTGCTTCAGGCCTCGCGCTCGGCCGATCTGCTCCCCCGCGACGCGCTCGTCCTGGGCGGCGAGGCGTGCGATGGCGCGCTGCTGGACGACGTCCGGCGCATGCGGCCGGAATGCCGGATCCTGAATCATTACGGGCCCACGGAAACGACCGTCGGTGCGGTGACGCATGAGTGCGCGGCAGGCTGCGAGGACGGTCCGGTTCCAATCGGTCTGCCTCTTGCCAATCTGCGCGTCCATGTCCTCGATGACGCCTTGAACGAGGTGCCGATCGGAGTCGTTGGCGAGCTCTATGTCGGCGGCGCTGGGCTGTCGCGGGGCTATCGCGGCGCGGCGGGCCTGACCGCGGAACGCTTCGTGCCGGATCCGTTCGGCGCCGCGGGCGGGCGCCTCTACCGAACCGGGGATCGTGTCCGCTGCGACCGCGAGGGCCGGCTGATATTCCTGGGTCGTTCTGATGACCAGATCAAGTTGCGCGGCTATCGCATCGAGTTGGGCGAGGTCGCGCGCGTCATCAAGGCGCTGCAGGGAATCGGTGACGCAGTGGTCGTTTCACGCGCCATCGGTGAAAGTGAGCGCCAGGAGCTGATCGCCTATTGCGTGGCTGAGAGCGGCGCCGCTCCACAGGCCGATGCGATCAAGCAACAGCTGGCTGCAATCGTGCCGGACTATATGGTTCCGTCACACATCGTCATGTTGGCGCAATTGCCGCTGACGCCGAATGGAAAGGTCGATCGTCGCGCCTTGCCCGAACCGGCCGAAGAGGGGGCGTCGGCCGGCTATGCCGCGCCTGCGGGGGATATTGAAACTGCCATCGCGGCGGTCTGGTGCGAGGTGCTCGTTCGCGAGCGCGTCGGCCGTAATGACAATTTCTTCGAACTCGGCGGCGATTCGATTCTGAGCCTGCAGATCATCGCCCGCTTGCGCAAGCGCGGCATCCGGCTCACTCCGAAGCAGATCTTCAGCCAGCAGACGATTGCCGGGTTGGCGACGGTCGCCGTGATATCGGCGGGGACGACCAAGAAGGAGAGACCGGCGGCGAAGGCGTCAGTCGGCGACACCGCATCTGGCATGCCCCATCTGATGCCGATTCAGACGCGCTTCTTCGCCGAGGACATTGCCAACCGGGATCACTGGAACCAGGCGGTTCTGCTGCTGCCCCGTATGCAGGTCGATTGGGAGACGCTGCGGCGCGCGCTTGCGGCCATCTCGGACCATCACGATGCGTTACGTTTGCGGTTCAAGCAGGTGGATGGTGCTTGGCGGGGGGAGCAGGGACCGGCGCCGGGTTCAACCGAACTGTTATGGCTTCATGCGGGCGTCGGCGGCGCGATGGAGGTCACGGCGCTCGCCCGCGCTGCGCAGGAAAGCCTCTCACTGTCTTCGGGACCGCTGCTGCGCGCGGTCGGCATGGACCTGGCGGACGGTAGCCAACGCTTGCTGCTTGCGATCCATCATCTCGTCGTCGATGGCGTGTCCTGGCGTATCCTGCTGGAAGACCTGGCGTTGGCCTATGACCAGCTGCAGCGTGGCAGTCCCGTCGCGCTGCCGCCGAAGAGCGACTCCTTTGCCTCGTGGAGCGAGCGGCTGCATGCCTATACGGGAACGGCGGAGATCGCGGCCGAATTGCCGTATTGGCTGGATCGTGGCGCCGGCGCACGCCTGCCATGCAACGACGACCATGGCGATGTCGATCGCGTCGGTGATGGCGGCGAGGTGTCCTTGGTGTTGGATGCCGACCTGACGTCACAGCTCCTCGAACAGGCGCCGGCTGCCTATCGGACCCAGGCCAACGATCTCCTGCTCGCCGGTCTCGTGCGCGCGGTGTCGCGCTGGAGCCAGCACGACGAGATCACCGTGGAGCTCGAAGGCCACGGCCGCGAGGAGATCTTCCCAGATGCGGATGTGTCCCGCACCGTCGGCTGGTTCACGACGGCCTTCCCGGTCCGGCTGAAAGATGCAGGCGACGAGGCGTCGCTGATCAAGGCGGTCAAGGAGACGCTTCGCGCGATTCCGAATCGCGGGATCGGCTATGGCGTGTTGCGCCATCTCGGCTCCGAGCAGCAGCGCCATGCTCTGGCTCAATTGGCGGAGCCGCAGATCGTCTTCAACTATCTAGGCCGCTTTGACGCCAACATAGGCACCAACCAGCGCTTCTCCTTCGCAGCGGAGAGTGCAGGTCCCTCGCGTAGCGCCACGGCACCCATGCGCGGCTGGCTGAACATCACTGGCCTCGTGCGTGACGGCCGATTGGAACTATCTCTCGGATACGGACGCAAGCGCTACCGGGACGCGACGGTCGAGCGGCTTGCCGCACATTACAAGGACGCACTGCGCGAACTGATCGCCCATTGCTGCAACGGAGCGTTCGGCCTCACGCCATCGGATGTCCCGTTGTCTGGGCTCGCTCAGGTTGATCTCGATCGGTTGGCTGCGGCCTTGGATCTTCGCGGCATTGAGGAAATCTATCCGCTCTCGCCGATGCAGCAGGGCATGCTGTTTCATGCGCTGCGCGACGGTGCCAACGACGCCTATGTGAATCAGGTCGGGCTCGAACTGTTCGGCGTCGATGCGGGCAAGCTGAAAGCCGCGTGGCAGATAGTCAGCGACCGGCATGCGGCCCTGCGGACCGGGTTTGTCTGGCAGAACCTGTCGGGCGCAGCGCAGCAGATGGTGCATCGTCATGTGACGGTGCCGTTCGTCGAGGAGGACTGGCGCGGCAGCGCGCCTCCGGATCTGCAAGCCGCGCTGGCGGAGATATTCCGGCGTGAGCGCGCGATGGGCTTCGACATTTCGCGGCCGCCGCTTCAGCGTATCCGTCTGATCCGTCTCGACGACGACAGGCATTGGCTGATCTGGACCCATCATCACATCTTCGTCGATGGTTGGAGCTCGGCCCGGCTCGTGGCCGAGGTGTTGCAGCAGGCGAGCGGCCGCCCGCTGCCGGCCGTGCAGGGCGGCTATCGCGACTACATTGCATGGTTGCAGGGCCGCGATCGCGAGAGCGCCGAGAGGTTCTGGCGCGAGGCTCTGGCAGGGCTTGAGGCGCCCACATTGCTCGCGAACACACTGACGCCCCCCAAAACATCCCTCGCCGAAGGCCATGCCAGCGTCGGGCTTGCGGTGGACGCAGCGTTGACCGAGCGATTGAAGTCCTTTGCAAAGCATGAACGGGTAACACTCAACACGCTCATACAAGGAGCATGGGCACAGCTGCTGCGGCGTCATTCAGGGCAGTCCGCGGTCTCTTTCGGCGTGACCATCTCGGGCCGTCCGGCCGAATTGCCCGGTTCAGAGGAGATGGTGGGCCTCTTCATCAACACGCTTACCATCGTCGATGCGACCAGCCCGCAAGCTATCGTGGGCGATTGGCTGCGCCAGTTGCAGGAACAGAATTTGGCGCTGCGCGAGCACGGTTGGACGCCGCTCTACGACATTCAGCGCCTCGCCGGCCGTGCCGGGCAGCCGCTGTTCGACAGTATCCTGGTGTTCGAAAACTATCCGATCGACGAGGGGGTGCTGCGAGGCGGGGAAGGTGGTCCGCGGCTGGGACGTGTGGCGCATGTGACGCCGACAAACTATGCGCTGGCGGTCGCGGTGTTCGCTGCAGGCGATCGGCTGAACATTGAGTTCAACTATGACCGGCGCCGGTTCGACGAAGCGGCGATCCTGCGTTTTCGCGACATTCTCCACGCCCTGCTGGAACGGATTGCGGCGAATTCGGAACGTGCGCTCGGTGATCTCTCTGCGGCAGTCGAGCAGGACGCGCGACGAGCTCTCGAATGGAGTGGCGCAGCGCGGCTGACCTCCGCATCATCCTGCGCCGACGTCGTGATGCATATCGAAGCGCAGGCCGCGCAGGCGCGGTCTGCCATTGCCATCGTCTGCGGCGACCAGCGCATCTCCTATGGCGAGTTGAACGCGCGTGCGAACGCACTCGCACGACGCCTTCGCCTCTGGAATATCGGTCCGGATCGGCTGGTCGGCATTGCCCTGAGCCGAAGCCCGGACATGATCATCGCGCTGCTCGCGGTTCTGAAGGCCGGAGGCGCCTATCTGCCGCTCGATCCGGATTATCCGGCCGAGCGGCTTGCCTACATGCTGCGTGACGGCGGCGCGGCGCTGGTCCTGACGCAAGGCGCGCTGCTCGAGCCGCTTGCACCGGTGCTGCGCGAAGCCGGGGTCGAGGCGCTCTGCATCGACGAGCCATCGCCGCGCGCCGGCGAGGACGGCGGGAACCTCGACATCGAAATCCATCCGGACAGCCTGGCCTATGTCATCTACACGTCCGGGTCGACGGGCGCGCCGAAAGGCGTGGCGGTTGCGCGCGGACCGCTGGCGATGCATTGCGAAGCCATCGGCCGGCTGTACCGCATGACCTCGCGTGACCGCGAGTTCCAGACGGCATCGATCAATTTCGACATCGCCCACGAGCGATGGCTGGTACCGCTGATGACGGGCGGTTCGCTCGTCCTGCCTTTGAAGCCCGGTCTCCTGATTGACGATCTCGTCAGCGAGATGACCCGCAATGCGGTGACCTCGATCTTCCTGCCGCCGGCCTATGCGGATCAATTGAGCGCGGCATTGCGGCCGGGTGGGCGCAGGCTGGCGATCAGGGCCTGTATCGTCGGCGGCGAAGCCTGGTCCGATACCGGGGTCAGGGCATTTCGAGAAGCTTTCATTATCGATCTTCTGGTCAACGCCTACGGCCCGACCGAGACGGTGATCGCGCCGACGGCGTGGATCGTCGACGCCGCCGCGTTGACACCTCACCAGCCCGCACCGATCGGACGGCCCGTTGGTGCGAGGTCGGCGCACATTCTCGATTCCGACCTCAATATCGTTCCCGCCGGCGTCACCGGCGAGCTGTTCATCGGTGGTGTTGGCCAGGCCCGCGGCTATCTGAACCGGGCTGCACTGACCGCGGAGCGGTTCGTCCCCGATCCGTTCAGCGACGATGGCACGCGCCTCTATCGCACCGGCGATCTCGCGCGCTGGCGCAACGACGGCGTGATTGAATATGTCGGCCGCGCCGACCAGCAGGTGAAGATCCGCGGCTTCCGTATCGAGCTCGGAGAGATCGAGGCGCGTCTGCTCGAGCAGCGTGGCGTGCGTGCGGCGGCCGTTGTGGCGGGCGAAGGCCGGACCGGGCGCCAATTGTTCGCCTATGCGAGTGGCGGGCCGTCGCTCGACGGCCGCGCCTTGCGCGATGCACTGTCCGCCGTTCTGCCTGACTACATGGTGCCGTCGTCGGTGACGGTGCTGGAGCAGTTGCCGCTCACCGCTAACGGTAAGATCGATCGGCGTGCACTGCCGGCGCCGGGCGAGGATGCGTTGGCGCGTCGCACCTACGAGGCACCCGAGGACGAGATCGAGCTTGCGCTGGCCGGGATCTGGGCGGAGCTGCTCGACGTCGATCAGGTCGGACGCAACGATCACTTCTTCGAGCTCGGAGGACATTCCTTGCTCGCCGTGCGGGTGCTGAGCCGGGTGTCGCAGGAGATCGGCGTGTCAATCGCGGTCTCGGATCTGTTCGCTCATCCCGATCTTGCCTCATTTGCCCGGGTCGTGTCGATCAGGCTCATCGAGCAAGAATTCGATGCCGAAGAGCTCCAGGAACTGGTGGGAACGGAGCAGTGAGCATGGCTGACACGGCAAAGCCGAGCTTACGCGATCTGGATCCCCAGCAGATGAGAAAGCTCGTCGCGCTGGCCAGGAATCGTGGCCGGAGTGACGCCAGTGCCATTCCGGTGGTGGCGCGGAGCGGATCGTTGGAAATGTCCTTTGCGCAGCAGCGGCTCTGGCTGCTGGCGCAGCTCGATGGTACGAATTCCAGCTATCACGTTCGCGGAGCATTGCGGCTTACGGGCGAGCTCGATCTCGAAGCCTTGCGTCGCAGCATCGACCGTGTGTTCGCGCGCCACGAAGCCCTGCGCAGCGTCTTTCGCGTAGTGGACGAACAGCCGCGCGTGGTGCTGCTGCCCACGGATGCGCGTGTGCCGCTGCTCGAACATGATCTGAGTAGCCGGAACGATCGCGAGCAGGAGCTGGCGCGCCTCTGCCGCGAGGAGGCCGCGACGCCGTTCGATCTCGCCGCAGGACCGTTGGTCCGCGGTCGCCTGATCCGGACGGCGGAGCGAGAGCATCTCTTCTTGTTCACCCAGCATCACATCGTCTCCGATGGCTGGTCGATCGGCGTTCTGGTGCGCGAGCTCGGCGCTCTCTACCGGGCATTCGCCGCTGGCAAGGACGATCCTCTGCCGCCATTGGCAATCCAGTATCCGGACTATGCCGTCTGGCAGCGGCAATGGCTGTCGGGCGAACGCTTGCAGCGGCAGGTCGACTATTGGCGAGAAGCACTCGCGGACGCTCCTGCCGTGCTTGAATTGCCGACGGATCGGCCGCGTCCGCCAATCAGGTCGCTCGCCGGGGCGTCCCTGCCGATCGAGATCGATGTGGAGCTGGCCTCCGGCATCAGGCGACTGAGTCAGTCGCATGGCGCCAGTGCTTTCATGACGGTGCTGGCGGCCTGGGCAGTGGTGTTGTCGAGACTCTCCTCGCAGACCGATATCGTCATCGGGACTCCGACGGCCAACCGAAATAGGCCGGAGATCGAGGGCCTGATCGGATTCTTCGTCAACATGCTGGCTGTCCGCGTTGATCTCTCGGCGGAGCCCAGCGTGGCCGAACTGCTCCGCCGCGTGCGCGCGGCGGCGCTCGCGGCGCAGGATCATCAGGACCTACCGTTCGAGCAGGTCGTCGAGATCGTCCAACCGCTGCGACGGCCGGAGCAGACACCGGTCTTCCAGGCCGTGTTCGCCTGGCAAAACAACGAGAGGGGGCCTCTCGAGTTGCCCGGCCTCAAAGCCGAGATCGCTGATATTCCGCTGCAACAGGTCAAGTTCGATCTCGAGCTCAATCTCGGCGAGATGGACGGGCGCATTGTCGGCTCCCTGAATTATGCGACGTCGCTATTCGACGAAGCGACGATCACGCGCCATCGGGGCTATCTGTTGACCGTGCTGCGGGCGATGATCTCCGATGCGGACCAGGAGGTCGACCGGATCGATATCATTGGTGCCGATGAGCGCAGGCGCGTTCTCGACACTTGGAACGAGACGGCCACGCCGTTTCCCTCCGAAAGCTGCATTCAAGATCTGTTTGCGGAGCAGGTGAGAAGGGCGCCGGACGCCATTGCGCTGGCATACGAGGACGTTCGTCTGAGCTATAGCGAGCTCGATGCGCGGGCGAACAGGCTTGCGCGGCACTTGATCACCTTGGGAGTGGTGCCGGATCAGCCCGTTGCGATCTGCCTGCCGCGGGGCATTGCAATGGTGGTGAGTCTGCTGGCCGTGCTGAAGGCGGGCGGCGCCTATCTGCCGCTCGATCCCGCTTATCCTGCGGAGCGGCTACGTCAGATTGTCGACGATGCCAGGCCGCGCCTGCTGATCGCAGACGCCACAGGACGCGCGATCATTCCAGATGGGACCTGCGAGATGGTCGACCCCGACGCAGACGCAGGGCTGGCGACGTCGGATGCGAGTGTTCTCCTCGAAGGCCTGACTGCGCGAAGCCTCGCCTACATCATCTACACGTCCGGCTCGACCGGTCGGCCGAAGGGGGTGATGGTCGAGCACCGTGGCCTGGTGAATTTGGCGTTGGCGCAGCGGGCATTGTTCAACATCAATTCGAGCAGTCGCGTCGTGCAGTTTGCCTCGCTCAGTTTCGATGCCAGCATCTGGGAAATCGTCATGGCCCTGTGCTCGGGCGCCGCGCTGTTTCTGGCCGGCACGCGCGAGCATCAGGACACCGCGGCATTGTTCGGCTATCTCGCGGACAATGCGATCACGCATGCGACCCTCCCGCCGGCGATGCTGCAGGGGCGGACCGATCTCGAACGGCTCGCCTCGTTGCGGGTCCTCGTTCTTGCCGGTGAATTGCCCAAGGCCGAGCTGGTCAAGGGATTGCCTGCTGACATCGCCGCCTTCAACGGTTACGGGCCGACGGAAGCAACGGTCTGCGCAACGAGCTGGTTGCGGCATCGGGACTTTGACGACGACGCGGCTCCGATCGGTCGTCCGCTGCCGAATGCGCGGATCTATCTCCTGGACCGGTTCGGTGCGCCCGTTCCGCTCGGTGCCGTCGGCGAAATCTACATCGGCGGGGTCGGAGTCGCGCGCGGTTATCTCAATCGCGCCGATCTGACGGCAGAGCGCTTCGTGCGCGATCCCTTCCGCGGCGATGCGGATGCGCGCATGTACCGCACCGGCGATCTCGGCCGCTATCTCCCGGACGGCAACATTGTGTTTCTCGGCCGCAACGACTACCAGGTCAAGATCCGCGGCTTTCGCATCGAGCTCGGTGAGATCGAGTTTCGGCTCAACGAGCACGCCGACGTTGCCGATTCAATCGTGCTGGTGCAGCGCAATCATGGCGGCGACATGCGGCTGGTCGCCTATGTGGCCGCTAGGGGGGGCGTAAGGCGCGATGGCGGAGAGCTTGCCAGCGCGTTGCGCGATCACCTGCGTGCGTGTCTGCCGGACTACATGGTGCCGTCAGCGTTCGTAAGTCTCGATGCACTCCCGCTCACGCCGAATGGCAAGGTGGACCGCAAGGCGCTGCCGGCGCCGGAGAACGATGCATATGCGCGGCGCCGTTTCGAACCGCCGCGAGGCGAGGTCGAGCAGATTGTCGCAAATATCTGGGCCGAGCTCTTGGGCGTCGATCGGATCGGACGCAGTGACCACTTCTTCGAGCTCGGCGGCCACTCGCTGCTCGCAGTGCGCATGCTGGAGCGATTGCAGCGGCATGCGCTGAGGGCGGATGCGCGCATGCTGTTCGCGAAGCCGGTGCTGGCGGAATTTGCCGCCAGCCTCGATGGCGGCGTAGAAGCCGACGTTCCGGTCAATCAGATCACCCGGCAGACGCCGGCGATCACACCGGAATTGTTGCCGCTGATCACGTTGACGCAATCCGACATCGACAGCATCGTGGCCGACGTTCCTGGCGGCGTCGCCAACATCCAGGATGTCTACGGCCTCTCGCCACTTCAGGATGGCATTCTCTTCCACCACCTGCTGTCGAAGGAAGGCGATCCCTATCTGCTGGTCGGCCGAATGGCATTTGCCAGCCGCGACCTGCTCGATCGCTATCTCGACGCGGTCCGGCAGGTGGTCGCCCGTCACGACATTCTGCGAACGTCTATCGTGTGGAGCGGACTGTCCACGCCGGCACAGGTGGTTTGGCGGCAGGCGTCCTTGGTCGTCGACGAGGTTGTGCTGGATGGCGAAGGCCCTGGGGATGAGCAGCTCGCGCGACGATTCGATCCGCGTTTGCATCGGATCGATCTCGGACGGCCGCCGCTTTTGCGATTTGCGGTCGCGGCCGATCCGGGTGGAGAGCGCTGGCTGCTTTTGGTCCTGCTGCATCATTTGATTGGCGACCACTCCACGCTCGAAGTGATGCACGACGAGGTCGGGAAGATCCTGTCCGGGCGGAGCCACGAATTGCCGCCGCCTTATCCGTTCCGGAATCTGGTGGCACAGGCGCGCGGATCGGCGGCGACCGTGGAGCATGAGCGTTTCTTCCGCGGCATGCTCGCCGACATCGACGAGCCGACCACACCGTTTGGACTGGACCGGGTGCACGGCGACGGTGCCGGTATTGCCGAAACCCGGCTGATGCTGCCCGAGAGCTTGAACGCAAGGCTTCGTGTGCAGGCGCGGCGGTTGGGCGTCAGCCTGGCCAGCCTTTGCCATCTCGCCTGGGGGCAGGTGGTGGCGCGAACCAGCGGGCGCGAGCAGGTGGTGTTCGGGACTGTTTTGTTCGGTCGCATGCAGGCTGGCGCCGGCGGCGATCGCACCATGGGCCTGTTCATCAATACCTTGCCGCTGCGGCTCGACCTCGACGACACAGCGGTCGAGGACAGCGTCCGTGATGCGCATGGTCGGCTGACCGAGCTGATGGCGCACGAGCACGCCTCGCTGGCGCTTGCGCAGCGATACAGCGGCGTCACGGCGCCCGCGCCGCTGTTTAGCGCGATCCTGAACTACCGGCACAATGCGATGCCGGCCGATTTGGCTGCCGGCAGAGAGCACTCCGGCATCGAATGGCTCGGTGGTGAAGAGCGCACCAATTATCCCGTGATGCTGGCGGTCGAGGATTATGGCCAGGCGCTTGGCCTGACCGCCCAGATCGTCCATCCGTTCTCGGCCGATCGCATTTGCGCCATGATGCAGCAGGCACTCGATCAATTGGCCGATGCGCTGGATCGCGCGCCGCGTGCGCCGGTCCGGCAGCTCGACATTTTGCCCCCCGACGAGCGGCAGCTGTTGCTGGAGACGTGGAACCGGACGCAGGCGCATGATCGGCGACAGTCGTTGATCGAGCAATTTGAAGCACAGGTCCGGAAGTCACCTGAGGCGATCGCGCTGGTGTTCGGCGAGGCGGAGCTGAGCTATGCCGCGCTGAATGCGCGCGCCAACCGGCTGGCGCGACGATTGCGGGATCACGGCGTCGGGACCGAAATCGTGGTCGGGCTGGCGCTCGACCGCGGCGTCGAGATGCTGGTCGCGCTGCTGGCGGTGCTAAAAGCCGGCGGGGCCTATTTGCCGCTCGATCCGGATTACCCGCCGGAGCGGCTGGCGCATATGCTGCGCGATAGCGGCGCGGCGCTGGTGCTGACGCAAGAGGGATTGCACGATCAGTTCGCAGCCATCCTGGCGGAGACCGGCGCGGAGGCCTGGTTCGTTGATGGACAGGACGGCGAGGGCGGCGATGCCGGCAATCTCGATGTTGCCGTTCACGGCGAGAGCCTCGCCTATGTGATCTACACTTCGGGCTCGACCGGCCTGCCCAAGGGCGTGATGGTTCGCCATGACGCGGTGTCGAACTTCCTGGCGACCATGGCGGAGCAGCCCGGCATGTCGGCCCGCGACCGCGTGCTCGGCCTGACCTCGCTGTCCTTTGACATCGCGGTGCTGGAGCTGTGGCTGCCGCTGACGATTGGCGCCTGTGTGGTGCTGGCGGATCGCGCGGCCGCGCATGATCCCGCCGGGCTCAAGGCGATCGTGCAGCGGCACGGCGTGTCCCTGATCCAGGCCACGCCGTCGACCTGGCGGATGCTGCTCGATCATGACGGCCCTGCGCTGCCGGCCAGCTGCCGGGTGCTGTGCGGCGGCGAGGCGCTGCCGCCGGACCTGGCGCGGCGGCTGGTGGCCCAAGCCGGCGAGGTCTGGAACCTGTACGGCCCGACCGAGACCACGGTGTGGTCGGCGCGCCATCGGCTCGATGCGGTGGATGATCGTCCGCTGCTCGGCCGCCCGATCGGCAACACCACGCTCTACGTTCTCGACGGTGACCTCAACCTCGCGCCGGTCGGCGTTGCCGGCGAGCTCTATATCGGCGGGAGCGGGCTCGCCCGCGGCTATTGGCAGCGCGGCGCCCTGACGGCGGAGCGCTTCATCCCCGATCCGTTCGGTCCGCCGGGCGCACGGCTGTACCGTACCGGCGACGTCGCGCGGTGGCGGTCCGACGGCGTGCTCGATTATGTCGGCCGTGCCGATTACCAGGTGAAGATCCGCGGCTTCCGCATCGAGCTCGGCGAGATCGAGGTACGGCTGCAGGCGCAGCCGGGCGTTCGCGCGGCCGTGGTGGTGGCGCGCGAGGCCGGCACCGGCCGCCAGCTGGTCGGCTATGTCAGTGGCGAAGCGCTGGATGGCGCGGCGCTCAAAACAGCGCTGTCCTCGGTGCTGCCCGACTACATGGTCCCGGCGCGGATCGTGGTGCTGGAGCGTCTGCCGCTGACGCCGAACGGCAAGATCGACCGCAAGGCATTGCCGGCGCCGGATCAGCTCGCGCCGTCCGCCCAGCATGTGGCGCCGCGCACGCCGGCGGAGGCTGCATTGGCCGCGATCTGGGCCGATCTGCTGCGCCAGCCCAATATCGGTGTCACCGACAATTTCTTCGAGCTCGGCGGCGATTCCTTGATCGCGGTCCAGCTCGTCAGCCGCATCAAGCGGGATCTCGGCCACGACCTGCCGCTCAATCGTCTGTTTGAATTGACGACCGTTGAAACCATGGCTGCTGCGCTGGGCCTGGAGAGCGAGATCGACAAGCGAAGCGACGACATCGTAGCGATGCTCGACCTGTTGAAGGAAGTCGAACTGTCCCATGAGTGACACGGCAACCACGCAAAAGCAGCAGCTGCGCGACATTTCACGGCGCTTGATGCGTCTCGATTCCGGCAAGCAGCACGCGTTCGTGTCGCAGCTCGCGGCGAAGGGCGTCAACCTCGCCATGCTGCCGATCGTGCGCCAGGAGCGAAAGCGGGCGCCGCTGTCCTTTGCGCAAGCGCGCCTCTGGTTCCTGTGGCGGATGGATCCGTCCAGCGCGGCCTACAACATATCAGCGACGGTGCGCGTGCGCGGCCAGCTGCAACCACGCGCATTGCAACAGGCGTTCGATATGCTTGTCGCCCGCCACAGCGCGCTTCGCACCGTCTTTCGGCAGGAAGGGGAGCAGGCCGAACAAGTCATCCAGGTTCCGCAGCCGGCCGCATTGCGGCACCTGGCCCTCGATGGCGACGACCGCGAACGGCAGGCGCGCGAGCTTGCGCCGCAGGAGGCTTCGCTGCCGTTCGATCTCGAGGCCGGCCCGCTTATGCGCGCGACGCTGCTGACGCTGGACGAGGGCGATCACTTCCTCGTCGTCAGCCTGCACCATATCGTGGCCGACGGCTGGTCGATGGGCGTGCTGGTTGACGAGTTCTGGAAACTGTACGCGGCATTCGCTTGCAGTGAAGAACCGGCGCTGCCGGAGCCGGAGATTGACTATGCCGACTACGCCGAATGGCAGCGGCTCTGGATGAGTGCGGTCGATGGCGAACGGCAGGTCGGCTACTGGACCAGGCGTCTCGCCGATCCGGCGGTGCTCCAGCTGCCGATCGACCGGCCGCGCCCGGCGGTCCCGGATCTGGCGGGATCGGCACATCGCATCCCGCTCGACCCGGCGCTAGCCGATGGCTTGCGCGGGCTCGCGCGGCGGCATCGCACGACCCTGTTCGCCGTCCTGCTGGCGAGCTTCAAGCTGCTGCTCTATCGCTACACCGGGCAGTCCGACATCAACATCGGCGTGCCCGTCGCCAACAGGCATCGCGGCGAAGCGCGCGGCGTGATCGGTCTGTTCGTCAATACCCAGGTGCTTCGCACGCAGATCGACGGCCGCGCGGCGATCGCGGACTTCATTGCGGCGGTTCATGCGGCCACTGTCGAGGCACAGGAAAACCAGGACCTGCCGTTCGAACGTCTGCTCGAAATCCTTCGGCCCACGCGCAGCCTGAGTCAGAATCCACTGTTCCAGGTCCTCTACAATCACCAGCGCCGTCGGGCGTCGGCTAGTCCATCGGATCGGACCGGTCTCCAGATCGAGACGATCGATACGGAGGTCGATGCCGTCAAGTTCGACCTCGCGCTCGATACCGAGGAGGGGCTGTCAGGCGAAATCCGCGCCGTCTTTACCTATGCGGCGGCGCTGTTCGAAGCGGCGACGATCGAGCGTCTTGCCGCGCATTGGACCACGACCCTGAAGGCCATGGTCGCCGACGACGCGCAAGGGATCGCCGATGTGGCGTTGCTGTCCGAACAGGAACTGGGGCAGTTGCGGCAATGGAATCGCGCCGACGAAACGGCAAGCTCATCGTTCATACCGGTGCATCGGACGGTTGCACGGCTGGCTGCCGAAACGCCCGACGCGCCGGCGCTGGTCTTCGGTGACGATGAAATCAGCTATGCCGAGCTCAACCGCCGCGCCAATCGGCTCGCGCACCACCTGATCCGCCTCGGTGTCGGGCGCGACGACCTTGTCGGTGTCTCGGCACGGCGTTCGCCAGGCCTCATTACAGCGCTGCTCGCCATCTTGAAGACGTGTGCAGCCTATCTGCCGCTCGATCCCGAGCATCCGGCCAGACGACAGGTCGGCACCCTGCGCGATGCCGGCGCGCGTGTCGTGCTGGTCGACGCAGATAGTTCGGCGTTAACGCCGCCGCCAGCTGGCGTTGTGGTCGTTCCGCTCGGTGCGATTGATCTCGCCAAGGAGAGCGAAAGCGATCCCGAGATCGCGGTGGTGCCAACCAGCCTTGCCTATGTGATCTACACCTCCGGCTCCACCGGCATCCCCAAGGGCGTCGCGGTCGAACACGGTCCGTTCGCCATGCACTGCGAGGTGACGGCCGGGCTCTACGACATGGATCGGCACTCGCGCGAGCTGCACTTCCTGTCCTTCACCTTCGATGGCGCCCATGAGCGGCTCTGGACCGCACTGACCTGCGGCGCGGCGCTCGTGATGCGGGATGCGGACCTGTGGTCCGCCGAACAGACTATCGAGGTTCTGCGCCGGCAGCGCGTCACCAATGCCGGATTCCCGCCCGCCTACCTGCAACAGCTCGCTGATTTCGCGATGTGGCGTGGCGATCCGCCGCCAGTCGAGTTGTACTCGTTCGGCGGCGAGGCGATGCCAAAGGCCGGCTTCGACAAGGTCAAGCGCGCGCTCAAGCCGCGGGCATTGATCAACGGCTACGGGCCGACCGAAACCGTGGTGACGCCGCTGGTCTGGAAGGTCGATGCGAGCGAGGAGATCGACGGCAATTATGCCCCGATCGGTCGCCCGGTGGGCCGCCGCTCGGCGTACATCCTGGACAATGATTTCAACATCGTCCCGGTCGGCGTGACCGGTGAACTGTTCATCGGCGGCGAGGGCTTGGCGCGCGGTTACTGGCAGCGCGCCGAGCTGACGGCCGACCGCTTCGTCCCTGATCCGTTTGGCGCGCCGGGCGCGCGGCTGTATCGCACCGGCGATCTGGCGCGGTGGCGCGCCGATGGCGTCATCGAATATGTGGGCCGGACCGATCATCAGGTGAAGATCCGCGGCTTCCGGATCGAGCTCGGCGAGATCGAGGCATGGCTGATGCGGCAGGCCGGCGTGCGGTCGGCCGTGGTCGTTGCCCTTGAAGCCAGCGTCAGCCGTCAGCTGGTCGGCTATGTCGCCGGCGATGGGCCGTTCGACGAAGCGGCGATGCGTGCGGCGCTCTCGGATGAGCTGCCCGACTACATGGTGCCGGCCCGCATCGTGCGATTGGACCGGCTGCCGCTCACCGCGCACGGCAAGGTTGATCGCGACGCCCTGCCGGCGCCTGAGATGCCGGCCGCAACCACCGCGCATGTCGCGCCGCGCTCCGCAGCCGAGACGGTGCTCGCTGCGATCTGGGCCGAGCTGCTCGGCCAGCCCGCCATCGGCGCCACCGACAATTTCTTCGAGCTCGGCGGCGATTCCATCATCTCGCTGCAGCTGGTCGGTCGCGCGCGCCAGGCGGGCCTGCTGATCGAGCCGCGTGACGTCTTCCGGCATCAGACCTTGCAGGATCTGGCGCGCGTGGCGCGGAGTGAAGACAAAGCGGAGATCGTCGCCGCTGAGATCGATCTCGACGGCCGCGAGCACCTGCTGCTGCCGATCCAGTTGCGGTTCCTCAGTGAGGATGCAGGGGACCGTCATCACTGGAATCAGGCCGTCCTGCTGATGCCGAAGTCGCGGCTCGACTGGAAGCTCGTCGAGCTCACGCTTGCCGCTCTTGTCGCGCATCATGCGGCCCTGCGCCTGCGCTTCGAGGAGATTGATGGCGGTTGGCGCGCGACCTACGGCGCTACACCGCCAACGTCCGAGCTGCTGTGGATTCTTGGTGACCTCCAGGATGCCGCCGCAGTCACGAAGGTCGCCTCACAAGCTCAGGCCAGCCTGTCGCTGGCCGGGCCGCTGTTGCGTGTGGTCGGCATGGATCTCGCGGACGGCAGCCAGCGGCTTCTGGTGGTGGTGCATCATCTCGTCATCGACGGCGTGTCATGGCGTGTGCTGCTCGAAGACTTTGCGACGGCGTACGATCAGCTCCGCCAGGGCGCGGCTTCAGTCGCACTGGCGAGGAGCGACTCTTATGCATCCTGGGGCGCGCGATTGCAGGCCTATGCTGCAACCGACGAGCTGGCAGCCGAGCTCGACTATTGGCTGGAGCGGGGATCGCATGCGGCGTTTCCCTGCGATGACGATCATGGCGGGGTCGACCGGGTTGCAGACGGCGAGGAGGTCCTGCTGGCGTTCGACGCCGGATTGACCACGCGGCTGCTGAAGGAAGCCCCGTCCGCCTACCGCACCCAGGTCAATGATCTCCTGCTGGCGGCACTTGCGCGAGCCGTGTCGCGCTGGGGCGGGATCGAGGACGTCGTCGTTGAGCTCGAAGGCCATGGCCGCGAGGACGTCTTTGCGGGCGCCGATGTGTCCCGCACCATCGGCTGGTTCACCACTGCTTTTCCGGTGCGGCTGTCGGGTAGCTCCGAGGACGATGCCTCTCTGATCAAATCCATCAAGGAGGAGCTTCGGGCCGTTCCCAACCGCGGGCTGGGGTACGGCATCCTGCGCCATCTCGGCACCGAGGCGCAGCGGAGCGCCCTGGCGACACGCCCTGAGCCGCGCATCGTCTTCAACTATCTCGGCCAGTTCGATTCCAGCATGGGAGAGAGTGCCCCGTTCCGCCTCGCGCCCGAGAGCTCCGGGCCGATGCGCAGCGACAGCGCGCCGCTCGGCCGCTGGGTCAGCATCAACGGTCAAGTCGGGGAAGGACAGCTGCGCCTGTCGTTCAGCTATGGCCGCAGGCGTTACCGGCGCGCAACGATCGAACGTCTCGCCGAGCATTACGCGGCTTCCTTGCGCGAACTCGTCGCGCATTGCACGGGCGGCGCCCGCGGCATCACGCCGTCGGACTTCGCCTTGTCGAACCTGAAGCAGGCTGATCTCGACGCACTGGTCGCAACGATCGACTGCCGCGAGATCGAGGACATCTATCCGCTGTCGCCCATGCAGCAGGGCATGCTGTTCCATGCCCTTCGTGATGGCGAGAGCGGCAATTACGTCAACCAGATCGGCCTGGAGGTCCGTGGTCTCGAGGCCGGCAGGCTGCGCGCAGCCTGGCACGAGATCAGCTCGCGCCACGCCGTGTTGCGAACCGGATTTGCGTGGCGCGAGCTGTCGGGGGCCGCGCAGCAGGTGGTCTATCGCTCTGCGCCTTTGCCATTCGAGGAAGAAGACTGGCGCTCGCGGGCGGCCGCCATGGAAGAGGAGGAGCTGCGGGTTGCGCTCGCGGGTATTGCGCAAGCCGAACGTACCAGGGCATTCGATCTGTCTCAGGCGCCATTGCAGCGGGTCCGGCTGATCCGGCTCGACGAGGCACGCCACTGGCTGATCTGGACCCATCACCATATCCTGCTCGACGGCTGGAGCGCCGCGCGTCTCATGGCTGAGATCCTGCAGCACGAACGCGGTGCGCGACTATCGGCCGTGAAGGGCCGCTACCGCGACTACATCGCGTGGCTGCAAAGGCAGGACCGCGACGCGTCCGCGTCGTTCTGGCGATCGGCCTTGGCCGAATTGGACGAGCCCAGCTTCCTAGCGGACACGCTGGGAGGACCTGCGGCCAACGGTGCTTCCGGCCATGGCTCGTCGGACCTGCTGCTCACGGCCGACCTGACGGCAAGCCTGCAAGCCTTTGCGCGGCGCGAGCGCGTCACGCTGAACACGCTGGTGCAAGGCGCTTGGGCGCAGCTGTTGCGCCGCCACACCGGTCAGCGCGCGGTCTGTTTCGGTGCGACGGTCTCGGGCCGGCCGGCGGAGATCAGCGGGGCCGAGGAGATGGTCGGCCTGTTCATCAACACGCTGCCCGTCGTCGATCAGGCAAGCCCGCAAACCGAGATCGGAGCGTGGCTGCGCGATCTCCAGGCGCGCAACACGGATCTGCGCGATCACGGCTGGATGCCGCTGTACGAAATCCAGCGTCTTGCCGGCCGTTCCGGACGCGCGTTGTTCGACAACATCCTCGTGTTCGAGAACTATCCGATCGATCAGGCGCTGCGGGGCGAGAGCGAAAGCGGACGCCGGTTCGGCCGGGTCGAGCAGGTCTCGATCACCAACTATGCGCTGACGGTGGCGGTCTTTGCCAAGCCCGACGGCATCAATCTGGGCTTTCGCTACGATCGCAGCCGCCTCGACCACGATCATATCAGATATCTGCAAGCCTCGCTGTCGCAACTGCTGGCCAGGATCGTGGCGGACGCCTCGCGGCCGCTGGGCGCGCTGGACAGCCTCGATGCCGATGAGGAGCAGAGATTGCTCGGCTGGGGCGGCAGCGCCGAGCGGGCACCGAAGCTTGGCGACACTATCGTCGCGCAGATCGAAGCCCGGGCCGCGGCTTCGCCATCGTCGATCGCGTTGATCTTCGGTGAACGGCAGATCAGCTATGGCGAGCTGAACGCGCGTGCCAATCGCCTGGCATGGCGGTTGCGGGAGCACGGGATCAGTCGCGACCGGCTGGTCGGCTTGGCGCTCGAGCGCAGCATCGAGCTGATCGTCGGCGTCCTGGCCGTGCTGAAGGCCGGAGGCGCCTATCTGCCGCTCGATCCCGACTACCCGTCCGATCGCCTGCTCCACATGCTGCGTGATAGCGGAACGGCGCTGGTGCTGACCCAGGAGCGGCTGCTTCCGCATCTGGCGTCTGTGATCACGGATGCGGACGTCGAGGCCTGGACAATCGACGGCGAGGCTGAAGCTCGGATCGGCGCGCCTGCCGGCAATCCCGACCCGGCGCTTCATCCGGACAGCCTCGCTTATGTGATGTACACGTCGGGCTCGACCGGCGTGCCCAAGGGCGTCGCCTGCTCGCATCGCGCACTTGCGGCCCGTCTCAGCTGGATGCAGGCGGAGTATCGTCTCGATCCTGCCGAAACTTTGTTGCACAAGACCCCGTTCAGCTTCGACGTCTCGGTTTGGGAGATATTGTGGCCGCTCGCAGCCGGCACGCGGCTCGTGATCGCGGCTCCAGGCGCGCATCGCGAGCCGCGACTCCTGGTGGACGCCGTCATCGCCCATGACGTGACGACGCTGCACTTCGTGCCGCAGATGCTCGAGCATTTCGTGACCGAGCGCGGCGCGACGCGCTGCGCCTCGCTGAGGCGCCTGTTTGCTGGCGGCGAGGCGCTGTCGCTCGATCTGATGACGCGTGTGCGTGCGGCGTTCCCCAATGTGCGGTTCGACAATCGCTACGGTCCGACCGAGGCTCTCATCAACGCCACCTATTGGACCTGCCGCGACGAGGGTGGGACGCGCGTGCCGATCGGACGACCCATTCCCGGCGTGACGATCCGCATCCTCGACACCGATCTGAACATGGTTCCGGCAGGCGTGACCGGCGAATTGTTCATCGGCGGGGCCGGTTTGGCGCGGGGCTATTGGCGGCGCGAGAAGCTGACGGCGGAGCGCTTCATTCCCGATCCTTTCGGGGGGGAAGGCGAGCGGCTCTATCGGTCGGGAGACCTGGCGCGCTGGCGCGCTGATGGCGCGATCGACTATGTCGGACGCGCGGATCACCAGGTCAAGATCCGCGGCTTCCGCATCGAGCTCGGCGAGATCGAGGCGCGGCTGCTCGAGCAGCCCGGCGTTCGCTCCGCCGTGGTGGTGGCGCGAGAGGTCGGCGCCGGCCGGCAGCTCGTTGGCTACGTCAGCGGCACGGCGAAGTTGGAAGAGGCTGCGCTGCGGACAGCGCTGTCGGCCGTCCTGCCGGATTACATGGTGCCGCCGAGAATTGCCGTGCTGGAGCGGCTGCCCTTGATGCCGAGCGGCAAGGTTGATCGCCAGGCGCTGCCGGCGCCCGACATGGCCCATGGCCATGCGGATCATCAGGCGCCACGCACGCCTGCGGAGATCGCCTTTGCGGCGATCTGGGCCGAGCTGCTCGGCCGGCCGGCCGTCGGCCTCACCGACAATTTCTTCGAGCTCGGGGGCGATTCCATCATCTCGCTCCAGATGGTGAGCCGCGCCCGGCGCGCCGGATACCTGATCGAACCGCGTGACGTGTTTCAGCACCAGACCTTGGAGGCTTTGGCGCTTGCAGCGCGTTCGCAACAGCGCGCGGGCACGCTCGCCGACCAAGGGCAGGTCACCGGCCCGCATCCGCTCTTGCCGATTCAATCCCGCTTCTTTGCGGAGGACATGGAGAACCGGGATCATTGGAACCAGGCGGTGCTGTTGCAGCCGAGAGAGCGTCTCGACTGGAACGTGATGCGGCGCGCACTCGCCGCCGTGGTCGATCATCATGATGCACTGCGCCTCCACTTCGAGGAGAGGCAAGGGAACTGGTGTGCCGAGCACGGCGCTGCTGTGGGCGCGGAGGACCTGCTCTGGGTCCGGCAGGCGGCCGGCCGCGATGCCGTGACGGCGCTGGCATCGTCGGCGCAGGCGAGCCTGTCCATCTCCGAGGGCAGGCTTTTGCGAGCGATCGGCATCGATGTCGCCGACGGCAGCCAGCGTTTCCTGATCGTGATCCACCATCTCGTGGTCGACGGGATGTCATGGCGCATTCTGCTGGAGGACATCGCCGCAGCTTACGCGCGGTTTGGAAACGGCGACGCCACGGTTGTGCTTCCGCCCAAGAGCCACGCCTACGCACTGTGGGGACAGCGCTTACGGACCTACGCATCGTCCCCTGAACTGGCGGCGGAATTGCCTTACTGGGCCAGCCGCGGCGCGCATGCGGACATTCCCTGCGACGACGATCATGCCGACCTCGATCGCATGGCGGATGCCGATGAAATCCTGCTGTCGTTCGAAGAGCAATGGACGCGGCGCCTGCTGACGGATGCGCCATCGGCTTATCGTACGCAGATCAATGATCTCCTTCTTGCCGGCCTTGCACGCGCCGTCTGGCAGTGGAGTGGGCAGGACGACGTTCTCGTCGAGCTGGAGGGGCATGGCCGCGAGCCTCTCGCTGGCGATCTCGACCTCTCGCGCACGGTCGGCTGGTTTACGACGGCTTTTCCCGTGCGGTTGGCCGGTGGCTCGGAAGATCCTTCGTCATTGATCAAGACCGTGAAGGAGGAGCTTCGCGGCATTCCCGGCCGCGGGCTGGGCTACGGCGTATTGCGCTATCTTGGCTCCGAAGAACAACGTTTGGCGCTATCGCATGCCGGCGAGCCGAAGATTGCGTTCAATTATCTCGGCCAGATCGACGGAGGCGACGAGGCGGCGCTGTTCAAGATGGCAGCGGAAAGCGCCGGCCGATCGCGGGATGCATCGAGCCCGCTGCGACGCTGGCTGACCGTGAACGGCACGGTGCGCGATGGTCGGTTGTTTCTATCGTTCGGGTTCGGCCGCAAGCGCTATCGGCGCGAGACGGTCGAGCGGCTGGCCGCGTTGTACGAGGCTGCGTTGCGCGAGCTGGTCGATCACTGCACCGGCGGCGCTTGCGGTCTGACACCATCGGACGTGGCGTTGTCGGGGCTGGGTCAGACCGAGCTCGACAGGCTTGCGCTTGATTGGCGCGAGATCGAGGACATCTATCCATTGTCGCCGATGCAGCAAGGCATGTTGTTCCATGCGATGCATGACGGCGAGAGCGGGCTCTACGTCAACCAGGTCGCGGCGGAGATCCGTGGGCTGGAAGCCGGAAAGCTGCGCCGCGCCTGGCAGGCAGCCAGCGATCGTCACGCGGTGCTGCGGACGGGATTTATTTGGCGTGACCTGTCCGGCGCGCCGCAACAGGTCGTCTATCGACGGGCCGAAGTGCCCTTTATCGAGGATGACTGGCGAGCACGGAGTGCGACGTGGGACCAGGCGCAACTGGATGCGGCGCTGGCCGACGTTTCGCGGCAGGAGCAGGCCGCCGGGTTCGACCTATCGCGACCACCCTTGCAGCGGGTCCGGCTGATCCGGCTCGGCGCCGACAGGCATTGGCTGATCTGGACGCATCACCACATCCTGCTCGACGGATGGAGCTCGGCGCGTCTGATCGCCGAGGTGATGCAGCATAATGGCGAGGGACGTCTGCCGGCGCTGCATCACCGTTATCGCGACTACATCGCGTGGCTGAAGGCTCGCGACAGCGACGCCTCGGCGGCGTTCTGGCGCAATGCGACGGCAGAACTTGACGAGCCGGGTTTCCTGGCAGACAGCCTGGCTGACCGGTCGGGCGCGCAATCGTCAGGCCACGGCACCCTCGCGCTGGAGCTGGATGCGGCTCTGACCGGACGCTTGCAGGAATTCGCGGCGCGCGAGCGGATCACGATGAACACGCTGGTGCAGGCGGCATGGGCGCAGTTGCTGCGGCAGCATACCGGGCAGGGGACGGTTTGCTTCGGTGTCACCGTGTCGGGCAGGCCGCCCGAGCTCGCCGGCGCCGAAGAGATGGTCGGCCTGTTCATCAACACGTTGCCCGTGATCGACGGCGTCAGCCCGCAGCAGGCCGTCGGTGCATGGCTGCGCGAATTGCAGGATCGCAATCTGGCCCTGCGCGAATTCGGCGCCACGCCGCTCTATGAGATCCAACGGCTGGCAGGGCGCCCCGGACGGCCGCTATTCGACAGCATCCTGGTGTTCGAGAATTACCCGGTCGACCGCGCGCTGATCGGACAGAACCGGCAGATCCAGGTCGGCGAAACCCGGATCGTCGAGAGCAGCAATTATCCTTTGTTCGCCAGCATCGGCGTCGATGAGCGCCTGCGCCTCGTCTTCAACTATCAGCGCAAATATTTCGACGAGGCTCAGATCGCACGGCTGCAGCGAACCTTTGTGCGGCTGATCGAGGCGCTGAGCATGGATGCCGATCGACCGGTCGGGATGATCGCGGCCCGCGACCCCGCGGATGACGTCCTGCTTGCACGGGCGAACGATACGCGCCGGGATGAACCGCGCGAAGGGATCATTGCGCAGTTCGAGGCACAGGTCCGGAAGTCGCCGCAGGCGATCGCGCTGGTGTTCGGCGAGGTGGGGCTGAGTTACGCTGCGCTGAATGCACGCGCCAACCGGCTGGCGCGACGATTGCGGGATCACGGCGTCGGGACCGAAATCGTGGTCGGGCTGGCGCTCGACCGCGGCGTCGGGATGCTGGTCGCGCTGTTGGCGGTGCTGAAGGCCGGCGGGGCCTATTTGCCGCTCGATCCGGATTACCCGCCGGAGCGGCTGGCGCATATGCTGCGCGACAGCGGCGCGGCGCTGGTGCTGACGCAGACGGAGTTGCGCGATCAGTTCGCCGCCGTGCTGGCGGAGACCGGCGCAGAAGCCTGGCTCGTTGATGGACAGGACGGCGAGGGCAGCGATGCCGCCAATCTCGATGTCGCCGTTCACGGTGAGAGCCTCGCCTATGTGATCTACACTTCGGGCTCGACCGGTCTGCCCAAGGGCGTGATGGTCCGTCATGACGCGGTGACGAACTTCCTGGCGACCATGGCGGAGCAGCCCGGCATGACGGCCGCCGACCGGGTGCTTGGCCTGACCTCGCTGTCCTTTGACATCGCAGTGCTTGAGCTCTGGCTGCCGCTGACGATCGGCGCCTGCGTCGTGCTGGCGGATCATGCGGCCGCGCATGATCCCGCCGGGCTCAAGGCGATCGTGCAGCGGCATGGCGTCTCCCTGATCCAGGCAACGCCGTCGACCTGGCGCATGCTGCTCGATCACGACGGTCCTGCGCTGCCGGCGAGCTGCCGGGTGCTGTGCGGCGGCGAGGCGCTGCCGCCGGATCTGGCGCGGCGGCTGGTGGCCCAGGCCGGCGAGGTCTGGAACCTGTACGGCCCGACCGAGACCACGGTGTGGTCGGCGCGCCATCGGCTCGATGCGGCGGACGATCGTCCGCTGCTCGGCCGCCCGATCGGCAACACCACGCTCTACGTTCTCGACGGTGACCTCAACCTCGCGCCGGTCGGCGTTGCCGGCGAGCTCTATATCGGCGGGAGCGGGCTCGCCCGCGGCTATTGGCAGCGCGGCGCCCTGACGGCGGAGCGCTTCATTCCCGATCCCTTCGGTCCGCCGGGGGCGCGACTGTACCGCACCGGCGATGTGGCGCGGTGGCGATCCGACGGTGTGCTCGATTATGTCGGCCGTGCCGATTACCAGGTGAAGATCCGCGGCTTCCGCATCGAGCTCGGCGAGATCGAGGCACGGCTACAGGCGCAGGATGGTGTCCGCGCGGCCGTGGTGGTGGCGCGCGAGGCCGGCGCCGGCCGCCAGCTGGTCGGCTATGTCAGTGGCGAAGCGCTGGATGGGACGGCGCTCAAAACGGCGCTGTCCTCGGTGCTGCCCGACCACATGGTCCCGGCGCGGATCGTGGTGCTGGAGCGCCTGCCGCTGACGCCGAACGGCAAGATCGACCGCAAGGCCTTGCCGGCGCCGGATCAGCTCGCGGCGTCCGCCCAGCATGTGGCGCCGCGCACGCCGGCGGAGGTCACATTGGCCGCGATCTGGGCCGATCTGCTGCGCCAGCCCAACATCGGCGTCACCGACAATTTCTTCGAGCTCGGCGGTGATTCCATCATCTCGCTGCAGATGGTGAGCCGCGCGCGGCGCGAAGGCGTGCTCATCGAGCCGCGCGACGTGTTCCGGCATCAAACCATCGAGGCGCTGATTGCGTCGTCCCGAGATGTCGAGCCCGACAAGGAAGACCGCGCATCGGAGCGCGGTTCGCTGGCGGGACTCTCCAGCGAGCAGCTCGAACGGCTCGGTCTGAACTGGAGCCGCGTCGAGGACGTCTATCCGCTGTCGCCGATGCAGCAGGGCATGCTGTTTCACAGCCTGCGCGATGCCGGCAGCGGCGTTTATGTCAACCAGGTCAGTGTCGAGATCCGGGGCCTCGACCCGGAACGGCTCGGCACAGCGTGGCGCGAGGTGAGCGCGCGTCATCAGATGCTGCGGACCGGCTTCCTCTGGCGTGAGCTCTCCGGCTCCCCGCTGCAAGCCGTCTATCGCGACGCCATCGTGCCGTTCGCAGAGGAGGACTGGCGAGGGCAGGCGATCAGTGATGAAAGAATTGCGGCGGCTCTTGCCGATGAGCGCGCCGCCGAGTTCGATCTCCAGAGGCCGCCGCTCCAGCGGGTGCGGGTGTTGCGCCTCCAGGACCACCTGTATCGGCTGATCTGGACCTATCATCACATCCTGATGGACGGCTGGAGCTCGGCAAGGTTCGTCGGAGAAGTCCTGGAGTGCTATTACGGCGGCGCTGCTGCCGCGAACGCGACGCGCTACCGCGACTATATCGCCTGGCTGCAGGCGCAGGACGCCAAGGCTGCCGAAGCTTTCTGGCGTGAACAACTCAGGAGCTTTGATCAGCCAACGCAGCTCGCCGACGCCTTCGGCGCGCGCCGCCATCAGGCATCCGGCCACGAACGCTGTTACACGCGTCTCGGAGAGGCCGCGACCGCGGAGCTGAAGGCGTTCGCGCGCCGCGAACGGATCACGCTGAACACCGTCGTCCACGGCGTGTGGGCGCTGCTGCTGCAACGCTATACGGGCCAGAACACAGTCACATTCGGCGTAACCGTGGCCGGTCGTCCGGCCGGTCTCGACGGATCGCAGCAGATGCTCGGGCTCTTCATCAACACGCTGCCCGTGATCGATACGATTCCGCCCGAAAGCCCGATCGGTGAATGGCTCCGCGCGCTGCAGGACCGCAATTCGGCGATCCGGGACTACGAGCACACGCCGCTCTATGACATCCAGGGCTGGGCCGGCCGCGCCGGTCAGACCATGTTCGACAGCATCATCGTCTTCGAGAATTATCCGATCGAACGCAGCATGCACCGCGGTGCAGGCGGGTTGCAGTTCAGCGGTCTGAAGAATGTCGACGTGACGAACTATCCGATGGACCTCTCGGTGCTGGTCGAAGACACGCTTCAGGTCGAATACACCTATATGCCGAGCCATTTCACCGCGGTGCAGGCGACCCAGATCAAGGTGCAGTTCGAGCACTTGCTGGCGGAGCTGACGCGGGATGCCGCGGCCTTGCTTGGTAGCATCGATCCCGTCACGGAGCTCGATGCCGCTCTTGCAGATCGTTGCAATCGGCACGCGACGTCAAGCGCTCCCCTGCCGCTGGTGCATGAGGCGATCAGCAGCCATGCGCGGCGTTATCCGGAGCGGACGGCGCTGACCATCGGCAGCTCGGTGCTCTCGTTCGGAGACCTCGAGCGCAGGGCCAACCGCCTGGCGCATCACCTGATCGCCCGGGGGCTCAAGCCCGAGCAGCGCGTCGGCGTGGTGGTCGAGCGAACTGCTGCCACGATGATTGCGTTGCTGGCCGTGCTCAAGGCGGGTGGGGCCTACGTTCCACTCGATCCCGAGCTGCCCTCGGAGCGGCGCGCGTTCGTCATGCGCGATGCCGCAATCGCATTCCTGTTGACGGGTCCGCTCGAAATCGAGGGCAGCCCGGACGGCATGGAGCGAATTTCCTTGTCTTCGTTCGAGTTCGACGCGGGACCGGACCATCCGCCGCAGCCCAAACTGCATCCGGAAAACCTTGCCTATTTGATCTACACCTCGGGCTCGACGGGGACGCCAAAGGGCGTCGCTGTCGCCCACGGACCGCTGGCGATGCACTGTCGCGTCACGGGCAGCCTCTACGAGATCGACGAAAGCTCCTGCGAGCTGCATTTCCTATCGCTGGCCTTCGACGGCGCTCATGAGCGCTGGCTCACAGTTCTGTCGCATGGCGCACGGCTGTTGATGCGTGACGCCGAATTGTGGACGCCGGAACAGACCGTCGAGAACCTGCACGCCCATCGCGTCAGCCATATCGGATTGCCGCCGGCCTACCTCCAGCAGGTCGCCGATTGCGTCGAGCAGAGCGGCAATCCACCGCCGGTCAAGCTCTACTCGTTCGGCGGCGAGGCGATGCCGAAGGCGGGCTTCGACAAGGTCAGGCGCGTTCTCAAGCCACGCATTCTGATCAATGGTTATGGTCCGACCGAAACCGTCGTCACGCCGCTGGTCTGGAAAGTCGATGGCGCGTCGGAATGCGACACGCCCTACGCGCCGATCGGCGTGCCGGTCGGAGATCGCCGTGCCTACATTCTCGATGCCGCGCTCGACATTATTCCCGCCGGCGTCGCCGGCGAGCTTTATCTCGGCGGCTTTGGGCTGGCACGGTGCTATCACGGCAAGGCCGGTATGACCGCAGAGCGCTTCGTGCCTGACCCATTCTCGTCGGCCCCGGGAGCGCGGCTGTACCGCACCGGCGATCTGGCGCGGTGGCGCGAGGACGGCACCGTCGAATATCTCGGCCGCAGCGACGACCAGGTCAAGGTCAACGGCTTCCGGATCGAGCTCGGAGAGATCCAGACCTCGCTGCTTCGTCATGAGGCGATTGCGCAGGCGGCGGTGGTGGCAGTGCCGAGTGCAGCCGGAAATCAGCTCATTGCCTATGTCGCGCCGAAGGCGGCAGATGACGCCGCGCCTGATGCGGCCGAGACGCTGGTCGAGCGCTTGACCGGTTTCCTGAAGCTCGTCCTGCCGGCCTATATGGTGCCGGCTCGGATCGTGGTGCTGGAGCGGTTGCCGACATTGTCGAGCGGCAAGATCGACCGGCGTGCATTGCCGGCTCCCGATGCGTCGATGCGGAGCTTCTTCCCCCCGCGAACCCCGGCAGAGATTGCAATGGCGCGCCTGTGGTCCGAGATCCTGGAGGTGCCGCAGGTCGGCGTCACCGACAATTTCTTCGAGCTTGGCGGCAATTCAATCCTGTGCCTCAAGGTCGTGGCGCGGGTCCGTCAGGACAAGACGTTCGGGATCGAGATCAAGCTGCGCGATCTGCTTCAGAAGCCGACGATCCGCGCCTTGCTCGCCGGCAGCGCCACCGCGGCGTCCGCCGTCGCATCCGCGCCATCGGCGCTGCTGCCGCTGAATGCCGCGGTTCGCGGCGTGAACCCGGTCTTCGCTGTGCATGGCGGCTTCGGCACAGTGTTCGACTACGGGCCGCTGGCGCGCCGCCTCGAAGGGCACCGGCAGCTGATCGGGCTGCAATCGAGAATGCTGGTCGATCCCTCGTGGACCGACGCCTCCCTCGAAGCCATGGCCGTGGACTACGCGGCCGAGATCCGGCGGATGCAGCCGCGCGGTCCCTATAGCCTGGTCGGCTGGTCCTTGGGAGGACTGCTGGTCGGTCTCGTCGCGGCCGAGCTCGAACGCGGCGGTGAGCGCGTCGATCGTCTCGCGCTGGTCGACAGCTTCGTGCCGCGGCAGCCGGACGGATCGAACCGGCAGGAGTCGATGGCACACTGGGCCGACGATCTCGCAGGATTGCTGTCGGCGGTTCTTCCGAGCGCTGCGGCCTCTCGCATCAAGGCGCAGGTCGAGGCAGCGAAACGCGCTGATTTGCCGGAGACGCCGGAGCGCATCCGCGATCTGGTCGCCTCTGCTGTGGAGCAGAGCAGGAGCGTGAGAGCGAACGACGCCTCGCTCGGCGCCGATGATTTGTCCGCTGCATTCGCAGTCGGACGGCACCTCAACAGGCTGGCGCAGAACACAGCGCTGCCGCGGGGCCTGGAAGCCACGCCGCTCTGCTGGTGGACCTCGACCCGTCTGGCACAGCGTGATCGGCTGGAATCGCAGATGCCGAAGGCGGTCGATCGCGGCTTCGTCGGCGACAACCATTTCACGATCCTGAGGGATGCCGGCCTGCTCGGTGAGATCTGCGGTCTGCTCGTGCCGGCGGAGGCGTCGACGATCGCGCAGGATACGGTCCCGGAGCCAGCGGAGTAAGTCTTTGAGTCTTGATCCAGATATCGCGGCATTGCTCGAGATGGTGCAGGCCGGCACCGAAAGCGGCGCGCGCGTTCCGTTTCCGCAATTGACTGCTGCGCAGGCGCGGGCCGATTTCGATGCGTCCTCGCCGCTGCTCGACGTCGATCCGCCGGCGCTCGCCTACGAGCGGCGTTTGTCGCTGCCGGTGCGGGATGGCGCGATCATCGAGGCGCGGCTCTATGCGAGCGCGCAACCGAGCGAACGCACTCCCATTCCGGTTCTTCTTTACATGCACGGCGGCGGCTTCGTCGTCGGCAGCCTCGATTCGCATCAGCCATTGTGCCGCGGCCTCGCCAAGGACAGCGGTGCGGCCGTGCTCTCGGTCGGCTACAGGCTCGCACCGGAGCACAAGTTTCCGACCGCTTTCGAGGATGCGGTCGACGCGCTAGCCTGGATCGGCCTCGAGGGCCGCGCGATCGGCCTCGATCCGCGCCGGGTCGCCGTCGGCGGCGACAGCGCCGGCGGAACGCTTGCGGCCGCGCTCGCGATCGAGGCGAGGACAAACAGGGGCCTTCCGCAGCCGGTGCTTCAGATTCTCGCTTATCCCGGTCTCAGCTCTCGACAAAGCTCCGCATCCTACGAGCGCTACGGTACCGGCCATCTCCTGGAGCGTAGCACCGTCGATTGGTTCTTCCGGCAATATCTCCGCGACGAGTCCGATCGCGACGATTGGCGTTTCGCGCCGCTCGCAGCGGATGATTTGTCGGGCCTCGCTCCCGCATGCATCGTCCTCGCCGAGTTCGATCCGCTGGTGGACGAGGGAAACGATTATGCAGCCCGCTTGGCGGCGGCCGGTGTTCCCGTCGATCTGCACGTTTATCCCGGCATGATCCATGAATTCCTGCGCATGGGGAATGTCGTGGCCGATGCCTTGCAGGCGAGGGCGGCGATCGGGCGGGCGCTGGCCAAGGCCTTTCTCGCCGCTGGCGAAAACGGGGCCTGACATGGAATGCAGCGTGAGCCAAAGTATGTCATGATCATCATCTCTCGCGGCCTCTTTGCGAGAGGCGCCTGAACGGATCCCATGAGCACCTCTATTCCAGACCATAGGCTGTCCCGCCGTGCGCTCCTCGGCGCGGGCGCAGCGATCGGAGGCACGGCCCTTGCGGGTCCATGGCCCATGGCGTTTGCCCAAACCGCTGGATCGCAATCCGGGCCCCGGGTCGCCGCGCTCGGCTGGGCCTGTGCCCAGACGATCCTGGCGCTCGGCGTCGTGCCGCTGGTGATTCCGGAGATCGAGCGCTATGGCCGGCTCGTCGTCGAGCCGCCCGTTCCGTCCGCGGTTCAGGAAATCGGTCTGCGTTCGGAGCCAAATCTCGAACTGCTGCAGAGCTTCGCGCCCGACATCATCGTCATCGATCCCAGCATTGCGGCCGCCGTCCCCCGGCTCAAGCTGATCGCGCCGGTCGAAACGTTCACGATCTTCAGACCCGGCGGGCATCCTCTCGACACGGCGCGCCATTCGACGTTGGAGCTTGCCAAACGCCTCGGGGTGCAGTCGGCGTGCGAAGCCTATTTCGCCCGTTTCGACGTCGCCATGGCCGGCTATCGTGAGCGGCTCCGGGGTCGCGGCGGCAAGCCGCTCTATCTCGTCAGCGAGATCTCGCGCAACCGCGCGCTCGTGTTCGGTCCGAACAGCCTCTATCAGGAGGTGCTCGATCAGTGCGGATTGAGGAATGCCTGGACGGGACAGAGCGGCCCATGGGGCCATACCAGTGTTGGGCTCGAAGTGCTCGCCGCGGTTCCGGACGCGCGGCTGGTGTTGATGACCTCGCGGGTCGCCGATGTCGAAGCGCTGCTGAAAGCAAGCCCTGTGCTTCAAACCCTGCCGTCTCTTCGGTCGCATCGGCTGACGGTCCTGGGTAATCAATTTTTCTATGGCGGCGTGCCGGCGGCCGAACGTTTCGCCCGCCTTCTCGCCGAACGTCTGCCGCGGGAAAGCCATGAGCAAGGTTGAGGCACTGCCGGCCCGGTCCGGCTTGGAGATGCATCCGGCGGTGCTGATCGGCTTGCTGCTGGCAGCCGCGGCCGCGCTGACCTGGCGCAACCTGTCCGGATATCTGCCCGCAGGCGCCTGGCTGCCGGTGCTGTGGCGGCCCGAGGTCACCGATCCCCAACAGATGCTCGTGCACTACACCGTTTTTCCGCGCATCGCAGTGGCGCTGCTGGCCGGCGCAGCCCTCGGTCTTGCCGGCACGGTCTCTCAGCAGGTGTTGCGCAATCCGCTTGCGGAGCCGAGCACCATCGGCGTCCTGAACGGCGCCTATCTTGCGCTGGCCGTGACGACCCTGTGGGCGCCGTCGCTGCTGGCCTTCGGCCGCGAGTGGATTGCGCTGTGCGGCGGGTTCGCTGCGTTCCTGTGCGTGTTCGGGCTGACCTGGAAGCGTGCGCTGTCGCCCGTCGTCCTGGTGCTCGCTGGATTGATCGTCAGCTACTACTGCGCGGTGACCACCCAGGCGCTGGTGCTGCTCAACCACGAATATCTGATCGGTCTGTTCATCTGGGGCGCCGGCTTCCTCAATCAGCAGGATTGGAGCAACGTCGCCTTCCTGGCGCCGCGGCTGCTGATTTCGATCGTGCTGATCGCGGCGATGGTTCGTCCGCTGACCCTGCTCGGCTTCGACGACGAGACCGCGCGCAATCTCGGCCTCGGATTGACGAGGGCCCGGGTCTTCGCGCTCGTCATCGCGATCGCGCTCAGCGCGTCGGTCGTCAGCGTGGTCGGCGTCATGGGATTTGTCGGTTTGTCCGCGCCGGCCATCGTCATGCTGTCAGGCGCGCGCCGCTTTCGCGACCGGCTGATCTGGGCGCCACTTTGCGGCGCCCTGCTGCTGTGGCTGACGGATCAGCTCGTGCTTCTGATCCCGCCCGGCTATCGCGAAATGCCGGCCGGTGCGGTGACGGCCCTGATCGGCGCGCCAATGTTGCTCGTGCTGCTGCCGCGGCTGCGGGCCGCCATGCCGATGGGAAACCTCACGCCATCCGTTCCGGCGCGGCTCGATCATCCCTGGCGCGTGATCCTGTTCGCGTTCGTCTTGCTGCTGCTTGCCGTCTGGATCGCACTCGGCCTCGGGGTCGGCTCCGACGGCTGGCGCTGGAGCGGCCTGTCGGGCTTGCAGGAATTCTGGCCGTGGCGCTGGCCGCGCGTGGTGTCGGCGCTGGCAGCTGGCGCGACGCTGGCGGTCGCCGGCACGCTGCTGCAGCGGATGACCGGAAACCCGATGGCCGCGCCGGAGGTCATGGGCATCAGCTATGGCGCCGCGATGGGCGTGATCGTTCTGCTCTATCTCTTTCCCGCCCACACCCGGCTGGAGCAGATTGCAGCGGCCGGGATCGGCGCCTTCATTGTGCTGGCGCTGGTGCTGCTGTTCAGCCGGCGGTCCGAGTTCAGTCCGGAGCGCGTGCTGCTGGCAGGCGTCGCCATGAGCGCGGCATTCGGTGCGATCATTGCCATGGCGCTGGCGACCGGCGATCCCCGCATCGGCACGCTGCTGTCGCTGCTGACAGGCTCGCTCTACCAGATCGGCCCGGCCGAGGCCGCAATCCTCGCCGCCGCGGCGCTCGTTCTGCTGATCATGGTGCCAATGCTGTCCCGCTGGCTTGATATCCTGCCGCTGGGATCTGCGACCTCGCGTTCGATCGGCATCTCGCTGACGCGGAGCCGCGTCATCATCATGCTGCTGACGGCGTTGCTGACGGCGACGGCCACGCTGATGGTTGGTCTTCTGAGCCTGGTCGGCTTCATCGCGCCACATATGGCACGGATGATGGGGGCGCAGCGCGCGCTGCATCAGGCGGCGCTGGCCGCGTTGATCGGGGCGATCCTGATGGTCACGGCGGATTGGGCCGGACGCATGGTGATCTTCCCGTTCCAGATGCCCGCCGGCATCTTCGCCATGATGCTTGCTGGACCCTATCTTATCTGGCTGCTGCGCCCGCAGCGCGGTTGACGGCGCTCACCGCGCGAAGCTGATGAGATGGCCATGGTCCGGCGACGGCATCACGCCCATGGGGATGCCGTAGATGGTTTCGAGCTCGGCCGGCGTCATGATCTTGTCCGGTGTGCCGCGCGCGATCAGCTTCCCGGAATGCAGCGCGATGATCTCGTCGCAGAAGCGGGCGGCCATGTTGACGTCGTGGAGCACCACGACCACGCCGAGATTGCGCTCGCGGGCGAGCTGCCTGACCAGCGACAGCACTTCGATCTGATGAGCGATGTCGAGCGCCGAGGTCGGCTCGTCGAGCAGCAGGCACTCGGCATCCTGCGCAACCAGCATGGCGATCCACGCCCGCTGGCGCTCGCCGCCGGACAACGTATCGACCAGGCGATCCGCAAAGGGTTCGATATGGGTCAACGCCATGGCGTTTGCGACCTTCTCGCGGTCGATGTCACCGAACCGTCCGAGCGCGCCGTGCCAGGGATAGCGACCGAGTGCGACCAGCTCCTTGACCAGCATGCCGGCAGCGGGCGGCGTCTGCTGCGGCAGGTAGGCGACCTTGCGGGCATAGTCCCGATCGCTCCAGGCGCGCAGTGCGCGGCCTTCGAAACGGATCGTTCCCGACGAGCTCGGCTGCTGGCGTGACAATAATTTCAGCAAGGTCGATTTGCCGGAGCCATTATGGCCGATCAGCCCGACGACGCTGCGTGCGGGAAGGGATAGCGTCAGCGGTTCGAGCAGCGCGCGCCCGGCCACCGCGAAGCCGACCTTGTCGAGCTGGAACAAGGGGGCGGGCGCTTCCAGTGAGGCCTGCGTGACGTCGGGCAAGGCGAGCGTCCTTTCGCTCGTCTGCGCGTGTTGGATCGTCATGGTTGGCGTAGGCTCCAATAGGCGACGGCCAGAAGCTGGTCACGGGAAAGCTTTCGCTCATCGCGCAGATGGTTGCGCAGGGTCTTCAGCGCCTGCGCCTCACACGCGATCCAGGCGAAGACGTCCCGATGGTCCGGCCATCGCACCGCCTTGACGGCGTCGACCAGGAGCTGCGTCGTCCCGGCTGGACGGCCCTCGCGATGCAACCAGCGGATTGCTACCCCGGCCGGGGCGACCAGCGGAACTTCCTCGCGCCGATCTGCGACCTCGATAAAGGCCTCACCCGTCGCCGTCGCCGGCAGCGTCTCCAGAATTCGCGCGATGGCGGGCAGGGCGGTTTCGTCGCCCGCCAGCAGCACCCAGCGCGCCGGACGAATGCCCCGGCCGAGCGGGCCGGCCATGCCGCAGATGGCACCGGCCGTCGCGTTCACCGCGAACGTCGAGCCCGGCCCGGCATGATCATGGACCACGAAATCGATGTCGATCTCGCGGCTCTGCAAGTCGATGCGGCGGATCGTGTAATAACGGGTGACGGGCCTGCGATCGGGCTCCGGCCACAGGATACGTCCGTCGGGCGCGGGCCACGGCCATTCGGGCTTGGCGAGGCCCTCGGGCGGGAAGTACAGCCGCACGTGCAGATCGTCGTCATTCACGAAACGGGCGATATCGTCGCCCGTGAAGGTCAGCCGCCGCATGTGCGGCGTCAGGGTGATCGCGGCCTTCAGCCGCACTTCACGGAAATTGGCCAGCGTGCCGCCGTTGGATTCATGACCGGACCAAATGATGGTTGGGGCAATGTCGCCCGCGAACTCGATCACATGCGAGGCGACGACCGAGCGCAGCATTTCCAGATTGCCCTTGTCGTTGGCCTCGACGCGGATCTTGAGCGCTTCGGCCTCGACGGCGAGGGAACTGATGCCGAACGGCAGTTTCGCCACCATGAGACCGTCCCGGTCCTCGAAGGCGATGTCATGCTCGGCCAGATGATCGATCATCCGCGCGGCGAGGCCGGCGGCGTCGGGAAGCGCGATGCGGGTTTCGGAGATCAGCAAGTCCAAACTCATTCTCCACCGGCCTGTCCGATGCCAGCCTGCAAGCGCTTCAAATGTCCGGATGTCGCGGCCTGGCACGGCTCTGGATCAAAAATCCTGCTCGCTCGCCGGCTGCGATGCAAAAGCGATACTACCCGCATCATATTAAAGGCATTGCCGATCCCAAATTAGAATCCATCGAAAGAGCAGCGAAAATAACCGCTGGAGTTGCGGTGCTGCCATCATGTATTCGCATCACTTCGGCACGGCTTGTCCGGCCATATAGGTTCGCTTCAGGTCTCCTCCAGCGCGGCTCTCATCATGAACTCACGAAGCGGCCTGACGACGCAGATCCTGCAGCTCCTGCGGCCCTACTGGCCACTCGTGCTCGGCGGCAGCGTTCTCGGAGTGGTCGGCGGTGCCTCCGTCGCGGCGTTGCTCGCGGTCGTGAATCATGGGCTTTATGCCACGCAGGCCGACGTGGTAACGCTGTTTTTCGCCTTCGCTGGCCTGTGCCTTCTGATCCTGATCGGTTCCATTGGCGCCGACATCAGCGCCAATTTTGTCGGACAGCGGATCATCGCCGAGCTTCGTAAGTCGCTCGCCGCCAAAATCCTGGCTGCGCCGATCGATCAGCTCGAAATCTACCGGACGCATCGCCTGATCCCGGTTCTCACGCAGGACGTCGACACGATCAGCGATTTCGCGTTCTTCTTTTCGTCCTTTTTCGTGTCGCTCGTGATCGCGCTCGGCTGCATGGTTTACCTGGCGGTGCTGTCTTGGCAGCTTTTCCTGATCACGGGAGTCGTCATCGTGCTGGGATCGCTGGCGCATGGATATGCGAGGACGCGCGGCGTTCGCGGCTTCAGCACCGCGCGAGAGGCCGAAGATCAGCTGCACAAGCAGTATCGCGCGATCGCCGAAGGTGCCAAGGAGCTGCGCCTTAATCGCGTGCGCCGTCGCCGCGTCTATGTCGAGCAGCTCCAGCAGACCGTCGACCGGATCAGCTCGGTGCAGATCAGGTCGATCAATCTGTTCGTGACGGCGCGGGCGTTCGGGACGATGCTGTTCTTCGTCGTGATCGGCGTGGCGCTGACCTTGCGACCGTTCCTGTGGCCCGACAGTCCCGCTGCGGTGTCCAGCGGGTTCGTGCTGGTGCTGCTCTTTATGCGCGGGCCTATTGATCAGGTCATCGGCATCCTGCCGGCGCTCGGTCGCGCCCAGGTCGCGATGCGCCGCATTGCGGAGCTCTCGGGGCAGTTCTCGAGCCCCGAGCACGATCTGCTGGCCAGTGCGCCCGCTGCACCCGGCAAGACCGCCATCGAATCCATCGAGCTCCGCGGCGTAACCTATGCTTTTCGCGCCGTGCCGGGCAGCGATCCCTTTGTCCTCGGGCCGGTTGATCTGTTCGTTCGGCAAGGCGACATCGTCTTCATCGTGGGGCAGAACGGCAGTGGAAAGACGACCCTGATCAAGTTGTTGCTGGGCCTTTATGCTCCGCATGGCGGCGCCGTGCTGCGCGACGGTTCGCCGGTCCTGACGGAGACACGCGACGATTACCGCCAGCTCTTCACGACCATCTTCTCCGACTATTATCTGTTTGAGGATCTCATTCGTGGAGAGGGCGTGGTTCCTGATGTGGCGGAACGCTATCTCCAGCGGCTGGAGGTCGCGCACAAGGTCTCGGTCGAGAACGGCGTGTTCACGACGACGGACCTGTCGACCGGACAGCGCAAGCGATTGGCGCTGATGAATGCATGGCTCGAGGAAAGACCCGTGCTCGTGTTCGACGAATGGGCCGCAGATCAGGATCCGGCGTTCCGGCACATCTTCTATACGGAGCTGCTGCCCGATCTGAAGCGTCTCGGAAAGACCATCATCGTGATTTCGCACGATGACCGCTATTTCGGGATTGCGGATCATCTGGTGCGGCTGCGCGACGGCAAGATCGTCGGAAGCGAGACGAAAGCAGATAACGTCGCGAGCGTTTCCGCGGTTCCAATTGACGCGCCGCTTTAGAGCTATTGTGACGAAGCGAGTGCTCTTTGTCACATGCAACGACAGCATGCGATCCCGTTTTGCGACAGGCCGTCAGATTTGTAGAGAATCTAATCTACGTGTGCGTGCATTCCTTGTCAGCCTGTAGGCGAGTGATCTACACCACGCCTCAGCGATGATCGAGATGCGAGGGCCGGATGAACAAGGCTTCGGATTCCGGGACCGGACCTCGTGCGTTCCCGGTCGGCCCATATTCCGCTCAGACCGTTTTCCAGGAGGGCGATCGCCTTCGCGTCGTCGCCGCCGATGTGACCGCGTTGGAACTGCGCCTGCGCGAGCGCGTCGATCACATCGAGATCCTGAATGCCTCGGATGACTGCGAGGTTGCGGCACAGGCTGTATCGGCGTCGGCCGAGGCGCTGTTTGCCTGGCGACCTGGCGCCGATCGGCTCGTTCTGGACTTCGCTGGAAGAGCGCCGCTTGCACGAGAGCTGACCGAGAGTGGTCTTGCCATCATGTCCGAGGGGCGACTGGTGCTGCTGCCCGAACTGGTGATGCAGCGGCGGGACAACTGGCTGGTCAACCCCGGGCGACCGCCATTGCCGCAACTCCACGTCATGACGGACGGCAAGCGCCATCCGCGCCGCGCCGCAAAGCCGGCGGGAAAGGTGTACGGTCGTTTCATTCCCTGGCTGTCGGAGGTCATCTCGTTTCGCGTGGCCGATCTCGAGAATGACCTCCATTTGTTGCACCGCTGGATGAACGATCCTCGCGTCGATGCATTCTGGAACGAGGCGGGCGATCTCGACAAGCATCGGCGATATCTGGCCGGCATTCTGGCCGATCCTCATATGCTGCCGTTGATCGGCTGCTTCGGCGAGCAGCCGTTCGGCTATTTCGAGCTCTATTGGGCCAAGGAAAATCGCATTGCGCCGTTCTATGATGCCGACGACTATGACCGGGGATGGCACGTGATCGTGGGCGAGGACGCTTTTCGCGGCGGTCGTTACATCAGCGCGTGGCTGCCGTCTCTGATGCACTACATGTTTCTCGACGATTGCCGCACGCAGCGGATCGTCGGGGAGCCGGCGGCCGCGCACTCCCAGCAGCTTCGCAATCTCGAGCGCTCGGGGTTTGCGAAGATCAAGAATTTCGACTTTCCCCATAAGCGCGCGACCCTGGTCATGCTGTTGCGCGAGCGCTTCTTCGGCGATCGGCTTTGGCTTCCGGCAGCCGCCGGCCCAACGGTCTCGTCTTAAAGCGCAAGCGGAGCGCGGCTTCATGTCCCATCAACTTGCGATCGAGCACGACGTCATTGGCGTCGGATTCGGGCCTTCCAATCTCGCGCTCGCCATCGCATTGGACGAATGCGCGAAGCGATCACGGCTGAAATGCACGCCGCTGTTCGTGGAGAAGCAGCCGCACTTCACCTGGCATGGCGGCATGCTGCTTCCGGGCAGCGACATGCAGATATCGTTTCTCAAAGATCTGGTCTCCTTGCGCGATCCGACCAGTCCCTTCACCTTCGTGAACTACCTGCATAAGCGCGGCCGCCTACTGGATTTCATCAACTGCCGGACGTTCTATCCGAGCAGGGTCGAGTTCAACGATTACCTGCAGTGGGTGGCGAGCCATTTCAAGTCGCAGGCCGCTTACGGCGAGACCATCGTCGCCGTCGAGCCGGTGACGGCCGGGCAGACGGTGACGTCGTTGCGGGTGCATTCGCGCTCGCTCGCCGGCGGGGAGACCGTGCGGCTGGCGCGAAATCTCGTGGTCGCGGTTGGAGGCCAGCCCTATGTTCCGCAGGTGTTTGCCAAGGCTACCGACGATCGCAGGCTGCTGCATTCCAGCCGCTATCTCGACCTGATCGAGCGCGTTGTCCCGCGCGGCCGGTCCGTGCGTGTGGCCGTCGTCGGTGGCGGACAGAGCGCGACCGAGGTAACGGTCGATCTTCATGGCCGATGTCCCGAAGCGCATATCGATCTGATCTTCCGCGGCCATGCTCTCAAGCCGTCCGACAGCAGTCCCTTCGTCAACGAGATCTTCAACCCCGACTATACGGACTTCGTCTACGCGCAGCCTGCCGAGCGGCGGGATGCGATCGTCCGCAACTTCCGGAACACCAACTACGCCGTCGTCGATGCCGACCTGCTGGACCAGCTTTATCGGCTGCTCTACCAGCAGCGCGTCGGTGGCGACACAAGGGTCATGTTGCGTCCCCGCAGCGAGATTTCCAATGTGGATGCGGGACCGGACGGCATCGAGATCGGCGTGATTGACAAGTTCCGCGGCGAAAACCGTCGTTCGACTTATGACGTGGTCGTGCTGGCGACGGGATACGACAGGGAGACGCCGCACGGGTTTCTCGAACCGATCCGCCGCTACATTCGCGATGCGGCGCTGGATCGCAACTACCGGCTCGTGATCAATCCGGCGTTCCGGCCGCAGATCCACCTCCAGGGCTATTCGGAATCCTCTCACGGTCTGAGCGACACGCTGCTTTCGGTGATTGCCGTGCGGTCGCAGGAGATTGCGGAGTCTCTGCTCTCGACAATCTCGCGCCGGGAACTCATCGCCTAGAACACGATCCGGGAGAGATCGCAGCTCCAAAAGCCTTGCGCGGATGGAGATTGAAACGCATCACGAATCGTCCCGTTCTCATTACACAATAGCCGGCGTTCTCGCGGTCACCCTGCAGGCGTGTTCCGCTGTCGCTTTGGGGTTCCCCGATCTAGAACCTGTCTAATCGAGATCAACCGCAGCGTGTACGTGTGAGACAACGCCGATTGGCTTTGCTAGAGGAGTTCTTAGAACGATCTTGGAATTTCTGAAAGTCTAGCTGGAATTGACCGTGAGGAAAGCTCTCGTTCCCAAGCAGGGGCAAAGCCTTCTCCCTGAGCGAATTGCAGGCATTCTGGTTCACAGTCCGCTTGCGGCGTTGGTTGGCAGAGAGCCCGTGACGCGCATGCACTACCTCCTCGAGATTGCGTCGCTTCACACCAAGGCCGAGCTCCTGGCGCAGCCGGGCTTGGGACGTTCAGGCATGCGTCGCATCGAGAACTGGATGGCCTTTCACGGACACCGCATGCGCGACGCGAATGAGAGTCTCGATAGCGTCATCTGCCGCTTTGCGTTCCGACGTTCTTCCGTTCGGAAAGGAAACGTTCGTTCTCTCCCCTTATCGGCGTTGCCCTCGCGTTTCACGCGGGCGGCTGGTGGCTAAGGCGGTACATGCGTGGGCGCAAAGCAGGTCGATTGTTTTCAGACGCTGTCTCACGAGCTTGTGCATTGGACCGGCGCTCCCTGTCGAAGCCAGCGAGCTCGCCCGAGTGCTCGCGGGCGAGCTGCTGCTTGAGCTTGGTGTAGCGCCGCGGCGTACGCCAATCCTCGCGGCCCGCTACAAGCGGGGTAAGGACGGCCGACTGGCGAAGCCTGATCTGATCAGGCGCAACCACGCTGCACAGATTTGCTGCATGGCGACGTGATTGGAGCAGCCTGCGCTGCAATAGCGCGCTTGATTTCGCTTTCGATCTCTCATGTTGGTTAGGGGGCGTGTCCACGACATGTGTACCGGGAGATCAAGGCAAATCTTCCGACGGCCCACGTGAGTGAGCATGCTCTTGCGCGCTACTCGCTGGCAGCGGGCTGGTCGCGTTCGACGTGTACGCGTTCGAGCGCGGCGCCGCGCCGTGCTGCCGCGAACCGCTTGCCGTCTGGTCTGGCGCCGGCCTTCCCCGCGCCGATTGGCTCGCAGAGCGTGCCATCGGGCCCGGCACGGTCATGAAATCCGCTATTCCCGTCGGGGGCTCGAAAGTCTATATGATCCATATGTTGTCTCATCGCTTTTCCGTGGCCCCCATGATGGATTGGACCGACCGGCATTGCCGGGTGTTCCACCGTCACCTGACGCGGCGGGGATTGCTCTATACCGAGATGCTGACGACCGGCGCGATCATTCACGGCGACCGGGTGCGGCTGCTTGGGTTCGACGCGGTCGAGCACCCCGTGGCGCTTCAGCTCGGCGGATCGGATCCGCGCGAGCTCGCGGCGGCGGCACGGATCGGCGAGGACTTCGGTTATGACGAGATCAATCTCAATGTCGGCTGCCCGTCCGATCGTGTGAAGGATGGCCGTTTCGGCGCCTGTCTAATGGCCGAGCCGGAGCTGGTGGCGAGGTGCGTCGACGCGATGAAGCGCGTGGTCGCCGTTCCCGTCACGGTGAAGTGCCGCATCGGCATCGATGATCAGGATCCGGAGGTCGCGCTCGATGCGCTCGCGCGTGCGGTGGTCGCCGCGGGCAGCGATGCGTTGATCGTGCACGCCCGCAAGGCCTGGCTCAACGGCTTGTCGCCGAAGGAGAACCGCGATATCCCGCCGCTCGACTATGATCGCGTCTACCGGCTCAAGCGCGCGATGCCCGATGTGCCCGTCATCATCAATGGCGGCGTTCGGAGCATTGACGAGGCAAAGGCGCATCTTGCCCATGTCGACGGCGTGATGCTCGGCCGCGCCGCCTATCAGGAGCCGTGGCGGCTGCTCGCGGTCGACCACGAAATCTTTGGAGGGCCGGCGCCGCACGCCACCATGCAGGACGCGCTCGAGGCGATGATGCCCTACATCGAAGAGCAGCTCGCGCACGGCACGCGGCTGCACGCGATCACGCGGCATTTCGTCGGCGCATTTCATGCTGTGCCCGGCGCGCGTGCGTTCCGCCGGCATCTTGCCGAGCAGGGTGTGAAGCCCGGCGCCGGTCTCGACGTGCTGCGCGAGGCGATCACGTGCGTCGGGGCCCGCGCGCCGGCTGAGGCGGCCTAAATGAGCGGGAGCATGATCCGGAAAAGTGCGCAGCGGTTTTTCGAAAAGATCATGTTCAAACAACAACCTAAAGCGCGAGACGATTCATCCTAATCGCATCGCGCTTTAGTCGACCGCCGTGCGCGCGCGGCGGGGACTGCGCTGCTGCTCCGGATACCCTGTCAGCATCAGCGTGTCGGCGCGCACGCCCCAGCTTTCCAGCCGGTCGAGGAAGCTCATGCCGAGCAGATTGGTCTTCATCTGGCCGCGCTGCACGACGAGGGCCGGCACCGACTTCTCGACCAGCTTGCCGACGGCGAGACGGTCGAGCGTGAGCCGCGCTGCCTTGGTGTGGCCGCCTGCGGTCTCGAGATCGACGTCGTATTCAAGCATCTCGAGCGGCAGCCCGATCGCCCTTGCGGTTTCCCAGGTCAGTACCACCGACGTCGCGCCGGTATCGATCACCATCGGCGCAGTGACGCCGTTGATCTTCGCGCGCAGCGTGAATTCGCCGCCCTGGCCACGCGGGATCTGCACGGCCGGCGCCGGGGAGGCGGCTTGTGCGCGAAAAATATGCGAGACCTTGTGGCTGGCGCGCGCGATCTGGTCGGGATCGCCATAGGCGACGACGGCACCTGCCGTGCCGGCGAGCATGATCAGGACGAGCAGGAAGCGGATCATCGCGCGCCTCCAAGGGCACGCAGGCGGATCAGACGTGCTTTGGGGATCCAGCGATCCGCACTAGTCCGGCTTCCGTCATGCGCTCCGGCAAGAGGGCCATGATCGCGCGCCGGTCCGCGCTCTCCATGGCGTGCCAGCGTGCGATCTCCGGCAAGGTGCGGCCGCAGCCGAAGCACAGCTTGGTCTTGGGATCGATCATGCACACGGCGACGCACGGCGTTTCTTTGCTCATACGGACATAGTGAGGGATGATCGGGCATGTCTGCAAGCATCTCGTTAAGAGCCTGTGCCGGCACTCATGATCGGCTTGTGCCGCGGCCGGCGTTTCTCGTCCGGCACGACGGAGCTCTCCGGCTGGAGCGGTGGAGAATCGTCCGAGAGTGGGGCAAGCGCGCTCATCACGCGCTCCGGCGGGAATGTGACGATCACCTCGGTGCCGATGCGCAGCTTCGATTTCAACGTGAACGTGCCGCGGTGCAGGTCGATCAGGTTCTTGGCGATCGGCAGGCCGAGGCCGGCGCCCTGTTCAGCCGACTTGATTGAATTGGAGCCCTGGCCGAACGAGGCGAGCACGACCGGGATCTCGTCCTCGGGAATGCCGGAGCCGGAATCCCTCACCGAGAGATATTGTCCGCCGGAGGCGGTCCAGCCGGCCTTGAGCCAGATCTCGCCGCCCTGCGGGGTGAACTTGATCGAGTTGGAGAGCAGGTTGAGCACGACCTGGCGGATCGCGCGCTCGTCGGCCCAGAGCCGCGGCATCGCCTGCTCGAACACTTCGTGGATGGTGATGCCGCGGCTCGAGGCACGCAGCTTCATCAGATGATGGCAATCGGCGACAATGCCGACCAGGGACACCGCTTCCTCGTTGAGCTCGTAACGGCCGGCTTCGATCCGCGACAGATCGAGGATCTCGTTGATCAGGTTGAGCAGGTGCACGCCGGAATTATGGATGTCGGCGGAATATTCCTTGTAGACCGGTACCGCATGCGCGCCGAAAATCTCGCTCTTCATGACCTCTGAGAAGCCGAGGATGGCGTTCAGCGGCGTCCGCAGCTCGTGGCTCATCTGCGCGAGGAAGCGCGACTTGGCGACGTTGGCGGCTTCGGCGCGGTGGCGCGCTTCGTCCGAGATTGCCTTGGCCTGCTCCAGCTCGCCGATCAGCGCGTCCTTTTCCGCACGTGCTTCCAGCGTGGCGAAGGTGGAGGAGTGCAGGCGGTGCGCCAGCAGCACGAAATAGCCTTCGGCGGCGAGCGACAGCGCTGCCAGGATGTAATTGTCCAGCGATCCGGTCGTCACGAAGCTCAGCGCCATCGCAACCGCGACCGGCGCCGTGGCGGCGAGGGCTGCGATCGGCAGATTGGCCGCGAGCATGCTCGATACTGCGATCACCAGCAGCATCAAGAACATCATCAGCGTTTCCGTGACCATGTCGAGCACGGGATGGATCAGGATCGCCATCCAGCACAGGCCATAGAGCAGGTCGAGCACGACGAAGCGCGTCCGCCATGCGCGTGTCGCGGCCGGCGAGGCGGGCTCGGTCAGGAAGCGCCGGCAGCTGCGGATCATGGCGCTGTGGATGCAGAGCATGCCCGCGGTCCAGGCTGCGGCCGGGATCGGCTGCATCCATAGCCCGAACAGCACGCCGGTCGCCACCACCAGGAGCATCACGACATAGGAGGCGGACAGCCGGGTCTGGGCGTATTGCCGCAGCATCTCGGCGTCGAAAGCCGGCCGGGTTCCACTGGTCGACGTTAACTTGTCGCGCGCCTCGCGCACCCGCTGCGCCGCAGCCCTTCGGCTGCTCGCCGATGGCGCGCTCACCGGCTCGGCCGGAAGCTGCACGACCTCGGGCTTTTCAGCGGGGTTACTCATCAAGCAACACGGATTCCTGCCCACGCCGGACGCGGGCTTTCTGCATTGTCTATCTCTGGCAAGAAATCCTTAAGAGCTGACTTAAGGAGCTAAAGAATTACGTTAACCGAGCGTTAATTCATACGCAGTTCGGGCGGCCGCTTTCATCAACCCGCGCTTCAATCATCTGAAGAAAACGAGCGTGACCAACCCGAAGACCGGCAGCAGCAGGACGGAGGTCCAGGCCATGTATCCGAAGAAGCCGGGCATTGCGACACCACTCGCTCGGGCAATTGCGTACACCATGAAATTGGGCGCGTTGCCGATGTAGGAGTTTGCGCCCATGAACACCGCACCGGCGGAAATCGCGGCAAGGGTCAAGGCGCCGTTCGTCATCAGATGCTTGGCGTCGCCTCCGGCAAGTTCAAAGAAGACCAGATAGGTCGGCGCATTGTCGAGAAAGGATGAGAGCAGGCCGGTCAACCAGAAATATGCAGCATTGTTCGGCGTGCCGTCTGCGTTGGTGACCATGTTTACGACGGAGGCAAACGCGCCGGATTTGCCGGCGTTGAGAATCGCGAGCACGGGAATGATGGTGATGAAGATCGCGGCAAACAGCTTTGCCACTTCGATCATCGGGCCCCAAGAGAAGCCGTTCGCGTCGTGGTCCTCCTTCGAGGTGACGGCGAGAGATGCGAACACGACTCCGATCATCACGGCATCGCGCAGGAGATTCTGCACCTGGAGATGCGTGCCGAGAACTTCAAATCCGCCGAGGTCGAGCTTGGCACTCAAGAGGATCGCAGCGATGATGACTCCCATCAAAGCGAAGTTGAGGCCGCCGCTGATCCGCAAGGGATTGTCCGGAGTTGGGTCCGGTTTGACGCGGCCTTCCTTGCGATAGAGATAAGTATCGATGCAAAAGAACAGGGCGAGCAGAATCCAGGCCGCGAACGTGGTCTGGGGAAGCAGGTGTGTCGTCGTCCAGAAAAAATCCACGCCGCGCAGGAACCCCAGAAACAACGGGGGATCTCCAAGGGGGGAGAGCGAACCGCCGATGTTGGACACCAGAAAGATGAAGAAGATCACGACGTGCGCGTTGTGCCGCCGATCGTCATTGGCGCGGATCACCGGTCGGATCATGACCATTGAGGCGCCGGTCGTGCCGATGACGCTCGCGATCAGAGTGCCGAGAGCGAGCAGCAGCGTATTCAGGACGGGGGAGCCGTGAAGATTGCCGCGCACCACGATTCCGCCGGCGACGGTAAACAGAGCGAGGAGCAGCAGAATGAACGGGACGTATTCGAGCAGCGCCGTATGAACGAGCGCTTGGACGGTTGGAAGCGGGCCGTACCAGATTGCAAGCGGCAGCGCGATCAGGGTGGCCCACATCGCGGCAATCTTGCCTTGGTGATGCTCCCAGAAGTGAGGCGCGGCGAGCGGAAATATGGCGATCGAGAGCAGCATCCCCGCGAATGGAAGTGCCCATTGCGGGCCAATGCTGGCACCATCGAGCGATGCGGCAAGCGCCTGCGAAGGTGATGCCAGCAGGGCCAGGAGCGCGACCGGGAACAGGCGCGCAACAACAGCAAGGACGGCGGCGATCACGTTAGGCAAGGCTTCCCCCCGGAAGTCTATGATTGTTTCGGTCGGCGCGCTTTACGGAACGCCGTCGCGACGGATGTCGCGACGACGTTCAAAGCCGGCTACGCCGAACCAGGCCGCAACAGAGCGTCAGCGTTGCAGGCGTGCGAGCAGGCTCGACGTATCCCAGCGCTTGCCGCCCATCTTCTCGACCTCGGAATAAAACTGATCGACGAGCGCGGTCACCGGCAGATTGGCGCCGTTGCGGCGGGCTTCGGCCAGCGCGATCGAGAGGTCCTTGCGCATCCATTCGACCGCGAAGCCGAAATCGTACTTGTCCTCGTTCATGGTCTTGTAGCGGTTCTCCATTTGCCAGGACTGGGCGGCCCCTTTCGAGATGGTCTCGATCACTGCGGCGACGTCCAGGCCGCTCTTCTTGGCGAAATGGATGCCTTCGGAGAGGCCCTGCACCAGACCGGCGATGCAAATCTGGTTGACCATCTTGGTCAGCTGGCCGCTTCCGGCGGGCCCGAGCAGCTTGCACATCCGCGCATAGGCGCCCGTGATGATCGGCTCGGCGCCGGAATAGGCGTCCTGCGCGCCGCCGCACATCACCGTCAGCACGCCGTTCTCGGCGCCGGCCTGGCCGCCGGAGACGGGGGCGTCGACGAATTTGAAGCCGGCCTTGGTCGCGGCTGCGTCGAGCTCACGGGCGACCTCGGCGGAGGCAGTGGTGTGGTCGACGAAGGTCGCACCCTTCTTCATGCCGGCGAAGGCGCCGTCGGGGCCGATCGTGACCGCGCGCAGATCGTTGTCGTTGCCGACGCAGCACATCACGAAATCCTGACCCTCGGCGGCGGCCTTCGGGGTCGGCGCGGTCTTGCCGCCGAACTTGTCCGCCCATTCCTTCGCCTTCGCCGCGGTGCGGTTGTAGACGGTGACCTCATGGCCCCCTTTTTTCACGAGGTGTCCGGCCATGGGGAAGCCCATCACGCCAAGACCGAGGAAAGCGACTTTAGCCATAGTGGTACCTTGTCCGTAGTTCGGGTTTACGGTTCTTGCCAAGCGAGGGATGCCTGGGTTCCGCGGTGAGGGCGGACCGGAGGCGCACCATAAACCCTTGAGGCCAGAGGGCAACGGCTTCGTTTGGCGGCCTGCCGTGCTAGGGTGGCGACCCAAGGACTTCAAAACAAGGGAGCGAGAGCATGGGCGGCGTGAGCGTAGGCGTCCTCGATCATTTCAACATCCGGACCCGGAATCTGGCCGAGACCGTCCGCTTCTACGAGGACGTGCTGGGCCTGGAAAAAGGCGCGCGGCCGAACTTCGCCTTCCCGGGCGCCTGGATGTACGGCGAGGGCAGGCCGGTGGTTCACCTCGTCGACATTTCCCCGACCGACGAGCCACAAAAGCCGGATTCCGGCGTTGTCCACCATGTCGCCTTCGCCAGTCGCGGCTTTGACGGTATGAAACAGCGGCTGGCGTCAAAGAAGATCAAGTTCGAGGCCCGCCAGGTGCCCGGTGGCGATCTCTGGCAGATCTTCGTCCACGACCCCAACGGGGTCATGATCGAGCTGAACTACGAGGCTGCCCTGGAGCAGGGGGCGGCGCCGGCCGAAAAGGCGGACGATATCGGCAGACAGTAGCCTTTTGAGCGTTTCCGCTCTAATGGGGCATCCTCAACTGCAGGAGATGCGCTTTGAGCGTGACGCAGCAACAGGTTCTCGATAGCCTCGCCAGGGTCCAGTCGCCCCGCGGGGTCGCGCTCCCCCATGCCAATGTGCTGAGCGCGATCAGCGCCTCCGACGGCAAGGTATTCTTCTCGATCAATGTCGACGCCGCCGAGGCAAGAGCCTGGGAATCCGTCCGGGCCGAAGCGGAAGCCGCCGTGCGCAGCATTCCCGGTGTCACCACCGTCATGGTGGCGCTGACCGCCGAGCGCAAGCCGGGCTCCGCGCCGCCGCCACCCCCGCAGCCGAGCCGCGGCACGCCCGGCGTGCAGCCGGCCCATGCCCACAAGCCGCCCCAGGGCGGGGGGTCGCCGATGGCGCGGCAATCGGAAATTCCCGGCGTTGCCGCCGTAATCGCGGTCGCCTCCGGCAAGGGCGGCGTCGGAAAGTCGACCACGGCGCTCAATCTGGCGCTCGGCCTGCGCGACCTCGGCCTCAAGGTCGGGCTGCTCGACGCCGATATCTACGGCCCCTCGGTGCCGCGCCTGACGGGCCTGCGCGACAAGCCGGAGCTGAACGACGAGCGCAAGATGATTCCGCTTCGGCGCTTCGGGCTCGCCATCATGTCGATCGGCTTCCTGGTCGAGGAGGAGACCGCGATGATCTGGCGCGGCCCGATGGTGATGTCGGCGGTGACGCAGATGTTGCGCGACGTCGAATGGGGCAAGCTCGACGTGCTGGTCGTCGACATGCCGCCGGGCACCGGCGATGCCCAGCTCACGCTGGCGCAGAACGTGCCGCTCAAGGGCGCCGTGATCGTCTCGACCCCGCAGGACCTGTCCCTGATCGATGCGCGGCGGGGGCTTGCCATGTTCAAGAAGGTCAACGTGCCCGTGCTCGGCATCGTCGAGAATATGAGCTACTTCCAATGTCCGCATTGCGGCACCAAGTCGGATATTTTCGGCCATGGCGGGGCGCGGCACGAGGCCGAGAAGCTCGGCGTCCCATTCCTGGGCGAGATCCCCCTGCACATGGCGATTCGCGCCACCTCGGACGCCGGCAATCCCGTGGTCGACAGCGAGCCGGACGGCCCTCATGCGGCGATCTACCGCGCCATTGCCGGCCAGGTCCGGGACGAGCTCAAGGGTGTCATCGCCGCGGCCTGAATGGGGGGCACCGCGGCAGGCTCCGGGGCATGCGACTTTCGTAGAGCCCCGTCATGTCATTGTCGCGTTCCGAAACCGGGCTGGCCGTGTTAAAGGCCCCCCGCAGTCAAGCCCCTTCGGTTCGACGCGACCTCAACGCGTCGCCGGAACGAGCGGCGGCAAGAAGAGAAGTCAAGGGGAAACGCCCCAGCAAGGAGAGACCTGAAGATGAAGCGTCGTGATTTTCTCAAAGTGTCGGCAGCAGGCGCGGCGGCGACCGCGGTGGCCTCGCCAGCGATCGCACAGTCCTCGCCCGAGGTGAAGTGGCGCCTGACTTCGAGCTTCCCGAAGTCGCTCGACACCATCTATGGCGGCGCCGAGCAGGTGGCGAAGTACGTCGCCGAGATGACTGACAACAAATTCCAGATTCAGGTGTTCGCCGCCGGCGAAATCGTCCCCGGCCTCCAGGCGCTCGATGCGACCTCGAACGGCACGGTCGATATGTGCCACACCGTCTCGTACTATTACGTCGGCAAGGACCCGACCTTCGCGATCTTCGCCTCGGTGCCGTTCGGCCTCAACGCGCGTCAGCAGAATTCGTGGCTCTATCAGGGCGGCGGCAACGAGCTCGCCAACGAGTTCTTCAAGAAGTCGAACGTGATCGGCTTCCCATGCGGCAACACCGGTACCCAGATGGGCGGCTGGTTCCGCAAGGAGATCAAGACCGTTGCCGACCTCTCCGGCCTCAAGATGCGCATCGGCGGCATTGCCGGCCAGGTGCTCCAGAAGGTCGGCGTGGTGCCGCAGCAGCTCGCCGGCGGCGACATCTATCCGGCGCTGGAAAAGGGCACCATCGACGCGGCCGAGTGGGTCGGTCCCTACGATGACGAGAAGCTCGGCTTCGCCAAGGTCGCCAAGTACTACTACTACCCCGGCTTCTGGGAGGGCGGTCCGACCGTCCACGCCTTCGCCAACCTGGAAAAGTTCAATGCGCTGCCGAAGAACTACCAGGCGATCCTCACCAACGCGACGGCGAATGCCAACAGCTGGATGGCTGCGCGCTACGACATGCAGAACCCGGCGGCGCTGAAGCGCCTGGTCGCCGGCGGCACCCAGCTGCGTCCATTCACCAACGAGGTGCTGGAAGCCTGCCTCAAGGCGACCAACGAGCTGTGGGCCGAGGTCTCCGGCAAGAACGCCGACTTCAAGAAGTCGATCGAAGCCATGCAGGCCTACCGCTCCGACGAATATCTGTGGTGGCAGGTTGCCGAATATACCTACGATAGCTTCATGATCCGCTCGCGCACCCGCGGCTGATCTACGGCTTAGGTCGTAAGATCACTAGCCCGGCCTCCCCAGGAGGCCGGGCTTTTTCTTTGCGATCGGGATGGCATTCGGTCCCGTGATGCTCCATTCTGTCGGCAAGCCTCGCAAAGAAGGCTCCACAATTAGATCCATCAGGGTAGGAAATCATGAAGAGAAGAGACTTCATCAAGGTCACAGGACTTGGTGCGGCTGGCGCCGCCACGCTCGCGGCTCCCGCGATCGCGCAGTCGATGCCGGAAATCAAATGGCGCATGCCGACGAGCTGGCCGAAATCGCTCGACACGCTGTTTGGCGGCGCCGAGATGATGTGCAAGATGGTTGCCGAGGCGACCGACAACAAATTCCAGATCCAGATCTTCGCGGCCGGCGAAATCGTGCCGGGCCTGCAGGTGCTCGACGCCGTGCAGAACGGCACCTGCGAGATCGGCCACACCGCGTCCTATTATTATTTCGGCAAGGACCCGACCTTCACCTTCGGATCGGCCGTGCCGTTCGGTCCCAACATGCGCATCAATCAGGCCTGGTACATGCTCGGCGGCGGCCGCGATGTGCTCAACGAGTTCTACAAGGGCTACAACGTCATCTCGCTGCTCGCGGGCAATACCGGTTGCCAGATGGGCGGCTGGTTCAGGAAAGAGGTCAACACGCCCGACGATCTCAAGGGCATGAAGTTCCGCATCGGCGGCTTCACCGGCCGCGTGCTCCAGAAGCTCGGCGTGGTGCCGCAGCAGCTCGCCGGCGGTGACATCTATCCGGCGCTGGAGAAGGGCACGATCGACGCCGCCGAATGGGTCGGGCCTTATGACGACGAGAAGCTCGGCTTCTACAAGATCGCGCCGCACTACTACTATCCCGGCTGGTGGGAAGGCGGTCCGATGCTGATGGCTTTCGTCAACCTCGACAAGTGGAACGCGCTGCCGAAATATTACCAGAGCGTGCTGGAGCAGGCCGGCCACTACGCCAACAATTACATGATGGCGCGCTACGACAACGCCAATCCGCTGGCGCTGAGGAAGCTGCTCGCCGGCGGCACCAAGCTGCACGCCTTCTCGCCCGCGATCATGGATGCCTGCTACAAGGCGGCCAAGGAGCTGCACGCCGAAGTCGCTGCGACCAATCCGAACTTCAAGAAGGTGCACGACTCGCTCGCCAAGTTCACGAGCGACGGCTACTCCTGGTTCCAGGTGGCCGAGGTCGGCTACGACATCTTCATGGCGCGGCGCTCGCAAGGCTGATCGCCCTTCGCATGCAGCGTCCCGGAGCCATGGCTGCGGGACGCTGTCGTTTCGGCGTTCGAAGGACGTCCAAACAAAACCCGCAAAACAACCCCATGCACAGTAGACGGGGACAGGTTTATCAATGACTTGGCGGCGCAGCGCAAGCGTTCTGCTGAATTACCGAATTTCCGCTTGATGCGTCGGGCAAAACAGGGGTAGAAGCCGATGATCGCAGAATCCGCATTGCGGCTCGGCTGCCAGGCCCAGGGGATCCGATGAGCTTCGATCCCGATCAAGTTCAAAGCGCATTGCGCCGGGCGTGGTCGCTGTCGACGGCCAGCCAATGGACGGCGAGCAATCCGGCGGCAGGACAATGCAACGTCACCTCGCTGCTCGTTCACGAGCTCTTCGGCGGCGACTTGCTGAAGACGCCTATTCCCGCCGGCGATCATTTCTACAACCGGATCGGAGGCGAGCGGTACGACTTCACGGCGTGCCAGTTTGATCAGCCAATCGCCTATGTGGATTTGACGGTCAGTCGGGCCGAGGCAGAGCTGGGTGCAACAGACGACCAGCTGGCTGCGCTCAGAGCGGCCTTCGAGGGGCAGCGTACCCCTTGACTGGTCAGCCGTACGCTTTTTCGCTGGCCGAGGCGATCGGAATGGTGGAAGAGAGCATCGATGCGGCGCGAGCCGTACGATGACACCGGGCTATCAGCGGATATGCGATGCGGCTTCTGATCGTCGAGGACAATGCCGAGCTGTCGCGGCTCGTGGCCGGTGGGCTGGCCGCAGCCGGCTATGAGAGCGACATCGTGGGCAGCGCGGCCGAGGCGCGCGAGGCGGTGAACAGCGTCAGCTATGCTGCGATGATCCTCGACCTCGGTCTGCCTGATGCCGACGGCCTGTCGGTGCTGCGCGAGTTGCGTCACCAGATGGAGCCGCTGCCGGTCTTGGTGCTGACTGCGCGCGGCGGCTTGCAGGACCGTGTCACGGGCCTGCGCAGCGGCGCCGATGATTATCTGGCAAAACCGTTTGCGATGGAGGAGCTGGTGGCGCGGCTGGAGGCCATCCTGCGCCGCCCCGGCCAGTTGCTCGGCCGCTCGCTCACTCTCGCCAACCTCGTCTATGACACCGAGAGCCGGCAGATCTTCGTCGACGACCAGCCGCGGATCATCTCCGCGCGCGAGACCTCGGTGCTCGAGATCCTGCTGCGCCGGCAGGGGCGGGTGGTACCGAAGAAGAACGTCGAGGACCACATCTTCGGCCTCGACGGCGAGGTCGCCTCCAACGCGGTCGAGGTCTACGTGTCGCGGCTGCGCAAGCAGCTGACTGAACACGGCGCCAAGGTCGTGATCCATACGATCCGTGGCGTCGGCTATCTCATGACCGAGGAGAAATAGCGTGCCCGCCGCGGGCCGTGCCGGATCGCTGACCTTCAAATCGCTGATCTCGCGCATCGTGTTTCTGCACATCGTCGCGGTCGCGATGGTCGCGATCTTCCTGCCGCTGGTGTTGTTCTGGCTGCTCAACTCCGAGATCGACCAGCTGCATCGCGATGCCATGCGCGCGCAGGCCGAGGTGCTGGCGGAGCGCATCGTCGCGCAGCCGGACGGCACGTTGACCTTCAACCTGCCCGACAGCCTCAAGGGGCTTTATTCGGACGCCTACGGCCGCTACCAGTTCGACATTCGCGATGCCGACGGAAGGTTGCTGTTCTCCTCCCACCGGCGTTCCGCCGCGTCGGCGCCCTCCCGTTTCTCCGACACCGTCTCCGGCGCCAGCGTCACGCGAGACGTTGCCGGCAAGACGGTGCGCATCCAGGTTGCCGAGGATCTGGCCCACCGGGACGTCATCATCGACGATATCGTCTCGAACTTTTTTCGGCGGGTCGGGTGGATCACCGTCCCGATCCTCCTGGTCCTGCTTGCCATCGACATCATCATCTTCCGCCGCGCGATCGCGCCGTTGTGGAAGGCCTCCCAGGAGGCCAGCAACATCGGCCCTGCACGCACCGACATTCGCCTGCCGACCGAGCAGATTCCGCGCGAGATCGTGCCGCTGGTCACCGCCGTGAACCAGGCGCTCGACCGCCTCGAGGCCGGCTTTCGCGTGCAGCGGCAGTTCACGGCGGATGCCGCGCATCAATTGCGCACGCCGCTGGCAATCCTGCGCACGCGGATCGAGACGCTCGGCGACGGCGCCGAACGGCAGGCGCTGCATGCCGACATCGAGGCCATGAGCCGGATCGTCGCCCAGCTGCTTGAGATCGCCGAGCTCGACACCCTGGTGCTCGATCCCCGCGAGGCCGCGGATTTGCGCGCCGTCTGTGCCGAGGTGGTCGGCTCGATCGCCCCGTTCGCGATCGCGCAACGCAAGGACATCGCGCTGAAGGGCACCGACGCACCGGTCCTGATCCACGGCAATTCGGAGATGCTGCAGCGCGCGGTGTTCAATCTTGCCGAAAACGCCATCAAGTTCACGGCGGAGGGCACCACCGTCGAGGTCGAGGTGGGGGAGGACGGTTCGGTGCGGGTGCGCGATTCCGGCCCGGGGATCGCGGAGGCCGAGCGCGAGCTGATCTTCCAGCGCTTCTGGCGCGCCGACCGCCGGCGCAGCGACGGTGCGGGGCTGGGACTCTCGATCGTGCGCGCCGTGGCGGACGATCACGCCGCCACGGTCGCGGTGCAGAACCTCCCCGGCGGCGGTGCGGAGTTCACGCTGCGGTTTCGGCTGGCGGACAAGGTCACGATGGGGGAGGAACTGGCCCGGCAATGACAGTGCACCTTTTCCCGTGCGCGGAGCAGGGAGCCCGGATGGCGCTTGAGGCATGTATGACATTGTCATATCTTGCGTTGTAGAGCACTGAAGGGGGACCACATGCGGACCAGCAAGCCGATCCCCGTCACTCTTGGCCCGCAGCGCGCGAGCCTGGAAGCCCGCCTGAAGTCAGGCGAATATGCCTCCGCCAGCGAAGTCATGCGCTCGGCCCTCCGCGCCCTCGATCGTCAGGATGCCGCGCTTGACGAATATCTGGCCGCCAAGGTCCGAGCTTCGGTCCAGGATCCCCGCCCCAGCGTTGCTGCGAGCGACGTTTTCAAGCGCCTGCGGACTCGTCACGCCAGAAACGTGAAGGCAGCCAAGCGTGGCGCTTAAGGTCGTATTCCGACCGAAGGCGGAGGCCGATCTGGTTGGCCCTTACGAGTACATCGCAGAACGTGCCGGCTACCGAATTGCAGGCGGCTATATCGACCGTATCGAGAAGGCATGCAAGGCTCTCGCCACCTTTCCCAAACGTGGGACCAGTCGCGACGATCTTCTTCCGGTCTGCGTACCGTCGGATTCAAGCGGCGCGTGACGATCGCGTTCCGTGTCCTGAAGACAGAGGTCGAGATCGTCACAATCGCATATGCCGGACGTCATTTCGAAGGCGATGTCTGAACACTCCTGTTCGGACGAAAGAGCTTCGCTCTGTCTCGTCGCAACGGAAGGCCGCGAGCCGGAGAGTGACGGCGACCGCAGCCGCTATTTAAGCTTGCCGGTGGACAGGTCCATGATCATGCGTGTCGTCAGATAGAGCCGCGGCACGATGCTGCCCACCTGCACATATTCGGCATCGTTGGAGTGCGCGCCGAAGGCCGACAGGCCCATGCCTTCCACCACGGCTCCTTTGGATTGCAGCGCGGCAAAAGCCGCATCGGTGCCGCCGCCGATGGCCTTCTCGTCGACCTTGAGGGATAGTCCGATCTCCCCATAGATCGTCTTGCCATAGGCCGCCACCCGGCGCGAGGCGTCACTGGGTTCGAGCGGCGGGCGCCGCACCTCGAACTTCAGCTCGACTCTGGAATCGGGCAGCAGGCGATTCTTGATCTTGTCCTGCAGCGCCTTCTGCAACTCGTCGAAGTCGGACACCTTGAGGGCGCGCGCGTCGGCCTGGGCCGTCGCCTCGGCAGGGATCACATTGCGGTTGGTTCCGGACTTGGACACCGTCCAATTCAGCTTCAGGCCCTGCTCGGGCTTGGACAAGTCCTTCATCTGCAGCACCTGGTGCGAGAGCTCGTACAGCGCATTCACGCCGCCTTCGGGCCGTGCGCCGGCATGTGACGACTTGCCATGCACGGTAAGATAGGCCGAGCCGATGCCGCTGGTGGCGAGGCGCAGCGTGCCGTCGGTGCCGCCGCCTTCGAACGAGAACACCACGTCCTGATCCGATGCGAGCTTGGTGATGGTGCTGCGCCAGCCGGGCGAGGAGATCTCCTCGTCGCCGTTCGTGAGCACTGTGAGCGTGCCGTAATCCCTGAAGTTCAGCTTCTGCAGCAATGCCACGGTATGGAGAATGAGCGCGATGCCCTGCTTGTCGTCGGCAATGCCGAGCCCGTAGGCCTTGTCGCCGTCGATGCGGAACGGCTGGTCCTTCAGCATGCCCTTCAGGTACACCGTGTCCATGTGGGCAATGAGCATGATCTTCTTGGACCCCGTGCCCTTGAACACGGCGTGCACGGCCGGCCCGATCTTTTCGGGGGTGTCGTCGAGGCGATAGATGTCAGTCGGCTGCAGGATCTCCACCGTGCCGCCGAGTTGCTTGAGCTGACCGGCAATGCGCTCGGCGATCTGGTTCAGGCCTTCGATGTCCTTGCTGCCGGATTCGATGTTGACGAGATCGCGCAGCGTGTCGAGCAGCGGCTGCTGTTCCTTCTGCGCCAGCGCATGGACGTTGGCGACTGGCTCGGCGTGCACCAGCGTTGCGGCAGATGCCAGCCAGAGTGAGGCGATCAACGTTCCAAAGAACGTGGAAGCGGGGTGCGATCGGGGCATGAGCGGACAGTCCTTCGGTTGAAGAAGGAGCCGATATGCCTGTGTTCGCGGCGCTTGTCACGCGGCCGTGCTGCACCCTCTCCCCTGGTGGGAGAGGGCGGCTTCGCGATAGCGAAGCCGGGTGAGGGGTTGTCTCCGCGAGTCCGACGGCGAGTAAAATGCGCGGAGAGAAACCCCTCATCCGGCGCGAACTGCGTTCGCGCCACCTTCTCCCACAAGGGGAGAAGGGAAGAGGGTGTGGGCGCTCGCGCCTAGAACCAGTTGTCGCACTACTTCTGCGGAGGGCCGAGATCCAGCGGAGGCAGCTCGATCTGCGGCACCTCGATCTTGATCGTGCTGGGATCGATGTTCGTCTGCACGCCCTTGTAGTGCATCACCATCGACGGGAACGCGATCACGAGGCCGACCATGATGATCTGGATGACGACGAAGGGCACCGCACCCCAATAGATCTGGCCGGTGGTGACGGGGTCCATCCGCTTGCCAGTGACCCGATCGGTGTATCGCTCCTTCGGCGCGACGGACCGGAGATAGAACAGCGCGAATCCGAACGGCGGGTGCATGAACGAGGTCTGCATATTGACGCCGAGAATGACGCCGAACCAGATCAGGTCGATGCCGAGCTTCTCGGCGGCCGGTCCCAGTAGCGGGATCACGATGAAGGCCAGCTCGAAGAAGTCGAGGAAGAAGGCCAGTACGAATACGAGCGCGTTGACGAAGATCAGGAAGCCGATCTGGCCGCCCGGCAGCGATGTGAGCAGGTGCTCGACCCAGACGTGACCGTTGACCCCGTAAAAGGTGAGCGAAAAGATGCGGGCGCCGACCAGGATGAACACGACGAAGGCCGACAGCTTGGCGGTCGATTCCGTGGCCTGCCGGATCAGGTCCCAGCTCAGCCGCCGCTTCACGGCACCGAGAATGAGGGCGCCGGCGGCACCCATCGCACCGCCTTCGGTCGGCGTGGCGATGCCGATGAAGATCGTGCCCAGCACCAGGAAGATCAGGAACAGCGGCGGCACCATCACGAAGGTGGTCTGCTGCGCCATCTTCGAGAGGAAACGGAATCCGGTCAGCTTATCCACCACCCAGTTCAGCACGGCGACGGCGAATGCGAAGATGATGCCGTAGAACATGCTGAGCACCACGTAATCGGCGCCACGAGTGCTGGAATTGCGCATCATGAGCCATCCGAATGCGCAGCTCGCGAGGAACAGCACACCGAGCGATACAAGGCCGCGATCGCCGTTCTCTTCGCGGAAGCCGATGGCGTCCTTCGGCAGGCCGGGCGCCGCCTTCGGCCAGATCATGCTGACGAGGAAAGCGTATCCGGCGTAGAGGGCGGCAAGCACGAGGCCCGGGATGAAGGCGCCTTCGTACATGTCGCCGACGGACTTGCCGAGCTGGTCGGCCATCACGATCAGGACGAGGGAGGGCGGAATGATTTGCGCGAGCGTGCCGGAGGCGGCGATGACACCGGCGGCCACGCGGCGATCATAGCCATAGCGCAGCATGATCGGCAGCGAGATCAGGCCCATCGAGATCACGGACGCCGCGACCACGCCGGTGGTCGCAGCGAGCAGCGCGCCGACGAAGATCACGGCATAGGCGAGGCCGCCGCGGATCGTGCCGAACAGCTGGCCGATCGTGTCGAGCAGGTCCTCGGCCATGCCCGACCGCTCCAGCACCAATCCCATGAAGGTGAAGAAGGGGATCGCGAGCAGCGTGTCGTTGTTCATCACGCCATAGACGCGCTCCGGCAAGGCCTGGAGGAAGTCGGGGTGAAACTGGCCGAGCTCGACGCCGATGATGGCGAAGAACAGGCCGACGGCGCCGAGCGAGAATGCCGCCGGATAGCCGAGCAGCAGCATGACGACCAGCGATACGAACATGATGGGCGCCATATTGGCGATGATGAATGCGGTCATGGATTCCCCCTACACCGTCGCCAACGGCTACTTCTTCTCGATCGCTTCAACGAGATGCTCGACTTCCGCTTCGAGCGCCGACACCTGCGATTCGTGCGGGTCCGGTATCAAGCCGCGCATCACCGCGATCCGCTTGATCAGCTCGGAAATGCCTTGGACCAGAAGGAAGGCGAACCCCACCATGATCAGGGCTTTGGCGGGCCATTGCGGCAGGCCGCCGGCATTGCCGGATTGCTCGTTGATCTGGAAGGAGCGCAGGAAGAACGGCACGCCCGTGACGATCATGACGATGCAGATCGGAATGAGGAAGAACACGTGACCGACGATGTCGATGACGTTGCGCGCCTTCTTGGGCATCGTGTTGCTTACGATGTCGATGCGGATGTGCTCATTGTCGAGCAGCGTCCACGGCGAACAGAGCAGGAAGACGATGCTGAACAGCACCCATTGCAGCTCGAGCCACGAATTGGACGAGGTGTCGAACGTCTTGCGGATGATCGCGTTGACCGCCGAAATGACAACGGCGAGCACGATCAGCCACGCAATACGTTTGCCGGTCCAGCGCGTGAACGCGTCGATCCTGCTGCTCAGCTTAAGGAGCGCTTGCAACGATAGGTCCTCCCCCGATTGTGCCCCGGCCGTCTTGACTGCGCCGAGATGGCGCGTGGCTTATCTCGCCGCGCAGGCATGAGGCCGCCGCACCAAACCAGCGGGCGTGCCGCCAGTCAATCGGAAGTTTGTTGATAGTTAAGGGGAATAGGGCCGCAACTATACGGAGTTAGCCGCCGGTGACGCTCATGTGCCTGGAGACGCTGGGCCGGTCGTGGCGGCGGTCGATGATGAAATCGTGGCCCTTGGGCTTCAGCCCGATGGCGCGGTCGATCGCATCCGCAAGCAATAGATCGTCGCTCGATGCACGCAGAGGTTTGCGCAAATCGGAGGCATCCTCATGGCCGAGGCAGGTGTGCAGCGTTCCGGTGCAGGTGATGCGTACCCGATTACAGGATTCGCAGAAATTATGGGTCATCGGCGTGATGAAGCCGAGCTTGCCGCCGGTCTCGGCGACGCCGACATAGCGGGCCGGACCGCCGGTGCTCTCGGCCAGATCCGTCAGCGTGAACTGCTGGGCGAGGCGGGCGCGCACCAGCGACAGCGGCAGATATTGGTCAATGCGGCCCGATCCGATCTCGCCCATCGGCATCACCTCGATCAGCGTCAGGCCCATGCCCTTGCCGTGGGCCCAGCGCATCAGCGAAGGCAGCTCGTCCTCGTTGAGGTTCTTCAGCGCCACGGCGTTGATCTTCACGGCGAGCCCTGCGGCGCGCGCGGCCTCGATGCCCTCCAGCACCTTGTCGATCTCGCCCCAGCGGGTGATCTCGCGAAACTTCTTGGGATCGAGGGTGTCGAGCGAGACGTTGATGCGGCGGACGCCGCAATCGGCGAGCTCCCGCGCGTGCTTCGCAAGCTGGGTGCCGTTGGTGGTCAGCGTCAGCTCGCTCAACGCGCCGCTCGACAGATGCCGCGACAACGAGCGCACCAGCGACATCACATTGCGGCGGACCAAGGGCTCGCCGCCGGTGAGGCGCAGCTTCTTCACGCCCTTGGCGATGAAGGCCGTACAGAGCCGATCGAGCTCCTCCAGCGTCAGCAGGTCCGCCTTGGGCAGGAACGTCATGTCTTCGGACATACAGTAGAAGCAGCGCAGGTCGCAGCGGTCGGTGACGGAGACGCGCAAGTAGGTGATGGTCCGCCCGAACGGATCGGTCATCGGGGTCGACAATGCGGCGGATCCGGTCATGCGAGAGGCCTTCACTTATGGCGACGGGCGCACCTTTGCTGCAGCGGTGCGGTCGACGCAATCTAAGCATCGGACGCGGCAAGGACAATCGGGTGGTATACGTGAGTGCAGCACTGACGCATGTGACCCCCTCGGCGCGGGATTTCGGCTCGTTCGGTGCGGTTCGCAGCTGGGTTCCGCGTACGGCCGGCAACGCCCGCGGCGCCGGTGAAGTCAGCCCTCTATGCATCCATTCGGGATGTGAGGCGGCGAAAATGGCAATCCTATCAAAGCGTTGCTGTTTTGCTTGCCGTCATCAGGCTGATCGCGGCCGCCGGCAGGTCGCGCATGTGGTGGATCAGGCGGTCCGGCTTCAGCTCGGCGATCGGCACGTCGGTGTAGCCGAAGCTGACCCCGATCACGGGCACGCCGGCCCGCCGGGCGACACCGACATCGGTTCCGGCATCGCCGACCATGATGCTGGCCTTCACGTCGCCGCCGGCCCGGGCCACCGTCTCCCGAAAAATAGTCGGATCGGGCTTCTGGACGCCAAAAGTGTCCGCGCCGCAGATCGCCGCGAAGCGGCGGCTGAGGTCGAGCTGGTCCAGCAGGCGCTTCGACAGCCATTCCAGCTTGTTGGTGCAGACCGCGAGGCGATGGCCCTGGGCGGCAAAGTGGTCCAGCGCGGCCTCGAGTCCCTCGAAAGGGCGGGATTCCACAGCGATATGGTCGGCGTAATAGGCGATGAAATCCGCCGTCATCCGGTCCATGTCGGCGGGGGTGACGGTGCGGCCTTCCGCTTCGAGGCCCCGCTCGATCAGCTTGCGGGCACCGGCGCCGATCATGTTGCGGGCCGAGGCCATCGGCACCGGCGGCAGGCCTTCGCGGTCGAGCACGTAATTGAGGGCCGTGATCAGGTCGGGTGCCGTATCCACCAGCGTGCCGTCGAGATCGAAGACGATGGTGTGAGGGAAAGTCGTCTTGAAGGAGGTCATGATTCCCAAGCGCTACCGGCCCGGTCCTAGCCGCGCAAGGGGCGGGCCCATAAGATCACCTTATAGGCCTGTTCCCAGACCCTGTTCCAGGCCCTGTTCTCCTGGGAAAAACGAGGCTACATAGGCGCCCGAAACCGGCCGGAATCGGCCGCATGTTCGAGACTTCACAAGGCAGGCGCACACGTGACCATGGACCAGTTGAAGCGGCAGGCTGCGGCGCGTGCGCTGGAGGAGGTGCGCGACGGCATGCAGCTCGGGCTCGGCACCGGCTCGACCGCCAAGCACTTCGTCGAGCTGCTCGGCGAACGCGTTGCCGCCGGGCTCAAGGTGATCGGCGTGCCGACCTCCGAGGCGACGCGGGCCGATGCGGAACGCTGCGGCGTCAAGCTGACGACGCTGGACGAGATCGACCATCTCGACCTCACGATCGACGGCGCCGACGAGATCGATCCCGAGCTCAATCTGATCAAGGGCGGCGGCGGCGCGCTGTTGCGCGAGAAGATCGTGGCGGCCGCCTCGGACCGCATGATCGTGATTGCCGACGACAGCAAATGGGTGCCGACGCTCGGCAAGTTTCCGCTGCCGATCGAGGTCATCCCGTTCGGGCTCGGTGCGACGCGCCGCGCGATCGAAAAGGCATTTGCCGAATGCGGCGTTTCCGGGCAAATGGCGGTCCGCAAGGCCAAAGGCGGGGACAAGGACGGCCACGTTTTCGTCACCGATGGCGGCCACTGGATCGTCGATGCCCAGCTCGGACGTATTACGGATCCCCCCGGTCTCGCCAAGGCGTTGAGCGCCATTCCCGGTGTGGTCGAGCACGGGCTGTTCATCGGCTTGGCCAGCTCGGCCGTTCTGGCGGGCGGCGGCGGAATCCGCGTGATTGAACGGCGCAAGCCGAAAGGAGACCAGGAATGAAGAACGTGTTGAAAATCTTGCCGGCTGCGGCTCTCGCTGCGGGATTGGCCCTTTCGGCCGCCCCGGTCGCCGCGCAGCAGGCGGGCCAGAAGGCTCCCGCGGCGCCGGCCCTGCCGAAGGCGTCGCCCGCGGCGATTGCGGCAGCGAAGGAAATTCTGCAGATCAAGAACGCCGCCGGGATGTATGCGGGCGCCGTGCCGGGCATGGTCGAGAAGACCAAGGGCGCGCTGATCCAGCAGAACCTGAATTACCAGAAGGACCTCAACGAGGTCGCCCCGATCGTGGCCCAGCAGCTCAACGGCCGCCAGAGCGAGATCGGCGAAGGCATGGCGCAGATTTATGCCAGCGAGTTCACCGAGCAGGAGCTGAAGGACCTCGTCACCTTCTACAAGTCGCCGCTGGGCAAGAAGCTGATCGATGCCGAGCCGCGCGCGATCGGGCAGAGCATGGCGTTCATGAACAGCTGGGCCCAGAACTTCTCGGAAACCGTGATGGGCGCCTTCCGTGCCGAGATGCGCAAGCGTGGCAAGGAGATCTGAGCGCACCTATCTGAAAGGTCGTTCCTGATAAGGGGTCGGAGTGGATAATGGCTGATTTCGACGTCGACCTCTTCGTCATTGGTGGCGGCTCGGGCGGCGTCCGTGCCGCCCGCATCGCGGCCGGCTACGGCGCCCGCGTCATGATCGCGGAAGAGTACCGCATGGGCGGCACCTGCGTGATCCGCGGCTGTGTGCCGAAGAAGCTGTTCGTGATCGGCTCGCACGTCCGTCACGAGCTCGAGGACGCCGCCGGCTTCGGCTGGACCGTGCCGCCCGCCAGCTTCGACTGGCCGACGCTGATCGCCAACAAGGACAAGGAGATCGCGCGGCTGGAGGCGGCCTACACTGCCAACGTCGAGAAATCAGGCGCGCAGATCGTCAAGAGCCGCGCGGTGATCGAGGACAAGCACACCGTCCGCCTGCTCGAGAACGACAGGAAGGTCACGGCGAAGTACATCCTGATCGCCACCGGCGGCGCGCCCAACCATGGCGCGGCGATCCCCGGCATCGAGCACGTGATCTCCTCCAACGAGGCGTTTCATCTTGCGAGGCTGCCGAAGCGGATCGTGATCCAGGGCGGCGGCTATATCGCGCTGGAATTCGCCGGCATCTTCGCCGGCTTCGGCTCCGATGTGACGGTAATCTATCGCGGCGAAAACATTCTTCGCGGCTTCGACGAGGATGTCCGGACCCATGTTCGCGCCGAGATGGAGAAGCATGGCATCACCATCCTCACCGGCTGCACCGTGACCAAGGTCGACCGCCACGGCGAGGACTTCACCACGCATCTGTCGAACGGCTCGAGCCTCGCCTCCGACCAGGTGATGTTCGCGATCGGCCGCCATCCGAACGTCGCCAATCTCGGCCTGGAGAATGCCGGCGTCGCCATCAATCCCGCCAACGGCGGCATCGCGGTCGACCATTTCTCCAAGAGCTCGGTCGACAGCATCTATGCCATCGGCGACGTTACCCACCGCTTCAACCTGACGCCGGTCGCGATCCGCGAGGGCCATGCCTTCGCCGACACGGTGTTCGGCAAGCGCGAGGTGCAGGTCGACCACGCCAATATCCCGACGGCCGTGTTCTCGCAGCCGGAGGTCGGCACTGTCGGCCTGACGGAAACCGAGGCGCGCGCGCAATTCAGCCACGTCGACATCTACAAGACGACGTTCCGGCCCATCAAGGCGACGATGTCCGGCCGCGACACCCGCGTGCTGATGAAGCTCGTGGTCGACGGCGCGACCGACCGCGTGCTCGGCTGTCACATTGTCGGCGATGCCGCCGCCGAGATCACGCAAGCCGTCGCGATCGCGGTGAAGATGAAGGCGACCAAGGCCGATTTCGACGCGACCATCGCACTGCATCCGACCGCGGCCGAAGAGCTCGTCACCATGCGCACCCCGACCGCACGGCACGTGCGGCAGGCGGCGGAGTAGCCTCAGCCGTACAGATATCCGACCGGCTTGCCTTCGGTGCGCAGGGGACGCACGTCCTTTTGCGTGATGATCTGACTGGCGAGGCCGTCGATCTCGTCGCGCTGTGTCGCCGTCCAGCTGCGCAGCTCGTTCATGCCCTTGAGCAGGCCGAGGCGGAGGACCTGCGTGTTTTCGCCGACGCCGATCAGGCTGATGGAATCCTTGCCCGCCGTCACCACGTCGCCGGCAGAGAGTTCAAAGCTCTCGCCGGACTTCTTCTTGAACTCGGCCGTGCCGCGAATGACGCGATAGATCACGACCTCGCCCTTGGCAAAGCGGGTCGCGTCCGCCGCGGCAGACGTGCTCTTTGGCAAGAGTGCGTGGCCACGCGGGTCGGTCGCGATGATGTGGCCGGTGACGAGATGCCCGCTCGGAATCTCGATGCCGATGTCGCGTACGTAAACCGGCATCGCCGATCTGACAGAACCATCGGTGAGCGGCTTGAACAGTGCGTCGAGCGCGAGGGGATCCTGAAGCCAGAAGCCGGCATCGGCCGGGCGGTCATGCAGCGGATGGCTCCAGGCCACGCGCGGCGTTTCGTCCTCATTGATCTGATCCGGACCGACAATGGTCGGATTCGGAAAGGTGGTGGGATCGGTGATGAAGGCTTCGAGAAACTTGCCGGAATAGCCCATCGAGATCGGATCGGGCACCACCGTCTGCGGCGTCTTCAAATTCTCTTCGGTCGACAGGCCGGACCAGGTGTAGAACAGCTGGCGATGCACGATCGCGCTTTGCAGCATCACCGCGCCCGGGCCGACATTGTACCAGCGGCCGTCATAATCGAAGGTGAACGCGCCCGAGGTGACCAGCACGAGCTGAAAGCCGCCCGGCGGCAGATGCAGATGGAAGTCGGTGGGGCCGGTGTCGGGCCGATAGATCGGCAGATTGGTGGCCACCTCGTGCAGCAGGAAGGTTTCGTTGTTGGCGTGGAAGCCTTCGTTGGCGCGGTTGTAGAGCGCCTGCGGCCGGTAGGTCGCCTCGAAATTCGCATTCTTGTCGCGATCGATCGCCACGAAGTCCTGATCGTTGAGGCGCAGCCGGGCGCCGTTCGGATGGGTGAGACCGGTGAATTTGATGTCTCCGGCAGCATGCACGTTCATGGCATTCTCCGATCTGAGGCCATTCATCCCGGAAGCCGAGCGCGCGTGACTGGCCGCTCCCGTGGCCGGGCAGGGACTTGGCCTGATGCTGTCTTGCGAATTTCAGGCCAGCCGGAGCGCAATGCGGCGCGCTGGTCCGCCGGCTGCACGCGACGCGCAAATAATCGAGATTGCACCTGAGGTTAGACAATAGGTGGCGCCGAACTCGCCCGACCTGTCCTGGCAAGCCGTCAGTGGGCGCAGCGGCTTGTCTTGTCTAATTTGTCGGCATGCCCTGCAAAAGCGGATGCAGCCGGCCCGCGACGGGCGCCCGGCACGGTTCAGTCGAATGATCGCGGGAGCGCCGGCTCGGGCTTGCCGGACGGGCTGCCTGCCCATTTCGCCATGTCCATGGCGCGCGCGTCGAAGCCTTCGCACCAGAGGCAGCTCGGCTCCGTGTGGCCGTGGGCCGTCAGCATCGGCACAAGCGCATGGCCGCAGCCGGGGCAGGGTGTGGTGCGGTTCATGCGCTTCTCCAACGATCTCCGTAACTCAGGAATGGCATTTTCGTCGCGCAAGCTTGCGCGGGCGCTATGACGGCGCAGGAGCGCTGCGATGCACAGGCGCGCTCGTTCCTGACAGCGTAGAGGTAGCGATCCATTGTGACACGGCTGCGATGTCGTCGCCGCTTTCGCGATAGGCGCGAAGCTGGAATTCCGCCGAGCTGCCGCGCGCGACGATGGTGCGGCAGTGTTCGATCTCGGCGGAGCAGTTCAGTGCGGCTGCGTCCTCCGCAATGTCGTCGATCACCCCGGTGAGCACCTCCGAGATCGTCACCGGCCCGTCCGTGGAGGCGAAGATGCAGTCGGTGCCGTAGCGCTGGGCGCGCCATTTGTTCTCGACCGCGATCGCGCGCTCGACCGCAGTGACCTCCCGGGACAGCTGAGGGCGCAGATAGAGATGCCGCGTCAGGCAGCGGTAGAGCGAGGCGATGGCAACCGCGTCGTCGACGAAGGTGCAGGTGTCGGGCGCGCGAAGCTCCAGCGTCGGATGCTTCATGGAGGGGCGCATTGCCCACCAGATGTGGCTTTCGTCCGGGATCACGCCGGAGCGCTGCAACGCGCCGACATAAGCGTCGAAATCCTGCTTGCCTTCGAACAATTCGGGCAGGCCGCTGCGCGGCAGCTCGGAATAAGCCGCGAGGCGGTAGCCCTTCAATCCGGTCTTGTGCGAATTCCAGAACGGCGAGGACGTCGACAGCGCGATGAACAGCGGCAGATGCGGCAGCATGGCCCGCATCACCGCCATGCGCTTCTCGGGATCCGGCAGCTGCACGTGCACATGCATGCCGCACATCATGTTGCGGTGGCCGATGCTGCGCAGATCCTCGATCATCTCCTCGTAGCGCGGTTTCGGGCTGGGCTGCGACATGCGCCAGACTGCGCTCGGGTGCGTGCCGCAGGCCATGATCACGAAGCCGTATTGCGCAGCGACGTTCGCGACCTCGCGTCGCAGGAAGCGCAGCTCCTCGCGCGCGTCGTTCACGTCGACATGAACGTTGGTTGCGACCTCGAGCTGCGATTGCAGCATCTCGCGCATGGCCTGGCCGCCGGTCGACCAGTTTGCCGATTCGAACAGCTCGTTGGGCGTGCGGATCGCGACCTCGAAGCTGCGGCGGTCAGCGAGGAAGTATTCCTCCTCGATGCCGAAGGAATATTCCGCCGGATTGCCGCCGCCACCGGCAGAACGGATGACGACATGCTGCTTGTCCTCGGAGGGGGCAAGACGCAGCAGCTTTGAAACGTCTGAAGCAAATGTCATTGGCCACCGGCGCGGTCAGTACCTGCGGGCGATAATCCGTCTGATTGTGGCCGGTTCCGCACCCAATGTACTGGAAATTGCAGGGTCGAACGGAACAATTTTGACGGCTTCGGACGCTCGCGCGATCAGGGCGTGGTTCGGCGGGACTTCCGCCCAGTCCGATTCCTTATCGAACGGCTCGGAGACGACGATGACTTGCCCGCCGTCCTCGCGGAAGTAGAGCGTGTTCGCGGCATCGTTCACCGAGACCCGAAATGCGTAGAGGTCGCGGCCGTTGGCAATCGCGCTGGTAAAGCGCAGCCGTTCGCGAAGCCCGCCTTCATTGACGAATCCGAGGAGGGATTGCAGCACGGACTGTGTCGCGCCGAGCGGATCGTGCTCGAGACCGGCCCCCATCATGGCCAGGAACACGGCTTCCGAATCCGTCGTGCCCAGCCGCGACGGATAGTAGGCATCGGGAATCAGCGCCTCGACTTTGCGCCGCAGCCGATTCCAGCTCCCGACGAACCCGTTGTGCATGAACATCCAGTGCCCGCAGGCAAAGGGGTGACAATTCTGCCGCGTCACGGCCGTGCCGGTTGCGGCACGCACATGAGCGAAGAACAGATGCGAGTGCAGATGCCGGCAGAGGTAGCGCAGGTTTTCGTCCGACCACGCCGGGCGCGTCTCGCGATAAAGGCCCGGCTCGGGGTGCTCGCCATACCAGCCGAGACCAAAGCCGTCTCCGTTCGAGCCCGCCGTGGACTGAAGCGAGCGGATGCTCTGCGCAATCAGCGAATGCTCGGGTTCGGTGACATAAGGCTCGAACGAGGTGGTTTCGCCCCGGTATGCGATCCAGCGGCACATGCGGGTTCCTGCCAGGCGGTTTGATGCGTCGCGAGGTGCATCAACACCTGTCACGGACGCATGGTTCCAGCTGCGAAAGGGTTGCATGACCGATCCCGCAACGCCGAACGGATGCGGCGGCTGGTCGCAGCCGGTCCGCCTTGATTCCGACAGGCGTACCTATAATTCTGAAGCGAACAAGAATCCGGGCCCCTCTGGCGAGGACGTCGACGTTCGTCGGCAAACCTCGCGATGTCGGATGACCAGTCCCGCGCGAATGCGATGGATCGGCCGATTGTCGGGCCCCCTGTTTCGTTTTCTCCGACCATTCGTCCCCATCGCAGCTCCGTGCGGCTATTTCGCAAGTTAAGGGAGCTACGATGTCCGGAACCAAGTCCTCAAATTCGATCGAGATCACGGAACCGTCCAGCCTGAATGAGCAGGCCGCGGCGGCCGTGGTGATCGTGGGCGCCCTGGTAGCGGTTGCTGACCGGCGCGTCTCACCCGTCGAACGCGACGAGGTGATCCGTTTCATCAGAGACCGCAAGCTGGCGCCGCACATCGGCGACGAACGGCTCCGTGCGATGTTCGACGAACTCGCCGAACGGCTCGAAGAGCCGGATTTTGCCAACGTCGTGATCGATACGCTGCGACCGGTTTCGAACCTGCCGCTGTCGTCGCATCTGGTGGAGCTGTCGGAGCGCGTTGCTGCCGCAGACGAGGACGTACATCCCCACGAAGTCCAGGCGATTAAATTGTTGCGCTTGCTGACGCTGGTGCTGCCGCGCGCGAAGCCTGTCGGGGCGAGTGCGCCGGGCCCCAAGCTGCAGGCCGCCTCGAAGGGGTAAGCATGAGCACGATTTCGAACGAGCGCGCCAGGCAAACCGAGGGGAACACCGAGCAGATCGCTGGTGGAGACCCGCGCCTGGCCAAGCTCGTCGACCGCCTGCCGCCGCGCATGAGCGACACCCTGACCTATCTGCTCAAGCCGTCCAGCCGCTGGGTCAGGATCCCCTCGGGCACGCTGCTGGTCGTCGGCGGTGTGCTCTCCATCCTCCCGGTGCTCGGCGTCTGGATGCTGCCGCTCGGCCTTGCTCTGCTCGCCGAGGACGTGCCTGCGCTGCGCTCCTCCCGTTCAAAAGTCTTCGACTGGATCGAGCGGCGCAAGCCGCATTGGCTCGATCCGTCTGCCTCTAGGAATGATCAATCATGACTGAACTCATCACCGCCGAAGCGCTGTCCGCGCTGTTTCAAGTCATCCTGATCGATCTCGTGCTCGCCGGCGACAATGCCGTCGTCATCGGCCTTGCGGCTGCCGGCCTGCCGGCCGAGCAGCGCCGCCGCGCCATCATCGTCGGTATCGCCGCTGCCACCGCACTGCGTATCGCCTTCGCCGGCGTTGCGACCCAGCTTCTGCAAGTGATCGGCCTTCTGCTCGCCGGCGGCGTGTTGCTGCTCTGGGTCTGCTGGAAGATGTGGCGCGAGCTGCGCGAGCAGGCCGCGCATTCGAAAGAACTCGCATTCGATAGTAACGGCGCAGGTGCTGCGCCGGTACAGCAGCCGGTAACGCAGAAGACTTTCGGCCAAGCGGCGGTGCAGATCGTCGCCGCCGACGTGTCGATGTCGCTCGACAACGTGCTCGCGGTCGCGGGCGCCGCGCGGGAGCATCCCTACATCCTGGCCTTCGGCCTGCTCTTGTCGGTTGGGATGATGGGCGTTGCCGCGGATCTGCTTGGCCGTTTGCTCCAGAAGCAGCGCTGGGTGGCCTATGTCGGCCTCGCCATCATCCTTTACGTCTCGTTTGAGATGATCTATCGCGGCACGCTGGAACTTGCACCGGTGATTGCGAGTCTCTGAGGCGACAATCTACCGCAGTCCGGAGTGATCAATGACGTCTGAACCCAAAGCACCTTCGGCGCGGGCCGCGCCGTTGCCGCCGGTCGGCCTGCTTCCGAAGCTGATCTTCGGCTCGCGCTGGCTGCAGCTGCCGCTCTATGTTGGCCTCATTGTCGCCCAGTCCGTCTATGTGCTGTTGTTCCTGAAGGAGCTCTGGCACCTCGTCTTGCATTCGTTCGACGCCAGCGAGCAGCAGATCATGCTGGTCGTGCTCGGGCTGATCGACGTCGTCATGATCTCGAACCTTCTGATCATGGTAATCGTGGGTGGATACGAGACCTTCGTTTCCCGGCTGAACCTCAGCGGCCATCCGGACGAGCCGGAATGGCTCGGTCACGTCAATGCCAGCGTGCTCAAGATCAAGCTCGCAATGGCGATCATCGGCATCTCCTCGATCTCGCTGCTCAGGACCTTCATCGAGGCCGGCAATCTCGGCACGACCCGCAGCAATTTCACCGAGAGCGGGGTAATGTGGCAGGTGCTGATTCATATGACCTTCATCGTCTCGGCGGTCGGCATCGCCTGGGTCGACCGCCTCAGCGAGAGCGGCCATCGCAAGGCGGCCGAGCACGGCTGATAAGCTGGCCGCCCAATACCTCCCGAGCGGCCAATCCTGGAGCCCGCCTGATCGTCCGGTTGGGCGGGCTCTCTTTCGAGATCGATAAAATTGTCTGCAATCGGTTCAGTGCCGGCAAACGCTGCCGACAAGAAGCCGGGCGCCTTAAACCAGGCCTTTGGAACCGATCTGCATCCTGCCCGCAAAGGGCAGGGCATCGGGCATGACAATTCTCAGGGAGATCGTCGCAGCGGTCGCGGGAGTCTACGCGCTCCTGCTGGTCTGTGACGCATTGTTCGGCGTCGGCGAGGCGCGCTTCGACGACGCTTATTACCGCGCAAGCTTCTACGCACCGCGGCCGAAGGAGTTTCGGTTCGCGAGCGACACGCCGCCGGCGGTGCGCGTCAGCGACGCCTTCGCGCAGTTCGCACCTAGCGACGCCAAGCCGAACCGGCGCTACTCGTCGCTGACGACGATCATCCGCTGACGCAGCCTCATTCCCCCTGAATCCATTCCGCGACGCCGCGCCACAGCGTGTCGCGGTGCTCGGGGCGGAAGAAGCCGAAATGGCCTATTCCCTTGGCGCCGACGTCGGACGGTTTGACCATCAGCACCTCCGGCTTGATCGCAGTGAATCCGCTCGCGAGCAGCTCGACCGCGGGCCGCGTCGCCCAGGGATCGTCGGAGAAACATAGCGAGCGCAGCTCGCCCTTGAACCTGGCGAAGTTCTCGAGTGCCGGCAGCTTTGAATCGAACAGATAGCGCGGGCTCGAGACCCATTCGGTCCATTGCAGGAAGACGCCCTTGGGCAAATCCTCGCCGATACCGGCCCAGCCCGGTGCGTAACCGAGTGCTTTGACCAGCGGCACACCGACAAAATTCATGAAGGCGTAGACCCGGTATTTTTCCGGCGAGGTCATCAACCGCCATGTCGCGGCCTGCGAGGCCACCAAGGCCGCGCGCGAGATATCGCTGTTATTCGCGATCAGCCCGAGCGCCTGGCCGCCGAAGGAATGGCCGATATAGGCGAGCGGCAGGGCATGATAGCGCTCGCGCATCCAGCTGACCGCGGCGGTGACGTCGAGCGCCGCCCAGTCCGACATCGAGGCCTTGAAGCCGACCAGCGATTTCGGCTGGTTGTAGCCGACCATCGCCGGCAGGCGGGAATCGCCGATGCCGCGATAATCGTAGGTCAGCACCGCGCAGCCGCGATGGGCGAGGTAGGAGGCAAAGCCCCGATAGATCTTTCGCGGCACGGCGGTCGCCGAATTGATCAGGACGGCATGGCGCTTGGCACCGCGCGGCAGGAACAGGGTGCCGGTCAGGGCATAGCCGTCGGCTGCCGGGAAGCTGATCTCGTCGATGAAAACGTCATCCAGTGCCGCGCCCATGGCGGTCGGTGTCCTGTCGGATTCCTCAAGCCTGCCAAGCAAATGCGAATTCGGCTTTGGCCGCAAGGGTTTGCGCTGCGAAATGGATTTACAACTGGCGGGGCGTGGCCGGCCTGTGTATAAGGCGGCCCTCGCAACCCCTAGATCAGGTTGTGGTTTTTGCTTCACGGAGAGATTGCGATGTCCGAGCGGTGGACGCCCGAGTCCTGGCGCAGCAAGCCGGTGCTACAGGTGCCCGAATATCCCGACGCCAAGGCTCTGGCCGACGTCGAGGCGCAGCTTGCGACCTTTCCGCCGCTGGTGTTCGCAGGCGAGGCGCGCAATCTGAAGAAGGCCTTGGGCCGCGTTGCAGCCGGCGAGGCCTTCCTGCTGCAGGGCGGCGACTGCGCCGAGAGCTTCGCCGAGCACGGCGCCAACAACATCCGCGACTTCTTCCGCGTGCTGCTGCAGATGGCGGTGGTGCTGACCTATGCCGGCGCGGTGCCGGTAGTGAAGGTCGGCCGCATCGCCGGCCAATTCGCCAAACCGCGCTCGTCGGCGACCGAGAAGGTGAATGGCGTCGAGCTGCCGAGCTATCGCGGCGACATCGTCAACGACATCGCCTTCACCAGCGAAGCGCGCATTCCCGATCCGCAGCGCCAGCTGATGGCCTATCGCCAGTCCGCCGCGACGCTGAACCTGCTCCGCGCGTTCGCCACCGGCGGCTTCGCCAATCTCGGCAGCGTGCATCAATGGATGCTGGGTTTCCTCAAGGATAGCCCGCAGTCACGCCGCTACAAGGAGCTGGCCGACCGCATCTCGGACGCGCTCAACTTCATGCGCGCCTGCGGCCTCGACCTCGAGAGCCATCCGGAGCTGCGTGCCACCGATTTCTACACCAGCCATGAGGCGCTGCTGCTCGGCTACGAGCAGGCGATGACCCGCGTCGATTCCACCACCGGCGACTGGTACGCGACCTCGGGCCACATGATCTGGATCGGCGATCGCACCCGCCAGCTCGATCACGGCCATGTCGAATATTTCCGCGGCATCAAGAATCCGATCGGGCTGAAGTGCGGCCCCTCGCTCAAGGTGGACGAGCTGTTGAAGCTGATCGACGTGCTCAATCCCGACAACGAGCCGGGCCGGCTGACGCTGATCGGCCGCTTCGGCTCCGACAAGATCGGCGAGCATCTGCCGAACATGGTCCGCGCCGTGAAGCGCGAGGGCCGGGTGGTGGTCTGGTCCTGCGATCCCATGCACGGCAACACCATCACCTCGACGTCCGGCTACAAGACTCGCCCGTTCGACCGCATCCTGTCCGAGGTCAAGTCGTTCTTCGCGGTCCACGCCGCCGAGGGCACCCATGCCGGCGGCGTGCATCTGGAGATGACCGGCCAGGACGTCACCGAATGTCTCGGCGGCGCCCGCGCGATCACGGATGAGGATCTCAACGATCGCTACCACACGGTCTGCGATCCCCGCCTCAACGCCGAGCAATCCATCGATATGGCGTTCCTGGTCGCGGAGCTGCTCAAGCAGGAGCGCGCCGGCAAGGCTCAGCCGATTCCGGCCGCAGCGGGGCTGTAAGACCTTGCTGCGGATCTGGAAGGCCACGATCAATTCCCGCAACGGGCTTGCCTTTGCGTTCCGGTCGGAGCAGGCCGTCCGCGAGGAGATCTTCGCGCTGCTGCTGTCGGTGCCGCTCGCCTGGTTCATCGGCGCCACGGCGATGCGCGCGGTCGAATTGGTGTGCTCTGTCGCTTTCGTGCTGACGGTCGAGCTGCTCAATACCGCGATCGAGAAGCTCGCCGACCGGCTGACCTTGGATCACGACAAGCAGATCGGCCGCGTCAAGGACATGGGCTCGGCCGCGGTTGGCGTTGCGCTTTTGATGACCGGCGCGTTCTGGATCATTGCCATCATCGAGCGATTGGGATTCCTGTAACTCGGGATCGGATAAAGCGGCCATGACCGAACGTCTCGACACATTCGCGGTCACGCTCGCCCAGCTCAATCCGACCATGGGCGACGTGGAGGGCAATGCGGCCAAGGCGCGCGCGGCGCGGGCGCAGGCCAAGTCCGGCGGCGCCGATCTCGTGTTGTTTCCAGAACTGTTCATCGCCGGCTATCCGCCGGAAGACCTGGTGCAGAAGCCCGCCTTCCAGGCCGCCTGCCGCGCCGCGATCGAAAGCCTCGCGCGCGAGACCGCCGATGGCGGGCCTGCGATGCTGGTCGGCACGCCCTGGGTCGAGGAGGGCATGCTCTACAATGCCTGTGCGCTGCTCGACGGCGGGCGCATCGCGAGCCTGCGTTTCAAGTGCAACCTGCCGAATTACGGCGTGTTCGACGAGAAGCGGCTGTTTTCGCGCGGCCCTGCCGCCGGTCCCGTGACTGTGCGCGGCGTGCGCATCGGTGTGCCGATCTGCGAGGACATCTGGCTGGAAGAGTCCGAGGATTACGAGAACGTGGTCGAGACGCTGGCCGAGACCGGCGCCGAGATCATCCTGGTGCCGAACGGCTCGCCTTACGCCCGCGACAAGAACGACGTGCGCCTGTCGGTCGCGGTGGCGCGCGTCACGGAGAGCGGGCTGCCGCTGGTCTATCTCAACCAGGTCGGCGGCCAGGACGAGCTCGTGTTCGACGGCGCATCCTTCGCGCTCAATGGCGATCTCTCGCTCGCGGCGCAGCTGCCGGCCTTCGAAGAGGGCATCGTCACGCTGCGCTTCAGCAGAAACGGCGACGACTGGCGCTGCAGCGGGCCGATCGCCGAGCTGCCCGAGGGCGACAAGGCCGACTACGCCGCCTGCGTGCTGGGCTTACGCGATTACGTCACCAAGAACGGCTTTCCAGGCGTGCTGCTCGGCATCTCCGGCGGCATCGATTCGGCGCTCTGCGCGGCGATCGCTGTCGACGCGCTCGGCGTCGACCAGGTGCATGGCGTGATGCTGCCTTACCGCTACACCGCGCCGCATTCGATCGCGGATGCCGGCGAGCTCGCCGGCCATCTCGGCATCCGCTACGAGGTGCTGCCGATCGCCGAAGCCGTGACCGGGTTCGAGACGATCCTGTCCGGCATCTTCAAGAACCTGCCGCCCGATATCACCGAGGAGAACCTCCAGGCCCGCACCCGCGGCACGCTGCTGATGGCGATCTCCAACAAGACCGGGCTGATGGTGGTGACGACCGGCAACAAGTCGGAGATGTCGGTCGGCTACGCCACGCTTTATGGCGACATGAACGGCGGCTTCAACCCGATCAAGGACATCTACAAGACGCAGGTGTTCCGCCTGGCAAGCCTGCGCAATTCCTGGAAGCCGGAGGGCGCGCTCGGCCCTGCCGGCGAGGTGATCCCGCCCGACATCATCACGCGCCCGCCGACCGCGGAGCTGCGCGAGAACCAGACCGATCAGGACTCGTTGCCGCCTTACGACGTGCTCGATGCCATCCTGGAGCGCCTGGTCGAGCGCGAGGAGCCGCTCGACCAGATCATCGCCGCCGGCTTCGACCGCGAGACGGTGATCCGGATCGATCATCTGCTCAACGTCGCCGAATACAAGCGCCGCCAGGCCGCGCCTGGGGTGAAGGTGACACCGAGGAATTTCGGCCGCGACCGCCGTTATCCCATCACCAACCGTTTTCGCGACAAGGGCCAGCCGTTGCCGGCGACGGATGAGGCGCTGGTGTCACGTGGAAGCACGGCGTCAATCGACGCATTCGAGGGGTGAAGCCTAGCCTGAGCGACGGCAGGGGCTATGACGGGGTTGCGAAAAACAGCACCCTCAGGAAGCGCGTGTATTCGGATTCGAGCGCCATGATCGCCACAAATACGAATACCACGACCGGCGGCAGCAGGATGGCATAGGTCAAGGCCAGCCGCTCCCAGGCCATGTGCATGAAGACGGCGACGATCAGGCCGGCCTTCAACATCATGAACAGCAGGATCAGCGACCACCTCAGATAGCCATGCAGGCCAAAGTAGTCGACGAGGTAGGAGAACGTGCTGAGGACGAACAACCAGCCCCAGACCACGAGGTAGAGCTTGATCGGGTGCTGTTGCCCCTCAGCGTGAACGGCTTCCGTTCCGACTGCGCCGTGCGCCGGAGCGTGGAGCCGCTCTTCCATGTGTACCGCCGCGTTTGTCATGCGCCGACCTCACCAAAGATAGAAGAATGCAAAGATGAACACCCACACGAGATCGACGAAGTGCCAGTATAGGCCCGTGATCTCGACGATCTCGTAATTCCCCCTTCGGCTCGTGAAGAAGCCGCGCCTCTCGACGTCGAAGTCGCCACGAAAGACCTTTCGCGCGATGGCGATCAGGAAGATCACACCGAACGTTACATGGGTGCCGTGGAAGCCGGTGATCATGAAGAAGCTCGCACCAAACTGCGGGGCGCCCCATGGATTGCCCCAGGGCCGGACGCCCTCCATGATCAGCTTGGTCCATTCGAAGGCCTGCATTCCGACGAAGGTCGCGCCGAAGGCTGCAGTGACCAGCATCAGGATTGCGGTTCTCACCCGATCGCGGCGGTAGCCGAAATTGACGGCCATCGCCATCGTACCGCTGCTGCTGATCAGCACGAAGGTCATGATGGCGATCAGGATCAGGGGCATGTGGTTGCCCCCGATATCGAGGGCGAAGACTTCGCTGGGATTGGGCCACGGCACGGTCGTCGACATGCGCGCCGTCATGTAGGAGAGCAGGAAGCAACTGAAGATGAAGGTGTCGCTGAGGAGGAAGATCCACATCATGGCCTTGCCCCAGGACACGTTCTTGAAGGCGCGCTGATCGGACGCCCAGTCGGCGGCGATGCCGCGCCAGCCTTCAAGCCGCGCAGGCGATTGGCCCGGATTTGTCAGCACGGTCTCAGCCATCTGGTCTCGCCTCCTAGCTCAGCAATTGGCGGCAGATGTCGATGAAATCGTCGGTCCAGCCGGTGAGAAGACCGAGCAGGACAAGCCAGACCAACAGCAGGAAGTGCCAGTAGATGGCGCACAGCTCCACGCTCAAGCGCATGTCGGCGATCTCGGCGCCGCGCCACATCTTGGCCGAGGTTCGGCCCAAGGCCACCAGACCGCCCGTCAGGTGCAGCCCGTGCACTGCGGTCAACAGGTAGAAGAAGGAATTCGATGGATTGGACGCCACGAAATATCCCGCAGCCCCGAGCCGTTGCCAGGCCAGGAGCTGCCCGGCGAGGAAGATCACGGCAGATGCTCCGCCCGCGAGCAGACCGATCATGACGCCTTCGGTATCGTGTCGGCGCGCGGCCACGTACGACCATTGCAGCGCGACACTGCTCAGGACCAGGACGCCCGTGTTGACCCACAGCAGCCGCGGCACCGGCAGCGGCCGCCAGTCCACCACGCTCATGCGCATCGAGTAGGCGCTGATGAAGAGGATGAACAAGGCGCTCGCGACCGCGAGAAACACGCCAAGTCCGATCTTCGCTGCCGGCCAGGTCATGGCATCGCCGCCGGGGAAGTCACCGGCCGGGCCTTCCTCCAGCCAGGGCTTGGCCGTCAGGCGCTGCTGCGACAGCCACCATCCGGCGATCACCGCAAGCACAGCCAGGAACAGGATGATGGCGCTCACGAAGCAGCTCCCTGAACGAGCTGAGTCGCGCGCGGCGGCTGGTTCTGCGGAATGAAGTCCTCCGCGGCACCGGGCACACTGTAATCATAGGCCCAGCGGTACACGACAGGGAGCTCCTTGCCCCAGTTGCCGTGCGCCGGGGGCGTCTCCGGCGTCTGCCACTCCAGCGTCGTCGCCCGCCACGGATTGCCGCCTGAGGCCTCACCTTTGAACAGGCTCCAGACAAGGTTGAACAGGAACACCATCTGGCTAAAGCCGACGATCAAGGCCACCACGGAGATGAAGGCGTTGAGTGAATGGGCCGAGGACGGGATGAACGTCGTATCCAGGAGTTCGAAATACCGGCGCGGGACCCCGAGCAGTCCAAGATAGTGCATGGGGAAGAAGATCAGGTAGGCGCCGAGGAAGGTGACCCAGAAGTGAAACTTGCCCATGGCCTCGTTCAGCATCCGCCCCGTGACCTTTGGGTACCAATGATAGATCGCGCCGAGCACGACCATGATCGGCGCCACGCCCATCACCATGTGGAAATGGGCGACCACGAACATGGTATCCGAGAGGGGCACGTCCACGACGACGTTGCCGAGGAAGAGGCCGGTGAGCCCGCCGTTCACGAAGGTGACGATGAAGCCGAGGGCGAACAGCATCGGCACCGTGAGATGAATGTCGCCGCGCCACAGGGTCAGCACCCAGTTGTAGACCTTGATCGCGGTGGGGATGGCGATGATGAGCGTCGTGGTGGCGAAGAAGTACCCGAATTGCGGGAACATGCCGCTCACATACATGTGGTGCGCCCATACGATGAAGCTGAGCGCGCCGATGGCTACGATCGCCCAGACCATCATGCGATAACCAAAGATGTTCTTGCGCGCATGCGTGCTGATCAGATCGGAGACGATGCCGAAGGCGGGCAGGGCGACGATGTAGACTTCGGGATGACCGAAAAACCAGAACAGGTGCTGGAAGAGCAACGGGCTGCCGCCGCCATGTTTCGAAAGCGTGCCCATCTCGAGGAGGGCGGGCATGAAGAAGCTGGTTCCCAAGAGACGGTCGAACAGCAGCATGACCGAGGCAACGAACAATGCAGGGAACGCGAGGAGCGCCATGACGGTTGCCGTGAAAATGCCCCACACCGTCAGGGGCAGGCGCATCAAGGTCATGCCGCGCGTGCGCGCCTGCAACACTGTGACCACATAATTCAGCCCGCCCATGGTGAAGCCGATGATGAACAGGATCAGGGACGCGAGCATGAGAAGGATGCCCCAATCCTGCCCGGGCGTTCCTGAAAGGATTGCTTGCGGCGGGTACAGCGTCCAACCGGCGCCGGTGGGGCCGCCGGGCACGAAGAATGTCGAGGCAAGCACCAGGACTGCGAGCAGGTAGATCCAGTAGCTCAGCATGTTCACATAGGGGAAGACCATGTCCCTGGCGCCGACCATCAGCGGGATCAGGTAGTTGCCGAAGCCGCCCAGGAACAATGCGGTGAGCAGGTAAATCACCATGATCATGCCGTGCATGGTGATGAACTGGAGGTACTGGTTGGCATCGATGAAAGAGAACGTGCCGGGGAATCCCAGTTGCAGCCGCATCAGCCACGACAGCACCAGGGCCACCAGCCCGATGGCCGTGGCCGTCAGCGAATACTGAATGGCGATCACCTTGGCGTCCTGCGAGAACACATATCGTGTCCACCAGCTCCGCGGATGATAGAGCTCGACGTCAGGTACTTCGGCAGGCGGGATGCCGGGGATCCCTTCATATGGAACATCGACCATAGAACCTCCTCGGTCGTTCCATCGGGGGGAGGCGCTGGCCTCTTGCGCCCGATCTATCTTCGGCGGCAGCTTGCTACTTGCTGCCGGATTGGTACGTCGTCTTCACGACGGCTTTTGCCGGCGATAATTCTGCGAATGTTTTTTGTTGCTCCAGCCAAGCGTGATATTCACGCTCTTCGTCGACGATGACCTTGGCCCGCATTTGATAGTGAGCAGTGCCACAAAGCTCCGCACAGAGGACATCGAAGGTTCCGGTTCGGATCGGCGTGATCCAGAAATAGGTCACCATGCCTGGAACCATGTCCATCTTGGCCCGGAATTCGGGCACGTAGAAATCGTGCAGGACATCAACCGAGCGGAGGAGAACCTTGACCGGCTTTCCGACTTGAAGGTGCAGGTCGCCGCTCTCGATCACGACATCGTCCTGCGCGTGCCGGTCGTCACGATTGAGCCCCATCGGATTGTCGGAAGCGATGTTGCGGACATCGGATGTGCCCAACTGCCCATCCTTGCCCGGAAGGCGGAAGCTCCACTGCCATTGCTGGCCCATGACCTCGAGCTCGGTGGCATCCGCAGGCACCGTCACGAACTGGTGCCAGACCACGAGGCCAGGCGCCAGCATGGCCGCGACGCCGACGCCGGTCCCGACGCTCAGCCACCATTCGAGCCTTTTGTTTTCCGGATTGTAGTCAGCCCTTCTTCCCTCTCTGTGACGAAAGCGGAAGACGCAGTAAGCCATGAAGGCGATCACGGCGACGAAAACGAAGCCCGTGATCCAGAACGTGATGTTGATCGTGTGGTCGATATAGGCCCAGTTCGTGGCGATCGGCGTCCACCACCACGGGCTGTAGATGTGAAACAGCACCGAGCCGATCGCGACCAGAAGCAGTATCAGTGCGACAGCCATCCTGATCCATCCTTGCCATCGAAGGCTACGGATACGAATCCCGGGCGGAGCTCATGTCTGTCGCGATGGCTGGCCTTTCTTGGCATATGCCATCGCCGGCCTCTTGCTTCGCCCAGTCCACCGATCGCGAAATCAAGAGAACGCTCGCGACCTTCAACTCTAAGGGCGTCTGCGTCTAAAATGATCCCAGCCTAATCCGGCGTCAATAGAGCAATAGAGGTGCCCGAATTGGTGTGATTGCCGGTGCTGGCAAACCGACAAGCATCCGGTGCCCATTGTTCGGTTTGGGTGATGCAACGCACAAATCCGTGCTGGTGCGCAATTCACCCAACCGTGAGTGCAGTCGTGCTCCGCGCGCGCTAAGCTTGCCGGGCAGGTCGCGACGGGTTCCGTCCGGCCAGGCTCGGTTACTGAACCTGGGTTGCCGTACCAGACCCATCGCGTTTCCTGCTCGTCAGGCGGACACGCGTGGCTGAAGAGCGCGTGTTGTCGAAAACCGCGATTTTCAGCACGGGAGGGTCCGTACATGGCCACTCTGTACTCCCACGACATCAGGCGGCGCGCATTCGGCGAAGCGACCTCCTATCCCATTCGCAAGATAAGCTTGTCCGACCTGACCGAGGTCCTGCGCCTGGGTTGGGGTGATTTCCAGGCGATGCCGAGTCACGCGATCGTCGTGTGCCTGATTTATCCCGTTCTCGGTCTCGTCCTGTTCAGGATGGTGCTCGGCTATTCGGTGCTGCCGCTACTGTTTCCGCTGGCCGCCGGCTTTGCCTTGATCGGTCCTTTTGCCGCGATCGGTCTCTACGAACTCAGCCGTCGTCGCGAGCGCGGCGAAGAGGTCGAAGCATGGGATGCGATCAAGGTGCTGCGCGCACCGTCGTTCGGCGCCATGGTCGAACTCGGCGTGCTCCTGCTGGTCCTGTTCGGGGCCTGGATCGGTGCCGCGAACGCAATCTATGTCGCGATCTTCGGTCACGCTGCGGCCGCAAGCATACCCGACTTCGCAACGCGCGTGCTGACGACACCCGAAGGCTGGTCGCTCATCATCATCGGTTGCGGTGTCGGCTTCCTGTTTGCGGTTGTGGCATTGTGCGTTAGCGTCGTGTCATTTCCGTTGATGCTGGACCGTCATGCGACGGCGATCGACGCGATCCGCACGTCGCTCCGAGCGGTGGCGGCGAATCCGGTTGCGATGGCCGGATGGGGCCTCATCGTGGCGGCTCTGCTCGTGATCGGCTCGCTGCCGCTCTTCGTCGGTCTCGCCGTCGTTCTGCCGGTGCTCGGTCATGCCACCTGGCACCTCTATCGGCGGGTGGTCGAGCCCAATCCGAACCCACCGGATGCACCGCTTCCGCCCCGGAAGGGCAGGCGCTACGCAGCAGACTTTCCGGCCAATCTCTTCCCGTGGAGCCGCGAGGGCGAGCCGTAACAGCGGAACGGCCGCGCTGGGACGCCCGCGCGGAGCATGACAGAGCGACGGCCTACTTCTGCTGCTGCGGCAGGAAGGTCGGGCCGACCGAGCGGATCGGCTTGTTCTCCGACGCGGGGCTCGCGTCCGCGGGTGGCGTGGCGACCGGTGCGGCAGCAGTTGCTGGCGCAGGAGCCGCGCCTTTCTTGGCATTGGCAGGCTGCGGCGCGCCCTTGTTGAGTCGTTGCTGCTGCATCTTCCTGGCGCTTTCCTCGGTGACGATGATGTCGCCCTGCTGCTCGGCCGCGGCCTTGTCATCGGCCGATTTCAGCGCATCCGCCCAGGTCTGTCCCGCCGCCTTGCAGGAGCAGGACGGGTTGAACTCGCTGCGGAATTTGAATGCGGTCGGCAGCGCCGTGTAGGGCTGGCCGCCGATCGAGACCGCCGCGTTCATGTCCTCGCCGGGATTGCGATGGCTGTAGAGCACGGCTTCCGCGGCCGGGCACAGCGCCTTGCAGGTTCTCTCGTCGTCGGCGAAACGCGCCGGCACGGTGGCAAAGGAGATCGGGAAATAAGCGCCGTCGCAGGTGCGCACGCAGACGGTGCGGAAGGTGCCGGATTGCGGGCCGAGATCGGAGGGCGGCATGGCCTGCGGATTGTTCGGGTTGTTGCCGCCGAACAGATTAGTGAGAAAGTTGCCGCCGCCCTGCTGCTGCACGGCATTGGCATATTGCTGGCCGCAATTGTTCTGCGCCAGCGCCATCAGCACCGAGCGGCGCTGGTTGTCGCGCTCCGGGTTGGCGCCGGGGCCGCCGCGCAGCCGCTCGAGGCTGCCGGTAATTTGGTCCAGATTGGCGCGCATCTGCTGGATCTGGGTGTTGACCGGGCCGCACTGCGCCGACTGGCCGTTGAACAGCGAGAAGAAGCCGGAGGAATCGCAGCCCATGCGCTTGGCCTGCATGGTGACACGGTCGAGCTCGGCCTGCTGCTTGGCCTGGGAATCCTGGTAGCGGCGGATCTGCTCTTCGCGCGCGGCATCACCTCCGCCGCGATCGAGCGCGGCGAGTTGGGCTTCCAGCCGCACGCACATCGGGTTCGGTCCGAGCCCGTTCTGGCCGGGCTGGGGCGGCGGGCCGGCCTGCGCCAAAGCGCCATCGGCGAGCACGAGTGTGCCGAGCACGGTGCAGGCAAGGAGGGAGCGGGCACGGAGGAGAGAGAAGAATTCAGGCATATCCGCCATTCTAGCGAGGTCACGGCCCAGCGTGATCATCCAAGTGAGGTGGGGGCCGAAGCGCGCCCTCCAATAGCCGCTTCCCGCGGCATCGTCACGTCGTTTCAGGGGCCGAACTGGTCCTAAGGTCCGCCAGCTCCGAGGGAATTCAGCGCTGGCAGGTGATTGCGACATATTCGTCGCAATGGCCATGGGAGCAGTTTGTGCCGGTTTTGGGGACGGAGCCGGTAATTTCGTCGGGATCGACCCGGCGATAGCCTGATGCCTTTGCAAAATCTCGTGACTGACAATAGGTGCGCGCGGCGGAGGCGCCGCATGTGTCGCCCTTGGTGTCGTTCTTGGACAGGCACTGGTCGGCGATGATGAAGACGCGGGTCTCGGCGCACGCCTGAGGTGCTGCAAGGAGCGAGGCGCTGAAAATGAGCGCGAGCAGGGATCGCATGAAAATACCGGGGGCAAAAAATTAGGGAACCGCGGGTTTCAGAATGGGCTCAAATGGTTAGGGGATCATGAACCCTCCGGGCGGGCCGCGCCCCGTGCGGAGGCAAAAACGGCATTTTCGCGGCCCTTGACGCCGGGGCCCGTGGTGGCCCATATGTGCCCGCATGGACGGTCTCCTCGCCATTTGCGCCATTTGCCGCGAGATTACGAGCTAGCGATTCGCTGGCTGGAGCCGTCTTTTCTCAAACACATTGAGAGCCTTGGACGCCCGGCCGAGAGGGATGGGTTGTCATGGAATTGCGTCTTTACGATACGCTGAGCCGGGAAAAGCGCACCTTCGTGCCGCTCGATCCGAACAACGTCCGCATGTATGTCTGCGGACCGACGGTCTATGACTTCGCCCATATCGGCAATGCGCGGCCGGTGATCGTGTTCGACGTGCTGTTTCGGCTGCTGCGCCACATCTACGGCGAGCCGCACGTCAAATATGTCCGCAACATCACCGACGTCGACGACAAGATCAACGACCGCGCCGCGCGCGACTTTCCCGGCCTGCCGCTGAACGAGGCCATTCGCAAGGTCACCGAGCAGACCGGCAAGCAGTTTCATGCCGACGTCGATGCGCTCGGCGCGCTTCGGCCGAGCGTCGAGCCGCGCGCCACCGAGCATATCGGCGAGATGCGCGAGATCATCGAGAAGCTGGTCGCCGGCGGCTTTGCCTATGTCGCCGAGGACCACGTGCTGTTCTCGCCGCAGGCGATGAACGCGGCCAATTCCGCGCTGCCGCGCTATGGCGCGCTGTCGAAGCGCTCGCTCGACGAGATGATCGCCGGCGCGCGGGTCGATGTTGCGCCCTACAAGCGCGATGCGACCGACTTCGTGCTGTGGAAGCCGTCGAAGCCGGGCGAGCCGTCCTGGCCGTCGCCATCCGGCATCAAGGCGGAGGGGCGTCCGGGCTGGCACATCGAGTGCTCAGCGATGGCCTGGAAGCATCTCGGCGAGCATTTCGACATCCATGGCGGCGGCATCGATCTCGTGTTTCCGCACCACGAGAACGAGGTCGCGCAGACCTGCTGCGCCTTCCATCGCGAGCGCATGGCGAATTATTGGATGCACAACGGCTTCTTGCAGGTCGAGAGCGAGAAGATGTCGAAGAGCCTCGGCAACTTCATCACGATCCACGAGCTGCTCAGGGATTGGCCGGGTGAGGTGCTGCGCCTCAACATGCTCAAGACGCATTACCGCTCGCCGATCGACTGGACCATGAAGTCGCTGGAGGAGAGCGCTAAGACGCTCGACGACTGGTATCGCGTCGCGGCCGATGTCGTGTCCGGCGAGCCGGCTCCGTCGGTGGTCGAACCGCTGCTCGACGACCTCAACACGCCGCAGGCGATCGCGGCGCTGCACGGCCTGCGCGGCAACGATATCGCAGGTCTTGCGGGCTCGTTGCGGCTGCTCGGATTCCTCTCCGAGAGCGCGGCGCAGTGGGAAGGGCGCAAGCAGCAGGCGAGCGGGATCGACGCCAAGGAGGTCGAGCGCCTGCTCGTGGAGCGAACAGCTGCGCGTAGCCGCAAGGACTTTGGCGAGTCCGACCGCATTCGCGATCTGCTCGCTGCGATGGGCGTCGCGATCAAGGACTCCAAGGAAGGCACCACCTGGGAGATCGCCCGATGAAGCGCCCCGAGACGCCGTTTCCGCGGCACTGGCTCTATTACATCGCGCTGAAGATCGCGCTGCTCGCCGGCGCGGTGGCGATCGTGCTCAAGCTTTATGGGATGTGGTAAGGACGATGGGACAGACTTTGCCAAAGCCCGCACTGAGGCCCTTCCTGCCGGCGGATGTGCCGATCCTCGCCGCGATCTTCGCCGCCAGCATCGAGGAGTTGACCGGCGACGATTATAGCGAGGCGCAGCAGGAAGCCTGGATGGCGGCGGCCGAGGACGAGGAGTTCGGCAAGCGGCTTGCGTCCGACCTGACGCTGATCGCGACGCTGGAAGGCTCGCCGGTTGGTTTTGCTTCGCTGCGCGGCAACGATCACATCCGCATGCTCTATGTGCATCCGGCCGTGGCCGGGCAGGGCATCGCGACCATGCTGGTCGATGCATTGGAGAGGCTCGCCGGCAGCCGCGGCGCCAAGAGCCTGTCGGTGGACGCCAGCGATACCGCGGAGGGCTTCTTCGCCAAGCGCGGCTACACCGCCCAGCAGCGCAACAGCGTCACCATCAATGACGAGTGGCTCGCCAACACCACCATGAAGAAGACGCTCGGAGCGGGGCAATGAGCAAGCAGCGTCTCTATCTGTTCGACACCACGCTGCGCGATGGGGCGCAGACCAACGGCGTCGACTTCACGCTGGCGGACAAGCAGGTCATCGCGGCGATGCTCGATGATCTCGGCATCGATTATGTCGAGGGCGGCTATCCCGGCGCCAACCCGCTCGACACGGAGTTCTTTGGCTCCAAGCCCAAGCTCAATCATGCGCGCTTCACCGCCTTCGGCATGACGCGGCGGGCAGGCCGGTCGGTCTCGAACGACCCGGGCGTCGCGGGCCTTTTGGAAGCGAAGGCGGACGCGATCTGCTTTGTGGCGAAGGCGTCGGCCTATCAGGTCCGCGTCGCGCTGGAGACCACGAAGGAAGAAAACCTCGCCTCGATCCGCGACAGCGTCGCGGCGGCGAAGGCGGCCGGCCGCGAGGTGATGCTCGATTGCGAGCATTTCTTCGACGGCTACAAGGAAGACGCCGCCTTCGCGCTCGCCTGCGCCAAGGCCGCCTTCGATGCCGGTGCGCGTTGGGTGGTGCTGTGCGACACCAACGGCGGCACCATGCCCGATGAGGTCGAGGCCATCGTCAGAGACGTGACCAGGCACATCCCCGGCGATCACGTCGGCATCCACGCCCATAACGACACCGAGCAGGCGGTGGCCAATTCGCTCGCCGCGGTGCGTGCCGGCGCGCGGCAGATCCAGGGCACGCTGAACGGCCTCGGCGAGCGCTGCGGCAATGCCAATCTCTGCTCGCTGATCCCGACGCTGAAGCTGAAGATCGGGTTTGCCGACGCTTTCGAGATCGGCGTCACCACCGAGAAGCTGGCGACGCTCGTCAAGGTGTCGCGCACGCTCGACGACATGCTGAACCGCGTGCCGAACCGGCATGCTCCTTACGTCGGCGAGAGCGCCTTCGTCACCAAGACCGGCATCCATGCCTCCGCCGTGCTGAAGGATCCGCAGACCTACGAGCATGTGTTGCCGGAGCTGGTCGGCAATCACCGCAAGGTGCTGGTGTCCGACCAGGCCGGGCGCTCCAACGTCATCGCCGAGCTCGACCGCGCCGGTATCCCTTACGAGAAGAGCGATTCGAAGCTGACGCGTCTCGTCGAGGAATTGAAGGAGCGCGAGGCGGCCGGCTATGCCTATGAATCCGCCAACGCCTCGTTCGAGCTCCTGGCGCGCCGCACGCTCGGCAAGGTGCCGCATTATTTCGAGGTCGAGCAGTTCGACGTCAACGTCGAGCAGCGCTACAACGCGCTCGGCGAACGCGTCACGGTGGCGCTCGCGGTGGTCAAGGTCGACGTCGCCGGCGAGCATCTGATCTCGGCGGCCGAAGGCAACGGTCCCGTCAACGCGCTCGACGTCGCCCTGCGCAAGGACCTCGGCAAGTACCAGAAGTTCATCGAGGGCCTGACACTGATCGACTATCGCGTCCGTATCCTCAATGGCGGCACCGGCGCGGTCACGCGCGTGCTGATCGAGAGCGAGGACGAGAACGGCGATCGTTGGACCACCGTCGGCGTGTCCCCGAACATCATCGATGCCTCGTTCCAGGCGCTGATGGATTCGGTAATCTACAAGCTCGTGAAGTCGGACGCGCCGGCGTAACCCCCACGACGACTGTCATTCCCCGCGAAGGCGGGGAATCCAGTACGCTGCGGCCCATCGATTTATCTACTGCTGTCACGGAGTACTGGATCGCCCGGTCAAGCCGGGCGATGACACCGAGGATGGGGAAAGGGCACGGCCATGATCGACCACATCTCCGTCGGCGTCAGCGATCTCGATCGCGCCGCAAAGTTCTACGAGGCGACGCTCGCCGCACTCGGCCTCGCGCGCCTCGTCACGCGGCCGCGGACGATCGGGTTTGGCAAGGCCTATCCGGAGTTCTGGATCAATCTGCGCGAGGGCATGCCGCGTGTCGCGCCGGAGAGCGGCGTGCACATCTGCCTGCGGGCGAAAACCGCGGCCGAGGTCGATGCGTTTCACGCAGCTGCGCTGTCCGCTGGCGGCGCCTCCGACGGCGCACCGGGCCTCCGCCCGCACGATCGCGTGCGCTACTACGCCGCCTTCGTCACCGATCCCGACGGCAACCGGATCGAGGCGGTGACGTTTCCGCAGGAATAGGGACGGTCTAAAGCGCGATGCGATTAGGATGGATCGTCATCGCGCTTTAGGTTGTTGTTTGAGCATGATCTTTTCGGAAAACCGCTTCACACTTTTCCGGATCATGCTTTAGAGCCGCCGGGCCACGTCGGGCGCGAGATCGCGCTGGTCGTCAGGGATCTGCGCCGCCGCGGCGCGCAGCCGTGGGATGATCTCCTCGACCTTGTCCGCCTTCAGGATATCGACGGTGAGACCGGCGCGGATGAACTGGGTCTGCCGCATGTGGGCCACCAGGGAGAACAGCGGCTCCCAGAAGCCGTCGACATTGGCGAGCAGCACGGGCTTGGCGTGACGGCCGAGTTGCTGCCAGGTCAGCTGCTCCACCAGCTCCTCCAGCGTGCCGAGCCCGCCGGGCAGGGCCACGAAGGCGTCGGAGCGCTCGAACATCAGCCGCTTGCGCTCGTGCATGTCGGGTGTGACGACCATCTCCTGCACGCGCGTCAGCGCATTCTCGCGCATCCGCAGGAAGTCGGGGATGATGCCGGTGACCATGCCGCCGTGATCCAGCACGGAGGTCGCAACCGCGCCCATCAGGCCGAGCGAGCCGCCGCCATAGACGAGGCGGATCTTGCTTTCCGCCAGCGCTTTGCCGAGCGCCTTCGCCGCTTCAATAAAGTTGGGATTTGTTCCAGGGCCGGAGCCGCAATAGACACAGACGGTTTTGATCGTGCTCATTGGTGCCATGATGCATTGCAGCGAAGTGGCGTCAAGCCCAAACGGTGATTCGATACGTCCGGGAATTTACCGGTAAATCGCGACAAACAATCGAAGATTCGCCATCTGGCGGGGTGCACGGGCATCGGGAAGGCTCTATATGACGGGCGAAAATCGTTAATCGCAGTTTCGCCCGCATCCGGCGGGCTTTCGGGTTTGTTGATGGACCAACCTCAATCGTTCGACGGCGCCGACGTTCCTGATCCTTCCGTGGCAGGACCGCAGGCCGGGGCCACGCTGATGGGCACGCTGGCACATCTGTGGCCCTACATCTGGCCGGGCGACCGTTTCGACCTGAAGATGAGGGTGGTCTGGTCGCTGGTGTTGTTGCTCGCCGCCAAGCTGATCACGCTCACCGTGCCGTTCAGCTTCAAATGGGCGACGGATGCGCTGACCGGCGCCAACACCGCGCCGGTAGCGGCCGACAATTGGCATCTCTGGGTGATCGCCTCGCCTTTGCTGCTGACCGCGAGCTACGGCGTGATGCGCATCCTGATGGCGGTGCTGACGCAATGGCGCGACGGCATCTTCGCCCGCGTCGCCATGCATGCGGTGCGCAAGCTCGCGACCCTCACCTTCATCCACATGCACGAGCTGTCGCTGCGCTTTCACCTCGAGCGCAAGACCGGTGGCCTCACGCGCGTGCTCGAGCGCGGCCGCGAGGGCATCGAGGTCATCGTGCGCATGGTGATCCTGCAGCTGATCCCGACCATCGTCGAGGTCTCGCTGCTGCTGGCGGTGCTGCTCTGGCAATTTGACTGGCGTTACGTGGTCGCGACCCTGATCACGGTCACGCTCTACATGTACTACACCTACGTCGCGACCGAGTGGCGGATCGGCATCCGCCGCAAGATGAACGATTCCGACACCGAGGCGAACACCAAGGCGGTCGACTCGCTGCTCAACTACGAGACGGTGAAGTATTTCAGTGCCGAGGCACGCGAGGCGCAGCGCTACGACAGATCGGTCGAGCGCTACGAGGAGGCGAGCGTCCGCACCTACACCTCGCTTGCGGTGCTCAACACAGGCCAGGCGGTGATCTTCACGCTGGGCCTGACCGCGACCATGCTGATGTGCGCGATCGGCGTGCGCAACGGCACCAACACCGTCGGCGATTTCGTGCTGGTCAACGCCATGATGATCCAGCTCTACCAGCCGCTGAACTTCATGGGCATGGTCTATCGCGAGATCAAGCAGGCGATCATCGACATCGAGAAGATGTTCGGCGTGCTCAGCCGCGAGGCCGAGATCAAGGACGCGCCTGGCGCGAAGCCGCTGGTCATCTCCGCCGGCACGGTGCGCTTCGAGGACGTGCGCTTTGCCTATGAGCCGGCGCGCCCCATCCTCAAGGGCATCAGCTTCGAAGTGCCGGCCGGCAAGACGGTTGCCATCGTCGGCCCCTCTGGCGCCGGCAAATCGACCATCTCGCGGCTTCTGTTTCGCCTCTATGATGTCTCCGGCGGCAGGATCCTGATCGACGGCCAGGACATCCGCGAGGTCACGCAGGCCAGCCTGCGCGCATCGATCGGCATGGTGCCGCAGGATACCGTGCTGTTCAACGACACCATCCGCTACAACATCCGCTACGGCCGCTGGGACGCGACCGATGCCGAGGTCGAGGAGGCGGCGCGGCTGGCGCAGATCGACCACTTCATCCGCATGGCGCCGAAGGGCTACGAGACCCAGGTTGGCGAGCGCGGCCTGAAGCTGTCGGGCGGCGAGAAGCAGCGCGTCGCGATCGCGCGCACGGTGCTCAAGGCGCCGCCGATCCTGGTGCTCGACGAGGCGACCTCGGCGCTCGACACCCATACGGAGCACGAGATCCAGGGGGCGCTCGACCGCGTGGCGAAGAACCGCACCTCCCTGGTGATCGCGCATCGGCTTTCCACCATCGTCGGCGCCGACGAGATCATCGTGCTGAACCAGGGCCGCATCGCCGAGCGCGGCACTCACGCGAGCCTGCTCGCGCAGGGCGGGCTCTATGCCAGCATGTGGAACAGGCAGCGCGAGGCCGAGGAGGCCCGCGAGAAGCTGGCCAAGATGGCCGACACCAATGCCGCGCCTAACCGGGAGCCGCCGCCGGTCGATGATAGCCTGACGACGCCCGCGGCGGCGGAGTGACCTTGTCTCCGGTCCCAAGTCTGGCCTAAACAAAGTCTGGCCTAAACAAAAGTCTGGCCTAAACAAGCCCGCGCGACGACCCCGTGGCATTAACCCCGACCGGCAAAAAGCAATGTCCATTCTCGATTCGATCCAGCGTCAGATCCCGCCGATCCACAAGGAGGGCTATCCCTTCATCGGCGCCTTTGCGCTGGCGAGCCTGCTCCTGTTCTGGCTGTGGTCGCCGCTGGGGTGGATCGGCACGATCCTGACCGTGTGGTGTGCGCTGTTCTTCCGCGATCCCGTCCGTGTGACGCCGGTGGGCGAGGGTCTCGTGGTGTCGCCGGCCGACGGGCGCGTCTCCATGATCACCATGGCGCTGCCGCCGGCCGAGCTTGGGCTGGGCGACCGGCCGCTGCCGCGCGTCTCGATCTTCATGAGCGTGTTCAATTGCCACGTGAACCGCGCGCCCGTGGCGGGCAGGGTGGATCGTATCGCCTACCGGCCCGGCCTCTTCATCAACGCCGAGCTCGATAAGGCGAGCGAGGACAACGAGCGCAACTCGCTGGTGATCACGACGCCGACGGCGCGGATCGGCGTGGTCCAGATCGCCGGCCTGGTCGCCAAGCGCATCGTCTGCTTCGTCAAGGAGGGGCAGGCGATCGGCGCCGGCGAGCGTTTCGGCCTGATCCGCTTCGGCTCGCGCCTCGACGTCTACCTGCCCGTGGGTACCAAGGCGCTGGTCTCGGAAGGGCAGACCGCGATCGCCGGAGAGACGATCCTGGCCGACCTTGCCGGCGACGACCCGGGCCGCGCGTTCCGCGCCAATTAACCAATAGTCGGTGCTCACAGGCGTTCCGCCGCAATGGCGGAGGGCGGCGCGGCTTGCTAATATCTCGCCTCGAGATAAGGACGAGCCATGACGCCTTACGATTTCAAGGATCCCGACGTCCGCCGCCGGCGGTTCCGACCGATCCCGGTGCGGATGCTGGTGCCCAACGTCATCACGCTGCTGGCGATCTGCGCCGGCCTGACCTCGATCCGCCTGTCGATCGAAGGACGGATGACGCTCGCGGTCTATGCCATCGTGTTCGCCGCCGCGCTCGACGGCATCGATGGCCGCATCGCGCGCATGATCAAGGGGCAGTCGAAGTTCGGCGCCGAGCTCGACAGTCTCGCCGACTTCGTCAATTTCGGCGTGGCGCCCGGCCTGATGCTGTATTTCTGGCAGCTGCATGAGCTCGGCAATGCCGGCTGGATCGCCGCCATGGTGTTCGCGATCTCCGGCGGCCTGCGGCTTGCGCGCTTCAATGCCACCATGGACGATCCGAACAAGCCGGCTTTCGCCGCCAATTTCTTCACCGGCGTGCCGGCGCCCGCCGGCGCGATCACCGTGCTGCTGCCGATCTATGTCGCGTTCCTCGACGTCGGGCGCACACCTGCGGCGGTGACCGCGGCCTACACGCTTCTGATCGCGTTTCTGATGGTGTCGCGCCTGCCCGTGTTCTCCGGCAAGACCAAGCGGATGCGCGTGCCGCCCGAGCTGGTGCTGCCGGCCTTCGTCGCCGTGATCGTCTTCATCGCGCTCCTGATCGCCTATCCCTGGCACGTGCTGTCGATCGGCACGGTGCTGTACCTCCTCGCGCTGCCGCTCGGCTACAAATCCTATCGCGACCAGGCGCGCGCGATGGAAGCCACCGCGCCGGCGGGAGGCGAGGTCCCGTCACCGCCCTCGGCGCCGACGCTGGCGAATTTGTCGGAGCCGCCGCAAGACGACGATCGGCCCGGACGACTGCACTAAAACGCTCCTCGCGGATATCTGCCATGAAGCCTGCCTGAGTTGGGTCGAGGTCCGATCTCGGCTATATCGCCCTTGTGCCGGCGGCATCGCGCAATCAATCGCCGCCAACCTGGGAGAGAACGCCGTGACCAATTCCGCGACCGGGCCGCTGCCCGCTTCCGTCCTCGAAGCGCTGGGCCGTTACGATACGCCGACGATCTGCAACGCCATGGAGATCGTGGCGCCCGAGCGGCGGCTGATCGGCTACACCACCAAGCAGCTGGTCTGTCCGTTTCCCGACCTGCCGCCGATCGTCGGCTATGCCCGCACGGTGACGATCCGCTCGGTTCTGAAATCATCGCTTCCGGCCGAGGAGCAGTCCAGGCGCCGAATCGCATATTACGAATATGTCGGCACCGGCCATGGCCCGCGCATCTCGGTGATCCAGGACATCGACGGACCCGACGTCGGCTATGGCGCGTTCTGGGGCGAGGTACAGAGCAACGTGCACAAGGCGCTCGGCTGCCTCGGCGTCATCACCGACGGCTCGATCCGCGACATCCCGCAATGGGCGCCCGGGTTCCAGGCGCTAGCCGGCTCGATCGGCCCGTCGCACGCCTGGGTGCACGCGGAAAGCTTTGGCGGCGAGGTGCGCGTCGCCGGCATGACCGTAAAGTCGGACGACCTCATCCACGCCGACCGGCATGGCGCCATCGTGATCCCGCTTGACCTTGCCGCAAAGCTGCCGGAGGCCGCCGAACTGTGCGGCCGCCGCGAGACGCCGATCCTGGAGATCGCCCGCAGTCCCGACTTCTCGCTCGAGAAGCTCAAGGCCGCGTTGAAGCGCTCTGCGGAGATCCATTGACGGCTGCTGGAGCATGATCCGGAAAAGCGTGTAGCGGTTTTCCGAAAAGATCATGCTCAAACAATAACCTAAAGCGCGATGACGGTTGATCCTAATCGCATCGCGCTTTAGGGCAATCTACGGCCCGGACGACGGCCGAATGCCGCCTTGCTCGGTCAGAAGCAGGGCGACTTGATCCGGTTCTCCGAGCACGGCGGCGGCGCATCCGATCAGGGTGAAGCCGCCGGCAAGGTCCCAGAGGGTGATATCGTCTGCGCTGTTGGCGCTGCGCATCAACCGCGCCGCGAGCACGGCGAAGGCGGCCTCGATAAAGAGCAGCACGCTGAACGCCGGAAGCACGAGTTCCGGCTCGAGCAGGTGGAACGCCAGCGCCGCGGGCAGCGCCGTGAGTAGACCGAATAGCATCAACATCGCGCTGGCTCCGCGATTGGCCCTGTCGCAACGCTAGCAGACACCAACTGATCCCCGTCCACGATGTGGCGGAGGGCCGCAGCCGACGTGACGTGGTGGGCGCCTGCTTATGGTTAGCGAAGGGTTGAAATTCCTATCGCTGGACGGCAACCGGGACAAATTGCGGCGGCAGGCGGCACATCGTCGAGACTTAACCTTTACGCGCCTTTAAGGGCGGCGCTCTAGGGTCTGCGATGCGGTTCGGGGTTGAGCCGCGCCAGCGGCCAGGACGGCCGTTGTTGCGTAGGCGTTGGAGTCGATCATGGATATCGCAACACTTGTCGGCCTCGTCGCAGGCGCCATTGTTGTGTCGTCGCTGATCCTGATGGGCGGTACGTTCGGGATGTTCTACGACATCCACGCCGTCATCGTCATCTTCGGTGGCTCGTTCGCAGCGACGATGATCCGCTTTCCTTTGTCCGCGATGATCCACGGCGTGCCGCTGGGCGCGAAGTTTGCTTTCACCCTGAGCCGCCTGTCGGCTCACGACCTTGTCGACGAGCTCGCCCGCATCGCGGAAATCGCCCGCAAGCAGGGCCCGGTCGGACTCGAAAAGGTCGAGACCGACGAGCCCTTCCTCGCCAAGGGCATTCGCTATGTTGCCGACGGCTACGACCTCGATTTCATTCGCGACAATCTGGAGCGCGACCGGGACAACTTCCTGATGCACCTCGATGAAGGCAGCAAGATCTACCGCGCCGTCGGCGACTGCGCCCCGGCGTTCGGCATGATCGGCACGCTGCTTGGCATGGTGCAGATGTTCTCCAACATGTCGGATCCCTCCAAGCTCGGCCCGTTCATGGCCACCGCGCTGCTGGCGACCCTGTACGGCGCCGTTGTCGCCAACCTGATCTGCTTGCCGATCGCGGACAAGCTGCACGGCAAGCTGCTGGACGAAGAGACCAACCGCACCTTGATCATCGACGGCATCCTGATGATCCGCGACTCCAAGAGCCCGACCCTGGTGCGCGAAATGCTGCTGGCCTATCTGCCGGAGAAGCATCGTCACACCGAAGGCGAGCCGGTGCCGGCTTGAGGCCGCCGCCTGGATTTTGAGAGATGGCCAAGAAGAAGCGCGGCAATGCTCACGGTGGCGGCCACGGCTGGTTCGTGACCTTCGCCGACCTGATGGCGCTGCTGCTGGCGTTTTTCGTGATGCTGGTCGCGTTCTCCACGCAAGACGCCAACAAGCTGAAGATCGTCGCGGGCTCGATGCGCGAGGCGTTCGGCGTGCAGACCGAGGCGCGCTACTCCGGCATCGTCGAATCCGACGGCCTGCCGACGCGCCCGCGGCTCAAGAACGTCGACCACATCCAGCCGGAAGATGCCTCCAACACGCCGACGCCAGATCAGGAAGACCGCGAAAAGACCTCCGGCGCGAAGATCAAGGTCGACCGCAATTTCGCGCTGGCCGCAGCCTCGCTGCGCCAGGCGTTGCAGGACATGCCGGAACTGACCGAGATGTCCAAGCACATCATGTTCGAGGAGACCAAGCAGGGCCTGAACCTCGAGATCGTCGACCAGGACGGCCGCTCGATGTTCGCCGACGGCTCCAAGGTGCCCTATGACCGCACCCGCCGCCTGGTCGAGAAGCTCGCGATCCCGCTCAAGGCGACGCCGCTCCGCGTCTCCATCGCCGGCCACACCGCGGCGGGGTTCGTGCCGACCCGCAGCGATTATGGCGCCTTCGATCTGTCGGCCGATCGCGCCAACGCCGTGCGCCAGATCCTCGAGCGCCAGGGCCTGCCGCCGTCGCACATCTTCGCCGTCTCCGGCAAGGCCGATACCCAGCCGCTGTTTCCGGACGATCCCTCGCTGGCAGCCAACCGGCGGGTGACCATCACCTTGATGCGCGAAGATCCGCCGCTGCCGCCGAATCTGAGGCCGTAACCCCCTTGCGCTACCATCTTACCTGAGGCATGTCGTCGCGCGGGCGATGAGCGTGGCTGTGGCGTCACAGCATCCGGCTCGGCGCCTGCTATGATGGTGCGCCGATTGACAGGTGCACCGGAAGCGTCAAAAGGCGCCGGATCAATTTCAGGAACGAAGCGTTCTCCACCTTCATGACGGCGAGCATCACACAGGCCGAGACCCAGGACGGGCGGCCCACCGCAAGTTTTTGGGCCCTTACGCTCGGGAGTGTCGGCGTCGTCTTTGGCGATATCGGCACTTCGCCGCTCTATGCATTCCACGAGGCGGTCAAGGCCGCCGCCCATGGCGAGCCCGTCTCGCGCGTCATCGTGCTCGGCGTGCTCTCGCTGATCCTGTGGGCGCTCCTGATCGTCGTCACCGCCAAATATGTCCTCTTGCTGCTGCGCGCCGACAATAACGGGGAGGGCGGCACGCTCTCGCTGATGGCGCTCGGCCAGCGCGCGCTCGGGCGGCGAAGCTGGGTCCTGCTCGCGCTCGGCGTGATCGGCGCTTCGATGTTCATCGGCGATTCCATGATCACGCCGGCGATCTCGGTGCTATCGGCGGTGCAGGGCCTCAAGCTCGCGACCCCCGCGCTCGAGCACTATGTCGTGCCGCTCACCGTGCTCATTCTGGTGCTGCTGTTCGCCGTGCAGAGCAAGGGAACCGCATTGGTCGCCTCGGCCTTCGGGCCGGTGATGGTGGTCTGGTTCACCGTCATCGCCGTGATGGGGGCTGTCCACATCGCCGACGATCCCACGGTGCTGGCGGCGATCAATCCGTACTATGCGGTGCAGTTCGTGCTGTCGCACGGTGTGATCGGCCTCGTGACGCTCGGCGCGGTGTTCCTGGCGGTGACGGGCGGAGAGGCGCTTTATGCCGATCTCGGCCATTTCGGCCGCAAGCCGATCCAGTCGGCCTGGATGTTTTTCGTGCTGCCGGCGCTTCTAGTCAACTATTTCGGGCAGGGTGCGCTGGTGCTGTCCGATCCCAGCGCGATCGAGCATTCGTTTTATCGCATGGTGCCCGAGAGCCTGGTCCTGCCGCTGGTCGGACTCGCGACGGCCGCAACCGTGATCGCGAGCCAGGCGGTGATCACCGGCGCCTATTCGCTGGTCCACCAGGCCGTGCAACTCGGGCTCCTGCCGCGTTTTGAGGTGCGTTACACCTCCGAATCCCATGCCGGCCAGATCTATCTGCCGCGCGTCAACCGCCTGCTGCTGATCGGCGTGATGCTGCTGGTGCTGCTGTTCCACACCCCCAGCAATCTGGCTTCCGCCTACGGTATTGCCGTCTCCACCACCATGGTCGCCGACGGCATCATGGGCTTCGTCGTGATCTGGAAGTTGTGGAACTGGCGCGCCGCGACGGCCGCAGCCGTGATCGTCCCCTTCGTCATCGTCGATTTGAGCTTCCTCAGCGCCAATTTGCTCAAGTTGCTCGAAGGCGCCTGGGTGCCGCTGCTGTTCGGCATCGTCATGGCAGGGACGATCTGGACCTGGCGCAAGGGCTCCGCAATCCTGATCCAGAAGACCCGCCGGATCGAGGTGCCATTGGACGATCTGATCCGCAGTTTGGAGAAGCGGCCACCGCACATCGTCAAGGGCACCGCGGTGTTCCTGACCAGCGATCCCGCGTTCGTGCCGACCGCGCTCCTGCACAATCTCAAGCACAACAAGGTGCTGCATGAGCACAACGTGATTCTGACCATCGAGACCGCGCAGACGCCTCGGGTCGATCTGTCGGAGCGGTTCAGGATGGAGAAGATCAGCGAAAAGTTCTCCAAGGTCCGCTTGCGCTTCGGTTTCATGGAGCAGCCGAACGTGCCGAAGGCGCTCGCCATCGCGCGCAAGCAGGGTTGGCAGTTCGACATCATGTCGACGTCGTTCTTCGTGTCGCGCAGGTCACTGAAGGCCTCGGCACAGTCGGGCATGCCGCTCTGGCAGGATCATGTGTTCATCGCGCTGAGCCGGTCGGCCAACGATGCCACCGACTACTTCCAGATCCCCACCGGCCGCGTGGTCGAAGTCGGAACCCAGGTCACCATCTAGAATGCAACTGGCGTAGCCATGCATATTTGCATGGCTACGGCCCAGAATCGGGCTAGGCCATGCCGGTGGCGCAGGACTATAAGCCGCGCGCTCTTCCGCCGTTGTGCAGTGAAGCATTTTAGAGGCCATCGGGCTCTCCCATGACAAGCGACGTAGCAGTTCCCGCCCCGGAAACGGTGGCGGCCAATGGGCATGGCGATGCCCATACCACTGCCGGTTTCGGCGCGCTGACGCTCGGGAGCGTCGGCGTCGTTTACGGCGACATCGGCACCAGCCCGCTCTACGCGTTCCGCGAGGCGGTGATGGCGGCCTCGGGCGCGGAGGGGTTGCCGACGCCGGCAGCGGTCCTCGGCGTGCTCTCCCTGATCCTTTGGGCGCTCATCGTGGTGGTGACGCTCAAATACGTCGTGATCCTGCTCCGCGCCGACAACAACGGCGAGGGCGGCACGCTTGCACTGATGGCGCTGGCCCAGCGGGCGGTTGGCACCGGCCGCGGCGGGGCCACCATCGTGCTGCTCGGCATCATTTCCGGAGCTTTGTTCTACGGCGATGCCGTGATCACGCCGGCGCTCTCCGTGCTGTCGGCGATCGAGGGCATGAAGGACGTCACGCTAAGGTTCGAGCCCTACATCGTTCCGCTGACGGTTGTGATCCTGGTCGGCCTGTTCGCCGTGCAGTCCCGCGGCACGGCGCGCGTTGCCGCCTTCTTCGGCCCGATCATGTGCGTCTGGTTCACGGTTCTGGCGGTGGCGGCGATCCCTCAGATCGCCCAGCAGCCGCAGGTGCTGCTTGCGCTCAACCCGCTCTACGCCGTGAACTTCATGCTGCACCATGGCATCGTCGGCTTCGTGACGCTGGGCGCGGTGTTCCTGGCGGTGACCGGCGCCGAGGCGCTCTATGCCGATCTCGGCCATTTCGGCAAGCGGCCGATCCAGACCGCCTGGCTTACCATCGTGCTGCCCTCGCTGGCGCTGAACTATCTGGGGCAGGGCGCGCTGGTGCTCGGCGACCCCGGCGCGATCGTGAGCCCGTTCTTTCAGCTGTTCCCGCAAGGCTTCGTCCGAGGCTGCATGGTCGTGCTCGCCACCATGGCGACCGTCATCGCGAGCCAGGCCGTCATCACCGGCGCCTATTCGCTGACGCGCCAGGCGATCCAGCTCGGGCTGCTGCCGCGCTTTGAAATTCGCCATACGTCGGAAGCCCATTCCGGCCAGATCTTCATTCCGCGCATCAACCAGCTGCTGCTGGTCGCGGTGGTGCTGCTGGTGCTGCTGTTCCGCTCGTCGAGCGCGCTCGCATCCGCCTACGGCATCTCCGTCACAGGTACCATGGTGGTCACGGCGATGATGGGCTTCGTCGTGGTCTGGAAGGGCTGGCGCTGGTCAGCGCTTGCTGCCGGCGCGCTGATTGCGCCGTTCCTGTTCCTCGATCTGACCTTCCTGAGCGCGAACCTGTTGAAGGTGTTCGAGGGCGGCTGGGTGCCGATGGCGCTCGGCGCGCTCATGATCATCCTGATGTACACGTGGCGGCGCGGCAGCCGGCTGCTGTTTGAAAAGTCGCGCAAGCTCGAGTTTCCGCTCGCCGATCTCGTGGCGATGCTGGAGAAGCGGCCGCCGCAGCGGGTGCCTGGCACTGCGGTGTTCCTGACCTCGGACCCGCTCAGCGCGCCGACCGCGCTGATGCATAGTCTGAAACACTACAAGGTGCTGCACGAGAAGAACGTCATTCTCACCATTGAGACCGCGCAAACCCCGCGGATCGATCCGGCCGAACGGGTGAAGCTGGAGCAGATTTCACCGACCTTCTCCAAGGTGACGCTGAAGTTCGGCTTCATGGAATCGCCCAACGTGCCGAAGGCGCTCGCGATCGCCCGCAAGCTGGGCTGGCAGTTCGACATCATGTCGACCTCGTTCTTCCTGTCGCGCAGGGCGCTCAAGCCCGCCGCCCATTCCGGCATGCCGCGCTGGCAGGACCGGCTGTTCATCTCGCTCAGCCGCTCCGCCAACGACGCCACCGACTATTTCCAGATCCCGTCCGGCCGTGTGGTCGAGGTCGGCACGCAGGTGACGATCTAGGGCAGACGATCTAGGGCTTGGGATTCAAAGCGGACTTCAAGTCGCTGCGATTTAGCTTTAACTTGCGCCGCGCGGCTCAAGCCTTTGTGGCGCTTGATTTTCGTCTCCCGAGAGGCGAGGTTGCCGCCGGCCGGGATCGCCCCGGTACGGGGCCCGCGACGTTGGAGGATGATGTGGCAAATCAAGTGCAGGATCTGACCCCGGACGAGGTCGCCAAGGGTGTCGCGGAAGGGCGTTATCTGCTCGTCGACGTCCGTGAGCCGAACGAGGTCGAGGCCGAGGCTTACCCTTACGGCGTCGTGGTTCCGCTCTCGACCTTCGATCCGAAGGCGATCCCCGATCCCGCCGGCAAGGAGGTCGTGTTCGCCTGCCGTTCGGGCAAGCGCTCGGTGACGGCCTCGCTGGCGGCACAGGCGGCGGGCCTGTCTTACGACAAGCATCTGGCCGGCGGCATGCTGGGCTGGAAGGCGGCCGGGCTTCCCAGCAAGGTCGGTGGCTAACCGCGCAATGACGACCAAGAGCTCTTCGCTGAACAAGGTCTTCGCCGACCTTCCCGTCACCATCTTCGAGGCGATGTCGCAGGCCGCGCGCGACAACAATGCGATCAATCTCGGCCAGGGCTTTCCGGATGATCCCGGCCCCGAGGACATCCGCCGCGCCGCGGCCGAGGCCTCGCTGAACGGCTACAACCAGTACCCCTCGATGATGGGCCTGCCGGAGCTGCGCCAGGCGATCGCGACCCATTACGGCCATTGGCACGGCCTCAAGCTCGATCCGATGAGCGAGGTGATGGTGACCTCCGGCGGCACCGAGGCACTGACCTCGGCGATCCTCGCGGTAATCCAGCCCGGCGACGAGGTGGTTTGCTTCCAGCCGGTCTATGATTCTTACTTGCCGATCATCCGCCAGGCCGGCGGCATTCCGCGCCTGGTCCGGCTCGAGCCGCCGTACTGGCGGCTGAATGAGGACATGCTGAAAAGCGTGTTCAATTCAAAGACCAAGGCGGTGCTGTTCAATAATCCCCTGAATCCCAGCGCGGTCGTCTATCCGCGCGAGGACCTCGAGCTGCTCGCGCGTTACTGCCAGGAGTTTGACGTCATCGCGATCTGCGACGAGGTCTGGGAGCACGTCACCTTCGACGAGCACAAGCATATCCCGCTGATCACCATTCCCGGCATGCGCGAGCGCACCATCAAGGTCGGCTCGGCCGGCAAGATCTTCTCGCTGACGGGCTGGAAGATCGGCTTCGTCTGCGCGGCGCCACCGCTGCTCCGCGTCGCGGCCAAGGTGCACCAGTTCCTGACCTTCACCACCGCGCCGAACCTGCAGGCCGCCGTCGCCTATGGGCTCGGCAAGTCCGACGACTACTTCCTATCCATGCGCAAGGACCTGACGCGGAGCAGGGACCGGCTGACCAAGGGGCTGGAGAGCCTCGGCTTCCCCGTGCTGAAGTCGCAAGGCACCTATTTCCTCACCGTCGACCTGTCGCCGCTCGGGCTCAACGAGAGCGACACCGAGTTCTGCTGGCGCATCGTGAAAGACTACAAGGTCGCCGCGATCCCGGTCTCGGCGTTCTACGAGCAGGACCCGGTCACATCAGTGGTGCGCTTCTGCTTTGCCAAGAAGGACGAGACGCTCGACACCGCACTGGAGCGGCTGTCGGACGCGGTGCGTGGACGCAAGAGGTAGACAGAGATGACGAACGTCGGCCGCTCCGGCTTTGGCCTTGGTTTCGCGATCGCCGCCGCGCTGACGTTGCTCTCCGCTCCCGCAGGTGCCGAGGAGCGGGTCGTCAATTTCTACAACTGGTCCAACTACATGGCGCCTGACGTCCTTGAGGCCTTCACCAAGGAGACCGGCATCAAGGTCGTCTACGATACCTTCGACGCCAACGAGACGCTGGAGACGCGCCTGATGGCCGGCAAGTCCGGTTATGACGTCGTGGTGCCCACCGCTTATTTCCTGCAGCGCCAGATCAAGGCCAATATCTTCCAGAAGCTCGACAAGTCGAAGCTCCCGAACCTCGCCAATGCCTGGCCCGTGGTGACGCAGCGCCTCGCCACCTACGACCCCGGCAATGTCTACGCCGCCAACTACATGTGGGGCACGACGGGCATCGGCTACAACATCGCCAAAGTGAAGCAGATCCTTGGGGCTGATGCGAAGATCGACAGCTGGGACATCGTCTTCAAGCCGGAGAACCTCGCCAAGTTCAAGGACTGCGGCGTCCACATGCTCGACTCCGCCGACGACATCTTCCCGGCGGCGCTGAGCTGGCTCGGGCTCGATCCGAACTCGACCAAGCAGGCGGACCTGGAAAAGGCCGCCGATGCCGTGGCGAAAGTCCGCCCCTCCGTACGCAAGTTTCACTCGTCCGAATATCTAAGCGCGCTCGCCACCGGCGAGATCTGCTTCGTGGTCGGCTGGTCCGGTGACATCATGCAGGCCCGCGCCCGCGCCGCGGAAGCCAAAAGCGGCGTCGAGATCGGCTACACCATTCCGAAGGAGGGCGCGCAGATGTTCTTCGATAATCTCGCGATCCCCGCCGACGCCAAGAACGTCAAGGAAGCCTACGAGCTGATCAACTATCTCTACCGGCCGGACGTCGCCGCCAAGAACTCGGACTTCCTGTCCTACGCGAGCGGCAATCTCGCGAGCCAGAAGCTGGTCGATCCGAAAATCCTTGATGACAAGAACATCTATCCGGACGAGGCGACGCTGGCAAAACTGTTCGTCATCACGGCGCGCGAGCCGGCGACGCAGCGGATCATCAACCGGCTCTGGACCAAGGTGAAGACGGGGCGGTAGTAGCGCCTGTCATTGCGAGGAGCGAAGCGACGAAGCAATCCAGACTGCTTCCGTGGAACGATTCCGGATTGCTTCGCTGCGCTCGCAATGACGGAGTATTTACCGCCACCTTCTATGCAGCCACAGCCACTGCTCGGGATGTTCTCGTACCCAGCTTTCCACCACGCTCGTGATCGCCTGCGTGGTGCCCTGGATGTCGATCCTGCCGTCGGCATCGCGCACCGGCGGGATCTCCTCGGTGAGCTCGCCGCGGAAGCGGCCGTCGGGCAGGCGGATGATGCGCACGCCGTGGATTGGGCATTCGACCTGGCGCAAGAGGCGCGCCAGCATCGGATTGGCGCGGGTCTTGCGGCCGAAGAACGTGACCTCGACGCCGGCTGTCAGATACTGGTCGATCAGCATGGCGACGTGCTTGCCGTCCTTCAGCGCCTGCGCGAGCCGCAGCGGCGCGTCGCGGCCGGCCGGGATCAGCGTGCCCATGTTGACCTGGCGCATCTCCTGGATGATGCGATCGGCCGAGGCGATGTTCGGGCGGCGATAGAGAATCGCGGTGTCCAGGCCATGCGCGACCGCGGCGAGCGCCGGCAATTCCCAGTTCGCAAGATGTGCGGCGAAGATCAGCGCCGGCTTGCCGTCGTCGCGGATCTGGTCGAACAGCTCGATGCTGCGCGGGGAAATCTCGATGCGACTCTTCTCGGGGACATCGCGGGCGTAGTCCCAGACCTGGTCGATATGGGCGAACTCGGCGCCGACGCGGCCGAGATTGTCCCAGACGCCCATCAGGATCCGTTCGATCTCCTCCGGTGACTTCTCGGGGAAGGCGGCGGTGAGGTTGGCGCGGCCGATGCGGTGCTCGCGCAGGCGCGGCCCGATCAGCTTGACGGCACGCGCGAAGAAGTCCGAGGTCTTGGCCGGATCGAAATAGCGCGTGGTGCGCAGCATCGCGACGGTCGCGGCGCCGATCAGGCTGCCGCCGAGCGATTTGGCAGCCTCCCGCGCGCGGGCCTTCGTGCTCGCAGGAAGCAGCGCCATGCGTCGGGTCAGGCCGGTTCGCGGGTCAGGATCAGCGAAGCGTTCTGGCCGCCGAAGCCAAATGAGTTCGACATCACCGCGGTCACGCGCGCATCGCGCGCCTTGTTGCCGACGACGTCGAACAGGATCGTGGGATCCGGATTGTCGTAGTTGATGGTCGGCGGAATGCGCTGATGCTCGAGCGTGAGCAGCGAGAAGATCGCCTCGACTGCGCCGGCGGCAGAGATGGTGTGGCCGACCATCGACTTGTTGGAGGTGACCGGAATCTTCTGCGCGAGCTCGCCGAAAACGGCCGACGTCGTGTTGAACTCCATCTTGTCGTTCTCGGGCGTCGCGGTGCCGTGCGCGTTGATGTGGTCGATCTGATCCGGCGTCATGCCGGCATCGGCCAGCGTCTTGTTCATGCAGCCGATGATCGGCTTGCCGTCGGGCGAGGAGCGGGTGCGGTGGAAGGAATCGGTGAGCTCGCCGCAGCCGGCGATCACGCCGAGGATCTTTGCGCCGCGCGCGGTCGCGGCCTCGTAGCTCTCCAACACCAGCGCGCCGGCGCCTTCCGCCATGACAAAACCGTCGCGGTTCTTGGAGAAGGGACGGGAGGCCGCCTGCGGCGGATCGTTCTGGGTCGACAGCGCCGAGAGCAGCGAGAAGCGCACCAGCGCTTCCGGGTTCACGGTGCCGTCGGTCGCGACGCAGAGCGCTGCGTCCGTCTCGCCGCGGCGGATCGCCTCGACGCCGAGCTGGATCGAGGTGGCTCCGGACGCGCACGCCGTCGACAGCGAGATCGGCGAGCCCTTGGTGCCGAAGGTCTCGGCAAGATAGGCGGCAACCGAGCCGAACATGAAGCGATGATGATAGGCGCTAAACTTGCCGCCGCCGGAGATGCGGAGCAGATCGTCATAGGTGATGTCTTGCTGGCCGACGGCGCGACCGAGCTCGCGACGCTGCGGCCATTCAACCTCGACCGGCGCCACCGCGAGGAAAAGCGGACCCGGGAAATCGGCCTTGGCGCCGATGCCGGCTTGCTCCAGCGCTTCCTGCGTCACCAGCTCGGCCATCCGCTCGGACAGAGCGGTGGAAGAGAACGGATCGGCGCTGACGAAATCGACCGTTCCGGCCATCGTGGTCTTGAGACCGTCGATCGGAAAACGCGTGATCGTGCGGATACCGGATTCGCCGGCGACGAGCTTTGCCCAATTGTCGGATTTGCCGGCGCCGAGCGAGGTCATAATGCCCATGCCGGTGACGACGACAACGGGACGCCCGAGTTTGTCGCGTGGTGCAGTCATGTCGATCCCCGCTTGAGCTGATTAAACCGCCTCGACCAGCGCCATGCCTTCGCCGCGCCAGTGTCCGGCTCCCACCACCACGATCTGGGTGGGCGCGCCCTGCATTTCAATCTCGGTCCCCGTGGAATCATTCGGCGGGAACAGCGCTCCGCGCGAGATCGACAATGCAGCGAGGGCAATGCCGAGCGGAAATTGCGTTTCCATGGCGTGGCCGAACACCGTGCCGGTCGAGCGCACCGGAAAGTCGGCATGGTTCTTCAGGAAGTCGCGCTCGTCCGAGGTCGCAGGCTCCGCCCCAGTCGCCCCGGTGATGATCGCGCCCTTGCGCTCGCGCCTGGGCAGCTTGTCCCACAGTTTCTCGAGCGTCGCGGTCATGTCGCCGGGCTGCTTGCGTTTGGCGAGGTCGGCGACGACGCTCGACAGCTTTGCGAACGGCTTGGCGCCGCGCGCTTCCGCATGCGCCTTCGATTCCAGCACCAGGAAGGCGCCGGCCGAGCCGAGCGCGAAGCCGGGATGGTCCTTGCGCGCCCACACGGGCGCGAACTTGTCCTTCAGGTTGAAATCGCCGAATTCGTAGAGGACGAGCAAGTCCTTGCGCTCGCCGTTGTGCGATCCGCCGACCAGCGCGATGTCGCTCTCGCCCGAGGCGATGCGCGCGAGCGCGATGCGGGCGGCATCGGCGCCGGCGACCTCTTCGCCCATGAAGGTGCGCGAGGTGCCGCCGAGACCGTGCACGATGGCGATGTTGCCGGCAAGCAGGTTGGAGAGCTGGGCCAGGAACAGCGTCGGCCGGAGATCGCTCATCAGCCGTTCGTTGAGGAAGCCCGGCGCGTTGGCGCCCTTGGCCTCGGCGGTGAGAATGCCGCTGTCGACGTTGATGTCGCGCTCGCCGCCGCCCGCGGCGACCACCATGTCGATCTTCGACAGGATGTCCTTGTTGCCTTTGATTCCGGCGGAATCGAGTGCAAGCCCGGCGGCATAGGTGCCGATGCGCTGCCAGGCTTCCATCTGGCGCTGGTCGCCCTTCTTCGGGATCTGGCTGTCGAAGGAAACGGGCATCAAGGGATGCACGATGTAGGGCGCAAAGCCCTTCTCGTCGACATTGATGCGCTTTTCCTGGAGCGCGGCCCAGTTGGCGTCGAGGCCCTCGCCGAGCGAAGTGGCGAGCCCAACGCCGGTGATCCAGACCTCGGTCTGGCCCGGCTTCAAAGCGGGAGTGTCAGTCATGACGATACGGCCTGTTGCGGAAATCCGACGCGCTTGGCGATGGCGTCCATGTGGGAGCGCATATCCGCATTGGGGAAGGGAATCAGGGTGAAGGTGAGCGCCGCATTCGCGCGCAGCTTGCCGCCGACCCGGATCTTGGCCTCGGTCATGGCATAGCCGGAGCCTTCATGGGTAAGGCTGGCCTCGATGCTCATGAGATCGCCGGGGAAGACCGAGCCGCGGACCTTGGCCTCCCTCACGGCGGCCAGGATCGGCATCCGTTCGAATCGGAACACGCCGAGTTGAAGCCAGCCCGAGGCCTGCGCCATCGATTCGATCAGGAGCACGCCCGGCATCAAGGGATAACCCGGAAAGTGCCCCTCGAAGATGGTGCTTTCCTGCGGGACCTGCGCTTCGACGACGATCGTCTTCTCGTCGACCTTGAGGTCGACGATGCGATCGATCATGTGGAAGTATTCGAGTTGCATGACTGCGCCCTTAGGCGCTCGCGCCCTTGGCCGCAACCAGTTCGTCGATGCGGGCGCACAGGTTCTTCAGCACGAAATATTGCTCGGTGGTCGCCTTGCCGTCGTTGACCTCCTGAGTCCACTTCTCCAGCGGCAGCTTGATGCCGAACTGCTTGTCGATCGCGAAGGCGATGTCGAGAAAATCGAGGCTGTCGATGCCGAGATCATCGATGGCATGGCTATCCGGCGTGATCGTGTCGCGCGGGATGTCGCAGGTTTCAGCGATGATCGTGGCGACCTGATCGAATGTGGATGACATCACTAAGCCTTTGATATATTGTAGGTATTTGTCAGATTGTCCAGAGTGGCACGGTGGCTGGGCATCGCGCCCCTGATGACGCCCTCAAACCCCCCTCTGGCCGGGTCGAAAGCCCGTATATCGGAGCGCCGCCTTGAGTTCAATGGAGCCGGGCAGGCCTCCGGGGGCAGCATCGGACGTAGCTGGGGATGCCGGCTGGGTCCGTCCGCCGCGAGGTTCGTGCCGGGCCGGTCCCTAAATATGCGGCGTTGTGATCTTGACGCAGTCGCGGCGGCCCATCAGCACGCAATCCTGGGTCCGGCGCAGGTCGGCGATGCTGACCGCGAGCCAGATCCCGATCGCCGTCAGCGCGATGGTGAAGGCGAGCGCTGCGATGTTGGCAAGCATGCGCTGCCGGTAATTGTCGGGCTCGGCACGCGGCTGCTCGTAGCGTGACAGGTCCAGCCGTTCGGGCGTGCCGCGGAGCGGTTGCACGGAGCCATTGCCGCGCTGGACCCTTGGAGAAGGCGGGGTGCGCGGCCTGAACTGGAGCACCCGGTGCTCCTCATCAGAGCTTATGGGCCGCTGATTGTTCATGGGGCGGGGATCACTCCGAAGCAGCGATCTAGATAGCATAGGTGAGGCACGCGTTGCAGTAAATCTTTGCAATGCCAGGATGCATTTGTGCGTTCGTACTATTTTGCGCATGGACCGGTGTGCCGCGATCCAGCAACGGGCCATCGTGTCCGTCGCGAGCGTTGCGCTGCAACGCGGGCATAGCGACAGCCATTGAGGACGTCTTTTTTACCGGCTGGTATCGACTTGTGATCTGCGCGTCTTCCGAACGGATTTTGCCACCGCGGGACCCGTGGCATAGTCGCGGGAACCCGAACCCGTTAGTTGCATGCCAGGGGCCTTCGATCATGACCACGACCAACGCGCGCGAGCCGAGAGTGCATCCGGTTCCGATCCTGTCGCTCCGGCCGACGCAGATGACGGTCGGCATGCGCGAGGTCAAGGAGAAGCGCAAGCGCTGGCGCGAGCATGGCAAGAAGAAGCAGGCGGATCTGCTCGGCAAGCACATGATCCCCGTCGTTTACGGCCCCGACGCGCGCTACTACGTGATCGACCATCATCACCTCGGCCGCGCACTGCACGATGAAGGCGTCAAGGAAGTGCTGGTGACCGTCGTCGGCGATCTCAGGATGGTGGAGCGCGAGGCGTTCTGGGGCGTCATGGACAACAAGCGCTGGGTCTATCCTTACGACGCCAAGGGTGAGCGGCGCTCGTTCCGCGACCTGCCGAAATCGGTGGCCGACCTCAAGGACGATCCGTTCCGCAGTCTTGCCGGCGAATTGCGCCGCATGGGCGGCTTCGCCAAGGACACCACACCGTTCTCCGAATTCCTGTGGGCCGACTTCCTGCGCCGGCAGGTCTCGCGCAAGGCGGTGGAGGCCGATTTCGATAATGCGCTCGAGAAGGCGATGGCCGCGGCCAGAAGCAAGAATGCGATCTATCTGCCCGGCTGGTGCGGCCCGGCGGACGACGACTGAGGGTATTCACGTCAGTCGCGCTGGAAGATCCTGGCGCCGGGATAGGCCCGGCGGGCGTAAGTGACCACCAGCGCGCGGTCCTGGGTATCCAGGAAGGGCGTTCGGATCTGGCTCGATCCGACGATGAGATGCCACAGGCCATTGAGCTTCTGGATCACGATCTTCATTTGCGTAGTCCTCGATGACTCCCATTTCACGAATGTTGCTCGTCGCCGCAGTGCCTAGGACAGCGCTCGCGGGTATCAAATTCCCAATACGGCCGGCGCTGCAAAACACGTCCACCCTTGTTAGTTGGTTACGGATTGCGCCCAGATAAGCCGGATCTCATCACAGCCGCTTGAGCGAAATCAATTTCCGCGCCCACGAAACCGTCCTGAAACAGAGCCGTCCCATCTCTATGGGGTAGTCGAGCTCACACAGGAGGCGAACATGCGCCGTCTGGCTTTCGTAGTTGGCTTGCTCGCGGTCGCTTCGGCGGGAATCTCTGCATCCTTCGCCGCAGTCCACCACGCCAAGACGTTGACGTTCGCGGAGCGCTTTGCTCCGGCGCTCGAGCTGATGGCGAAGCGCTAGCCGCATACGCCTCGCAGCCGTGAGCGATGCAGCGGCTGTTCGCTGCTGGGCGGACATCACGTCGCAGTCGCCGACCGATGATGGCCGGGTCAGGCTTGACCTGTCGCAAACCTGCCTCGCCCTGACCGGCTAAGGTCTGCCAGCATGGTTGCAGAGACAGCGTTGCGCCCCGATGGGAGGGCCCCGGGCTCCAAGTCATGCAGATCTTGTCATGCAGATCTTGGAGGCACGACCATGAGCGTCATCTTTCGCATCCTCTTTGTCCTCGCCGGCGCGATCACGGCGCTGTTCGTTGCGCGTGACGCGCTGAACTTCACCATCATCCAGACTTTCGTCGCCGTCCTGCTCGCCACCGCAATCGTCGGTGCCGGCAGCTTCTGGAGCCTGCGGCGGAAACCGTGAGCGAGGTGCAACGCGGAGGTGCGGCCGGTCTGAGTGAGACCGAGGCGCGGGCGAGGCTCGCGGCAGACGGCGCCAACGAACTGCCTCGGCCGGAACGACGCAGTCCGCTGCGCATCGTGGTGGAAGTGCTGCGCGAGCCGATGCTCCTGCTGCTGCTCTGCGGCGGGCTGATCTACCTCGTGCTCGGCGATCTCAAGGAGGCGGTGATCCTGCTGGCGTTCGGGGCGATGTCCATCGTGATCACGGTGGTGCAGGAAACCCGGACCGAGCGCGTGCTGGAAGCCTTGCGCGACCTGACCAGCCCGCGGGCGCTGGTGGTGCGTGACGGTGCGCGCCGGCGAATTGCCGGCCGCGAGGTCGTGCAGGGCGACCTTCTCGTCCTCGGTGAAGGCGATCGCGTTCCCGCCGACGCCGCGCTCGTCGAAGCGCGGGACCTGCAGATCGACGAGTCCCTGCTGACCGGCGAGTCGGTGCCCGTCCGCAAGAAGACCGCCGACAAGGTCACGGCGGCCGCTCACCGGCCCGGCGGCGAGGATCAGCCATTCGTGTATTCCGGCTCGCTCGTCGTGCGCGGCGAGGGGTTGGCGCTGGTCGAGGGCACCGGGCCGCGCAGCGAGATCGGGAAGATCGGGCTGTCGCTTCGCGGCCTGCAGGCCGAGCCGCCGCGGCTTCAGCAACAGACCGCAAGGCTGGTGCGGCTCTGCTTCCTCGGCGGCGCCGTGATCAGCCTGGCCGCGATTGTGCTCTACGGCGTCTCGCGCGGCGACTGGCTGCAGGCGCTGCTGGCAGGCGTCGCCATCGGTATGTCGATGCTTCCGGAAGAATTCGGTGTCGTGCTCACGGTGTTCATGGCCATGGGTGCGTGGCGGATTTCGCAGGCCCGCGTCCTGACGCGGCGCGCCGCCGCCATCGAGGTCCTCGGCTCAGCAACAGTCCTGTGCACCGACAAGACCGGAACGCTGACGCAGAATCAGATGTCGGTCGCCGAGCTGCGCCTGCTGGACGGCGCGCGCCTGCGCGCGGAGGCGTCCGGACCGGATCAGGTCGGGCGCGAATTCGCAGAGCTGGCGCGCTGCGGGGCACTGGCAAGCTCTCCGGAGCCGTTCGATCCGATGGAGAAGGCGCTGCATTCGTTCGCGCGTGGTGTCCTGCGGGACGGCGACGCGATGGATGGCGAGCGGACGCTGGTGCGCACCTATGGTCTGCGCCCCGAGCTGCTCGCCATGACCCAGGTTTGGCGGACAGCCGGAGCGGCGGACCTCATCGCATGCGCCAAGGGCGCGCCGGAGGCGATTGCGCGCCTGTGCAGGCTGAACGAAGCCGATCGGGAGGCCGTGCAAGCTGCCGTCGGGGCAATGGCGAAGGACGGGCTCCGGGTGCTGGGGATGGCGGTTGCCGTTTGCGATGAGGCTTCCCTGCCGGCATCCCAGGAGGCTTTTGTATTTCGTTTCGTTGGCCTGGTCGGGCTTGCCGATCCGTTGCGGCCTCATGTTCCGGAGGCGGTTCGCGAATGCCGTTCGGCCGGCATCCGCGTCATCATGATCACGGGCGACTATCCGGCGACCGCCATGGCGATCGGCTTGCAAGCCGGGCTCGACATCAATGAGGTCGCGACCGGGGAGCAGGTCAAGCTCGCGGACGACAGCGAGCTCGAGGCACTCGTCAGGAAGGTGAACGTCTTCGCGCGGGTTCTGCCGGAGCAGAAGCTGCGGATCGTCCAGGCGCTGAAGCGCAGCGGCGAGATCGTTGCGATGACGGGCGACGGCGTCAATGACGCGCCGTCGCTGAAGGCCGCCCATATCGGAATCGCGATGGGTGGCCGCGGCACCGACGTCGCTCGCGAGGCGTCCTCGATCGTCCTGCTCGACGACGACTTCAGCTCCATCGTCGCATCCATCCGCCTCGGTCGCCGGATCTACGACAATCTGCGCAAGGCCATGGCCTTTATCTTTGCCGTCCACGTGCCGATCGCGGGTCTTGCGCTGCTTCCCCTGGTGTTCGGGCTGCCGCTGGTGCTCGGCCCGGTGCACATCGCCTTTCTGGAGCTGATCATCGATCCCGTCTGCTCGCTGGTGTTCGAGGCCGAGCGGGAGGAGCGCGACGTCATGAAGCGTCCGCCGCGGCGTGCCGATGCGGAGCTGTTCTCGTGGCCCCTGATCGCCTGGAGCGTTCTGCAAGGCACGATGGCCTTCGCCTTGATCGCCGTGATCTTCGTCGCAGCGCTTCGTTCCGGCCTTCCGCCCGAGGAGGCTCGCACCCTCGCATTCATCGCGCTCGTCGTCTGCGTCCTCGCGCTGGTGCTGGTCAATCGATCCTTCAGCGCATCGTTCTTGTCCGCCTTCTTCCGTCCGAACGCGGCATTGCTCTGGATCTTCCTCTTGATTGCGCTCGTTCTCGCCACAGCCTTGTTCTGGCCGCCGGCCTCAGGCCTGTTTCGCTTCGGTCCCCTGCATCTTGACGATTTGATGATCACGCTCGGCGCGGGAGTGCTGGTGCTCACGGCGCTCGAACTGCTGAAGCCGTTTTGGGGCCGACGGTTGCGATTCTAATCGCTCTCCCGCTGACCCGAGCTCGGCGAGGTCTCCGTCCGCTGAGGATCTTCCTTGCCGCCAAGCATACGATGCAGCCGGCGCTCGAGGCGGCGGCCAATCGTCAGCAGCACGAAGGCCAGCGCCAGGGCGACGACGACGATCTTCCATTGTCCGGCGCCGCAGACGATGCCGAGGCAGGCGGCAAGGAAAGTGCAGGCGGCGCTGGTGAGGCCTCGAACGCGAAACCCGGTGCTTTGGTGCACGATGACGCCGGCGCCGAGAAAGCCGATGCCGGTGAGGATGCCCTGGATGACACGGCTGGCGGCGTCGACGACCCTGGCCGGTTCGGCGAGCTGCAATGCGAGCAGAACCACGCTCGCGGTGGAGAGCCCGACGATGCCGAGCGTCTTCAGCCCGATCGGCTTGCCGTGCAGGTCGCGGTTGAGGCCGATCGCGCCGCCGGCAAGCGTGGCCGTGCCGAGGCGCAGCAGGATTTCGGGCCAATCGAGCTCGGTCATGGCGCCTCGATCACGTCTTCGGCAGGCGGCCCATCAGATAGAACTCCTCGTTCGGCCGCATGCCCGTGAAATTCGCCAGCCGGTTCGACAGCGCGAAGAAGGCGGAGATCGCGGCGATGTCCCAGATGTCGTCGTCGCTGAAGCCGTGGGGCGCGAGCGCTACGAAATCATCCTCGGAAATCCGCTGCGCGTCTGCCGAGACCTTCATGGCGAAATCGAGCATCGCCTTCTGCCGCGGCGTGATATCGGCCTTGCGGTAGTTGATCGCGACCTGGTCGGCGATCACAGGGTTCTTGGCGCGGATGCGCAGGATCGCGCCATGGGCGATCACGCAATATTGGCACTGGTTGGCCGCCGACGTCGCCACCACGATCATCTCGCGCTCGGCCTTGGTGAGGCCGCCGTCCTTCTCCATCAGCGCGTCGTGATAGGCGAAGAAGGCGCGGAACTCGTCGGGGCGATAGGCCAGCGTCAGGAACACGTTCGGGACGAAGCCGCTCTTCTCCTGCACGGCAAGGAGGCGCGTGCGAATGTCGTCGGGCAGGGTGTCGAGGGCGGGTGCGGGAAAGCGTTGCGCGGCGGTCTTTGTCATGGGCATGGGTTCCGGCTTGGGGGGCGGGAACCATAGTCGATGCGTGGGGCGGGCTCAATCTGCCGGTCCGAAGCGGCCGCGACAAAGGTGTCAGGTGGGAACGACGTTCCATCCTCCGTCATTGCGAGCGCAGCGAAGCAATCCCGAGTCCCCCCGGCGGAAAGACTCTGGATTGCTTCGCTGCGCTCGCAATGACGATGTGGATGGAGCGAAGCCTTACCGCAGCGGCTTCTTCAGCAGCGAGAAGCGGTCCGGATCGAGGCCCATCGAGGGCTGCAGCATCGGGGCTTCGACGCTGGACATCGTCTTCGCGGGCGGTGCCGAGAACACGGGGTCGTTCGGCACGTCGCGCTGCGAGGTGGCGCCGCGCCAGCGTTCGAGCACGGCGCTGACGAAATGCATGTCGTGGCCGGAGGTGACGGAGGGCACGCTCGAGATGGTGGCCTCGCCGCGCGGCAATTGGTGCGGCGGCACCTCCTTGAAGCGCAAGCGGGTCGGCAGCGCCACGCCTTCGCCGAACGCCAGCACCTCGCGGGTGCCGAGCGAGGGCACGAAGGAGAGCAGGTTCGCGGCGGCGTCCGACACGGCGGCGCGCAGCAGCGCCTGGTCGCGGTCGTTGGCGAGGCGCATCGTGAACAGCGTGTTGCACTGGGAGATGATGGTGGCGTCGAGCTCGGCGGGGCGCTGGGTGATGAGGCCGAGATAGACGCCGTATTTGCGCCCTTCCTTGGCGATGCGCGATACCGCCTTGCGGGTCGGGCCGAAGCCGATGTTGCGATCGGCGGAGGCATAGCGGTGCGCCTCCTCGCAGACGAACAGCAGCGGCGAGACGCCGTCGCTCCACAGGCCGAAATCGAAGGCCATGCGGCAGAGCACCGAGACGACGGAATCGATCACCTCCGCCGGGAAGCCGGCGAGCTGCATCACCGTCATCGGCTTGCCGTTGGCGGGCAGGCGGAACAGATGGCTGATCACCTCGGCCATGGTGTCGCCGCCGACATTGGCATTGTCGAACATGAAGGCGTAGCGCGGGTCGTTGCGCACGGCCTCGATGCGCGAGATCAGCTTGTGATAGATGATGCGCGAGGAGCGGTTCTCGAGCTTGCCCATCCGCTCGTCGATCAGCGACAACAGGTCGACCAGGCGATAGGGCACAGGCGTATCGACGGTATAGCCGATCTGCTTGGGATCGATGCGCTTGAGGCCGATGCGGTCGGCGTTCTGGTACTGGGTGTAGACGCCTTTGGCGAGCGGGATCACCTCGGCGAGGATGTCGAGCTCTTCCGGCACGCCGGCGCGGCCGCCGAACAGCACGTCGACGATTTCCTCGAAGTTGAACAGCCAGAACGGCAGCTTCAGGTTTCGCGGGTTGAGCACCAGCGCGCGGTCGCCGAAGCAGCGGCCATATTCGTTGTGCACGTCGAGCAGGAAGATGCGCAGGTTCGGCCGCGCCTTCAGGATCTCGTTGAGCAGCAGCGAGACGCCGGTCGATTTACCGACGCCGGTCGATCCCAGCACGGCAAAATGCTTGGACAGCATTTCCTCGACGTCGACATAGGCGATGACCGAGCGGTCCTGCTGCAGGAAGCCGACATTGATCTGGTCCGAGCCGGTCGGCGCGTAGATCGTGCGCAGCTCCTGGCTCGTGATCAGGTCGACGGCATCGCCGATGGTCGGATAGTTGGTGACGCCGCGCTGAAATTTGGCCTTGTCCGCGGCATTGAGGATCTCGCCGAGCAGGTCGACCGAGGCGATGGCAATGTAATTGTCGGAGCTCGACAGATTTTCGCAGGAGACCTCCGTGATCATCGCAACGATGACCGAGCTGGCGCAGCGAATGCTGACGAACCGGCCGACGGTGGCCCGCACCTCCGAGATCGGCATCCGGCTTTCCGCCAGAAGCCCAACCCGGGCGAGCGATCCGCGAACCGAAATCACGCGTCCAAAGGATGTCACGATGAATGAACCTGGCAAGAGCAAGGGGAGTTGCCCGGACTATGCGCGGCCGTCGCTGCACAAACGGTTAAACGCCGGACGCGCCGGCTCCGTTAAATCCGCGGTAATTCGGTCGGGAGCCTCGCCGCCAATGCCTGCTTATTGGCAAAATCGCCAGGAAAATGCTGCATTTTCCGGACCTTTCAGGTGAGATGGTCCTTAAGGAAGAGTTTACCATTCGGGCAGGCTGCCCGTCTCGTCCGGAGGCCAGCGGTCAGGCGCCGATCGCAGCAGGATACCGGCTGCTTTGTTGACTGGACCTAATGATTTGTACATTAGTACAAATGAGGCACCGCGCCGAAAGCCCCGCGTCCGCTCCAGGAGGAAGCCATGCAGCCCGAACCGATCCTCGACCTTGCCCACCTCGGCCACATGGAGCTGCTGACGCCGAAGCCCGACGAGAGCCTGAAGTTCTTCGTCGATGTCATGGGCATGACCGTCAGCGGACAGAAGGGCGAGTCGGTCTATTTGCGCGGCTGGGACGATTACGAGCGCTATTCGCTCAAGCTCACGGCGTCGAAGACCTCGGGCATGGGCCACATGGCGCTCCGTGCGCGCAGCCAGCAGGCGCTGGAGCGGCGCGTCGCCGCGCTGAAGGGATCCGGCTTCGACATCGGCTGGATCGACGGCGACATGGGGCAGGGGCCGACCTTCCGCTGCCGCGACCCCGATGGCCACATCGTCGAGCTCTATTACGAGACCGAATGGTATCAGGCGCCGCCGGAGCTCAAGCCCGCACTAAAGAACCAGGCGCAGCGCTTTCCGGCGCGTGGCGTCAACGTCCGCCGGCTCGATCATCTCAATTGCCTCGCCGTCGACATCAAGGCCAACCGCGAGTTCTTCGAGAATTACCTCGGCTGCCGCCTCACCGAGCAGATCGTACTCAACGACGGCCGTGAGGCCGCGATGTGGCTGACGATGTCGAACAAGAGCTACGACTTCGCCTATTCGCTCGATCACTCGGGCGTGCCGGGCCGCTTCCATCACGTCACGTACGCGCTCGACAGCCGTGAGGAGATTCTGCGCGCCGCCGACATTTTTCTAGAGAACGGCGTGCACATCGAGACCGGGCCGCACAAGCACGCGATCCAGCAGACCTTCTTCCTCTATGTCTATGAGCCCGGCGGCAACCGCGTCGAAGTCGCCAATGCCGGCGCGCGTCTCATTCTCGCGCCCGACTGGAAGCCGATCGTGTGGACCGAGGAGGAGCGCAAGAAGGGCCAGGCGTGGGGATTGAAGACGATCGAGTCCTTCCACACCCACGGCACGCCGCCGGTGGAGGTGAAGCACGACTAGCGTATTCACGCAGTGTCATTCCGGGGCGACGCGAAGCGGCGAGCCCGGAATCCATAACCCCGGCTGGTGGTTATGGATTCCGGGCTCCCTCGCTATGCTCGGGCCCCGGAATGACGTTAGTGGGTCGAACTTCGCACCCGCGAGATCGTCTCGCGCACGCCGGTCCAGGCCGGCTTGTCCGGCGCGAACTGCTTGCGCAAAAACGTCACGAGCTCCTCGACCTGTGCATCGCTCATGCTATTCCCGAACGCGGGCATGTAGCCGAGATCGCTGGAGACTGGGTCTGCAATGCCGTGCAGGATCACCTGCACGAGATTATCCGCCTTCGTGCTGTGAACGTTGCTGTTGAGCGCGAGCGAGGGCCGCGTGCCGAACAGCGGCAGGCCGCCGACCTCGTGGCACACGGCGCAGGCGCCTTGATAGAGGCGGGCGCCCGCGGAGGAGGCGACGGTCACTTGCGTTGCGCTCTCGAGCTTGGCGGCGAGCGCATCCGGCGCTGGTGTATCGGCCGTGTCGTTGAAGGAGTTCAGATAGACCGCCATCGCGCGGATGTCCTGGTCGGGCAGGGCTTTGAGATCCCTGACGACAGGCGCCATCGGGCCGGCCGCGACACCGTGGTAACGCGAGTGGCCGGTGCGCAAATAGGCGTAGAGCTCCTCCTCGCTCCACGGAATCGGCGCGTGCGAGAGCGAGGTCAGCGCCGGCGCTTCCCAGCCCTCGGCAAAGCCGCCGGCGAGATAAGCGTTGCGTTGCTCGGCGCCGAGCGCGTTGCGCGGCGAATGACAGCCGCTGCAATGGCCGAGGCCCTCGACCAGATAGGCGCCGCGATTCCATTGCTCCGATTTGGCGGGATCAGGCTTGAACACCTTCGTGTCGTGGAACAGCGCATTCCAGCCCGCGAGCAACGAGCGGAGATTGTAAGGGAAGGCGAGTTCGTTCGGCGGTGCCGTCGCACGCACTGAAGGCTGCGCGATCAGATACGCATAGAGCGCCTGCATGTCCGCGTCGCTGGTCTTTGCAAAATGCGTGTAGGGAAAAGCGGGATAGAGCTGCCGTCCGTCGCGATGCAAGCCATCGCGCATGGCGCGCTCGAAGGCCGGATAGGACCAGGCACCGATACCGGTCTCGACGTCGGGCGTGATGTTGGTCGAATAGATCGTGCCGAATGGCGTCTCCAAGGCGCGGCCGCCGGCGTTGAGCGCGCCGCCAATGCTGGTATGGCACTCCGCGCAATTGCCAAGCGCTGCAAGCTGCTCGCCGCGGGCGATGGTCGCCGCGGAATAGACCGACGCGTCGGGCCGTGCGATCGGCGCAATCGCGCGACCTAGAAGGAGCGCCGCACCGATGCCGATGGCAGCGGTGCAGACGGCTGCGATCGCTGCAGCAATACCGGCGCGCCTGGCGAACGGATTCGCCCAGACCCGGGACGGCCGCGATGCCGCCGGTGCGGGCAGAGCCTGCGGCGTCACCGCCGCATCGCCGCGCAGACCCTTGAGGATTCGCTCAGGCGTGAACGGCGGCTCGCGGAAGCGCACGCCGGTGGCATCGAAGATGGCGTTCGCGATCGCCGCCGCGCTCGGCACCGAGGCGGACTCGCCGACGCCGAGCGGCGGCTGATTCTGCCGCGGCAGCATCAGCACGTCGATCTTGGGCACGTCGGGGAAGGGGATGATGGGGTAGGCGCCCCATTCGCGCGCGGCCACCGTGCCGCGCTCGAACGATACCTCTTCCATCAGCGCGCGGCTGGTGGATTGGATGACGTTGCCCTGGATCTGGTGGCGCACGCCGTCCGGGTTGATCATCAACCCGGAATCCTGTCCCGCGACGACGCGCGTCACGCTGACGTCGCCGGTCGTCTTGTTCACCGCGACGTCGGCAACCCAGGCCGACCACGCCGCGCCATAGCCCGGAAACTTGCTGTGGACGTAGAGCGCGTAGGCAAAGCCGCGGCCGTGCACGACCTCGCCGTCCTTCTCCTCGCGAACGGGGCGGGGCGTCCAGCCCGCGCGCTCGGCCACAGCATTGACGAGATCGACAGCGCGCTGATCCTTCAGGTAGCGCAGACGATATTCGATCGGATCGACGCCGGCCTCGGTTGCGGCTTCGTCGATATAAGATTCATGCGCAAAGGTGTTCGGCAATGCCGAGACGCCGCGGAACCAGGAGGCCCGCACGATCGGCGGCGTGTCGTGGGCAACGACGCGCATGTGCTCGTAATCATAGGGCGGGATCGCGGTGCGGTCGCCCATTTGGAGCACCGCGGGCTCGGGCGAGAGGCGGCCCGTCAGCAGCAGCGCCAGCGTCGGCGCGGCATTCGAGGGATAGCGCGTAGCAAGGTCGTAAGCAGCGATGCTGCCGTCGGCGTCGAGGCCGCCATTGACGTCGATGAGCTGCGCGGTGCCTTTGGGCTCCCAGGCGTGTTCCTGCTCACGTGTCAGCTGCACGCGGACAGGACGGCCGACGGCGCGCGACAGCAGGAGCGCATCGGCGGAGACGTCGTCGGCGCAGTTGCGACCGTAGCAGCCGGCGGCCTCCAGCCGGATCACCTCGATCTCGCTCTCGGGACGCTCGATCAGCAGCGCCAGGTCGCCGCGCAGCACGTGCGGGTTCTGCGTGCCCGACCAGACGCGGATGTTGCCGTCCTGGAAGTCGGCGACGGCGCAGGAAGGGCCGATCGAGGCGTGCATCTGATACGGCCAGAGGTAAGTGCGCTGCATCGGCTTGGCCGCGGCTGATATCGCCTTGTCGACCTCGCCCTTGTCGATCAGCGTGCGCGGCGTCGATGGATTGGCACGCAGGGCCGTCTCGACATCGCCAAGATCGGCAAGCGTCGGCGTCGGCTTCCAGCTCACATTGAGCTGCTCTGCCGCACGGATCGCATTCTCCTCGCGCTCGGCGACGACGCCGACGAAATCGCCGATCCGCACGACGGCGACAAGGCCGGGAATGTCGCGCACGGAGGATTCGTCGACCGCAATGAGGCTGGTGCCGACGAACGGTCCGGCATCGACGCCAGCATAGGGCGGCCGCACCACGCGGCCATGCACCATTCCTGATACTCGGATGTCGTGCACGAAAGTCAGCTCGCCCGTGGCTTTGGCGGGTAGATCGACGCGCGGCACCGACTGGCCGACGATCGCGTAATCGCCGACAGGCTTGAGCGTGGCGTCATCGGCCAGCTCGAGGCGGATTGCCTCGTCGCCGATGAGCTCGCCATAGCTGACGCTGCGATTGTCGTGGCCGCGAACGAGTCCGTCCTCGATCTTGAGCTCGGCTTCGGGCAAGTCCAGGCGTTCCGCCGCGCGCGCGATCAGAAAGTGCCGCGCTTGCGCCGCGGCCTTCCGCAGCGGCACGGCCGTGATCTGGATGGTCTCGCTCGCAATCGTCGCGCCCTGGTTCGGCACCAATGCCGTGTCGCCGAGCACGACGACGACGCGCGCAAAGGAGACGTCGAGCTCTTCGGCGACGATCTGGCCCAGCGCAGTGCGGATGCCGGTGCCGAGATCGACATGGCCGTTATAGGCCGTGACCGAACCGTCCGCGGTGATGCGGACGAAGGTCTCCGACGTGACCTCGTCCACGCTGCGCGCGACGACGAGCGAACCCCCGCGCTCAGCTCCGTTCGTAACAAAGGACGCCATCAATCTGCGGCCTCGGTGAGTTGGCCGGATGCGCGCATCACCGCGCGAAGGATCTCGACATGCGTGCCGCAGCGGCAGAGATTGTAGCGCAGTGCCGCCAGCGCCTCCTGCTCGGTCGGCCGCGGGTTGATCGCGAGCAACGCCTTGGTGGTCATGATCATGCCGTTGAGACAATAGCCGCATTGTGCGGCCTGCTCGTCGATGAAGGCCTGCTGCACGACGTCGGGCTTGTCGCTTGTGCCGAGGCCTTCGAGCGTCACGATGTCGCGCCCGGCGCAGCCGCTCACCGGAATCACGCAGGAGCGTGCCGCCAGTCCGTCGATCAGGACAGTACAGGTGCCGCATTCGCCGAGGCCGCAGCCGTATTTCGGGCCGTTCAGCGCGAGATCATTGCGCAGCACGTAGAGCAGCGGCGTGTCGCGCGCTGCCGTGACCTCGTGGATCCTGCCGTTCACGGTGAGGCGGATCGGTGTCTGCGTCATCCTCGTTCCCAAGCCCAAGACGATATCCAAGATCATGCAATCGCGAAAATTCGGCGCTGCGACGATACCGTTTGTACACAAACGTGCAAGCCATGCATGCCGCACTGCAGCGCGGTTGCCTTCTTTGTGGACAGGGCGGATAGGCAAATGAGGTTTTATGCGGCAGTGGCATCTTTTGCGCTGCACCGCCGCTTGACAGCCCCGGGGCAGCGCGCGCAACATCGTTCGTATACGAATGATAACAGCGGTGTCCGCCGGCTCCGACATGGTGACAGAAACGACGAGCGCCGTCATCGACAAGATCCGCTGCGATGCTTGTCCGGTGATGTGCTACATCAAGCCCGGCGCGGCGGGGGCCTGCGATCGCTATGCCAATCACGACGGCAAGCTGGTCCGCGTCGATCCGCATGTCATCCTGGAGCGCACCGTCTCTCACGGCGGCAAGCTCGTCCCGTTCAGCCGCACCGAGGACTGGGACGGCAAGATCGTCCACGAGCCCTCGACTTTCGTGACGGCGATCGGGGCAGGCACGACCTATCCCGACTACAAGCCGGCGCCGTTCATCGTCTCTGCGGAGGTCGACGGCGTCGACATGGTGACGGTCGTCACCGAGGGCATCTTCTCCTATTGCGGCATCAAGGTGAAGATCGACACCGATCGCTATCTCGGCCCGGAGACCGCGACCGTGCGCGCGCAGGGCGAGGCGGTCGGCCATGTCACCACCAGCGAATACGGCTCGCAGATGCTCTCGCTAGGCGGCGTGCATCATCTCACCGGCGGCTCCAAGAAGGAGGGCCGCGTCACCTGCGACACGCTGATGGACCTCGCCAATTGCAAGGCGGTCGAGCTCACCATCGATGGCGGCGCCACCGTGGTGGTGCAGGCCGGGCAGCCGCCGATCGTCAACGGCGTGAAGGAAGAGCGCATGCGCGTCGGCTGCGGCTCGGCGACGATCGGCATGTTCGCCAAGCAATGGCTCGGCAAGGTGGACGAAGTCGTCGTGGTCGATGACCACATCACCGGCGTGCTCAGCGAGCATCAAGCGGGCAAGCTGCTCGACATCGCCGACACCGGCATCAAGATGAAGGGCCGTCGCTCGACGCCCGGCCGCTATTTCCAGGTGGCCGATCCAGGCACGGGCTGGGGCGGCACCAACATCTCAGATCCCCTGTCGATCCTTGGCCCGTTCGATGCCAAGGAAGCAAAGCCCGGTCTGACCATGCTGATGGTCTCCACCACCGGAGAGCATTCGTCCTATTACGTGCTCGACCAGGCCTTGAAGCCGGTCGAGACCGAGATGCCTGACGACTTGAAGTTCTCGGTCGAGCGCATCCAGGAAAATTGCGAGCCCGCGTTGTGCACGGTGTTGTTCATGGCGGGCGCGGGCGGCTCCTTGCGCGCTGGCGTCACCGACAACCCGGTGCGGCTGACGCGCTCGGTAAAGGATGCGCTGACGCGCGTCACCAGCGGCGGCGCGCCGGTCTATGTCTGGCCCGGCGGCGGCATCACCTACATGGTCGACGTGACGCAGATGCCGTCAGGCGCGTTCGGCTATGTGCCGACACCGGCCCTGGTCGCGCCGATCGAATTCACCATGAAGCTGTCCGACTATGCCGCGCTCGGTGGCCACATGGATTATGTGAAGCCGCTCTCCGAGGTGCAGAGCGGCGACGATGTCCGCCAATTGCCCTGGCAGAACCCGATTCCGGGGCCTCGCACATGACCAGGCGCCCGCAAATCGCATTGCTGTCTGATGGCCGGCGGCTGCATTTGCAGGATGGACCGATCGATCTGATCGTGGAGGCGAGGGGACGTACGGATGCGGTGCGGGTCGCCTATGAGGCTGCGGCGCTGCGGTTCACTGGATTGCTCGACGAGCTTTGCGCGGAATTGCCAGGGCTGCGTACGGCGGTCGAGGAGAAGACCTCGCTGAAGGGCGTTGTCGCCCGCCGCATGCACGCTGCCGTCGCGCCTTATGCCGCCGATTGCTTCATCACGCCGATGGCGGCCGTTGCCGGCAGCGTCGCGGAGGAGATTCTGGCCGCGATGCTGCGCGCTGCACCGCTCGATCGGATTTACGTCAACAATGGTGGCGACATCGCGCTGCATCTCGGTGTGGGCGAGCATTTTTCGGTCGGCCTGATGGATCGTCCCGACCACGACGGCGTGATGCGGAGGATGCGGATCGATGCGGACGATCCGGTGCGGGGCGTCGCGACCAGCGGTCGGCACGGCCGCAGCTTTTCGCTCGGGATCGCCGATGCCGTGACCGTGCTGGCCGCAACCGCTTCGCAGGCCGATGCGGCCGCGACCGTGATCGCCAATGCCGTCGATCTGCCCGGGCATCCCGCAATCATCCGACAGCCTGCGAACGAGCTTCAGCCCGACAGCGATCTGGGCGCGCGCCTCGTGACGCGCGGTGTCGGCGAGCTGTCTCACAATGAGATCGCCGCCGCGCTTGAATCTGGCGCGGAATGTGCACGGCAATTGTTCGATCGCGGACTGATCGAAGGTGCCGTGCTGCGGCTTTGTGGTGATATGCTTGTCATCGGAACAAAGGATATAGAAGAGCAACGATCGCGCCCGCGTGTGCTGGAGAACGCGGTCCATGCCTGAACAGGGAAGCGAAACATGAGCGCGATCATCCGCAAGATCGTCACCGTCGTCGAAGAGACGCAGATGGAGATGGGACGCCAGGTGTCGCCGCCGACCCGGCGTGCCGCCGCGATCGCCGTGATCGAAAATCCTTTCGCCGGAAAATATGTCGAGGATCTTTCGCCGCTGATCGCGATCGGCGAGGAGCTGGGCGAGCTCTTATCGAAGCGCGCGGTGGCGGCGCTCGGCATCGATGGCGCCAAGGCACATAGCTACGGCAAGGCCGCGGCCGTCGGCGAGAACGGCGAGCTGGAGCATGCCGCCGCAATCCTCCACCCCAAGATGGGCGCGCCGGTGCGTAAAGTTCTGGGGAAGGGCGCGGCGCTGATCCCGTCCTCGAAGAAGCGCAGCGGCCCCGGCACGACCCTGGACATTCCGCTGGGGCACAAGGACGCAGCCTTCGTCCGCAGCCATTTCGACGGGATGGAGGTACAGATCAACGATGCGCCGCGCGCCAACGAGATCATGGTCGCGGTCGCCGTCACCGACAGCGGCCGTCCGCTGCCGCGCGTCGGCGGGCTCACGGTCGCGGAGATCAAGGGCGAAGACGGTCTGAGATAGATAGAAGTCGTAGGCGAGTTCAAATTGGAGGTTGGGATGCGAGCAAGAAATACTATCGTCGGCGCGGCCTTCGCGCTTCTGGCGGGCGGCATGGCCCATTCGGCCCTGGCGCAGGACATCAAGATCGGCGAGATCAACAGCTATTCGCTGCTGCCGGCATTCACCGAGCCCTATCGCAAGGGCTGGCAGCTTGCGGTCGAGGAAGTCAACGCGGCCGGCGGCATCAACGGCAAGAAGCTCGTCGTCATCTCCAAGGACGACGGTGGCAAGCCGGCGGATGCGCAGACCGCGGCCAACGAGCTCGTCTCGAGCGAGGGCGTTGCGATGCTCGCCGGCACGTTCCTCTCGAACATCGGCCTTGCGGTCTCTGACTTCGCCAACCAGAAGAAGGTGTTCTTCCTCGCGGCCGAGCCGCTCACGGACGCCATCACCTGGTCCAAGGGCAACAAGTACACCTTCCGCCTGCGTCCCTCCAACTACATGCAGGCCGCGATGCTGGTGGAAGCCGCCAGCAAGCTGCCCGCCAAACGCTGGGCGACGATCGCGCCGAACTACGAATACGGCCAGTCGGCGGTCGCGGTGTTCAAGAAGCTGATGTCGGAGAAGCGCCCCGACATCCAGTGGGTCGACGAGCAATGGCCGCCGCAGGGCAAGATCGACGCCGGCCCGGTGGTGCAGGCGGTTGCCGCCGCCAACCCGGAAGCGATCCTCAACGTCACCTTCGGCGCGGATCTCGTCAAACTCGTGCGCGAAGGCAACACCCGCGGCCTGTTCAAGGGGCGCGAGGTCGTCTCCTTCCTCACCGGCGAGCCCGAATATCTCGACCCGCTCAAGGACGAGACGCCGGAGGGCTGGATCGTCACCGGCTATCCCTGGTACTCGATCAAGACGCCCGAGCATGACGCGTTCCTGAAGGCGTACCAGGCCAAGTACAACGATTATCCGCGTCTCGGCTCGATCGTCGGCTACCAGACCATCAAGTCGGCCGCCGCGATCCTGACGAAGGCTGGCTCGACCGATCCGGAGAAGCTGATTGCCGCGGCGGAGGGGCTTACGATGCCATCGCCGTTCGGCGAGATCACCTTCCGCAAGATCGACCACCAGTCGACGCTCGGGGCCTTCGTCGGCAAGACCGCGCTGAAGGACGGCAAGGGCGTGATGGTGGACTCGTCTTACAAGAAAGGCGCGGACTATCTGCCCAGCGATGCCGAAGTCGCGAAGTTGCGTCCGAAGGATTGATACAACAGAGACCGGGGCCTTCATGGTTCGAGACGCGCGGCGTCGCCGCGCTCCTCACCATGAGGGTCCCGGACCTCATCCTGAGGAGGCGCGGAGCGCCGTTTCGAAGGATGAAGACCAGCACCGAGACCTAACCAACCCGGACCGCCGATGGCCTTTTACGTCGTACAGTTTCTGACCGGTCTCGCCAGCGCAGCGTCGCTGTTTCTGGTGGCCTCGGGCCTGTCGATCATCTTCGGCGTGACCCGGATCGTGAATTTCGCGCATGGCGCCTTCTACATGATCGGCGCCTACATCGCCTTCACGCTGACCGAGCGCTTGTCCGGCGCGTTCGGCTTCTGGGGCGGCATCGTGCTGGCCGCGTTCGCGGTGGCGCTGATCGGCGTCATCGTCGAGATGGTGCTGCTCCGGCGCATCTATCATGCGCCCGAGCTGTTTCAGCTGCTCGCGACCTTCGGCCTGACCTTGATGGTCGAGGATCTCGTCGTGCTGATCTGGGGGCCCGACGATCTCGTCGGCCGCCGCGCGCCGGGCTTCAGGGGCGCGATCGACTTTTTCGGCCAGAACATTCCGAGCTACGATCTGTTCCTGATCGTGCTCGGACCGGTCGTGCTCGGCATTCTCTGGCTGCTGTTCCAGCGCACGCGCTGGGGCGTCTTGGTGCGCGCGGCGACGCAGGATCGCGACATGGTGGCCGCGCTCGGCGTCAACCAAAAGTGGCTGTTCACGTCGGTGTTCGCCGTCGGCGTCTTCCTCGCAGCGCTCGGCGGCGCGCTCCAGATCCCGCGCGATGCCGTGCATCACGCCATGGACCTGCGGATCATCGTCGAGGTCTTCGTCGTGGTCGTGATCGGCGGCCTCGGCAGCATCGTCGGCGCCTTCGTCGCGGCGGTGCTGGTCTCCGAGCTGAATGCCTTCGGCATCCTGATCTTCCCGAAGATCTCGATCATTCTCGTCTTCCTGGTCATGGCGGTGGTGCTGATCGTGCGTCCCTGGGGCCTGTTCGGCAAGCCGGAGGCGGCCGCGCGCAAGACGCCGGGTCTCACCGTCAATCCCTGGCGGCCGCTGACCTCGAACGAGCGGCTGATGGCGCTTGCGGCGCTGATCGTCGCGGCCATGCTGCCGCTGTTCGCCGGCAACTATCTGCTGACCGTGGGCTCGGAGATCGCGATTTTCGTGATCTTCGCCGTCAGCCTGCACTTCCTGATGTCGGTCGGCGGGCTCGCCTCGTTCGGTCACGCCGCCTATTTTGGCCTGGGCGCCTATGGCATCGCCTTCCTCGCCAAGATGGCGGGACTGCCGATGATCGTCTGCCTGCTGCTCGGGCCGCTGCTCGGCTGCATGGGTGCGGCCGTGTTCGGCTTCTTCGCGGTGCAGCTCTCCGGCGTCTATTTCGCAATGCTGACGCTTGCCTTCGCGCAGATCGTCTGGTCGATCGCGTTCCAGTGGGTGGACGTGACCGGCGGCGACAACGGCATTCTCGGCCTCTGGCCATCGAGCTGGGCGGCAAGTCCGTCGCGCTTCTATTGGCTTTCGCTCGGCGTCGCGGCGCTGGTGACTGTCGCGCTGCGGGCCATGGTGTTCTCGCCGTTCGGCTACGCGCTTCGTGCCACGCGCGACTCGGTTTTGCGCAGCGAAGCCATCGGCATCGATGCCAAGCGCATCCAGTGGACCGCCTTCGTGATCGCCGGCACGACCGCCGGCATCGGCGGTGCGCTGTTTGCCTACCTGAAGGGCAGCGTGTTCCCCGACAATCTCGGCATCTCGCTCTCGGTCGACGCGCTGGTCATGGTGCTGCTCGGCGGCGTCGAGACGGTCTCGGGCGCGGTGATCGGCGCCATCGTCTACAAGGCTTTGAACATCTGGCTGGTGAGCCAGACCGATCTGTCGAAGCTCGTGCTCGGCGGCTTCATCATGCTGATCGTCGTCGTCTTCCCCAAGGGCATCGTCGGCACGCTGGAGATGCTGGCGCAGCGCCGCAAGAAAGCATCGCCGCCGGGATCACCTTTGCTCGCCAAGCCGATCGAGTCTGCCGAATGAGCGTCGCACCTCCACTTCTCGCGGTCGAAGGCCTGACCAAATCCTATGGCGGCATCCATGCCGTGCGAGGCGTCTCGTTCTCGCTGCGGGCCGGCGAGATCCTGGCGCTGATCGGGCCGAACGGCGCTGGAAAAAGCACCTGCTTCGACATGCTCAACGGCCAGAACATGCCTGATAGCGGCCACGTTCGCCTGCTTGGCGAGGAGATCACCGGCCGGAAGCCGCGTGAGGTCTGGCGGCTCGGCGTCGGCCGCACCTTCCAGATCACCGCGACCTTCGCCACCATGACCGTGCGGGAGAACGTGCAGGTCGCGCTGATCTCGCACGGCAAGCAGCTGTTCAATCTGTTCGGCTCGGCGCCGAAGTTCGATCGCGACGAGGCCGGCCGCCTGCTCGAGCTGGTCGGCATGGGCGGCTATGCGGACCGGCCCTGCGGCGAGCTTGCCTATGGCGATCTCAAGCGGCTCGAGCTTGCGGTTGCGCTCGCCAACCAGCCCAAACTGCTGCTGATGGACGAGCCGACGGCCGGAATGGCACCGCGCGAGCGCGTCGAATTGATGCGGCTGACCGCGCGCATTGCCCGAGAAAAATCCATCGGCGTGCTCTTCACCGAGCACGACATGGACGTGGTGTTCGAGCATGCCGATCGCATCCTCGTGCTCAACCGCGGGACGTTGATCGCGGAGGGCTCGCCGGCGGAAGTGCGCGGCAATCCCCAGGTGCAGGCGGTCTATCTCGGCGAGGGCCTGGTCTACGATTCCCGCCACCGCGAGGGAGCCTCCACATGAAGCTCACGGTGCAGGACCTCAACAGCCATTATGGTCCGGCGCATATCCTGTTCGACATCGGCTTCGAGGTCGGCGAGGGCGAGGTGGTGGCACTGCTGGGACGCAACGGCGCCGGCAAGTCGACGACGTTCCGGTCGATCGTCGGCCTCGTCGCGCAGCGCTCCGGCCGCATCACGTTCGAGGGCAAGGACGTTTCGTCGAAGCCGACACACGAGATCGTGCGCGAGGGCCTTGGCTACGTGCCGGAGGAGCGGCGCATCTTCACGGACCTGACCGTCGAGGAAAACCTCGAAGTCGGCCGCCAGCCGAAGCGTCCGAATGCGCCGCACTGGACGCGCGAAAAGCTGTTCGCGCTGTTTCCTAACCTCGGCGAGATGAAGAACCGCCCGGGCGGACGAATGAGCGGCGGCGAGCAGCAGATGCTCACCATTGCGCGCACGCTGATGGGCAATCCCTCGCTGGTGCTGCTGGACGAGCCGTCGGAGGGCCTGTCGCCGAAGATCGTGGAGCAGATGGTTGATGCCATCCTGACCATGAAGAAGGAAGGCGTCAGCATCGTCGTCTCCGAGCAAAATCTGCATTTCGCGCGGCTGATTTCGGATCGCGCCTACATCATCGAGCGCGGCCGCATCTGCTTCGGCGGCACCATGGCCGAGCTCGACGCGCGCCCGGATATCCGCGACGCGCATCTGTCGTTGTGAGGCAAGGGGAAGGGCTGCGAACGGATGGCGAGAAGCGTTGCGGCAAAGAAAAGTGTCAAACCGGCGAAACCGCCTTACGTGCTCGACGAACAGGTCGGCTTCATCCTGCGCCAGGTCTGGCAGCGCCACAGCTCGATCTTCGCCCGCGACATCGGCACCAATCTGACGCCGACGCAATGGGCGGCGCTGTCGAAACTGGCCGAGACCGGGCCGTGCTCGCAGAATCAGCTCGGGCGCCTGACGGCGATGGACGTCGCGACCATCAAGGGCGTGATCGATCGTCTCACCGCGCGCGGCCTCACCGAGACGAGCCAGGATCCCGAGGACGGCCGCCGCCTGCTCGTGAGCCTGACCCGTGCCGGTCAGCAGCTTGCCGAAAAGCTGGCGCCGAACGCGCTGGCGATCACCCGCGAGACGCTGGCGCCGCTCGAGGCGAAAGAGCGCGAGACGCTGATGATGCTGCTGAACAAGCTCAGGTGAAGGTTTCGTAGGGCGGGCAATGCGAAGCGTGCCCGCCATCCTTTCTCGAGTCGCAAAAAATCGTGGGCACGGCACTTCGCGCGTTGACCACCCTACGGCAGTTGAACAAGGTGCCGGAACTGGCGACTAACCTTGATGAAGGGTTTATCGAGGTTTTGGTCATGAGAGTTGCGACGCGCTTTGCGGTTGTCTTGAGTCTTGGTGCCGTGCTCGCCGGCCAATGCGCTCCCGCCTTGGCGGCGCAGCCTTACGAAGGCTTCTGGGCCTCGACCAAAAAGGACTGTCGCGACGACGACAGTCCCAACCGCATGAGCATCGAGGGCGGCAATCGCCTGTACTGGTATGAGACGCGGTGCCGCGCCAGCCAGATCACGGCCGACGGAAGGCTCGGCTGGAAAATGAAGCTGGCCTGCGAAGGCGAGGGCGAAAAATTCCGCTCCAATCCTCGCGTCTCCGTCGCTGCGGATGGCAGGCTGGTGATGGACAACGGTCCAGTTGGGCGGGCCAAGCGCCAGACCTATGTGCGCTGTGAGATTGCGAAGAAGCGCTGATCTCTTACGTCTTTCCCGGCCATTTGGCGCGGTAGCGGATTTCGCTGCCGTCACCAAGCCGCCGCCACGTTCCGAATTCCGGCGTATGCGGCGCGCGGGCCGTCAAATCGATCGGATAGATCCGGCTCGGCTGGCCCTGGATGTTGATGGCGAGCTGCCGGTGCGAGGTTCGAAACGCCAGCTCGACTTCGCCGGCGATAACCGCCTGGTCGCCATCGCGATAGAACGCGGCCGGACTGACTTCGCCCGGCATGGTGTTGATGTCGGTTTGCAGTTCGATGGTGATGTCCTGCGCCGATGTTGGCACCGTTACTCCCGCCGGAAAGCGGACCTCGAACACGAGCAGGGGATTGGCGCCGTTGCGGTTGAGCCAGGGCGTTGCGGTCGCGTATGCGTACGCAATGTAGGCGCCGAGGCCGGCGGTGCAGAGCAGGGCGACGATGCCGAGCGACTTCAAGCTGTTCCGCGCGACGCCGCCGACGCCTGCGTCCTGCCCTGCATTTTTGCCTGAACGCGTCACGAGCCAATTGGCGAGGACCGCGCCGGCGATTGCACCGGTGGGCGAGTAGACGAACAGTCCCAGCAGACCCGATGTGATCGGGTCCGCACGGTTGCCGACATCGAGGAGAGAAAACAGCACAAAGATCGCGATATAGCCCGCCACCGCGCCAGCGACGCCCACGGCTATCCGTGATGGGTCCTTCATGTCAGCCTCGATGGTCGAACAATGAACTGCCGCCGCCGAGGGCTGCCTGCGTTAGACGCAACAGGCTTGCGACTTGTTCAATGCCTTCGAGGGACGGTGCGAGCGGCGGGCCGCTCCGGCTGCATCACTTCGCCACCACCTCCGGCACCTTGCCGGCGGGCGGCGTGTTGCGGCTGCGCTGGGTGCGGACGATGCCGTCGATGATGGTCATTCCGATGCCGGGGAGATCGCCGAGCTGAACGCTCTCCAGGATGTTCTTGCCCGGCGAGTGCTGGGCCTTGTCCATGATGACGAAGTCGGCGGAGCGGCCGACCTCGATCAGGCCGCAGTCGAGCTGGCGCATCCGGGCGGTGTTGCCGGTGGCAAGGCAGAATGCGATCTCGGCCGGGAGGTCGCCGAGCGAGGACAGCATCGAGACCATGCGCAGAATGCCGAGCGGCTGCACGCCGGAGCCGGCGGGCGCGTCGGTACCAAGGATGACGCGATGCAGGTCGCCCATCTCGCGGGCGGTGCGCAGCGTGAACAGGGCCGAGCGCTCATTGCCGTTGTGCACGAGCTCGAGGCCGCGCTTGCAGCCCTCGCAGATGCAGCGGATCTGGTCGTCGGGCAGAGCAGTGTGGCCGCCGTTGATGTGGCCGACCACGTCGGTGTCGGCCTCAAGCACCACGTCCTTGTCGATCAGGCCGGAGCCGGGGATCGACGGGCCGCCGGTGTGGATGGTGCTCTGGATACCGTATTTGCGCGCCCAGCCGACCATCTTCCGCGCGGTCGGGCCGTCCTTGACGCCGCCGAGGCCGACCTCGCCGAGCAGCTTGACGCCGTTGGCCGCCATCTCCTTGAAGTCCTCTTCCACCATCTCGCATTCGATCACCGGTGCGCCGGCGTGAACCTTCACCCCGCCAGGACGCAAGGTCCAGAATGCGCGCTGGGCGAACACGGCCATGGCCTTGAGGCCGACGACGTCGCGGGGTCGGCCAGGCATGTGCACCTCGCCGGCGGAGATCATGGTGGTGACGCCGCCGTGCAGATAGCTGTCGATCCAGTTGATCTGGTTCTGCCGCGGCGTCCAGTCGCCGGCGACAGGGTGGACGTGGCTGTCGATCAGGCCCGGCGCCACCGTGGTGCCGTTGGCGTCGACGATGGTGGTGGCGCCTTCGGTATTGACCTCCTTGAAGCGGCCGATCGCGCTGATCTTGCCGTTCTCGGCGACGATGGTGTCGCCGTCCAGGATCGGCTTTTCCAAAGCGCCGGACAGGATCAGGCCGATATTGCGGATCACCAGCTTCGAGGGTCCGGTGGCCTGGGGTGCGTCATGCGCCATGGAAGGGGCTCCTTATTCCTAACTGCAACGCTTCCGATCTTGGGCAGCCTTGACCGCGGGATCAAGCCGGATTATTCATTAGTATACGAATGATCGTGTACAAACGACGCATAGCTGCCGGCCTCGGAACCGCAATCGACGCGACAGGGAAGGTGAGATGAGCAATTTCAATCAAGAAAGCGTTTTGAGCGTCCACCACTGGACCGATACGCTGTTCTCCTTCAAGACCACCCGCAGCCCGACCTTCCGCTTCCGCAACGGCGAATTCACCATGATCGGGCTCAGGGTCGGCGAGAAGCCGCTGCTGCGGGCCTACAGCGTCGCCAGCGCCAATTACGAGGACACGCTGGAATTCTTCTCGATCAAGGTGCCGGACGGACCGCTGACCTCGCGCCTCCAACATCTGAAGGAAGGCGACGAGATCATCGTCAGCCGCAAGGCCACCGGCACACTGGTGATCGACAATCTGGAAGAGGGACGTAACCTCTACCTGATCGGCACCGGCACGGGTCTTGCGCCGTTCCTGAGCGTGATCAAGGATCCCGAGACCTACGAGCGGTTCGAGAAGGTGGTGCTGCTGCACGGCTGTCGGCACGTCAAGGAGCTCGCCTATGGCGAGATGATCACCGAGCATCTGCCGAAGGACGAGCTGCTCGGCGAGTACATCCAGAACCAGCTGATTTACTATCCGACCGTGACGCGCGATCCCTTCCGCAATCGCGGCCGCATCACCGATCTCATCACCTCAGGCAAGCTGTTCGCCGATATCGGCCTGCCGGTGCTGGAAGCCGCCCATGACCGCGTCATGATCTGCGGCAGCCCGGCCCTGGTGGCGGACACCCGTGTCCTCCTGGGTGAGCGCGGCTTCGTCGAGGGCAATCACGGCGAGCCTGCCCAGTTCGTGGTCGAGAAGGCCTTCGCCGAGCGCTGAAGCGTTTTCGAGCGAAGTGGATACCGGTTCGCGTCAAGAAGACCCGCCCAAATAAGAATCAAGGGCCCCGTTGCGGGGCTCCAGATCCGGAATTTCTGCGCGAGAAGATCGCATTTTCGCCACCGCCGGGGCGTTGCGGCGCCGATTCGGCGCACGATACTATGTGGGACCGAATCAGCGGAGTTCCCACATGGTTGCGGACAGCGACAGCAACATCGCCTGGCACCGGGTTCAGTTGAAGAAGAACCGCGCCGAGCTGAAGGCGCTGGAGACCGCGCGCTTCACGATGGGCGAGATCGCCACCTCGAAGCGCAACGGCCAGACGCAGAAGACGATCGCGGAACTCAAGCGCAAGATCGCACAGTCGGAGCGCGCCATCGCCGATCACGACAAACGGACGCGCCGTCCACTCGCAACCGACCTGCAGAGCCTCAGCAATGGCAGCTGGAGCCATTGGGACGCCTACACCCAACAGCAGCGCAAGAGCGGCCAGCGCTCCTCCGGGCGCGGATAGCCGCGGCTCGCCACGCCCGCGGCCGACGAGCAGACGCACCCTTGCGCCGGCCGCGCCGCGCACCATCTCGGTGATACGCCACCAATCGTTCCGGTGATCACATGACAGCGCGCCTCGATTTCACCAGCGAGGCCTTCTTTCGCGATCCGCCCAAGGCGATCGCGAAATTGCGCATGTCCGCACCCGTGGTCGCGACGCCGTTTCCCATCGTCGGCGATGTCTGGATCACCACGACCCATGACGCCACGGCGCAGGTTCTGAAGGACGGCGCGACCTTCACGTTGCGCAAGGAGGATGGCGACATCGCGGGCTTGCGCTGGTGGATGCCGAGATTCGTCAGGACCATCGCCAACAACATGCTGACGATGGACGAGCCGGATCACACGCGGCTGCGCAGCATCGTCGACGAAGCGTTTCGCCGCCGCGCGATCGTTGCGATGGAGCCGCGCATCCGGGCCATCGCTGACGGTCTGGCCGACGAGCTGTTCGCGCAAGGATCCCCGGCCGATCTGGTCCAGCGCTATGCGCGCATCCTGCCGCTCGCGGTGATCTCGGAGCTGCTCGGCCTGCCGCTCGCAGATCGTCCAAAGTTCATCGCCTGGGCCAACGCGATATCCTCGCTGACGAATGTCGTCAGCTTCTTCCGCCTGCTGTTCGCGGTGCGCAAGATGCGCGCCTACCTCGAGCAGCAGTTGCAGATCGCGCGTGTCCAGGGCGGCGAGGGCCTGATTGCCGAGCTGATTCAGGTCGAGCGCGAAGGCGGCCAGATCACGCCGGATGAAATGGTCTCGATGGTGTTTCTGTTGCTCGGGGCGGGATCGGAAACCACCACCCATCTCATCAGCGGTTCCATCTACGAGCTGCTCAGGAATCCCGAACGGCGCGATTGGCTGGAACAGGATTGGAGCCGTGTCGGGCTCGCAGTCGAGGAGTTTCTGCGCTTCGTCTCACCGGTGCAATTCTCCAAGCCGCGCTACGTGCGGCGCGATGTCGAGGTCGAGGGCGTGCGCCTGAAGAAGGGCGATCGCGTCATGGTGATGCTCGCCGCTGCGAACATGGATCCCGCGGTACATGATCGTCCCGAGACCCTCGATCTCGAACGCAAGCCGAACCGCCATATCTCGTTCGGCACGGGAATCCACTTCTGTCTCGGCCATCAGCTCGCGCGCATCGAGGCGGCCTGTGCGCTGGAGGCGCTGTTCGTGCGTTGGCCGAAATTGAGTCTTGCCGTCGATGCCGCTGAAATCCGCTGGCGCAGGCGGCCGGGCTTGCGCGCGATCGCGAAGCTTCCCGTCACGGCAGAGGGCCGCGGAACAGAGACGACTGCACGCAGCGGAACGAGGCACGATCGTTCCCTCACCGCGGCGAACTGACGTCGGCGGCGCCCTTTCGGAAAATCTTTGCCTGTTGTGATCGGCCAGGAACGGTGTGCCGTTCGTGCTGTTGTCATCCCGACATGACGCGGAGGGGAGTTCCTTGGGGCGCATGTCGCAGATCGACGTCTTAACGGGAGACCAGATCATGGCCAGCAAGATGCCACCTGTTCCACCGGACAATCAGAGCCGCAAGGGAACCGGCGATCGCAAGCAGATGTCTGCCGATCAGATGCCGCACGGTCAGGAGCGTGTACAGAATCCAGATCAGCAGGGACAGCAGGGCAACATCAAGCAGAACACGACCAACCAAGGCTATCAGCAAGATCGCTGAGGAGGACGACATTCATGTCGACATCCACGAAGACACCGAACAGCATTCGACAGGGCGGACCCGGCGCCTCGCATGAGAACGCGAAGGCACCGCTTCAGGTGAAGAAGCCGCCGGCGGACGATCCGCAGCGCAGCCACAGCCGGGTTTCCGGCGGCGGTGGCGAGCGCGATTCCCATCACACGCACGACGAGGCCGGAAAGGGCGGAGGCAGGTGACATGGCCAACAAGCAACCCAAGCTGTACGCGCCGACCGAGAAGGACCTGCATGACAACCCCCTGATCGGCGGATCCAAGGGCGTGAACAGGGCAGGCGTTTCGCCTGACGACCTCGAGGACGTCTTGGGCGAGAACACGATCGAAGGCGACGTCGAAAACGACGTGAACGCCGGTGGCGGTATCGACAAGGATGTCGCGCGGAGCGGTTCGCCCCGAAGAGGCCGGTAAGATTGGAGGCCCACAATGCAGGGCAAGAAGACTCACGAACAGCAAGTGCGCATCCTCGAGCGGAAGCCAGATGTTCCGGATGCGCGAGAACTCGAGCAGGCCGCCGGTCATAACCCGCAAGACACGCGCGTCCATCGTGCGAACCCCGAAGCTCGTCACAGCGAGTTTCCAGTGAGCCGCGGCGGTCTCAACCAGGAGAGCGATCACAACAAGCACAACGATCCCGGCCAGAGCGGCCACAAGCCGCCCAAACCGACGACGGCACAACAGAAGCACTAAATCATCCGAAGAGAGGAGAGACTGATGCCTGGTGGGCATGGCAGCAAGACGCACTTCAGATCGGGCATGCATGGCAAGGGCGACGGCACCGGCGCATTGACCGACGTGCCGAAGGAGATGATCGGCGACAACATGGTCCTGTCCAACCGAGACAAGAAACAGCATTCGGACATTCGCGGCATGGACGGCAAGTCCATCCAGACCGAACAATATCAGGACCACGCAGCAAACCGGCTCGATGAGAAGCCGGAGGCCGACGAGACCTGAGAGGGCGTTCCTTCCGCCGACTTGCGGACCGGTGTTCAGCCGGTCCGCTTTTTTGTGGGCGCAAGGTCGCGCTCCCAGCCGAACACCGAGCGGCCGTCGAGATCCGGTGAGGCCGCTCGTTCACCGGCGATGAAAGCCTCGACCGAAGGCCCGCGCGCGGTCCGCTCCAACCGCCGCGCCTGGTCGTCGAGGCGCTTGATCGCCTGCATCTCTTCCTCTCGCCCGAGGTTCGCGTTGTGGATCGCGCCCTTCAGCACCCGGATGGTCTGGTCATAGACCTTGATCGGAACGGGGTAGGGATGCCGGTCCTTGCCGCCATGGGCGAGCGAGAAACGTGCGGGGTCCCTGAAGCGATAGGGCGCGCCGTGCACGACCTCGGCAACCATCGCGAGCGAGCGCACCGTGCGCGCGCCGACGCCCGGCGTCAGCAGCAGCTCCGGAAAATCCGCCGGGCCGCGTTCGGCTGCAGCGGCGAGTGTGCCGTGCAGGCGGCGCGCGAACACGTCCTTCGGCCGCACATCATGATGCGCAGGCATGATCAGATGCGGCAGCATGCCTTGCGCCGGCGTGGACGGGGTCCCCGTGAGCCGCTCGAATTCGGAGACGATGCGATCCGGACCGAGGTCGGAGAGCAGCTCGAGCTGTGCCGTCCGAGACAGATCGGCGCGATGATCGGTGAGATTGACGATCTCCCCCTGCTGCGGCCCGTCGATTGCGCTGTGCGGCGTATCGACAAAGCTCTTCAGTGCCTCGGAGTGCCAGTGATAGCGCCGCGCCTGCCGCTTGTCGCCGTTCATGCCCTGCTGCACCACCGTCCATTTGCCCTCAGTGGTGACGAAGAAGCCGTGCAGATAAAGGTCAAAGCCGTCCTGGACCGCGGCGCTGTCGACCTTGGCGACCAGACGGCTGGCCCGGGTCAGCTTGACGCCGTCGAATCCGACGCGGTCGCCGAGCTGCAACAGCTCGTCCGGCGTCTTGCGCGAATGCTGACCGCGACCACCACAGACGTAAATCCCGAGCTCGTCCTGGAGCGGTCCGAGCCCGCGCTTCAGCGCGCCGATCACGGAGGTGGTGATGCCGGAGGAGTGCCAGTCCATTCCCATCACGGCGCCAAACGACTGGAACCAGAATGGATGCGACAGGCGCTGTAGAAATGCGTCGCGGCCGTAATGATGCACGATCGCCTGGGTGACGATCGCCCCGAGCGAGGACATGCGACTTGCCAGCCAGGGCGGAACCCGCCCGGTGTGAAGAGGAAGATCGGCGCTGCCGGTTCGTCGAGTCATGGCGACAAGCCTAGCGCAGCTCAGCGACGGTTGCACCTGCGGGATGCTGCATTGCACGGGGCGGGGGAGCGAAGCCGGCCGGGATGCGTTGTGCGGGTTGCGTGAATGCAATGATGGGGACGATCCATGGATTGGCAGGCTCTGACGGCCGATATCGACGGGATGTTCGGCTGGATACCGTCATGGTTCATCGGCCTCACCCTGGTTGCCGGCGCGATCCTTCTTGCCCTGCTCGCCTACCGGGTCGCCACATGGCTGCTCAACCGCGCTTTCGGAACGCGGCTTCCGCTCTTGAGTGTGTTCATCGAGCGCACGGCAGGCCCCGCGCAAATGGCGCTTTGCCTTGCCGCCGTCGCAATGGTGCTCCCGCTGGCGCCGCTCGACGATACGATCCGCACCCCCCTGACGCGCCTGTTCGTCGTGGCCTTCATCGCGCTGATCGGCTGGATCTCGATCCGGATCGTCGACATGAGCGCGGCGCGCTACTTGCAGAACTTTCGCGATGTCACCGAGAATTTCGTCGCGCGCAAGCATGTCACGCAGGTGCGCGTGTTCAAGCGCGTCACCGACACCATCATCGTCATCATCACGGTCTCCGCCGCGCTGATGACGTTCGACTCCGTGAAGCAATACGGAGTCAGCCTGTTCGCCTCTGCAGGTGCTGCCGGTATCATCGTCGGCCTTGCCGCGCGCCCGCTGCTGAGCAATCTGATCGCCGGCCTGCAGATCGCGATCACCCAGCCGATCCGCATCGAGGATGCCGTGATCATCGAGAACGAATGGGGCTGGATCGAGGACATCGCCTCGACCTATGTCGTGATCCGGCTGTGGGATTGGCGCCGCATGGTGGTGCCGCTGTCCTACTTCATCGAAAAGCCATTCCAGAACTGGACGCGCGACACCGCATCCCTCATCGGCGTCGTCGCGCTGCATGTCGACTATCGCGCCGACGTCCCGCGCATCCGACGCTGGCTGGAGGAGGCGGTGAAGCAGTCGAAGCTGTGGGACGGGGAGGTGGTGAATCTCCAGGTGATCGATGCCGATTCGCGCACCATCGAGCTTCGGGCGCTGGTCAGTGCCAGGAACGCACCGCAGTCGTGGGACCTGCGCTGCGAGATCAGGGAGAAGCTCATCGCCTTCATCCGCGACGAGATGCCGGAGGCGCTGCCGCGCGACCGCGCCATCCTGATCCCGTCGGGAGACGGAGAGGGCGATCTCGGACTGCGTCCCGCACCGCCGGAGAGGATGCGGGCGAGCGCCAGTCACTGAACGGCGCTTACGCGCTGCGCCGTCCCGCCATTGCCACGTTCTTGTTGACGAGACCTGATCTTTTGTACGATAGTACAAATCTCATGGTACGCAAGCCCACCAGCAAGGAAGCGGCCCGCAAGCCGAACATGCGCGAGGCGATCCTCGCCGCCGCGGAGGAGCTGTTCGCCACCAACGGCTTCAATGCCGTATCGGTGCGCGACATTGCGCAAGCTGCCGGGGCAAATCCGGGCAGCGTGACCTATCATTTCAAGACCAAGGACGGTTTGCTGCTGGAGATCTACCGGCGTCATTGCGGGCCGATGAATCTGCGCCGTTCCGAGCTGCTCGCGGCCGCAAAGCGCGTGCGCGATCTCCAGGACCGGCTGGAGGCGATCGTTCGGGCCTATGTGGTGCCGGCCTTCACCTCGGGCAGCGATCTCGCCGGCGGCGGGGCGCGTTTCACGCGGCTGCGCGCGGTGATGTCGGCGGAAGGTAACGAGGTCGCGCGAAAGATCATCGCGCAGACCTTCGACGACACCAGCCACGCCTTCATCGACGCGGTGCACGAGAGTCTGCCGCACATTCCGCGCACGGACATCGTCTGGCGCAGTCACTTCCTGCTCGGCGCACTCTATTATTCACTGGTGACGCCGGAACGCGTGTCGCGCCTGTCGCGCGGCGAGGCCGACGGCAGCGATGCCGCTTGCGCCATCGAACAATTGGTGCAGGCCACCGTCGCCGCTTTCCAGGCGCCGGCGCTGGATGAGGCCGCGCCGGCGCGGCGGCGGCCGGTCGTCGCCGGCAAGGCGTGAAGCAAGAAATCTCGCTTCGGCGGTTCACCTCATGACGATGATGTACACGCCGACCATTCCACCGCCCGACCCGAACACGCGCACGCCGAAGTTCAGGCTGCCGAAGTTGTCGTGTAACGCGCATTGCCACATCTTCGGGCCCGGCACGAAATACCCTTACGCGCCGGAGCGTTCCTACACGCCGCCGGATGCGCCGCTGGAGGATTTTCGCATCCTGCATGCCAAGCTCGGCGTGGAGCGGGCCGTCATCGTCAATGCCAGCGTGCACGGCACCGACAACAGGGTGGCGCTCGATGCGATCGCTGAGAGCAATGGCGCCTACCGTGCCGTCGCCAACATCGATGGCGCCGTCACCGAGCGCGACCTGCGCGTGCTGCATGAGGGCGGTTTTCGCGGCTGCCGTTTCAATTTCGTCCGCCATCTCGGCGGCGTCCCCGACAAGCGCGTGTTCGACCGCATCGTCGCGATGGTCACGCCGCTCGGCTGGCACATCGATCTGCATTTCGATGCGATCGATCTGCCCGAATATGCCGACATGCTGACAAGGCTGCCCCTGACCTACACCATCGACCATATGGGCCGGGTGAAGGCGGCAGACGGGCTCGACCAGTTGCCGTTCAGAATCCTGATCGAGCTGATGCAGCGCGATGACAAGTGCTGGGTGAAGATCTGCGGCTCGGAGCGGGTGTCCTCTATCGGTCCGCCGTTCACCGATGCGGTGCCGTTCGCGCGAAAGATCGTCGAGACCGCGCCGGATCGCGTCATCTGGGGTACGGACTGGCCGCATCCCAACGTCAAGGTGATGCCGAATGACGGCGATCTCGTCGATCTGATTCCGCTGTTCGCGCCGGAGCCGGCGGTGCAGACGAAGATTTTGGTCGACAATCCCGCGCGCCTGTTCGGGTTCGAGGCGTGACGACGTCATCGCGACCGGCACGCTGGGAGGACATGTGCTGTGGACGCATGCATACGAAACAAAAAGGAGTAGCCCATGAAAACAGGCCTCGTCGTCACCGCCCATCCCGGCGATTTCGTCTGGCGCGCCGGCGGCGCCATCGCGCTGCATGCGAAGAAAGGTTATCGCGTGAAGATCGTGTGCCTGTCCTTCGGGGAGCGCGGCGAGAGCCAGTTCGCCTGGAAGGAGCAGGGCGCGACGCTGGAATCGGTCAAGGCCGGCCGCAAGGACGAAGCGGAGCGGGCGGCCAGGCTGCTGGGTGCCGAAATCGAGTTCTTCGATTGCGGTGACTATCCGCTGAAGCTCACCGAGGCGCATTTCGACCGCATGGTGGATATCTACCGCGAGCTCAATCCGAGCTTCGTCCTGACGCATGCGCTGGAAGACCCCTATAATTTCGACCATCCGAATGCGGCGCATTTCGCGCAGGAGACGCGTGTGGTCGCGCAGGCCATGGGCCACAAGCCCGGCGCGCCGTACAAATATTCGGCGCCGCCGGTGTTCCTGTTCGAGCCGCACCAGCCCGAGCAGTGTAACTATAAGCCCGACACCATTCTCAAGATCGACGAGGTCTGGAAGGAGAAACACGAGGCGTTCCAGATTCTCGCCGCGCAAAAACATCTCTGGGGCTATTACGAGCGCGTCGCGCTCAACCGCGGCATCCAGGGCAGCCGCAACACCGGCGTGCCCATGACCTATGGCGAGGCCTATCAGCGCCTGTTTCCGACGGTTGCGGACGAGCTGGCATGAAGCCGGTCCGCAACATCAAGCTGAAGGCCGTACTCGGCAGTCACCACCATGTGCAGGCGGTGAAGAGCGGGGCGCTCCGTTCCGACCTGTTCGATCTCGATTTCATCGAATACACGCCGACCAACACGGCGTTCAAGCCGATGGTGCGCGAGCAGGCCTTTGACGTCTGCGAGATGGCGATCGTCACCTATCTGATGGCGAAAGCGCACGGCAAGCCGCTGGTTCTGCTGCCGGCGACCATGCTCGGCCGCTTCCAGCATTCTTACGCTCTCTATAATCCTGCGCGTGGGACGCTCGGGCCGTCCGATCTCGAAGGCAAGCGCGTCGGTATCCGCTCCTTCACGACCACGACGGGCGCCTGGATCAGGGGCATCCTCGCCAACGACTACGGCGTCGATCTCGACAGGATTCGTTGGATCACCTTCGAGGATCCGCATGTCGCCGAATATGTCGACACCACGGAGCGCGCGCCGAAGGACAAGAAGATCCTGCAGATGCTGCGCGACGGCGAGCTCGATGCCGTCCTCGGCGAGACCTCCGATGATCCCAAGCTGAAGCCGCTGTTTCCCGATCCGGCCGCAGAAGCCTCCAGATGGTATTCGCGGCGCGGCGTGGTCCCGATCAACCATCTCGTGGTCGTGACCGAGAGCCTGGCGAAATCGCGCCCCGACGTGGTCGCCGGCGTCTATGATCTGCTCAAGCGCAACAAGGCCCAGACGGGAGCGACGGCAACGCCGGACCTCGTTCCGTATGGGATCGAGGCCAACAGAAAACCGCTCGAGCTGATCATCGACTACGCATTCCAGCAGGCGCTGATTCCGCGCCGCTATACGGTCGATGAGCTCTTCGACGAGACGACACGAGGGCTGAACTGATGGCAGGTGATCCCAGGCGCTGGCAGATCGGGTTGGTCGGCTATGGCGAGGTCGGCAGGATACTGGCTGAGGATTTGCGCCAGCAGGACATCAGAGTCTCAGCCTACGACATCAAGCTCGGCGGCGAGCAGGGCGCGCCGCTGCAGGAGCATGCGGCGAAATTCGGTGTCTCTCTTGCAACTTCCCACGCAGAGCTGGCCGCGAAGTCCGACTTCATCATCTCCGCCGTCACGGCGAGCCAGGCCGTGCCGGTCGCAGAGGCCTGTGCGGCAGCGATCAATCAGGGCACCTGGTTTCTCGATTTCAACTCGGCCTCTCCCGGCGCCAAGCAGCGCGCGGCAGGGCTGATCGACGGCGCCGCCGGGCGCTATGTCGAGGGCGCGGTGATGACCTCAGTGCCGCCTTATCGCATCAAGGTGCCTTTGCTGCTCGGCGGACCCGGCGCGAGAGAGCTCGAGCCGCTGCTGAACGCGATCGGTTTCGCGGCCAAGGTTGCCAGTGACAAGCTCGGCGTGTCCTCGGCCGTCAAAATGTGCCGCAGCATCATGATCAAGGGCCTGGAGGCCATGGTCATCGAGAGCTTCACGACGGCGCGTGCCTATGGCGTCGAGGATGCGGTGCTGCCTTCGCTTGCGGAAACGTTCCCCGGGATCGACTGGGAGGAGCTGGGCGCCTATTGCTTCCAGCGCGTGATCGAGCACGGCCGCCGCCGGGCCGAGGAGGTGCGCGAGGTCGCCGAGACCGTGCGCGAGGCGGGGCTGACGCCGTGGTCGGCGCAAGGCACGGCCGAGCGGCAGGCCTGGATGGCCGATCTCGCCGATGAGGGGCTGTTCGGGTTGAGGGGCAGCAGCGAATTCGCCCGCAGTGCGGACTGGCGCACCGAGGCGGACCGGATCCTGGCGAAGATCAATCGGACGAAATAGTCAGCTCAGGACCGGGTCGCGGGATTCGAAGCTCCCGACCTGGTCACGCGCGCGTTCGATGAGGTCGATCAGATTGCGGGATTTACGGACGAGCTGCTCGGTGGCCGGCTGGGTGCGGAACTCCGCCAGCACGGCGCGAACGCACTTGCTGGCGGCATCGAGCGTCCAGAGCGTACGGTTCACGTCGGCCTGCGTCTGGATGGCCGAGATATCGAGACCCGAGAGAACGTGGCCGATGCCGTCCAGCCGCTTCACCGCCGTATCGGTCGGCGTTCGGGCCTGGACCGAATCATCAATGCTGCTGAATGCGCTGAACAGACTCATACTCCCCCACTGAACGCAGATTGTCAGTGCACGTCGTAGTTACGGCGGCGCGGCCTGCCTCGCAATGCGTTGAGCTACGGTCCGGGATTCTACCGAACTCGGGTCGGCGCGGACCGGCGGTAAAATCGAACTGCCGTGGCCTCGCGGCCGATCAGGTTGTGCGCGCGATGCCCGAAATATCGGCCGTGAAACGCGCTCAGCTCTTGAACAGGGTCGGCCGGGGCCGTGCAAATGTCTGCCGGCCGCGCTTGAAGCCCATCAGGACGTCAGGCAGCTCGGCGATCGCGAGTCGGCTGTCCTTGGTATCGAGCACGATCAGATCGGCGGGATTGCCGACCTCGATGCCGTAGTCGGCGAGGTTCATCAGCCGGGCCGGCAGCTCGGTCACGAGGTCCAGGCAGGTGTCGAAGTCGCGAACCGAGGCGTGCGCGACGTTGGCGTAGAAGTTCGCCATCCGCAGCAGCGAGGCATCGCCGAACGGCGTGAAGGGATTGAGCACGTTGTTGGTCGCGACCGAGCAGAGCACGCCGTCGCCGGCAAGCTTGTGGGCGAGGGTCAGCCCGCGCGGCGCGTTGTGCGTGGCCTCGCGCCCCATCAGATAGAGATCGGTCGCGGGCAGGACGGTGACCGCAACGCCTGACCTTGCCAGTTGCGCAGTGGCCGCCTTCATCCGTTCGGGGGGCAAGGCCGACAGTTTCGTGGCATGGCCGATCGCGACGCGTCCGCCGTAGCTGCGCCGCTCGGTCTGGCGGCAGACCTCGTCGAGATGCCACCAGGAGGGATCGAGGTCGAAATCGAGATGGAGGTCGACGTCGATGTCGAATTCCTCAGCGAGATCGAAGATGCGCGCGAGATGGGCGTCCGGGTCGGTGTCCATGTAGGGACAACCGCCAATGACCTCGCCGCCTTCGCCCAGCGCCTGGACCAGCAGCTCCTCGGCTCCGGGATCGTTGGTGAGGCCTTCCTGCGGGAAGACGCAGAGCTCGAGATCGATCGCCCAGGCGTAATCGCGCTTCAGCGCCTTGACCGCCTCGAAGCCGCGGAGGCCGATGCGGGGGTCGATCTCGACATGCGTGCGCATGCGCGTCGTGCCGTTGACGATGGCGCGTTCGAGCACTCTTGCGCCGCGTGCGTAGACGTCCTCGATCGTGAAATCCTTCTTCATCCCGGCGACGGCGCGGATCGCCTCCGAGACGCTGCCGTGATCGTGGCCGCAGCGGCCGAGCAGGCAGGCCTTGTCGAGATGGATGTGGGTGTCGACGAAGCCGGGCAGGGCGAGGAGGCCGTCAACGTCGACCTCGGCGGCCTCGCAGGCCAGCTTTGGCGCGATCGCGGCGATGCGGCCGTCCTTCACCCCGATATCGACCGGTGCGGCGGAAGAGCGCAACAGCGCGTTGCGGAAGATCAGGTCGAAAGCGGCTTGGGTAGTCATGGCGTTGGATTCAGCTGCAGCAGCCTAGCCGAAGCCATCGGAGCGGGCAGCTCCAGATTGTGTGCAGTGCTGAGGCTGGATTGTCCAAAAATTGTGCATGCACTTTGAGGCACCCGGATTGTAAGATAGCGGCATCCGGAGAGAACCCCGCGATGTCTACTGCCGCAAAAGCCGAAAGCCCGATGACCGACGCCGAGATTGTCGAAGCCTATCTCACCGCTTCGATGATACCGGATCCCGACGCCGCTGCGGCCTATATGAAGCCGGGCACGGTGATCACGTTCACCGGCGGGCGCGCGTTCGACCATCCGCGCGGGCCGACCGGCTTCAACGCGAAACGCTATCGCTGGGTCAAGAAGAAGATGGACCGGTTCGACGTCTGCCCGGGCGCGGACGAGACCGTCGTCTACAGCGTCGGCACGCTCTATGGCGAATGGATGGACGGCACGCCGTTCGAGGGCAACCGCTATGTCGATCGCTTCGTCGTGAGGGACGGGCAGATCGTGAAGATGGATGTCTGGAACGACAGCGCCGAGCGCATCCTCGTCCAGCGCGGCATCGAGGCTTAGCCCCTCCGCGCGATTTTCGGCAGCTTGACGACGCGATTGCTCGTCACCTCGTCCGCATAGGGTGCGAGGATGTCGAGCAGATCGCGGCCACGCTGCGGAGTGGGAGCGACCAGCGCACGATTGGCCACCGAATCCAGGTGATGATGCATCAATTCCATCACCTTGGCCGCATCGCCCTTGGCAAGCGCCGCGATGATGGCGCGGTGCTCGTTGATGGCGCATTCGGTGGAATGCGGCCGGCTGTACAGCGACAGCGTCAGGCAGCAGCGATAGGCGACCTCGCTGACATAGCGCACCAGAATCGGGCTGTTCGTCATATGGGCAAGCAGAATGTGGAATTCGGTGGCGAGTCGGATCGACACCGCATCCGTGCCGCCGCGGGCGCGATCCTCGGCATCGACATGGGCGTTCAGCTCGGCGATCTGCGCCTTGGTCAGCTTGCCCGCGAGCTGGCGCACGACGAGGCGTTCGAGCTCGATGCGGATGTCGAAGGCATCGCGCGCCTCCTGCCAGCTCGGCGTCGCCACCACGGCGATCCGGTTGCGGCGGAGCTCGACCAGGCCTTCGGCGGCGAGTTGACCTAGCGCATGGCGGGCAATGGTGCGGCTGACGCCGAAACGTTCGCCGAGCGCATCTTCCGGCAGCTTGGCGCCGGGCTCCAGCGCCTGCTCGATGATGGCGCGCCGGAGCGCGCGGCAGATTACGCTGACCTTGTCCGACGATTCAGAAGTCTTGCTGCTGGCGCGCGCCGCCATCGGCGAATCCCATGGGAGTGACATCTCTCTTTAGCACAGGCTCGCGCCGATTCAGCGCTCCAATTGCATGCAGTTTGGCCTCCGGACTGCCTAAATCGAATCCGGCGGTTTGGCGCGGGTTTCGGCTAGGCCTTTGATTTCGCGGGGCTCGATCGCTGGCATCCAGCTTGCATGCACTTTTTTCCGTGATGCGCATGCAACCCAACGCCCAGTTCGACGGCCAGCCCGTTCCCGAAGGCTCTGCGACGATCGCCATCGAGCTGTCGGAGGCCTCGGTGACCTTCGGGCGCGGCGACCGCGCCGTGCCTGCTTTGTCGAAGACCACGCTCAAGATCGCCGACGGCGAGTTTGTCGCATTGGTCGGCCCGTCCGGATGCGGCAAATCGACCATTTTGCGGCTGGTCAGCGGCCTGGTGCAGCCGACCAGCGGCGTCGTCATCGTCGGCGGCCGCGAGGTGGCGGCTCGGGCGATGCGGGTCGGCATGGCCTTTCAGAACCCGACCATGCTGCCGTGGATGACGATCGAGCGGAACATCATGCTGCCGCTGAAGATCGTCGAGCCGTTCCGCTCGAAGTTCCGCAAGCTGCGCAAGACCGAATTCCGCGACAAGGCCAATGCGCTGCTGGAGCAGGTCGGCCTCAAAGGGTTTGGCAACCGCTATCCCTGGCAGCTCTCCGGCGGCATGCTCCAGCGCGCCAATCTCTGCCGTGCGCTGATCCACGAGCCGCGCATGCTGCTGCTCGACGAGCCCTTTGGCGCCCTCGACCAGTTCACCCGCGAGGAGCTATGGGCGATCCTCCAGAATCTCTGGATGACGCACAAGCCGACCGTGCTGCTGGTCACGCACGATCTGCGCGAGGCGGGCTTCCTTGCCAGCCGCATCTGCGTGATGAGCGCGCGCCCCGGCCGCATCCTCGACGACAGCCGCGTCGAATTCGCGCGGCCGCGCACGGTCGCGATGACGTTCGAGCCGGATTTCGTCGCGCTGAACCAGAAGCTGCGCGCCTTCATCGAGGATGCGCGCAGCGCCGCTGAGCAGGGGGCAGGCTGATGTTCGGGATCGATATCAGGCAGAAAGCGTGGTCGGCGGGGCTGATCGTGCTGTTCTTCGTCGCCTGGGAGCTGTTCTGCCTGATGACCGGCATGTCCGATCTGGTGCTGCCGCGGCCCTCGCAGGTCTTCGTGACGCTGGTCCAGCGCTTCCCGGTGCTGTGGCCGCACATCGTGCAGACGCTCGCCACCACTATGCTCGGCTTCGTGCTTGGCGTCGCGCTCGGCGTCGCCCTCGGCGCGATCATCGGCGTGTCGAAGACGGCCTACGACACCTGCTATCCGCTGCTGATCGGCTTCTCCTCGATCCCCAAGGTCGCGGTGGTGCCGATCTTCGTGCTGTGGTTCGGCTCCGGCACGGTGCCGGCGGTGCTGACTGCGCTGTCGATCTGCTTCTTCCCGATCGTGGTCAATATCGCGACGGGGCTTGCCACCACCGAGCCTGAGCTCGAGGACGTCTTGAAGGCGCTCGGCGCCAGCAAGCTCGACATCCTGTGGAACGTCGGTCTGCCGCGCACCATGCCGTTCTTCTTTGCTTCGCTGAAGGTCGCGATCTCTTACGCCTTCGTCGGCGCGGTACTGTCGGAGACGGTCGCCTCCAACCGCGGCATCGGCAACGTCATGATGACCGCGTCCTCCAATTTCAACGTGCCGCTGGTGTTCGCGGGCTTGTTCGTGCTCGCCGGGCTCGGTGTCGCGCTCTACGTCGTGTTCTCGCTGATCGAAGGACAGGTCACCGGCTGGGCCACGCGCAAGAACGACGTGATCGCCACCTGATTTCTTGAACCGTCACGCAACGAAGCTGAGGAGGTCTCGATGTTGAGGAAGTTAACCGCCGCGCTGCTTGGATTGGCGCTGTCCGCAGGCGCCGCCACCGCGCAGGAGACCACGATCAAGTTCACGCTAGGCTGGAAAACCCAGGGCAGCGACGCTGCCTTCTTCTATGCCAAGGACAACGGCTTCTTCAAAGAGGAAGGCCTCAACGTCGTCATCGATCAGGGCGAGGGCTCCGGCGCCACCGTCACGCGCGTGATGTCGGGCGCCTATGACGCCGGCTTCGGCGACGTCAACGCCATCATCCAGAACGCCTCGACCAAGCCGCAGGAGGCGCCCGTCATGGTCTACATGATGTGGAATCAGCCGCCGTTCGCCATCGTCGCCAAGAAGAGCAGCGGCATCAACACCATCAAGGATTTCGAAGGCCGCACGCTCGGCGGTGCGCAGGGCACGCCGACCACGCGCTTGTTGCCGGTGTTCACCCGCAAGAACGGGCTCGACGGCGAGAAGATCAAGATCTCCAACATGGCGCCGAACCTGCAGGAGCCGATGCTGATCAAGGGTGACATCGATGCGGCCCTCGTCTTCAACATCACCAGCTATTTCAATCTGGTGCTCAACCGCCAAGATCCGGACAAGGACTTCAAATGGTTCTCCTTCGGTGAATATGGCCTCGATCTCTACTCCAACGGCGTGATGGTCTCCCGCAAGCTGATCGCCTCGAATCCGAAGGCCGTGGCGGGCCTGGTGCGCGCCATCAACAAGGGTGCGATGGCGATTGCCAAGGACCAGAATGCCGGCATGAAGGCGGCACTTAACTACGACAACCTCATCAACGCCGAGGTGGAGAAGCGCCGGCTGCAATATTCCTTCGAGAAGCTGATCGTCTCGTCCGAGATGAAGGAGATCGGCATCGGCGACATCAAGGACGACCGGATGACGCGCGCGATCGGCATCGTGGTCGAGGGCTATCAGCTCGCCCGTGCGCCGACGCCGGCGGAGGTGTTCTCGCGCGAATTCCTGCCGCCGCGCGCGGAGCGGGAACTGGTGTACACTGCCAACTGAGATTGGAGGAACAGCCATGGCCACGGAGATCTCGGCAACCAGCCTGTTCCGTGGCCCTGACCGTGGCGTCAGCGAGAACGTCGTGCTGCGGCACGACGAGGGCGTCATCACCGAAATCTCGGAAGGAGCGGGGCCGGCGCCTCGCTCCTTCGTCATCCCCGCCTTCGTCAACGCCCATGATCATGCCCGTGCCACGGCGTCGTCCTTCGGTGCGGTCGGCATGCCCCTGGAAAGCTGGATTTTGCGCACCGCGCTGGGCTCGCCGGTCGATCCCTATCTGACAGCCGTCTCGGCATTGGCCCGTTCCGCCAAGGCAGGCTGCGCGGCGATGATGGTCCATTACACGCGTCCGAGCGGGACGATGCCGCTGCTGGACGAGGCCAAGGCCATCGCGAAGGCCGCATCCGACGTCGGGATTCGCATGGCGTTTGCAATGGCGGTGCGCGACCAGAACCCCATCGTCTACGGTGATGCCGAGCCGGTGCTTTCAGGTCTTCCCGGGGACGATCGCAAGACGATCGAGGATCTCTTCGTTCGCGCGCCGCTGTCGCCGAAGGCCTATATCGAGCTGACCGACGCAATTGCCGCAGCCATCGCCGGACCGATGGTCGACGTGCAGCTCGGGCCGGCCGGTGTGCAATGGTGCTCGAAGCCGCTGCTGGAGGCCGTCGCGGAGAACTCCGCGCGCTCCGGTCGCCGCATTCACATGCATCTGCTGGAAACTGTGTACCAGCGTGCCTGGGCCGACCAGCACTTTCCGGAAATGGTGCGCTGGCTTCGCGATGTCGGCTTTCTCTCCGGGCGGCTGACGCTGGCGCATTGCATTCACGCCCGTCCGGATGAGCTGGAGATGATCGCCGCCTCCGGCGCGCGCATCGTCACCAATTTCAGCTCGAACATGCATTTGCGCTCGGGCCTCGCCCCGATCGCCGCCGCGCACAGATGCGGCTGCGCCATTGCCGTCGGCGTCGACGGCCTGGCGCTGGACGAGGATGACGACATCCTGCGCGAGATGCGGCTGGTGCAGATGGTCCACGGCGGCCTCGGCTTCAAGGCGACATGGGCGCCGGCCGAGATGTTTTCGCTCGCCATCCGCAACGGACGCCATGCGACCGGGGCGCCCGGGAATGGTGAGCTCGCGGCGGGCAATCCCGCCGACTACGTCGTGATCGATCTTGACCGGCTCGATCGAGACCAGATCATGTCGGTTGACCCGATGGCGCTGCTGTTCGCGCGCGGCAATGCGTCGCTGGTGAAGGAGGTGGTCGTCGCCGGCAGGACGATCGCGCGGGACGGGGTCTGCACGGGCGTCGACCTTCCGGCCATCGAGCGCGAATCGCGGGCGATGTACCGCGCCAATGTCGGCAAGCTCGACAGCTTCCGGCGGATGTGGCCGTCCCTGTCGGATCGGTTGAGCGGCTGGTTCGAGCAGCAGCTGACGTGCCAGTGAAGCAGCGTCGGTTTGGCCAGTATTGAAAAGCGCGATAGCTGGTAGTCGCTGTCCCGTCTGGCGGACGCTGCATGTGTCGGTTATCACCCCCCTCGCGATAAGGCCGACGACCCCATTGAGGAGCAACTGATGCGTCTACCCGTTCTTTTCCTTGCCCTGACAAGTCTTGCAGGCGCGGCGTCAGCCGAAGACCTCGCGGGCACGCTCCAGAAGATCAAGGAGACCAAGAAGATCACGCTGGGCTATCAGGAGGCCTCCGTCCCATTCAGCTATCTCGACGGCAACCAGAAGCCGGTCGGCTTTGCCATGGACATCTGCCTCCGTATCGTCGAAGCCGTGAAGAAGCAGCTCGGCATATCAGACATTTCGGTCGAGACTGTCGCGGTGACGTCCTCGAACCGGATTCCTTTGATGGTCAACGGCACGCTCGACCTGCATTGCTCGGCGACCACCAACAATGCCGACCGCCAGAAGCAGGTCGCCTTCACCAACACGCACTTCCTCAGCGCGACGCGGTTCGCGGCCAGGAAGGCGGCGAGCATCAAGACCATCGACGATCTCAAGGGCAAGGCGGTCACGGCGGTCGCGGGATCCGTGAACTTGACGCAGCTCGCCAAGGTCAACACCGAGCGCAATCTCGGCATCAACATCATGCCGGCCAAGGACCAGGCCGAGGCCTTCCTGCTGCTGGAGACCGACCGCGCCCAGGCCTATGCGCTCGACGACGTCCAGCTCGCGGTCGCGATCGCGCGGTCGAAGGAGCCGCAAGCTTACATGATCAGCGAGGAGGCGTTCTCCAAGCCCGAGCCCTACGGCATCATGCTGCGGCGAGAGGATGCGCCGTTCAAGGCGCTCGCCGATCGCGCCACCGCGGAGCTTTATGCCACCCCCGAGATCGAGGCGCTCTACAAGAAGTGGCTGCAATCGCCGACGCCGCCGAACGGCCTCAACTACAACGTCCCGATGTCATCAGCCTTGCGCAACGCCTTCAAGAAACCGAGCTCGAGCGCCGATCCTGACGTCTATGTGGTGAACTGAAGCGAAGGAAGAGCGCCTTTCTTAGGCGTTCGAGTATTTCTTCAGCTCGAGCCGCGCGATCTGGTTGCGATGGACCTCATCGGGTCCATCGGCAAGTCGCAGCAAGCGCGCGGTGGCGTAGGCCTGCGTCAGGCCGAAATCGTTCGAGGTGCCGCCGCCGCCATGGGCCTGAATGGCCCAGTCGATGATCTGACAGGCCATGTTGGGCACGGCGACCTTGATCATTGCGATCTCTGCCTTCGCCACCTTGTTGCCGACCGTGTCCATCGCATGGGCCGCGTTCAGCGTCAGTAGCCGCGCCTGCTCGATCATGATGCGCGCCTCCGCAATGCGCTCCTGCGTCACCGTCTGCTCCGAGACCGGCTTGCCGAAGGCGACCCGGCTCCGCACGCGGCGGCACATCTTCTCCAGCGTGCGTTCGGAAAGGCCGATCAGCCGCATGCAATGATGGATGCGGCCGGGCCCGAGACGGCCCTGCGCAATCTCGAAGCCGCGGCCCTCGCCGAGCAGCATGTTCTCCTTGGGCACGCGCACATTGGTGAACACCACTTCGGAGGCGCGGTCGGGCACGCCGTAGAAGCCGAACACGGGCAGGGGACGCTTGACCTCGATGCCCGGCGTGTCCATCGGCACCAGGATCATGGATTGCTGCTTGTGACGGTCGGGATTGTCGGGGTCGGTCTTGCCCATGAAGATGCAGATCTTGCAGCGAGGGTCGGTCGCGTTGGTGGTGTACCATTTGCGCCCGTTGATGACGTAATGGTGGCCGTCCCGTACGATCGAGCTCTCGATGTTGGTCGCATCGGATGATGCGACCGCCGGCTCGGTCATGGCGAAGCAGGAGCGGATTTCGCCCGCGAGCAGCGGCTTCAGCCAGCGCTCCTTGTCCTGCTCGCTGCCGTAACGCTCCAGCACCTCCATGTTGCCGGTGTCGGGCGCCGAGCAGTTGAAGACTTCAGGAGCAAGGTGCGAACGGCCCATCACCTCGCACAGTGGCGCGTATTCGAGATTGGAGAGGCCCGCGCCGTGATCGCTCTCGGGCAGAAACAGATTCCACAGCCCCTCCGCGCGCGCCAGCGGCTTAAGCTCCTCGACGACCGGATAGACCTTCCACGGCCCGAGCTCTTCAGCCTCGCGGTAGAAGCGCTCCTCGTTGGGATAGATGTGCCGGTCCATGAAGCTTTCGAGCCTGCGCTTGAGCTCGACGACTTTTGGCGACATCGGATAGAGCATTTTCTGGTCTCCTTGATCGACGGCGACCGGGTCACGCGACCCGGTACTCTTTGAACCTATCGCGCAGAGCGGATTTCAGCACCTTGCCGGTGCCGGTCATCGGGAATTCGTCGAGGAATTCGACGGCGTCCGGCAGCCACCAGCTCGCGATCTTCGGACGCATGTGCTCGAGCAGCGCCTTGCCGTCGACGGTCGCGCCCTTCTTGCGGACGACGAGGAGCAGGGGGCGCTCCTGCCATTTCTCGTGGCTGATCGCGACGACGGCCGCTTGCAGCACGTCGGGGTGGGACAGGGCGATGTCCTCGAGCTGGATCGAGGAGATCCACTCGCCGCCGGACTTGATCACGTCCTTGGAACGGTCGGTCAGCGTGACGTGGCCTTGTGGGTCGATCACGGCCATGTCGCCGGTGATCAGCCAGCCGTCGCGGTCGAGGCCTTCGTCCAGCTTCATGTAGCCGGAGGCGACCCAGGGGCCACGGGCGCGCAGATGGCCGACCGTCTTGCCGTCGCGCGGCAGCTCAATGCCGGCGTCGTCGACGATGCGCAAATGCGTGCCGAAGCAGGCGCGGCCGGAGACCTGGCGCCGGTCGAATTTCTCCTTCTCGCTGAGATGCTCCGAGCCCGGCCGCAGGCCCGGCATCGAGCAGCCCAGCGCCTCGGTCATGCCCCAGGCCTGGATGTAATCGACATTGTACTCGCGCTTGAGCTTCTCCACCATCGCGCGCGGCGGGGCCGAGCCTGACGACAACGTCGCGCGCAAGGCCGAGAATTTGTTGCCGGTCCGCCCGAGCCAATCGAGCAGGATCAGCCAGAAGCTCGGCACGCCCGCCGACAGCGTCACCTTCTCGCCTTCCAGCAATTCATAGAGCTTGTCCGGCTCGTAGTTGCGGCCGGGCAGTACCAGCTTGGAGCCGGTATAGGGCGCGGTGAACGGCATGTTCCAGCCATTGCCGTGGAAGAGCGGCGCCATCGGCATCATCACCTCGCGCACGCCTTCGACGTGTCCCGGCAGGAAGTCGAAATTGCAGCAGGTCATGGTCTGCAGGATCGCGGCGCGGTGCGAGTAGATTACGCCCTTGGGATTGCCCGTCGTGCCCGACGTGTAGCAGATCGTGGAGGCGGACTTCTCGTCGAACTCCGGCCAGGCGAAGCCGGCATCGTTCTCGCGTTCCAGAAGCTCTTCGTAACAATGCACGTTCGCGAGCTTCGTCTCCGGCATCCGCTCGCGCGAGGACATCACGACATAGGCTTCGACCGTCGTTAGCTGCGGCGCGATCGCCTCCACGAGCGGCAGCGTGGCGCGATCGATGAAGAGCAGGCGGTCCTCGGCATGGTTGATGATGTAGACGAGCTGCTCGGGAAACAGCCTGGGATTGACCGTGTGCAGCACGTAGCCCATGCCCGGCGCGGCGTAGAACATCTCGAAATGCCGGTGTGTATTCCAGGCCAGCGTTCCGACGCGGTCGCCTTGCTTCATGCCGAGCCGCTTCAGCGCCAGCGCCATGCGCTTAATACGCGGATGCGCGTCTGAGTAGGTGTAGCGATGGATGTCGCCCTCGATCTCGCGTGCGACGATCTCGGCTTCGCCATGATAATCGGCCGCATACTGGATCAGGCCGCTGATCAGCAGCGGCATGTCCATCATCAATCCCTGCATGGTCTCCCTCCGGATGGCCATGTCGTTGCATGGCGTAGGCTCGTGATTTGCGCTCGAGGTTAGCGGAAGGTCACGCAGCGTTCACGCAAAAAACAATCAGCGTGATTGCATGCCGCGCTTTTTCGGCGCTAACGTGCGGTGAGCTGCCGACGAAGCAGCATGCGCGGGAGGAATCGAATGTCAGCGGAAAGACACAAGACCGATGCAACCGGCGCATCTACGGTCGATATTTCCGCCCTCCGTGCCCGTTATCGCGACGAGCGCGACCGCCGTCTGCGCGCCGAGGGCAAGGCGCAGTATGTCGAGGTTGCGGGCGAGTTCGGCCGTTATCTCGACGACCCCTGGGCCGATCCCGGATTTGCGCGCGCGGCCATCAACGAAGCGACCGAAGTGCTCATCGTCGGCGGTGGCTTCGGCGGCCTGCTGTGTGGCGCGCGATTGCGCGAGGCCGGCATCGCGGATTTTCGTATCGTGGAAAAGGCCGCCGACTTCGGCGGCACCTGGTACTGGAATCGTTATCCCGGCGCCGCCTGCGATACCGAGAGCTATATCTACCTGCCGTTGCTGGAAGAGACCGGTTACATGCCCGTGCGCAAATATGCCCGGGCGCCGGAGATCTACGAGCACTCGCGCCGCATCGGCCGTCATTTCGACCTGTACGAGCGCGCGCTGTTTCAGACCGTCATCTCGCGGATGACCTGGCAGGAGCATGAGGCGCGGTGGCTGGTCGAGACCAACAGGGGCGACCAGATCCGCGCGCGCTTCGTCATCCTCGCCGGCGGTCCGCTGAGCCGTCCGAAGCTGCCGGGGATTGCCGGCATCGAGACGTTCAGAGGTCACAGCTTTCATACCAGCCGCTGGGATTACGGCTACACCGGCGGCAACGCGGATGGTGGCCTTACCGGTCTTGCCGGCAAGCGCGTCGGCATCATCGGCACCGGCGCCACCGCCGTGCAATGCGTGCCGCATCTCGGCCGCTCCGCCAAGGAGCTCTATGTGTTCCAGCGCACGCCGTCCGCAATCGGCGTTCGCGACGATCGTCCGACGGACCCGGCCTGGGCGCAGAGCCTCAAGCCAGGCTGGCAGCGCGAGCGCATGGACAATTTTACCGCCGTGATTTCAGGCGAGCCGTTCGAGCAGGACCTGGTGCAGGACGGCTGGACCGGCCTGCTCGGCGAAATCCTGCTGGCACCGCGCCGGCAAAAGCAGCCGGTGACTTCGATTGAGGAAGCGCTGAAGGTCATCGAGCAGGCCGACTACCGCAAGATGGAGGAGATCCGCGCGCGCGTCGACACCGTGGTCAAGGACGAGGCGACCGCGGCTGCGCTCAAGCCCTGGTACAAGGCGTTCTGCAAGCGGCCGTGCTTCCACGACGAATATCTGGACACCTTCAACCGTCCCAACGTGCATCTCGTCGATACCGGGGGGAAGGGCGTCGAACGCATCACCGAGAATGCCGTCGTCGCCGGCGGCAAGGCCTACGAGCTCGACTGCTTGATCTATGCCAGCGGCTTCGAGGTCGGCACCGATTACGCGCAGCGCATGGGCTTCGAGGTTTATGGCCGCGACGGCATGAGCCTGTCCGAGCGCTGGCAGGACGGCGTCAAGACGCTGCACGGCTTTTACAGCCGCGGTTTTCCGAACTGCTTCCTGATCGTCACCGTGCAGGCCGGCCAGAGCGCCAATTTTCCGCACATCATCGACGAGCAGTCGCAGCACATCGCCTATGTCATCAAGCAGGCGCGCGAGCGCAACGCACGCACCCTGGAGCCGACGCTTGCGGCCGAGAACGCCTGGGTCGAGGAGGTCGTCAAGGCCGCGCTCGGTCGGCAGACCTATCTCGCCGAATGCACGCCGGGCTACTACAATAACGAAGGCGTGTTCGATCCGATCGCGGCAAGAAACAGCCAATATTGGCGCGGGCCGGTGGCATTCCTGCGGCTGCTCGACAAATGGCGCAAAGAGGGCAACCTGGAAGGCCTCGAATTGTCCTATGATCGGGCCATGGAGTCGGCGCATTCCAGCGGGTAAGATTGCGCCGCCGAGCGGTACAGGACAGGAGAGGTCGGGCATGATCAGGGGCAGGGCTGTTGCGGGAGCGGTTCTTGGCGCAATGACGCTGCTCGGTTGCCTGGCATCCTCCGCCGAGGCCGCGCAATGCGGCAGCTCGCCGGCCGGCTTCGAGGCCTGGAAGCGCGAGTTCAGCGCGGAGGCTCAGGGCAAGGGCATCGGTCCCACCGCGCTGTCTGCGCTGATGCAGACGAACTATGCCAGCGCCACGATCGCGGCCGACCGCGGCCAGCGCAGCTTCTCGCTGACGCTGGACCAGTTCCTGGCCAAGCGCGGCGCCACCACCATCGTCGCCAAGGGCCGGCAGCTCAAGCAGTCGCAGGCCGCTTTGTTCGCCTCGATCGAGCAGCGCTATGGCGTCCCGCCCGGGCCGCTGATCGCGATCTGGGGCATGGAGACCGGCTTCGGCAGCCAGCGCGGCAACCAGAACATGCTGTCGTCGATTGCGACCCTCGCCTATGACTGCCGCCGTCCCGAATTCTTCACCGACCAGCTCTATGCGGCCCTGAAGCTGATCGACCGCGGTACGCTGTCGGGATCGACCCGCGGCTCCATGCATGGCGAGGTCGGCCAGACCCAGTTCATGCCCAAGAGCATTCTGGCCTACGGCACCGGCAATCTCGAAGTTGCGGCCAATGCGCTGAACTCGACCGCGAATTTCCTCAAAGCCCATGGTTGGCGTGCGGGAGCCGGATACCAGCCGGGCGAGCCCAATTTCGCTGCCATCGAGGCTTGGAATGCCGCTGGTGTCTATCAGAAGGCGATCGCGCTGATGGGCCGGCAGATCGACGAGGGCGGGAGTGCCGCGGCCTCACGCTGAGCTCTTGCTCAGCGACGTGTGATGCGACGGCGAGAGAAAGTTGTTGCCTTCTGGAACCGACGGCACGAGGTTTGCTTTGATCAAGTTCAGGGCTGGGCATGAGGAGACTCAACATGGCTACCCAGATCGTGATGGACCAAACTGGCGATACGCGCCACGAGTTTGATCCTGGCAACGCCGAGGCGCTGGCGCGAGCCGAACGGCGCTTTCGTGAGCTGACCGGAGCGGGCTTCACCGCCGCGCTTCGAACCGGACCCGGCGAAGTGACCCGGATCCGATCGTTCGATCCGACCGCGCAGGAAACGCTGTTCTATCCCCGCCTGGTCGGCGGTTGATCTGAGCTGCTCATGATCGCGGCAGTTTGGCTCCGCGCGCCGGCGCGTGCGCGCCTGCATGCGCTGCGTGAACTCTATCGCCGCTTCTTCGGCGAGAACACGCCGGATGCGCGCGGCCGCCGGCTTCTGGCCGAATGGCTGTCACCGGCGCAGCGCGCTCAATTCGAGCAGTTTCGGTATTTCGACGTCGTCGGTTGCGACACCGGCCGGACCTATCGCATCCACTACGGCACAGCCGCCAACGTCCACGAGGTCGATAGTGAGGGGCGCGCGACGATGGGGTGGTGCTTCGTCCCGTCAGGCTTCCTGGTACCGGGCGATGTGATGTTGGCGCAGAAGATCGCGCTCGAGACGGACGAGAGAGGGGCGCTTGCGCTCGCCAACCGGTTTCCGCCGGCGACGCATTCCGAGCACTTCTACCGGCGACCTTTCTAGAGCATGATCCAGAGGAAAAGTGCGGAGCGGTTTTCCAAAAAGATCATGCTCAAACAACAACCTAAAGCGCGATGACGATTCATCCTAATCGCATCGCGCTTTAGCGTCAGAACGGTCAGGAATGCGTAGTGCGGTAAGCGTCGAACGCATGCGCCGCGAAGACGCCGATGCTGCACAGCGCGAGCAGGGCTGAGATCAGCTCGATCATAGCTCGTCCTCCCGCAGCGGCTGGGCAACGAGATTCTGGCAGCACGAATATTCGTAGATCAGGTCGAGGATGAACTGCATGGTGGCCGTCCCTGTATTTATTTTGACAACTACTTAAGCGGCCATCTGTTTCAGGCGTGTTTCGTCGCATCGGGAAAGGGGTTTCGTCAGGAACCTTGCGCTGGTTTGTGCGCTGCGGGCCCGCTATATCCCTCATGGCTCAGTCGATTTTGAGCCGTCTCTTCGGGAGCGGCACGTCATTTTGCGAGGCAAAATCATGGCGCAGGTCGAGTGGTTCGACGATCTCACCATCGGAATGCAGTTCAAATCCCCCGAAGTCGTGGTCACCGAGGCCGACATCAAGCGCTTTGCCGCCGAGTTCGATCCGCAGCCGATGCATCTCGACCACGAGGCGGCGAAGCAGACCCTGTTCAAGGGGCTTGCCGCCTCGGGATGGCACACCGCCGCGATCGCGATGAACCTTGCGATCCAGACCCGTCCGTTCGGCCCGCATCCGCTGATCGGCGCCGGGGTGGACGGCCTGCGCTGGACCATGCCGGTGCGGCCCAACGACCGCCTGCATCTGGTCGGCGAGGTCATGAGCCTGACGCCGTCGAAATCGAAGCCGCAAGGCATCGCTCTGGTGAAATGGACCATGTTCAACCAGAACGGCGAGGAGGTTTACACCTTCACTCCGATCGCGATCGTGCCGCGGCGGGGATAGGACGGCCGCCGGCCGTTCGCCTCGCCCTCTTGCGAGCCGCCGGGAGAGGTGGTCATCTCGGCGCGGGGAACGCGCTGGAGGCCGACATGAAACGATCTCTTCTTGCCGCCGGAATTCTCGCTTGCGTCTTGAGCGCAACCGCCTCGAGCTCGAGGCCCGCGCTTGCGCAACAATCCAAAGTCGGCGACTGGACCATCGAGAAGCGGGCGCAGGACACCCATTGCAATGCCAGCCGCGGCTACAAGGACAAGGATGACGAGAACCGCGACTACGTCATCGTGATCACCTATTCCGAGCAGGCGATCGTGATCGTGATGATCTACGACGGTTGGGAATGGGACAAGGCCGGTGAGATCCTCCGGGCCGATGTCGGCACCGACGATGCCGACATCATGAAGAAGGCCAAGTGGGAGGTCATGGACAAGACGACGGTGCGCGGCATCTTCGCATACGACCAGTCGATCATGGACCGCCTCGCGAAGGCCAAGCGCCTCACGCTGGACTTCGAGGACGACGACGATGACAGCATCGAGATGCAGATCCCGCGGGCCGGCGAGGCGCTGGCGGCGCTGAAATTCTGCGAGGAGAACCGGAAATGATGGTCCCGCCGGGGGCGTGCCGCGGCGGGACGCTGTTCACTCGGCAGGCCCCTGGACCGGCGCTGCGCTGATGTCGCTGCCGTGATGAACCAGCGGCTTCATGCCGGTGACGGTTCTAAGCAGCACATAGAACACCGGCGTCAGGAACAGGCCGAACACGGTGACGCCGATCATGCCCGAGAACACGGCAACGCCCATGGCGCGCCGCATCTCCGAGCCCGCGCCGGTCGAGAGCACCAGCGGCAGCACGCCCATGATGAACGCCATCGACGTCATCAGGATCGGGCGTAGCCGCAAGCGGCTGGCTTCGATCGCAGCCCGGATCGGCGTGCGCCCGGCGAATTCGAGCTCGCGCGCGAATTCGACGATCAGGATCGCGTTCTTGGCGGAGAGGCCGACCAGCACGATGAGGCCGATCTGGGTGAAGACGTTGTTGTCGCCCTTGGAGATCCAGACGCCGAACATCGCGGCGAGCAAGCCCATCGGCACGATCATGATGATCGATAGCGGCAGGGTCAGGCTCTCATAGAGCGCGGCCAGCACCAGGAACACCAGCAGGATCGCCAGCGGAAACACCCAGATGCCGGAATTGCCGGCGATGAACTCCTGATAGGTCAGGTCGGTCCATTCGAAGGCAAAGCCCGGCGGCAGCACCTCCGCCGCGATCCGCGTCGCCGCTTCCTGCGCCTGGCCCGATGAAAAGCCCGGCGCAGCCGCCGCGTTGATGTCGGACGACAGGAAGCCGTTGTAGCGGATCGCGCGCTCCGGCCCCGCGCTCTGGCGGATGTTGAGCAGCGCCGACAATGGCACCATGTCGCCGGACGACGAGCGCACCTTCAACTGCCTGATGTCGTCGGCGCGGGCGCGGAACGGTGCGTCGGCCTGGACGCGGACCGAATAGGTGCGGCCGAACTTGTTGAAGTCGTTGACGTAGTAGGAGCCGAGGTAGATTTGCAGCGTGTTGAACACCTCGGTGACGGGCACGCCCAGCTGCAGCGCTTTGGTGCGGTCGATGTCGGCGAACAGCTGCGGCACGTTGACCTGGAAGCTGGAGAACACGCCGGCGATCTCCGGCGCCTTCTGCATCGCCGCCATGAAAGCGTTGGTGGCCTCATTCAGGGCGTCATAGCCGAGACCGGCGCGGTCCTCGATCTGCAGCTTGAAGCCGCCGATGGTGCCGAGGCCGTTGACCGGCGGCGGCGGGAACATGGCGATGAAGGCTTCCTGGATGCCGGCATATTTCTTGTTCAGCTCGGCCGCGATCGCAGGGCCGCTGAGCGAGGGATCCTTGCGCTCGTCGAACGGCTTCAGCGTCGAGAACACGATGCCGGCATTGGATGAGTTGGTGAAGCCGGAGATCGACAGGCCCGGGAAGGCTACCGAGCTCTCGACACCGGGCTGGGTCAGCGCGATGTCGCTCATCCTGCGGATCACCTCTTCGCTGCGGTCGAGCGTGGCGCCGTCGGGCAGGCGGGCAAAGCCGACGAGGTACTGTTTGTCTTGGCCCGGCACGAATCCACCAGGCACCTGCTGGAACAGAAATGCGGTGAGTCCGACGAGGACCACATAAAGGCCCATCATCGCGGACTTACGCGAGATCACCTTGCCGACGCTGCCGCTGTAGTTCTCCGAGGACCGCGTGAACGCCTTGTTGAACCCGCGGAAGAACCAGCCGAGGCTCTTCTCCATGATCAGCGTCAGCCGGTCCTTCGGCTCGTTGTGGCCCTTGAGCAGCAGCGCCGACAACGCCGGAGACAGCGTCAGGGAATTGATGGCCGAGATCACCGTCGAGATCGCGATCGTTAGCGCGAACTGCTTGTAGAACTGTCCCGTGAGGCCGGAGATGAAGGCGAGCGGCACGAACACCGCGATCAGCACCAGCGCGATCGCGATGATCGGGCCCGAGACCTCGCGCATGGCCTGATAGGTGGCATCGCGCGGCGACAGCCCGGACTCGATGTTGCGCTCCACGTTCTCGACCACGACGATGGCGTCGTCGACGACGATGCCGATGGCGAGCACCAGGCCGAACAGGGTGAGCGCGTTGATCGAGAAGCCGAACACGTGCATCACGGCGAAGGTGCCGACGATCGACACCGGCACGGCCAGCAGGGGGATGATCGAAGCCCGCCAGGTCTGGAGGAACAGGATCACCACCAGCACCACGAGAGCGATGGCTTCCAACAGCGTGTGGATGACGGCTTCGATCGAGGAGCGAACGAACTGAGTCGGGTCGTAGACGATCTGGTAGGACACGCCCTCCGGCATGTTCTTCTTGATCTCCGCCATGGTGGCGCGGACGTTGTCGGAGATCTGCAGCGCGTTGGAGCCGGGCGCCTGGGAGATCGGGATTGCCACCGCATGCTTGTTGTCGAGCAGCGAGCGCAGGCCGTATTCGGACGCGCCGAGCTCGATGCGCGCGACATCGCGCAGACGAACGACCTCGCCGCGCGTGCCGGTCTTGACCACGATGTCGCCGAACTGCTCCTCGTTGGCGAGCCGGCCTTCGGCATTGACCGAGAGCTGGAGATCGATGCCTTTGACGTTCGGAGAGGAGCCGACCACGCCGGCGGCAGCCTCGACGTTCTGCGCCTGGATGGCGCGCACGATGTCGCTTGCGGTCAGGCCGTGCTCGGCCGCCTTCTGCGGATCGACCCAGACCCGCATCGAATAGTCGCCGGCGCCATAGAGCTGGACGTCGCCGACGCCGTCGATCCGCGCCAGCCGGTCCTTGACGTTGAGCACGGCATAGTTGCGCAAATACGTCATGTCGTAGCGGCCGTTCGGCGACAACAGATGCACCACCATGGTGAGGTCGGGCGAGGACTTCTTGGTGATGATGCCGAGCTGGCGCACCACGGCCGGCAGGCGCGGCTCGGCCTGCTGCACGCGGTTCTGCACCAGCTGCGTCGCCTTGTCGGGATCGGTGCCGAGCCGGAACGTCACCGTCAGCGTCATCGCGCCGTCGGTGGTCGCCTGGCTCGACATGTAGAGCATGTTCTCGACGCCGTTGATCTGCTCCTCGATCGGGGTCGCCACTGTCTCCGCGATAACCTTGGGGTTGGCGCCGGGATAGGTCGCGCGCACCACGACGGAGGGCGGCACGACGTCCGGATATTCCGAGATCGGCATCGCGAACAGCGAGATCAGGCCGGCAAGGAAGATCAGGACCGACAGCACGCCGGCGAAAATCGGACGATCGATGAAGAACTTTGACAGATTCATGGCCTTGCCCCTGGGCAATATTCTGATGTTCTCCGAGACCTCCACTCGTCATTCCGGGGCGCGCGAAGCGCGAACCCGGAATCCAGAGGTGATGTGTTCGGAGTTTCGTACGCTCGAGATTCTCAGGTGCGCAATTGCGCACCGTAGTTCGCGCGATGCGCGCCCCGGGATTACGGGGTGCATTAACGCTGCACCACGTCCTGGTTGCTGTGGTTCGACGCCTGCTGCGGCCCCCGTGCACCCATCGCCGCCACCTCCGTCTTGAGGAGGGCTCCCGGACGCACGCGTTGCAGACCATTGACGACGATGCGGTCGCCGGACTTCAGGCCCGAGGTGACGATGCGAAGCCCATCGACCGCGCCGCCGAGCGTGACCGGCCGGTAGACGGCGCGGCTGTCGTCGCCGACTGCCATCACGAACTTCTTGTCCTGGTCGGTGCCGATCGCGCGCTCGTCGATCATCACCAGCGCCTGTTGCTTCGGCTGGCCCATGCGCACGCGCGCGAACTGGCCGGGGATGAGACGCCCATCGTCGTTGCGGAACACCGCGCGGACACGGATGGTGCCGCTCTGGCCGTTGACCTGGTTGTCGATGAGCTGGATGTTGCCCTTCGCGGACAAGCCGCCCGAGGTCGTCATCTCGACCGGGATCTGGTCGAGCTTGCCGCGTTGGCCGGAAGCATCGGCGATCGAGTTCAGCGCGCGCAGCACCACCTCTTCGTCCGCATCGAACGAGGCGTAGATCGGATTGACCGAGACCAGCGAGGTCAGCACCGGCGAGGCGGTGCCGGCGGCGACGAGATTGCCGACGGTGACCTCGATCTTGCCGACGCGGCCATCCACGGGCGCGCGCACTTCGGTGTAGTCGAGATTGAGCTTTGCGGTCTGCAGCGTCGCCTCGGCCGCCTTGACGTTGGCGATCGCTTCGCGATTGGCGTTGTCGCGCTGGTCGTAGTCCCGCCGGGTGACCACGGCGTTGCCGACGAGCTGTGCGCCACGCTCGAGTTCGCTTTGGGTGAAGACGACGCGCGCTTTGGCGGCCTCGAGCTGGGCGGCAGCTTTGTCGACCTCGGCCGCATAGGGGGCGGGATCAATCTTGAACAGCACGTCGCCGGCCTTCACCAGCGCGCCCTCGGTGAAGTTCGCCGACATGATCGCACCCGCAACGCGGGGGCGGAGCTCGACACGGTTGATCGCCTCGAGCCGGCCGGAGAAATCGTCCCACAGCACGGTCTGCCGCGGCTCGATCATCGCGACGGTGACGGAAACGGCTTGTTCAGCTGCGGCCGCCGGTGCGGTCGCTTGCGCCGCATGAAAATAGCGGCCGGTCACGATCGAGCCGGCCGCGGCGAGGGCGCCCACGATGGCGACGCCGCCCAGAAGGCGGCGGAAATGGCCGGTACGGGAGGTATTTTGGGAGGGATGCATTTGCGCGCTCCAGATATGTAGTGTTCACTACAGATGTGGAGCTGGATACCGCAGTGCAAGATACTTATGTACCAATCACTAAGAAAATTGTACGCCGATACCGCGACGATTGGAAGACACAAGAAAAAGAAAGCTAGAACAAATAGATAGGATCCGGCGTTAGGCTGAGACAGCACGCCGAATCCGAGGAGACAGGCACATGGGCATGGGACGCCCCCGCGAATTCGACGCCGAAACGGCGTTGGACCAGGCGATGGAAGTGTTTTGGCGCCATGGCTATGAGGGCGCGACCATTGCCCAGCTCACGGAGGCCATGGGCATCAATCCGCCCAGTCTCTACGCCTGCTTCGGCAACAAGGAAGGCCTGCTGAAGGCTGCGCTCGACCGCTACACCACGCTGCGCAACATCTGGATGGACGAGGTGGTCGCAGCGCCCACCGCTCGCCAGGTGGCGGAGCGGATGCTGATGGGCATCGCCGACAAGCAGACCGATCCCGCCAATCCGCCCGGCTGCCTGCTCGTGCAGGGCGGCATCGCCTGCGGCACCGGCTCAGAAAACGTCCCCTTCGAGCTCGCCGCCCGCCGCGCCCAGAACGAGGACCAGCTCCGCGACCGTTTCGTCCGGGCCAAGGCGGAGGGCGATCTCAAGGAGAGCGCCGATCCGGCCGCGCTCGCGCGCTATGTCTCGGCGGTGGCGGTCGGCATGGGCGTGATGGCGTCTTCAGGCGCCGATCGTGAAGCGCTGCGGCAGGTCGCTGATGTCGCCGTGCAGGCGGTGGAAGCGCAGTCGGCCAGGGGGTAGAGACGAGTGGCCTGCGCTGAACGACGATCTGCCCGCTCGGGAGCGCGATAGATCGCAAGGCCGCTTAGCTCAGGTCGTGAAGGTCCTTTCCAAGCGGCGGTGTCAGACGAAAGTTCGAGAACACGACTTCCAGTCCCGCCCGCTCGGGCGTGCAGGCCATCGGGCCCACAAGATAGGAGCTTGCTGCCGGAAACGGCGCTAGCCGCATGAGAGGCCAGGTCTTGCCATCGGCCGAGACTTGTAGACGAAGGACGCCGTCGGCGACGGTTGCGCGGACCCAGAAGTCTCCGGCATCATGCTCATAGGGTGCCGTTGCCCAGTCCGATCGCCCGTCGGTTAGCACGCTTGCAAGCATGGCGCGGCCGTCCGACAGTTCGATGCCGGCCTTGACCCAATGTCGCGCGTCGATGCGCACCATGATGCCCGCCTGATCGTAGAGCGCCTGGAAGTCGCCCTGTACACGTAAGCTGGCGGTGAATGCCTCGCCGGTTGGAAAGCCCAGGAAATGCCCGCTGTCACGATAAAAGCCGTAGTGGGTTTCTCGCCAGAAATCGGTGCCTTTGTCCGTCACGACCTGGAGGCGATCGTCCTCTGCCGTCCATCGTTTCGGTTCGTTCAACCACACGCCGTCACTTCTGAGGAGAGTCATTTCCAACCTCGATTGCCGATGCCTGCCGTGGCTCGATCCATCTGCCGGACAAGCATGGCCTCGTGCAAACTGCGATCGGGCGCGTGCATAGAGTTCAGCCTCGCGCCATCGACAGTGGTGCCGATGTCGAGGCCGGCTCACGTTTGATAGCAGCCATGGCTTCCGACCGGTTAACGGCGTCGGCGCGAGTTGCGAATTCACGATCGGCGATCATGCAACTTTGCGCCTGTTCTGCCCGACGTGTCAAACGGCCCTCGCCGGCAGGACCCGCACCATGCGGCGCGAAATTCTTCAATGATTCGTACTGTGCATGGGGTTGTTTTCGCATTTTTGTTTGACTGTGCCCGGAGCCTGATCATCCAGCGCCGCGAACCGTATCGATACGGGAACTCCTAAGAGTTTTTACATACAGTTCTGGCACGTTCCGTGCGTGAATATCCGCAACCTGCATCGTGTCTCATTGCGCGCACGAAAAGATGGGGCCTGCGGGCATCGAGGGGGCGTAAGCCATGACTGCACTTGCTTCGGACGCCGGTCGCGCCAGGAGTGGGATCGTGCCGATCCTGTTGTGCGTCGTGCCGTTCAGCCAGATTCCGCTCGATGCCTATACGCCGGGCCTGCCACAGATGGTGGTGGATCTCGCAGCTGACGCGGCGTCGATGCAGAACACCGTCACCGCTTACATGCTCGGCATGTCTCTGGCGCTGGTGCCGGTCGGTATCGCCTCGGACACTCTCGGCCGCCGCAACGTGCTGCTCGCAGGCCTGTCGGTCCTGATCGCGATGAGCATCGCCTGTGCGATGGCCACCAGCGCCTCGCTGCTGCTCGGCTTGCGCTTCCTGCAAGGCATCGGCGGCTGCACTTGTCTCGTCGTCGCCTATGCGGTCGCAGCCGATTGTTTCCGCGGCCGCGAGCTCACCGCGATCTCCGGCTTGTTGGGTGCCGCCTGGGGCCTTGCGCCGGTGCTGGCGCCGGCAGCCGGTGGCTTCATCGTCGAGCTGACCTCGTGGCGCGGCGTCTTCGTCGTCATTGCCGTCGCCGCGGCGATCGTCGCCGCGATCGTCGCATTTCTTCTGCCCGAAACATTGCCGGCAGAGCGGCGCGCGCCGTTCGATCCGCGCCGCACTGCCGGTATTTTGCGCGATGCGCTGGTCCGCCCGGGCTTCCTCGCCTTCGTGCTGGTGTTTGCCGCGGCGGCCAGCGCGCAGCTGGCGTTCGGCGTCGTCGCGCCGTTCTTCTACCAGACCGGTCTCGGCTATTCGGCGGCCATCTACGGCCTCGTCGCACTCGGGCTTGGCGGGGTCAATCTCGCCGGCGAGCTCGGCTGCGCGCATTTCGCGCGCGTCATGCCGGCGCGCTTGCTGGGCTTCGGCGCCTTCGCGCTGTTCCTCGCCGGCTCTGCGGTCCTGAGCGTAACGGGCATGACCCTAGGTCTGGATTTTACGTCGATCACGATCGGCGGCGCGCTGGTGCTCGGCGGCTGCGGCGTGCTGTGCCCGATGATGTACGGCATGGCGCTTGGCCTGTTCGAACGCGACCATGGCCTGGTTGGCGGCCTCATCAGCGCGCTCTGCTATCTCGCCGTGAGCGGTGCCATGGCGATCACGGCGGTGTTGCCCGAAGCGACACAGGCGCCGATCGGATGGCTTTATCTCGGGCTCTGCGCCATTGCGGGGACGCTGCTCGCGATCTCGCTGCCGTCGGCGCGCCAAGCGACACACAGTTAAATAAGGAACCAAATCATGACCACGGTCGGAATTCGCGGCACGTTCTTCGATTTCGTCGACGATCCCTGGAAGCACGTCGGCAACGAGCCGGCCGCCGCGCGCTTTCACCAGGATGGTCTCATGGTCGTCACTGACGGCGTGATCAAGGCGTTCGGTCCTTATGACAAGATTGCCGCCGCCCATCCGGGCGTCGAGGTCACCCACATCAAGGACCGCATCATCGTTCCCGGCTTCATCGACGGCCACATCCATCTGCCGCAGACGCGCGTGTTAGGGGCCTATGGTGAGCAGCTCCTGCCGTGGCTGCAGAAATGGGTCTACCCGGAAGAGCTCAAATACCGGGATCGCGACTACGCGCGCGAGGGCGTGAAGCGTTTCCTCGATGCGCTGCTCGCCTCAGGCACCACCACCTGCCAGGCCTTCACGAGCTCCTCGCCTGTTTCGACCGAGGAGTTGTTCGAGGAAGCGAGCAGGCGCAACATGCGCGTCATCGCGGGCCTCACCGGGATCGATCGCAACGCGCCGGCCGATTTCATCGACACGCCGGAAAATTTCTATCGCGACAGCAAGCGGCTGATCGCGCAGTACCACAACAAGGGCCGCAATCTCTACGCCATCACGCCGCGCTTCGCCTTTGGTGCCTCGCCGGAATTGCTGAGAGCGTGTCAGCGTCTCAAGCACGAGCATCCGGACTGCTGGGTCAACACCCATATCTCCGAGAATCCGGCCGAATGCAGCGGCGTGCTGGTCGAGCATCCGGACTGCCAGGATTATCTCGGTGTCTACGAGAAGTTCGACCTGGTCGGTCCGAAATTCTCCGGCGGCCACGGCGTCTATCTCTCCAACAACGAGTTCCGCCGCATGTCGAAGAAGGGCGCGGCGGTGGTGTTCTGCCCGTGCTCGAATCTGTTCCTCGGCAGTGGCCTGTTCCGCCTCGGCCGCGCCACCGATCCCGAGCATCGCGTCAAGATGTCGTTCGGCACCGATGTCGGCGGCGGCAACCGCTTCTCGATGATCTCCGTGCTCGACGACGCCTACAAGGTCGGCATGTGCAACAACACGCTGCTCGACGGCAGCATCGATCCCGCGCGCAAGGACCTCGCGGAAGCCGAGCGCAACAAGCTCTCGCCCTATCGCGGTTTCTGGTCGATCACGCTCGGCGGCGCCGAAGGCCTCTACATCGACGACAAGCTCGGCAACTTCGAGCCGGGCAAGGAGGCCGATTTCGTCGCGCTCGATCCGAACGGCGGACAGGTCGCGCAAGCGTGGCATCAATCGCTGATCGCCGACGGCGCCGGCCCGCGCACGATGGACGAGGCCGCGAGCATGCTGTTCGCCGTCATGATGGTCGGCGACGATCGCTGCGTCGACGAGACCTGGGTGATGGGCAAGCGTCTCTACAAGAAAGGCTGAGGCGGACCGCTGCCGATGCGCGCATCTCCTGAAACAGCCGGCCAGCCGGTCGCTCTCGTCATTCAGCGCCGCATCGCCGACGACGGCTTTGCTGCGTTCGCCCGGTGGAACGGTGAGGTCGGCGAGGTGCTCAAGGCCTGGCCAGGCTTCCTCAGCCTTGAAGTGGTGCCGCCGCAACCGCCGGCGCATGTGGACTGGGTGACGATCCTGCGTTTCGCGAGCCCCGCTGCGGCACGTGCCTGGCTGCAGAGCGAGGTGCGGGCGAAGCTGATCGCGGAAGTGCAGCGCTTCTTCGTCGGTTCGGAGGACGTCCATATCCTGCCCGACACCGGCGTCCCGCGCGACAGCGCGGTCTCGGCCGTCATCTCATTCAAAGTCCCTGATGGACTCGAGGACGCGTTCCTGAATTGGCAGCAGCGCATCCAGGCGGCGGAGGCCGAGTTCAAGGGATTTCTGCGGCACAAGATCGAGCGGCCGATTCCGGGCCTGCACGACGAATGGATCATCATCCTGTCTTTCGACAGCGATGCCAATCTCAATGCGTGGCTCGACTCGCCGTTGCGGCAGACGCTGCTGAAGGAGGGCGCGCGCTTCAATGCCGGAATGCACGTGAGGCGGGCGAGCTACGGCTTCAATTTCTGGTTCCCGGCCGGCAAGACGTCGGCCCCGGAGCAAGGGCCCGGTTTCATCTGGAAGAGCAACCTGATCGTTCTCCTGGTCCTTTATCCCGTAGTCTACCTCTGGGGCTATTTCATCAGCGCGCCCCTGATCGACAGAAACGGCGTGCCGGTCTGGCTGTCGCTGTTCATCGGCAATCTCGTCAGCACGCAGCTGCTCGGCTGGTGGCTGGTGCCCGCCGCCTTCAAGGCGCTCGACTGGTGGGTGACGCCGAAGGCGACGATCAGTCGCCAGATCGCGGGGTACGTGCTGCTCGCCGTGCTCTATGCCGCGTCGATGGGCCTGTACGCGCTGCTGCTCGCGTGGCATTGGGGACGGTGAGGCCGTCAACCGTATCGACGCGGAGAAGGACGGTCGCTGGACATCGACGACCATGTTCGCCCTGACGTTTCTCGGGACATCGGCGAGCGTTCCCTCGGCGGAGCGCAACCATCCGGCACTCCTCGTGGAAGCCGCAGGCAAGCGCGTCCTGGTCGATTGCGGCGAGGGCACGCAGCGCCAGCTGCTGCGCAGCGGCGCCGGCTTCCGGCGGCTCGACCGCATCCTGCTCACCCACGCCCATCTCGACCACGTGCTCGGCATCCCCGGATTATTCTCGACGCTCGGCTTGCGGCAGACGTCCGAGATAATGACCGTTCACGGCGGCGCGGGCACGCTCGACCTCGTCACCCGCATGCTCGCCGGCCTGTGGGGCGCGGGCAGGGCGCCGATCGCCGTCCAGTTCGAAGCGCTGACCGAGGGACGAGCTATCGATACCGGTGAATTCGCCGTTGACTGTTTTCCGGTCCGCCACCGCGACACCGACAGCTTCGGCTTCATCTTCCAAAGCCCCGCGCGCCGTCATCTGCGGCCTGATCGCCTCATCGCGCTGGGTGTCCCCGACGGTCCGTTGCGCGGCGAGTTGGCCGCCGGCCGACCAATCGTGCTTGCCGACCGAACTATCGATCCGGAAGACGTCCTGGGTCCTGTGAGCGGCGGCAGCAAGCTCGTCGTGATCGGCGACACCGAGACCACCGATGGATTGTCGCAATACGTGGCCGGCGCCGACATGCTGGTGATCGAGGCGACGTTCCTCGATCGCGACGCGCCGACCGCGCGGAATTACGGCCATCTCACCGCGGCAGAAGCGGCCTCCTTTGCCGCCGCGAACGAGGTCGGACAGCTCGTGCTGACGCATATGTCGGGACGCTACGAAGACGCAGAGATTCTCGCCGAGGCGGCAAAAATCTTCCCGAACACCCGGATCGCCGCAGACTTCGACCACATCGTCGTCTGATCAAACGCGCCCTGACCCGAGCCGTCCACCGCAGCGCTTGCCAGCCCAGATGCGAGCGGGTAGAAGGCTGCCACGCCTGAGCCGCGATTGGCGCGATGCGCTTCCCGGCCACAGTCGAACAAATCAAGCAGGCCTTTGAATTTGTTCGACTATTCCGTTGGGGAATGGTGTAACGGTAGCACAACAGACTCTGACTCTGTTTGTCTTGGTTCGAATCCAGGTTCCCCAGCCAGTTCCGGGCGCTTTCGCAAAGGTATGGTTCCGGTCCCTGGGCAGGATGGCAGGCAGGTTGATGGGCTGCCTCGCTGCTCGCGACGGTTTGCCTCACCTAGTATTTGCGTTTCCAAGTCGGATCGCCGCGCGCTGTATCGTCCTTGGGCTGGACAACCCGAGGAGATCCGCAAATGCCCTATGTCGATGGTTTCGTTCTCGCCGTGCCGAAGGACAATATCGAGGCCTACAAGGCGCTGGCGACGCAAGCCTGCGCCATCTGGATGGAGCACGGCGCGCTCGACTACGTCGAATGCATCGGCGACGACGTTCCCTATGGCGAGCTCACCTCGTTTCCGCGCGCTGTGATCGCGAAGGAGGACGAGGTCGTGGTGTTCGCCTGGATCGTCTATCGTGACCGCGAGAGCCGCGATGCCATCAACAAGAAGGTGATGGCGGACCCGCGCATCAAGTTCGAGGGCATGCCGTTCGACGGCAAGCGCATGATCTATGGCGGCTTCACGACGCTGCTTCGGGCGAGCGACATCGTGACGTGAGGCGTGCCCGCTACTTGATCTTGTCGTAGGCCGAAGCGAAATCGCCGAGCGGCATCGGGATCGCGATGGTCTCCTTGGCCATGTTCTGAAAAGAGACCTTCAGCTGCTTGCCCGACCGCAAGGCGGCGAGCAGGTCCGGCGCAACCGGGGTCGAGGCGTAGCAGCCGCGATTCTCGCAGGTCTGGATCTGGAGATCGAACGTCTTGCCTTCGTCGACCTGGAGCTTGGCCCCGACCGGAAGGTTGAGGCCGAGCGGCAATTGCAGAAGCGCGATCGGCGTGCGGGTGTCGGGCGCGATGCGGATGTTGATCAGGACGACGGTCTGGCCCGTCTTGGTCAGCACCGCGTTCTGCTCCATCGCGCATTCGAGCGGCGCGTCGCGGCTTGCGCTGGTGCAGCGGACGATCCAGCCGGGCTGTCCGGAAGCACCGTCAGCCTGCGCCTGTGTCGGGGCAGGCGCGGGCTGCGCGGCCGGGGCGGGCGCGGCGTTCTTCTTGGCGCCCTGCTGGGCGTGTGCTGCGCCCGCTGACAACAGGACAGCAGCGACAAGGGCGACAAGTCTGGATTGCACAGGCATTGGAAACCGCATTTGCGAACCGGGGTCTCGCTGTAGCGTCGCGGCAGGCGCGGCGCAAGCTTACTCGGCGGCTTCCTTGACGCTGCCGTGCTCGGGCGTCTCCTCGCCTTCGTCGTCCGAACGGCCCCAGGTCGAGAACCAGTTGTTGAGCTTGTCGAGGTAGAGATAGACGACCGGCGTGGTGAACAGCGTCAGCGCCTGGCTGACGATCAGGCCGCCGACCATGGCGTAGCCGAGCGGCTGGCGGATTTCGGCGCCGGTGCCGTGGCCGAGCATGAGGGGCACGCCGCCGAGCAGGGCCGCCATCGTCGTCATCATGATCGGGCGGAAGCGCAGCAGTGCGGCCTGGCGGATCGATTCCTCCGGCGTCTTGTGCTCGTCGCGCTCGGCGGCAATCGCGAAGTCCACCATCATGATGCCGTTCTTCTTCACGATGCCGATCAGGAGGATGATGCCGATCAGCGCGATCAGGCTGAAGTCGAATCCGGCCGCCATCAGGATCGCGAGCGCGCCGACGCCGGCCGAGGGTAGCGTCGACAGAATCGTGATCGGATGGATGTAGCTCTCGTAGAGAATGCCAAGGATCAGATAGACCACGACCAGCGCGGCGAGGATCAGGAGCGGCACGGTGCCGAGCGATTGCTGGAATGCCTGCGCGGTGCCCTGGAAGCTCGAATTCAGCGTGGGCGGCGTCCCGAGCTCCGCCATCGCCTTCTGCACGGCCTCGGTGGCCTGGCCGAGCGCGACGCCTTGCGCGAGATTGAAGCTGATCGTGATCGACGGGAACTGGCCTTGATGGCTGATCGAGAGCGGGCGGACCGGATCGGTGGTCCAGCTCGCGAAGGTCGACAGCGGCACCTGGTCGCCGGTCAGCGGCGATTTCACGTAGAGCTTGTTTAGCGTCTCGAGATCGCCCTGCATCTCCGGCAGGACTTCCAGGATCACCTTGTAGGTGTTGAGCTGCGTGAAATATTGCGTGACCTGCCGCTGTCCGAAGGAATCATACAGCGTATCGTCGATCAGCTGGGGCTGGATGCCGTAGCGGGCGGCGGTGTCGCGGTTGATCTTGAGCTGGACCGTTGTGCCCTGCGTCTGCTGGTCGGTCGCGACGTCGCGCAGCTCCGGCAGTGTCTGCATCTTGCCAAGGATCTTCGGCGCCCATTCGTTCAGCTCGTCCAGATTGGCGTCTTGCAGCGTGAATTCGAACTGAGTGCGCGTGGGTCGACCGCCGAGCCGCACGTCCTGGGCCGCCTGCATGTAGAGGCGGGCGCCCTGGACCTTGTCGAACTGCGGACGCAGACGCGCGATGATCTGCTGGGCCGAAGCGTCACGCTCATTGCGCGGCTTCAGCGTGATGAACAGGTTGCCGTTGTTGCCGGCACGGCCGCTGCCGCCGATCGACATGGCAACGCTGGCAACGTCGGGATCGGCCAGGATGATCTTGCCGAGTTGCTCCTGGCGTCTCACCATCTCCTTGAACGAGATGTCCTGCGAGGCTTCGGACGTGGCCGTGATCAGGCCGACGTCCTGCTGCGGGAAGAATCCCTTGGGGATCAGCACGAACAGGTAGATCGACAGGCCGAGCGTGACGAAGAAGATCGCGAGCGTGGTGCGCCGCCAGGCGAGGGCGTGATCGAGTACATATTCGTAGCCGCGCAGCATCGCGTCGAAGGCGCGCTCGCTCCATTGATAGAAGCGGCCGTGCTGCACCTCACCATGGGCACGCAGGAAGCGTGAGGCCATCATCGGTGTCAGCGTCAGCGATACGAACATCGAAACGAAGATCGTCATCGCCAGCACCACGGCGAATTCGCGGAACAGGCGCCCGATAATGCCGCCCATCAGGAGCAGCGGGATCAGCACCGCGACCAGCGAGATGCTGATGGAGACGATCGTGAAGCCGATTTCCTTGGAGCCCTTGAAGGCGGCCTCCATCGGCGAGTCGCCTTCCTCGATGTAGCGCGTGATGTTCTCGAGCATTACGATGGCGTCGTCGACCACGAAACCGACCGCGATGGTGAGCGCCATCAGCGACAGATTGTCGAGCGAATAGCCGACCGGCCACATCAGGGCGCACGCGCCCAGCAGCGCCAGCGGGACCGTGACGGTAGGAATGACCGTCGCCCAGAAGCTGCGCAGGAAGATGAAGATGACCATGACCACGAGCACAATGGTCAAGAGCAGCGTGAACTGGACGTCCTCGACCGCGGCACGGATGGTCGCGGTGCGGTCGCTGATGAGCTCGATCTTGATCGCGGGCGGGATCGCCGCCACGAGACGAGGGAGGGTCGCCTTGATCCTGTCGACGGTTTCGATGACGTTGGCGCCGGGCTGCTTGAAGATCACCAGGAACACGCCGCGCTTGCCGTTGGCCCACGCCGCCTGCTTGGCGTCTTCGGCAGCGGTGACCGCTTGGCCGATATCGCGGATTCGCAACGGAGCGCCGTTGCGATAGGCGATGATGACGTCGTTCCAGTCCTTCGCCTGGGTGAGCTGGTCGTTGGCGTAGATCGTATAGGCCCGCTTCTCGCCGTCGATATTGCCCTTGGGGCTGTCGACTGTGGTGATCGCGATCTGGCTGCGGATGTCCTCCATCGACAAGCCCTTGGCGACCAGCTTTGCGGGATCGACCTGAATGCGGATCGAGGGTTTCTGCTGGCCGCCGATGAAGACCTGGGCGACGCCCGAGAGCTGGCTGATCTGCTGGGCGAGCTGGGTGTCGACGGCATCGCTGACGCTGGTGAGCGGCAGCGTCTCCGACGTCGCCGACAGTAGCAGGATCGGCGCATCGGCGGGGTTGACCTTGCGGTAGGTCGGGGGCGACGGCAGGTTCCTCGGCAACTGGCCGCTGGCCGCGTTGATGGCACCCTGTACGTCGTTGGCGGCGCCATCGATGTTGCGGTTGAGGTCGAATTGGATGGTGATCGACGCCGTGCCCAGATAGCTCGTCGAGGTCATCTGCGCGATGCCAGGAATCTGGGCGAATTGCCGCTCGAGCGGCTGCGCCACCGACGAAGCCATGGTCTCGGGGCTGCCGCCGGGCAAATTGGCGGTGACCTGAATGGTCGGAAAGTCCACCTGCGGCAGGGGCGCGACCGGGAGCAGGGGATAGGCGACCAGGCCGACGAAGAGAATGCCGGCCATCAGCAGCGAGGTGCCGATGGGATATCGGATGAAAGGCGCCGAAATCCCGCCCCCGATCATTGCTGTCGAACCTTGTTCTGGGTCGGATCCGAGCTTGCTACCGCCGTCGACACCAGGCTTCCGGGCTGCACCTTGAACTGTCCGCCGACGATCACCTGCTGACCGGGGCTCAACCCTTCCTCGATGACCGAATGACCGTCGATGCCATAGCTGACCTTGATCTTGTGCAGTTCGGCCTTGTTGTCCTGGTTGACCGTATAGGCATAGAGTCCGTTGGTGGAGCGCTGGACCGCGTCATCCGGAACGACCGTCGCATCCTTCAGCGTTCGCACCAGGAGCCGCGTCGAGACCGATTGCCCCGGCCACAGCGTTCTTTCCTTGTTGTCGAACACCGCCTTGAGCCGGATCGTGCCGCTGGTCGCGTCGACCTGGTTGTTGATCACCGCGAGCTTGCCCTCGGCCAGCGTTCTCTTGCCGTCGGTGGTGAAGGCGATCACCTTGAGCGCGCCGGCCTTCTGGCCCTCGCTGATATAGGGGAGCTGGTCTTCCGGCGCGGTGAAGATCACGGCGATCGGCTCGACCTGCGAGATCGTGACGATGGCAGTCTGCGACGAAGCGTTGACGATGTTGCCGACGTCGACCTGACGCAGGCCTGCCACGCCGGTGATCGGCGCCTTGATTTGGGTGTAATCGAGCTGGGTCTGGGCGTTGGAGATCGCGGCATCGTCGGCGGCGATCTGGGCGGTGAGCTGAGCGACGGTGGAGCGCTGTGTGTCGACGCGCTGGGCGGTGGCGAATTCGCCGAGCTTCGTGGCGCGCTGGAGCTCGAGATTGGCGTTGGCGAGACTGGCCTCGTCCTGCGCCTTCTTGGCCTTGGCCTGGTCAAGCGTGGCCTGATAGGGGCGGGGATCGATCGAAACCAGGAGATCGCCCTGCTTGACGATCTGGCCTTCCCTAAATTCGAGCCTGTCGATCTGGCCATCCACACGGCTTCGGACCTGGACCGTGTTAAAGCCCTGAACCGTGCCGAGACCAGTGAGATAGACCGGAAAGTCGGTCTTCTGAACCGGCGCAACGCTGACCGGGACGGCGGAGGGGCGAGGCGGGCCTTTTTGTGCGGTCTGGGTTTTTCCAGCCTCGGACGTGCCGAATTTCTGCCAACCATAATAGCCCGCAGAAGCCACGGCCGCGATGATCAGAAGCCAAAGGATCGGCCGGGACTTGTTCATGTCGTCTCGTGTCGGCTCGTATGCCCTCGGCTATGAATATCGGGGCAATCGTACGGTTCCAGCATGATGTATAATACACGCCAACTTCCAGAGTAAACAGCACTATCGGGTGAGAATCCTAAACAATTGGAAAGCTTTGCACCGTGTAGGCAGCTCGTTGGCGCGGCGACGTGCAATGCCGCGTTTTCCCGCCGCGATCGGCCGGCGTGCAAGTCTTGCGCAGCACGCGGAGCAGTGTGCTCGGGACCGATCGGCCCCGCGCCGCGCTGCCTTTCGGATCTGCCGCAAGAACGTTCTAAGTCGCCTCGTAGCCGTTTCGGTTACCATGGATTTCGGCATCGTCCATTTCGGCGCCGCAGCGACGGAGCAAAGCATGGACGAGCTGAACGGCAAGCTGATCGCGTGCCAGATGCTGATCGAGGGATTGATCGCGCGTGTCACCAACGAGCAGCGCGATCCCTTGTGCTTCCTCACCGACTTTCGCGACGAGATCAAAGCCGTTGTCAACGGCGCCAACATCGCCGGCATGGACAGCACCGATCGCGTGCGCGCCGTTGCGAAGACCGTCGACGAGTTGCTGTGGCTGATGAAACCCAGAGCGGCGATCGAGTGGCCAGCAATCGATTTGCGTTAGGACGCATCCTTCGCTCAGAGAGCGGGGCAGTTTAGAATCGTTTTGATCTTGATCTATTCAAGGGTTCTCGCGAACGGCACGCATTGACCCGCAATTGTGTGGCCGATACCAACAGGCGACATTCGTTCGACGCGTGTGAACGACAGGAATTGGAGGGCCTTGTGCTCTATCCTCCAGCACCTCTCGTCGCCCCCGTGACCAGGGGGACGCGGGTTGCGTCTTTCTTCTGGCTTCAGAGCATGATACGGGACGATCAAGCCCGGAGCATGATCTATGGCCTCGACACCGCGATACAGGCGCTGGTGGAACGGCTCGGGCGTGACGATCCCGAAACGGTCAAATTGACGGGTATCTATCACAATCTCATTCGCTACTGGGCCGAAGTATGAAGACCATCTCCTTTCAAGCAAGCCTTGCCGCAGCCTTGATGCTGGCGTCTGCCTGGCTCGCATCCCCCGTTTCCGCCCAGACGCAGAGCCCGCCGGCACCGGCCCCATCGACGGCTCAGCCGTCCGCTGCCGGGACCGTCCCCCCGGCAGCTGCGCCTGCGGCCTCGACGGCTCCCGCCGTCGTGGGCGCCGCCCCGGTGGCCGCCAATCCCGCGGGTGCGAAGCCCGAGGCTGCGGCCATGAAGGAATTGTCGCCCTGGGTGATGTTCATGTCGGCGGACGTCATCGTGAAGGCGGTGATGATCGGGCTCGCCTTCGCTTCGCTGATGACCTGGACCGTCTTCATCGCCAAGTCGATCGAGCTGTCGGTCGCCTCCGGCAAGCTGCGTGCGGCGTTGAAGAAGATTGCGGAGGCGCGCTCGCTTGCCGAAGCGCAGATGGCGCTCGGCACCAAGGAGGGCATCCTGCCGTCGTTCCTTGCGGCGGCGTTGCGCGAAGCGCGGATGTCGGCTGGCCTGTCCAGCGATGCCGGCATCAAGGAACGCGCCGCCTCGAGCTTTTCCGAGATCGTGCGCGCGGAGCAACGGCGCATCCGGATCGGCATGGGCGTGCTCGCGACCATCGGCTCGACCTCGCCCTTCGTCGGCCTGTTCGGCACGGTCTGGGGCATCATGAACAGCTTCATCGGCATCTCGAAGTCGCAGACCACGAACCTCGCCGTGGTCGCGCCCGGCATCGCCGAGGCGCTGCTCGCCACCGCGATCGGCCTCGTCGCCGCCATTCCCGCCGTCATCATCTACAACCACTTCTCGCGCGTGACGAAAGGCTATCTCGAGCTCGTCAGCCGCGCCTCGGGCGCGGCGGGGCGACTGCTGTCGCGTGATCTCGACCGCAGCCACGGCAGCGTGCATTCGCGCGCGGCGGAGTAGACCATGGCCGTTTCGCTTGCTGACAATGATGACGACGACGATTTCTCGGAAACGCATGACATCAACGTCACGCCGTTCATCGACGTCATCCTGGTGCTGCTGATCATCTTCATGGTCGCCGCGCCGCTGTCCACGGTCGACCTGCCGATCGATCTGCCGACGTCGAGTGCGACGCCGCAGAAGAAGCCGGACAAGCCGACCTATCTCAGCATCAAGCCCGATCTGACGCTCGCGATCGGGGAGAACGCCGTTCACCGGGCCGAGTTGATCGGAACCCTCGACGGCCTTTCCGAGATGAGCAAGGACAAGTACGTTTTCCTGCGCGCTGATCGCTCGGTGCCCTATGGCGAGTTGATGGGCGTGATGGAGCTCTTGCGCTCGGGCGGCTATACGCGGGTGAAGCTGGTCGCGCTGGAAGGCGCACCGGGGGCGCCTGTGGCAGGCGCCGCCCAGCCTTAAGAAGACGGAACGATGGCGGACGAACCGAGACCATCCCGGAAGCTCTGGATCCTGGCGGCGGCGGCCGCGCTCGCCCTGCATCTCGGCGGTGCTGCGCTCGCGCTGGCGCATTTGCACGGCGACGACGACGGCGATGGTCTCGGCGCAGCCGGAGCCGAGTTCGCCGTCGAGATGGCTTCGCCGGAGGCTCAGGAATCCGATTTGCCGACCGGACCAAACGACTCCGCGGCACAAGAGGAGCGCCCGGAGCTTCCGGAGCAGAAGGCCGAACTGAAGGAGACGGAACTTCCTCAAGATCGACCGCAAGAGGCCGAGGATCCCGATCGCATTGTCAGCGAAAAGGTTGCGAAGAAGGAGCAGGACGACGACCCGAAGGCGGCTGCCGTTGAAACGCCCGCCATGGAGGCTGCCCCAAAGCAGGTTGATATGGCCCGGCAAACGTTCGAGGACGCAACGCGCGAGGCCGAAAAGGCCCTGGCGCCGGTGGTTGGGCTCGGCAAGGACATCCTGAAGATCACGGTGGACTGGAACAAGAAAATCAGTGCGCGTATCAAGCAGCACCAGATCAATCCGGAAGGCAGAGAGAACGCCAATCAGAAGGTCACGGTGAGTTTCGCGCTCAACCGAAAGGGAAATGTGGTCTCGGTCGACGTGATCGCGTCGTCCGGCGACGCCGCCTACGATGCAGCTGCGATCTCGATGGTTCGCAAGGCGGATCCTTTCGAGCCGCCTCCGGTTCAACTGACCGAGGAGCGTTTCGAGCGCACCCTCGAGATCAGCTTCGCCCCTGAGAAATCGAAGAAGACCGCCAACAAGAAGTCGGCTCAACGCCAGTAGAGCCGGATCCCGACATAGACCACCACCAGGCAGGCGAAGATCAGCGCCACGGGCAGGGGCCGTTTCTGGGCTCCGCTGGCCGCGCCTGTCCCAAAGAAACCAGCGCTTTTCGGCTTCGGCGCCGGGCGCCGGAAAGCGGTAACATTATCCGCTGCCGGCTCGGCCTCGCGCGGACGCACGTCGGGCGGCGTTCCAGCGCCACCCATCTCGACGTAATAGGCCTTGTAGATCGCACCGATGGTGGCCTCGGTGGCTTCGCCTTCGCTCATCTGCGCCAGCAGGTTCCTGTAGCTGCTCAGGAACTCCTGGGCCTCCGGAGGCAGCGCGGACGCCCCGTTGAGCTTAGCCATCATCTTCCAGGTGGCAAAATCGGCGCGGGCGCGGGTGTCGGCGCGTCGCGCGATCAGCATATCGGCAGCTTTGACCAAGTCGGCCTCTGGCCTTTCGGCTCGTGTTCGGGTGTTCCGGTTCAACTACGCATTGCCGGTCAGGAAGAGAACAGCCTGAATCACATAACCGGTCAACGTCCGCAGTATTGCTGAAATAACATCAAGATTTAGACCTAACTGCGAGCCCGCCAGCGGCAGCAGGATCAAGAGCCCGATCAGGATCAACATACCGAACGGCTCGAGCCGGGCGAGCGGCAAGGCCAGGGGGCGCGGCAGCAGCCCGACCGCGACGCGGCCGCCGTCCAGCGGCGGGATCGGCATCATGTTGAAGACGGCCAGCGCCGCGTTGAGCCGGATCGCATTCCAGATGTTGTCGAAGATCCATCGCGCCGAGCTGGCTGGAGCCCAGGGCAGGGCGTGAAGCGCGAGGGCCGCGATTAGCGCCAGCAGGATGTTGGTCGCGGGGCCGGCGAGGGCCACCCAGACCATGTCGAGCCTGGGGTGGTGGAGCTTGCGGTAATTGACGGGCACCGGCTTGGCATAACCGAACAAGAACGGCGAATGCGCGAACACGAGCATCGCCGGCAGGATGACGGTGCCGAACGGGTCGATATGACGGAACGGGTTGAAGCTGACGCGGCCGAGTTGCCAGGCTGTGTTGTCGCCAAAGCGGTACGCGACGAAGGCGTGCGCGGCTTCATGAAAGGTGATGGCGATCAGGACCGGGACGACCCAGACGGAAATGTCATAGAAGGAAATGTTCACGGCTCGTCTGTCCCGGTTTGCAGGCGGCCTTGCAGCCGTCCCGGTCGACCGGCGGTGCAGCAACGCTCGAGCTGAAGATAGGGTGGCCGGTGCCGGAATGCCACGCGGCCAGTGATTGGCCGATCGATCCCCCCTTGCGGCCGTGTCACGTCGGGATGGTCGTCTGATATTGCACCAGACCGTCATCAAGCTTCACCCAGGCGAGCTTCTCGCTCACCCAGATGTGCTCGGTCGGGGCGAAGGCATTGCGATCGTCGAAAGTGGCGAGCGCCACGCCCGCGAGCGTGCCGTTGCGCCGCCAGGCGAACAGGCGCGTGCCGCACTGCTTGCAGAACACGCGGTCGATGTGCTCGGACGAGGCATAGCGTGCAGTCTCGCCCTCGACGCTGAGCGCGCGCTGGTCGAACTGGGCGCGGGCGAAGTAGGGCGAGCCCATCGCCTTCTGGCAGATGCGGCAATGGCAGATGCGGACGTTGAGCGGCTCGCCCTCCGCCTTGAAACGCACCGCGCCGCACAGGCAACCACCTTCCCGGATCATGATGTCCTCAATAGGTCGCCCGCCCACCGGAAATATCAAACACCGCGCCGGTCGAGAACGCGCAGTCCTCCGACGCAAGCCAGCTCACCATCGCGGCGAGTTCCTCCACCAGCACGAAGCGGCCCTTCGGGATCTTCGACAGCATGAAGTCGATATGCTGCTGCGTCATCTGGTCGAAGATCGCCGTCTTCGCCGCGGCCGGCGTCACCGCGTTGACGAGGATGTCGTGGCCGGCGAGCTCCTTGCCGAGCGACTTCGTCAGCGCGATCAGGCCGGCCTTGGACGCCGAATAATGCGCGGCGTTCGGGTTGCCTTCCTTGCCTGCGATCGAGGCGATGTTCACGATCCGCCCGTATTTCTGCTTGAGCATTTCGGGCACGATCGCCTTGGAGACGATGAAGGGGCCGTCGAGGTTGATGCGCAGAACTTTCCGCCATTCCTCCAGGTCCGTCTCCCACACCGGCTTGTTGACCCCGGCGATGCCGGCGTTGTTGACGAGAATGTCGATCTTGCCGAAGGCCTTGAGCGTCGCATCGCGTGCCTGCTCGACGGCCGCCGTGTCGGTGACGTCGACCTTGAAGACATTCGTTTCGCCGCCGATCTCCTTTGCCGTCTTCTCGGCCAGCGCGGCGTCAAAGTCCCAGATCGCGACCTTGGCGCCGGAGGCGACGAAGCGCTCGGTGATGGCGCGGCCAAAGCCCTGCGCGCCGCCGGTGACGATAGCGATGCGGCTGTTGAGATCGATCTTGTTCATGCCGGAGGCCTTCCTGCGTCAGAGCATGTAGCCGCCGTCGACGACGAGATCGACGCCGGTGGTGAAGGCGCTCTCGTCGCTGCCGAGATAGACCGCCATCGCGGCGATCTCCTCGGCGGTGCCGAGCCGGCCCATCTTCTGGCGCGAGATGAACATCTCCTTGCCCTGCGGGCCCTGGGCTGCCGCGCGGTCGAGCATCGAAGGCGTCTCGACGGTGCCGGGACAGATCGAATTGCAGCGGATGCCCTTGGTGATGAAGTCGAGCGCGACCGCGCGGGACAGCAGCGACACCGCCGCTTTGGACGAGCTGTAGACGTAGCGGTTCGCCGGCGGCCTCAAAGCCGCGCAGGACGAGATGTTGACGATGCTGCCGCCGCCGCCGGCGATCATGTCGGGCAGGAAAGCCTTGATGGTCCGGTGCATCGACTTGACGTTGAGATCGAACGAGAAGTCAAAGTCCTCTTCCGAACATTCCAGGATGGTGCCGTGGTGCACGAAGCCGGCGGCGTTGAGCAGGATGTCGATCTTGCCGACGCGCTTGGCGAAGGCGTTGACGTCGGCGGTGTTGCGGACGTCGAGCTTTGCGACCTCGGCGATGCCTTCCTTCGTCAGGCTCGCGATGCCGGCCTCCTTGATGTCGGTGGCGATGACGGTTGCGCCTTCACGCGCGAACGCGATGGCGCAAGCGCGCCCAATGCCTGCCGCGGCAGCCGTGACGACGGCGCGCTTTCCCTTTAGGCGGTCTGCCATGTTGTTTCTCCTGCGAATTTTCCTTCGTCATTCCGGGGCGCGCCTCTTGGCGCGAACCCGGAATCCATCGCGCCACAGCGCCGGTGGATGAATGGATTCCGGGCTCGCGACTGCGTCGCGCCCCGGAATGACCGTGTCAGTGATTGTCCCGCGCCACACCGAACGTGCCAGCGACGTTCTGATACCTTGTGGCGAGCTCCATGCAGGCGCCGGTCGATTGCTGGCCGACGGTGTTGCGATAGATCTCCTGCCACGGCGTCTGGTTCGGCGGATGCTTGAAGCCGCCGCTGGCCTTGAGCTCGGCATGGCGCTTCTTCAGCTCCTCGTCCGAGATCAGGATGTTGGCGCTGCCCTTGTTGAGGTCGATGCGGACCTTGTCGCCGGTCTTGAGGACGGCAAGCCCGCCATTGGCGGCCGCTTCAGGCGAGGCGTTGAGGATCGAGGGCGAGCCAGAAGTGCCGGACTGGCGACCGTCGCCGATGCAGGGCAGGGACAGGATGCCGCGTTTGATCAGCGCCGCCGGCGGCTGCATGTTCACAACCTCGGCGCCACCGGGGTAGCCGATCGGGCCGGTGCCGCGGATGAACAGCACGCAGCGCTCGTCGATGTCGAGCGAGGGATCGTCGATCCGCTCGTGATAATCCTCCGGCCCCTCGAACACGATGGCGCGGCCCTCGAAGGCATTGAGGTCCTTCGGGTTGCTGAGGTAGCGGTCGCGGAATTCCTTGGAGATCACGCTTGTCTTCATGATCGCGGAATCGAACAGATTGCCCTTCAGCACCAGGAAGCCGGCGTCCTTCACCAGCGGCTTGTCGTAAGCCCAGATCACGTCGTTGTCGGGAGCGGGCGCGTTCTTGCAGTTCTCGCCGATGCCGCGGCCGTTGACCGTGACCGCGTCCTCATGGATGCGCTTGTGCTTCATCAATTCGCGCACCACCGCGGGCACGCCGCCGGCGCGGTGAAATTCCTCGCCGAGATAGAAGCCGGCCGGCTGCATGTTGACCAGGAGCGGCACGTCGTGGCCGAACTTCTGCCAGTCCTCGATCGACAGCTCGACGCCGATATGGCGGGCGAGGGCGTTGATGTGGATCGGCGCGTTGGTCGAGCCGCCGATCGCCGAATTGATCACGATGCAGTTCTCGAACGCCTTGCGGGTCAGGATATCGGAAGGCTTCAAATCCTCCCAGACCATCTCGACGATGCGTTTTCCGGTCTCGTAAGCGATCTGGCCGCGCTCGCGATAGGGCGCCGGGATCGCCGCGCAGCCCGGCAGCGAGAAGCCGAGCGCTTCGGCAAGCCCGTTCATGGTCGAGGCCGTCCCCATGGTGTTGCAATGGCCGACCGAGGGCGCCGAGGAGGCCACGATCTCCATGAACTCTTCATAGTCGATCTCGCCGGCCGCGAGCCGCTCGCGCGATTTCCAGACGATGGTGCCGGAGCCGGTGCGCTCGCCATTGTGCCAGCCGTTCAGCATCGGGCCGCCCGACAGCACGATCGCGGGCAGGTTCACCGTCGCCGCCGCCATCATGCAGGCCGGCGTGGTCTTGTCGCAGCCGGTGGTCAGCACCACGCCGTCGAGCGGATAGCCGTAGAGAATTTCGACGAGGCCGAGATAAGCGAGGTTACGGTCGAGCGCCGCGGTCGGTCGCTTGCCGGTCTCCTGAATGGGATGGGTCGGGAATTCCATCGCGATGCCGCCGGCCTCGCGGATGCCTTCGCGGACGCGGTGCGCGAGCTCGAGATGATGGCGGTTGCAGGGGGACAGATCGTTGCCGGTCTGGGCGATGCCGATGATCGGCTTGCCGGATTGCAGCTCGGCGCGGGTGAGGCCGTAATTCAGGTAACGCTCCATGTAGAGCGCGGTCATGCCCGGATTGTGCGGGTTGTTGAACCATTCCTGCGAGCGAAGATGGCGGCGGGTACCGTTGCTGCCGGCGGCATGCCCGTTGGTTGGTTTCTTTGTCATTGGTTTCTCCTGCAATGCAAACGCGACTACCGTCCGTCTCATGGTGTCGGCATGTGCGGTGCCCAACGGCGCGCGCGATGATCTGCCTTCCCGCTGGCGGGTCGTTTCCTCACGATTCCGATACTAGTCGTGGCTGCTTGGTAACGCTATCATTTTGTTCGCCGCGCCCGCGCCTGATACGGCTGGCCTGCTGTCCGAACGTCGCGCCGACGAGCTTTGCCGCTCGATCACCTTGAAGCCGAGATCGAGCACCGGCTGCTCCGGGCGGCGGCCCTCGATCGCGTCGATCAGCATGGTGGCGGCCGTCTTGCCCATCTCATAGCGGTTGGTGCGGACGCTGGTGAGGGTGGGGACGGCGGCGGCCATGAATTCGAGATCGTTGAAGCCGACGATCGCGATCTGCCCGGGGACTGCGATCTCCCGGCGCCGGCATTCGAACAGCACGCCGAGCGCGAGGTCGTCGTTGGCGCAGAATACCGCATCGATGTCCGGCTCGCGCGCCAGCAGATCGGTGAACAGGGCGCCGCCGAGCGTCACCGAGGTCGGCGTCGCCGTCGTGACCACCAGGCGCTGGTCGAACGATCCGGCGTCCCTCATGGCCGAGACATATCCGTCCAGCCGCCGCTGCACCCTGGGATCCATCCGCGCGCCGACGAAGCCGACCTTGCGGTGACCTTGCTCGAACAAGTGCGCGATCGCCCCGCGGGCCGCATCATAGTGCGAAAAGCCGATCATCATGTCGACCGGGTCCGGGCCGATCTCCATGATCTGCACGATCGGACAGTCCGCGGCCTGAAGCATCGCGCGCGACTCCGCGGTCTGGTCGATCCCGGTGACGATCAGCCCGGCCGGCTTCTGCGCCAGAAACAGACGCAGCAACTTCTCTTCCTGGAGAATGCTGTAGCGCGTGTTTGACAACTGGATCGAGTAGCGGCTGCCCTCGGAGGCGTCATAGATGCCGCGCAGCACGTCCGAGAACACGTTATTGGTGAGCGATGGGATCAGGACACCGATGACCTCGGTGCGTTGCGAGGCGAGGGCGCGCGCGGCAAGGTTGGGCACATAGCCGAGCTCCTTGGCGGCGCTCTCGACCCGCGTCCGCTTGGCGACCGACAGGGCCTCCGGATTGCGGAAAAAGCGCGACGCGGTAATCGGGCTGACGCCGGCGAGCTCGGCCACTTCGGCCAGCCGGATTTTGCCTGACTTGGTGCGTTTTCGACCCATCTGCTGCTCTTAACACAGTCAGTCCCGCAAACAAAGGAACGTTGACAGCGCTACCAGCAACGACTAACCAAAGACAAATTGCCAAAACCGCACAAACTACCGACAATGTTGCCCGCTAATATCGGGCCTGGTTCGGTAAAGTCCGAAAAACAAGACGGTCGCGGCGCGAGAGGCGCCGTGGACTTTCGAGGAGGGAGCTAGATGTCGTCTGTGCAAATCCGCGACGTGCGGAAATCGTTCGGCAATTTTGAAGTCCTGCACGGCGTGACGATTCCGATCGAGGACGGCCAGTTCGTCGTCCTGGTCGGCCCCTCCGGCTGCGGCAAGTCGACGCTTCTGCGCATGCTCGCCGGCCTCGAGAACATCACTTCCGGGACGATCTCGATCGGCGACCGCGTCGTCAACAATGTCCAGCCCAAGGAGCGGGACATTGCGATGGTCTTCCAGAACTACGCGCTCTATCCGCACATGACGGTCGCCGACAACATGGGCTTCTCGCTCAAGCTGCGGAATGCCAGCTCGGACGAGATCAACAAGCGCGTCAAGCGCGCCGCCGAGATCCTCGCGCTGTCGCCGCTGCTCGACCGCTATCCGCGACAGCTCTCCGGCGGTCAGCGCCAGCGCGTCGCCATGGGCCGCGCCATCGTGCGCGATCCGCAGGTGTTCCTGTTCGACGAGCCGTTGTCGAACCTGGACGCCAAGCTGCGCGTGGCCATGCGCACCGAGATCAAGGAGCTGCACCAGCGGCTGAAGACGACGACCGTCTACGTCACCCACGACCAGATCGAGGCCATGACCATGGCCGACAAGATCGTTGTCATGCATGACGGCATCGTCGAGCAGATGGGCACCCCGCTCGAGCTCTACGACAAGCCCGACAACCAGTTCGTCGCCGGCTTCATCGGCTCGCCTGCCATGAACTTCCTCAAAGGCCATGTGCGCGTCAACGGCGTTGCGAGCTTCGAAGGACCGAACGGCGTCAAGCTCCCGCTCAAGACCGCGCCCGCCAATTCCGACGGCCGTCCTGCGGTCTATGGCGTGCGGCCGGAGCACTTCACCATCGCCGATGACGGCGCCGAGGCCGAGATCATCGTCGTCGAGCCGACCGGCTCGGAGACGCAGGTGTTTGCCAAGCTCGGCGGCGAGCAGGTCGTCGCGGTCTTCCGCGAGCGTCACCAGTTCAATCCGGGCGACAAGGTGCGGCTGAAGCCCGAGCCATCGCTGGTCCATCTGTTCGACGATGCGACGGGCAAACGCATGAACGCCTAACGCATCAGACGACAAGGCATAAGACGACAAAAAGCATCACAGGGAGGACAACATGCAAGACTTTACCCGCCGGTCTCTGCTTCAAGGCGGCACCGCTTTGGCTGCGACCGGCATGCTGACGGGGCCGGCACTGTTCGACTTCGCCAAGGCCTGGGCGCAGAGCGCGCCCTGGAAGGCCGAGCCCGGCGCCAAGCTGACGGTGATGCGCTGGAAGCGCTTCGTGCCGGCGGAGGACGATGCGTTCAACGCGATGGTGGCGGCGTTCAAGGCCGCGACCGGCACCGAGATGAACACCTTCAGCGAGTCCTTCGAGGACGTGCAGCCGAAGGCCTCGGTTGCGGCCAACACCGGCTCCGGCCTCGATCTCGCCTGGGGTCTGCACACCCTGCCGCAGCTGTTCCCGACCAAAGTGCTGAAGATGAACGATGTCGCCGATTATCTCGGCAACAAGTACGGCGGCTGGACCGATGCGGCTGCCAAGACCTGCAAGCTCGGCAACGACTGGCTCGGCATTCCCGTCGCCACCAACGGCGGTTACATGACCTACCGCAAGTCGGCGCTCGACAAGGCTGGCTTCAAGGAATTCCCGAAGGACTTTCCCGGCTTCCTCGAGATGTGCAAGGCGCTCAAGGCCAACAATACGCCGGCCGGCTTTGCGCTCGGTCACGCCTCGGGCGACGGCAATTCCTGGCTGCACTGGGTGCTGTGGGGCCACGGTGCCTACACGGTCGACCAGAACGACAAGATCGTCATCAATTCGCCGGAGACGGCGAAGGCGCTGGAGTATTGCAAGGCGCTGTACGACAACTTCATTCCGGGCACGGCGTCCTGGAACGATTCCTCCAACAACAAGGCGTATCTCGCCGGCGAGCTCTATTGCACAGCGAACGGCATCTCGATCTACGTCGCCGCCAAGACCGATCCCAGCAAGAAGGAGCTCACCGAGGACACCTATCACGCGCTCTGGCCGGTCGGTCCTGTCGGCAAGCCGACCGAGCTGCAGCTGGCGCTGCCGATCCTCGCCTTCAACTTCACCAAATATCCGAATGCGGCAAAGGCCTTCGTCGCCTTCATGCTGGAGAAGGAGAACTACGAGAAGTGGCTGGCCGGCGCGCAGGGCTATCTGACGCAGACCCTGAACGCCTATGAATCGGCGCCGATCTGGACGGCCGATCCCAAGAACGCCGTGTTCTCGCAGGCCTCCAAGCGCACGCTGCCGGCGTCGGGCATCGGCACCGTCGGCGAGAAGGCGGCAACCGCGATCGCCGACTTCATCGTCGTCGACATGTTCGCCAATTACTGCACCGGCGCCAAGGATGCGAAGGGCGCGATGGCGGAAGCCGAGCGCCAGCTGAAGCGCATCTATCGCTGAACAGTCACGGAGCGGGCGCCTCTTGGGTCGCCCGCTCGTCAACATTTCGATCAGGGATATCGGGCATGGCTGATGTCGCAATTCCCCGGGCCAAGCCTCAGATGACCGAGGCTGGCGCCTGGGCCCAGCTTAAACACAATCGCAATTGGCTCGGCTTCTGGTTCATGGTGCCGGCCATGGTGTTCCTGATCTTCTTCCTGGCCTATCCGCTGGGGCTGGGCATCTGGCTGTCCTTCACGGACACGCGCATCGGCAGGGTCGGACAGTTCATCGCCTTCGAGAACTACGAATGGCTGTGGGACGATTCCATCTTCTGGCTGTCGGTGTTCAACACGCTGCTCTACACCTTCGTCGCCAGCGCCTTCAAATTCGGCATCGGCCTTTACCTCGCGCTGCTGCTCAACGAGCACATGCCGTTCAAGGCGATGCTGCGCGCGATGGTGCTCATCCCCTTCATCGTTCCGACGGTGCTCTCCGCGCTCGCCTTCTGGTGGATCTTCGACTCGCAATTCTCGATCATCTCCTGGTCGCTGAAGCAGCTCGGCCTGATCAACCAGAACATCAACTTCCTCGGCGACACGACCTGGGCACGCATTTGCGTGATCTTCGCCAATATCTGGCGCGGCGTGCCGTTCGTCGCGATCACGCTGCTCGCAGGCCTCCAGACCGTCTCGCCGTCGCTCTATGAAGCCGCGACGCTCGACGGCGCCACGCGCTGGCAGAATTTCCGCTACATCACCTATCCGCTCTTGACGCCGATCATCGCCGTCGTGATGACCTTCTCGGTGCTGTTCACCTTCACCGACTTCCAGCTGATCTGGGCGATGACGCGTGGCGGCCCGGTCAACGCCACTCATCTGATGGCGACCCTGTCCTATCAGCGTGCGATCATCGCCGGGCAGCTCGGCGAGGGCGCCGCGATCTCCAGTGCGATGATCCCGTTCCTGCTCGCCGCCATCATGGTGTCCTGGTTCGGCCTGCAGCGTCGCAAGTGGCAGCAGGGAGAAAACAATGACTGATCTCCCCACCTCGCGGATCGATCTCAAGGCCGTCCTGCATAGCTCGGCTCCGACAGTCGCGAAGGATGATCACAGCGAGGGCATGAGCTATCTGCAGTCGGTGCCGCGCAGGCTGGTGACGCTGTATCTGCCGCTCGCGATCATCGTCGTCGTCCTGCTGTTCCCATTCTACTGGATGGCGCTGACCTCGGTGAAACCCGACGAGCAGCTGCTCGACCTCGACAAGTACAATCCGTTCTGGACCTGGAATCCGACCTTCAAGCACTTCCACAAGCTGCTGTTCGAGAGCTACTATCCGTACTGGCTCTGGAACACGATGTATGTGGCGATCTGCGCCACGGTGCTCTCGATCATCGCCTCGGTGTTCGCCGCCTACGCCATCGTGCGCTTGCGTTACAAGGGCGCCAATCTCGTCGGCGGGCTGATCTTCCTCGCCTATCTGGTGCCGCCGTCGATCCTGTTCATTCCGCTCGCCACGGTCGTGTATCAGTACGGCCTGTTCGATTCGCCGCTGGCGCTGATCCTGACCTATCCGACCATCCTGATCCCGTTCTCGACCTGGCTGTTGATGGGCTATTTCAAGACCATCCCCTTCGAGCTCGAGGAATGCGCGCTGATCGACGGGGCGAGCCGCTGGCAGATCCTGATCAAGATCGTCGTGCCGCTGGCCATTCCCGGCCTGATCTCGGCCTTCATCTTCTGCTTCACGCTGTGCTGGAACGAGTTCATCTACGCCCTGACCTTCCTGCAATCGACCAGCAACAAGACGGTGCCGGTCGCGATCGTGAACGAGTTTGTGGACGGTGACATCTACCGCTGGGGCTCGCTGATGGCGGGCGCGCTGGCCGGCTCGCTGCCGCTCGTGATCCTTTACGCCTTCTTCGTGGAGCATTATGTGTCGGCGATGACCGGCGCCGTGAAGGAATGATCGCGGGGCTTGCCGAGGGCGCGCCAATGGTTTCAAGAGCGGCGCGCTCCGGCCAATAAGTCCGGCCAATAAGAAGGAGTTGAGCTCTTGCACATTCTGGTTCTCGGCGCCGCCGGCATGGTCGGCCGCAAGCTCTGTGAACGGCTGCTGCGCGACGGCCGGCTCGGCAAGAGCGATATCACCAAGCTGACCATGCATGACGTGGTCGAGCCGAAGAAGCCGGAGCAGGCCGGTTTTGCCGTCGAGACCGTCTCGGGCGATTTCGCCGTCCCGGGCGCGGCTGAGAAACTGATCGCAGGTCGCCCCGACGTGATCTTCCATCTCGCCGCGATCGTCTCCGGCGAGGCCGAGCTCGACTTCGACAAGGGCTATCGCATCAATCTCGACGGCACGCGGATGCTGCTCGATGCGATACGCCTTGCGGGCGGCGGCTACAAGCCGCGCGTGGTGTTCACGTCCTCGATCGCAGTGTTCGGCGCGCCGTTTCCCGATGCGATCAGCGACGAGTTCTTCCATACCCCGCTGCTCAGCTACGGCACGCAGAAGGCGATCGGCGAACTTCTGCTCGCCGATTATTCCCGCCGCGGCTTCCTCGACGGCATCGGCATCCGCCTGCCGACCATCTGCATCCGGCCGGGCCTGCCCAACAAGGCGGCATCGGGCTTCTTCTCCAACATTCTGCGCGAACCGCTCGCCGGCAAGGAAGCGATCCTCCCGGTCTCCGAGGACGTCCGCCACTGGCACGCGACGCCTCGCTCGGCCGTCGGCTTCCTGCTTCACGCCGGCACCATGGATCTCGCCACTGTCGGCCCGCGCCGCAACCTGACCATGCCGGGCCTGTCGGCCACGGTCGGCGAGCAGATCGCCGCCTTGAAGCGGGTTGCGGGCGAGAAGGTCGCCGCGCGCATCAAGCGCGAGCCCGATCCCTTCATCGTCGGCATCGTCGGCGGCTGGCCGCGCAATTTCGATGCCAGGCGGTCGCGCGAACTCGGCTTCACCACCGCCGAGAAGACGTTCGACGATATCATCCGCATTCACATCGAAGACGAGCTCGGCGGCAATTTCGTCGCCTGAGCTCGGACTGAGCGGGCCCTGATGATGGCGAGCGTTGCTTGCATCGGCGAATGCATGGTCGAGCTGCGGCAGGCCCAGGGCGGCGCGTCCGCCGGGCAGGGGCAGGGCGGTGGCCTGTACTCACGCGGCTTCGGCGGCGACACCCTCAACACGGCGGTGTATCTGGCGCGGCTGGACGTCAAGGTCGATTATCTCACCGCGCTCGGCGATGACGCCCTGAGCGACGAGATGGTCGCTGCCTGGAATGCGGAAGGCGTCGGCACGCGGCGTGTCGTGCGGCTCGCGGGCAAGCTGCCCGGCCTCTACATGATCCAGACGGATGCGGAGGGCGAGCGCCAGTTCTTCCATTGGCGCGACAGTGCGGCCGCGCGCCAGCTGATGAGTCTGCCGGAGACGGACGAGCTGCTCAACTCGCTGATGAGCTACGACGTCGTCTATCTCTCTGCGATCACGCTCTCGATCTACGACGCGGCCGGGCGCGAGCGCCTGTTCGGCGCCATCAAGCGCGCGCGCCTGCTCGGCACTCGCTTCGTGTTCGACACCAATTTCCGCGCGCGCGGCTGGCCGGACCGCGATATCGCGCGGGAGGTGTTTGCGACCGCCTTCGCGGCCGCCGACATCGTGCTGACCTCGACCGAGGATCTGCTCGCGCTCCATCCCGGCGAAAGTCACGACCAGCTGATGGCGCGCATCCCAACCCCGGAACTGGTGTTCCGTCTGCCCGAGCCGGTGAGCCTGTTGCGCTACCCCGGCGGCGCCAGCGAGGTCCGCGCCGAGCCCATGACCAAGCCCGTCATCGATACCACCGCCGCCGGCGACAGCTTCGCCGCGGCCTATATCGCGGCCCGGCTCGCCGGCGCCGAGCCGGTGGAGGCGGCCCTATTAGGACATCGGCTCGCCAGCCTCGTGATCTGCTATCCCGGCGCCATTATTCCGGGCTATGCCATGCCGCCGAAGAAGCGGCACCGGCCGGCGGCGTCCCGCCAGGCCAACAATTAGACAGCGACCAAATGAATCGAGACCCATGACCACGGCTGCCCAACAGAACCACCTCGTCGCGCTGTTCAAGGCTGCGACCGTCATTCCCGTCCTCACCATCGAGCGCATCCAGGATGCGGTGCCGCTGGCGCGCGCGCTGGTTACCGGCGGGGTCCGCACGCTGGAGGTGACCTTGCGCACCCCCGTTGCGATCGAGGCGGCGCGCGCGGTGATGACCGAGGTCCCCGAGGCGGTCGTCGGCATCGGCACCATTCTCAATCCGGCCGACTTCAGCCGGGTCGAGAAGCTCGGCGTCGCGTTCGGCATCAGCCCGGGCCTGACCCCCGATCTGCTCAAGGCCGCGACCGACAGCTCCTTGCCGTTCGCGCCGGGGATTGCCACGGCCTCGGAACTGATGATGGCGCTGTCCTACGGTTTCGACGTCGCAAAGTTCTTCCCGGCGGAGCAGGCCGGCGGCATCAAGGGCCTGCGCGCCCTCGGCGGGCCGTTCCCGAACGTGCGGTTCTGCCCGACCGGCGGGGTGGGCGAGGCCAATGCCGCGACCTGGCTGGCCGAACCCAATGTCGTTGCGGTCGGCGGGTCCTGGCTGTGCCCGACGGCGGAAATCCGGGCCGGGAACTGGGCCGGCATAACTGCCATCTGCGAGCGGACCCTCAAGGCGCTGAAAGCCGCGTGAAGTCTTGCCATCCCTGGGCTAAGACTTAGCTCAGGAAGAGGCCTCCAGGGAGAAATGACCATGACCGCCAGCATCGTCGGATGGGCGCATACGCCGTTCGGCAAGTTCGACACCGAAACCGTCGAAAGCCTCGTCACCCGCGTCGCCAATGAGGCGCTGGCGGATGCCGGCATCTCGGCCGGTGATGTCGACGAGATCGTGCTCGGCCATTTCAACGCCGGCTTCTCGCCGCAGGATTTCACGGCGTCGCTGGTACTGCAGGCCGATCCCAAGCTGCGCTTCAAGCCGGCGACCCGTGTCGAGAACGCCTGCGCCACGGGATCTGCCGCCGTGCATCAGGGCCTGCGCGCGATTGCCGCAGGGGCGGCCAAGATTGTGCTGGTCGTCGGCGTCGAGCAGATGACGCGCACGCCGAGCGCCGAGATCGGCAAGAACCTGCTCAAGGCTTCCTACCTCCCTGAGGACGGCGACACGGTCGGCGGTTTCGCCGGCGTGTTCGGCAAGATCGCCAGCTCCTACTTCCAGAAATACGGCGACCAGTCCGATGCGCTGGCGCTGATCGCGGCCAAGAACCACAAGAACGGCGTCGCCAATCCCTTCGCCCAGATGCGCAAGGACTTCGGCTTCGACTTCTGCCGCGCCGAGAGCGAGAAGAACCCCTATGTCGCCGGCCCGCTGAAGCGGACGGACTGCTCGCTGGTCTCCGACGGCGCCGCTGCGCTGGTGCTGGCCGATGCCGAGACGGCCAAGGGCATGACCAAGTCGATCGGCTTCCGCGCCACTGCGCACGCCCAGGACTTCCTGCCGATGAGTAAGCGCGACATCCTGCAGTTCGAGGGCTGCACGGTCGCCTGGCAGCGGGCGCTGGAGAAGGCCGGTGTCACGCTGTCCGATCTCTCCTTCGTCGAGACCCATGACTGCTTCACCGTCGCCGAGCTGATCGAGTACGAAGCGATGGGTCTGACGCCGAAGGGGCAGGGCGCCCGCGCCATCAAAGAAGGCTGGACGCTCAAGGACGGCAAGCTGCCGGTCAATCCGTCCGGCGGCCTCAAGGCCAAGGGCCATCCGATCGGCGCCACCGGCGTCTCCATGCATGTGATGACCGCGATGCAGCTCGCGGGCCAGGCGCCCGAGGGCATGCAGCTCAAGAACGCCAAGCTCGGCGGCATCTTCAACATGGGTGGCGCGGCCGTCGCCAACTACGTCTCCGTCCTGGAGCCGCTGAAGTAGTTTGATCCTGTAGGGTGGGCAAAGGCGCCATACGCCATGCCCGCCTTATTTCTTTGCGTTAGATCATGGTGGGCTCGCGCGGCCCCCTTAATGCTCTGATTGATTTTGCGGGAAATGCATCATGAGCACTAACTACGAAGATTCACTGTCGATGGACGCACTCAACGATCGTATCGCGATCCTCGAAGACAATATCCGCCAGCTCATCGAGCAGGCCGCTGCCGCCTCCGGCGAGCAGAACGAGTCGCGCATCGCCGACCGGATCAATCAGCAGAATGACGAACTCGACCGGCTCCTGAAGATCCGGGAATCCCGTCAGAAGAAATAGCGGCCGACGTCGCCCCGCGGCGCATGCCGCCATACGCCGCCCGCCCTTGCGCGAGCGGCGGCACTGCCGTTAGCTGGACCGAAATCGCGTGGGCAGTTGGGCTCGGCGCAATCGGGAGCGAACGATGGGGCCGCTGAAAGGCATCAAGGTCGTCGACATGACCACCGTGCTGATGGGCCCTTATGCGACCCAAATGCTCGGCGATTACGGTGCCGACGTCGTCAAGGTGGAATCGCTGGACGGCGACGTCACCCGCCTGATCGGCCCGATGCGTCACGCCGGCATGGGGCCGGTGTTTCTCAACACCAACCGCAGCAAGCGCTCGATCTGTCTCGATCTGAAGAAGGCTGCGGGGCGCGAAGCCGTGCTGCGGCTTTTGAAGGACGCCGACGTCCTGGTCTACAACGTCCGCCCGCAGGCGATGGCGCGGCTTCAGCTCGGCTACGACGTCGTCTCCGCCATCAACCCGCGCCTGGTCTATGCCGGCGTGTTCGGCTTCGGCCAGGACGGGCCCTATGCCGCAAAACCCGCTTACGACGACCTGATCCAGGGCGCCACGGCGCTGCCGGCACTGATGGCGCAGACCGGCGACGGCGTGCCGCGCTACGTGCCGAATGCGCTCGTCGACCGTATCGTCGGCCTCACCGCGGTCGGCGCGATCTGCGCCAGCCTCGTGCACCGCGACCGCACCGGCCGCGGCCAGCGTCTGGACATTCCGATGTTCGAGACCATGGCCGGCTTCGTCATGGGCGACCACATGGGCGGGCTCACGTTCGAGCCGCCGCTCGACAAGGGCGGCTATGCCCGCCATCTCTCGCGCGACCGCAGGCCCTACAAGACCTCGGACGGCTATCTCAGCGTCATCGTCTACAACGACAAGCAGTGGGAGAACTTCTTCAAGGCCACGGGGCGCGACGACCTGCGCGCCGATCCCAAATTTGCAACCTTCGCCGGCCGGGCCGCCAATATCAATGTGGTGTATGCCGAGCTCGCCCGCATCTTCGAGACGCGGACCACGGCGGAATGGATCGACCTGCTGACGAAAGCCGACGTGCCTGTCATGCCGATGCACGATCTCGCCTCGATCCTGCACGATGAGCATCTGGAGGCGACCGGCTTTTTCCCGGTGGTGACCCATCCGACCGAAGGTCCGATCCGCAGCATGAAAGTGACGGCGACCTGGTCCGAGACCGAAGCCGAGCCGGTACGCCTGGCGCCGCGGCTCAACGAGCACGGCGCCGAGATCTTGCGCGAGATCGGCTATTCCGCTGACGAGATCGCAGCCATGGTGCGCGACGGCGTCACGCGTGACGCACCGGAGTAGGGGGAGTGCAGATGACCACGCTTCTCTCATCCGTCATTCCGGGGCGCGCCTCTTGGCGCGAGCCCGGAATCCATTCATCCTCCGCACATGCCGTTCGATGGATTCCGGGCTCGCGACTTCGTCGCGCCCCGGAATGACGGTGGAGAAATGGCACCATGAGCTTCATCACCGGCGTCGGCCTCACGTCGTTCGGCAAGCACGAGGGCTCCTCCTCGCTCGACCTGATGAGCGAGGCCGCGCAAGCCGCGCTCGACGATGCCGGCCTCAAGCGCACCGACATCGACGGCATCCTCTGCGGCTATTCCACGGTCTCCCCGCACATCATGCTCGCCACCGTCTTCGCCGAGCATTTTGGTATCCGCCCGTCTTACGCCCATGCCGTCCAGGTCGGCGGCGCCACGGGTCTTGCGATGACGATGCTTGCACATCATCTCGTCGCGTCAGGTGTCTGCCGGAACGTTCTGGTGGTCGCTGGCGAGAACCGGCTCACCGGGCAGAGCCGCGATGCCTCGATCCAGGCGCTGGCGCAGGTCGGCCATCCCGACTACGAGGTGCCGTTAGGACCGACCATTCCCGCTTATTACGGCCTCGTTGCCAACCGATACATGCACGAATACGGCGTGACCGAAGAGGATCTCGCCGAATTCGCGGTGCTGATGCGTGCCCACGCCTGCACCCATCCCGGCGCGCAATTCCACGATCCCATCAATGTCGCCGACGTCATGGCCTCCAAGCCAGTGGCGCTGCCGCTCAAGCTGCTCGATTGCTGCCCGGTCTCCGACGGCGGCGCGGCGTTCGTTGTCAGCCGCGAGCGAACCGGGGAAGCGGGCGTGCGTATCCGCGGCTGCGCCCAGGCCCACACGCATCAGCATGTCACGGCAGCGCCCGCCCTCAGCGAGCTTGGCGCCGAGATCTCCATCGCGCGTGCAAAGGCGGCCACGGGTCTCGCGATCTCCGACGTGCGCTACGCCGCGATCTATGACAGCTTTACGATCACGCTCGCGATGCTGCTGGAAGACCTCGGTCTCGCCGGCCGCGGCGAGGCGGCCGCGCGCGTGCGCGCCGGCCATTTCAGCCGTGATGGCGCGATGCCGCTGAATACCCATGGCGGTCTGCTCAGTTACGGCCATTGCGGCGTCGGCGGCGCCATGGCGCATCTCGTCGAGGCGCATTTGCAGATGACGGGGCGGGCGGCTAGCCGCCAGGTCCGCGACGCCTCGATTGTACTGCTGCACGGCGATGGCGGCGTGCTGTCGTCTCACGTCAGCATGTTCCTGGAGCGGGTGCGATGAGTGAGCGTCTGGCGGACTGGACCAAGGGTGAAGAGGCCATCACCTACCAGGCCTGCACCGCATGCGGGCATGTACAGTATTTTCATCGGGCCTTCTGCGCAGCTTGTGGCGAATCGGACCCGCGCGAGCAGCGCGCCAGCGGCAAGGGCAGGGTGTATGCGACCTCGTTGGTCTGCCGCGCGGCAACGCCCGAGACGCGCGCGCACGTGCCCTACAACATCCTGCTGGTCGATTGCGCCGAGGGATTTCGCATGATGGCCCACGGCGAGAATGACCTCGCCATCGGCGATTCGGTTATTGCGAGCTTCAAGCCCTTTGCCGGCAAGCTGGTGCCGTTCTTTGCCAAAACCAAATAGGGAAACGCGAATGTAGCCCGGATGGAGCGCAGCGAAATCCGGGATTCGCACCTCGCGGACAGACTTCCCGGATTGCGCTGCGCTTCATCCGGGCTACACGCCAACGAGGGATCCGTCATTCGGGGGCGGTCATGTGACCGAGCCTGGAACGGGAATTCTGGGCTTGGCTTGTGCGAGAGCCACCCCGGAATGACGAAAACGCTGAGCGCCTGATCCGGAAAAGTGTGAAGCGGTTTTCCGAAAAGATCATGCGCAATCGAAATACTCTAACGCCCGTAGAACAAGATGCTGGCGATGACGAGCATCGCCGTCACCGCCAGCATATGCGCGAGCGCTCCCGAGGCTGCCCCCTTGGTGGCTTCCTTCATGCCGTTTCTCCCTAGACTTGGGCGTGACTCATCGTTGCGCGGTGAGCGCATACGACGGCCAATTGTTTTTACTCGGAACACCCCTTGCGAGTATCCGCCGCGATTTGTCCCCCCGCGGCGAATATCGACTGTGTCAGGGTCGATCAGCAATGCGGCGGCAATTTGACTCGATGATGTTGCTCGTGCGCCCCCACGCGAATAGAGTCTTCGGGAACCTTCGCCAATGGCGACAAAAAGCATCAAAAGATCAGGGAAAACTTCAGGAAAATCATGGCCCGCATTCAGTACAGCGACCCGTCCAAGGCATCCGACCGCACCCGCGAAATCCTCGACAAGAACCGCCATGCCAACATCTTCCGGATGATGGCGCATTCGCCGAGTTACTTTGAGCAATATTGCCGCCTCGGGGGCGCAATCAGGCACAAGGGCGAGCTCGACCCCATCGTGCGCGAGCTTGCGATCACCCGTACCGGCATCCTGTGCGAGGCACCCTATGAGATCGTCGCGCACAAGCGCATCGGCAAGAATGTCGGCGTCACCGACGAGCAGAACGAGGCGCTCGAGAACTGGCAGGCCGCATCCTGCTTCAACGAGGTGCAGCGCGCCGCGCTCGCCTTCACCGACGAGATCGTGAAGCTGACGAAGCCGACGGATGCGACCTTCAAGGCGATCGCATCGAAGCTGACGCCAGCGGCGCTGGTCGAGCTCCAGCTCTCGGTCGGCTTCTACATCATGACGTCAAAATTCCTGGAGACGTTCGAGATCGACCTCCAGCCCGTCACCGAAGTGGTGGGCTGATCCAAAGCTCGGCTTGCGAGGGATGCTCATGACAATCGATGAATATGCGGCCTGGGCCGCAACCATTGCCAAAGTCGACGAGCATCCGTCGAACGAGCGGTTGTCTTATCTCGGGCTGGGCCTTGCCGCTGAGGCGGGCGAGGTCGCCGAGCACATCAAGAAGCTCCTGCGCGACGACTGGCTCGACAAGGCCGGTCTAGTCGAAGAGCTTGGCGATGTCGTCTACTACTGGGCCTGCCTGTGCGCCGCCACCGGCCAGCAGCCGTCCGCGCTGCTCAACGCCAGTGCCGCCAAGATCAGGCGACGCATCAGCGAAGCGGCGAGCCGGTAGAGCAAGTGAAAGCTGGGAGCTCCGGCGTCATGGCCGGGCTTGTCCCGGCCATCCACGACTTGCCGCGCAGCACGAAGAACGTGGATGCCCGGGACAAGCCCGGGCACGACGATCTGTTGCGCATGAACCGCTCACGTCGAGGTCAGAATATCCACCTTGGCGTTGGCGACGATCAGGCGGTCGGCCAGAAGCTGGGCCAGGTTACGCATGATGCATTCGCTGGCGCGGGGGTGCTGCTTGCGGAAGCGCTCGAAATCCTTCAGCGGCACCTCGCATGCCGTCGCTGCCATGTCGGCGAACACGTCGGCGGAGCGGGTTTGTTCCAGCAGCGCCATCTCGCCGAACGCCATGCCGGCGGTGAGCGTAGCCAGCCTGACGCCATCGGGCAAGGTGACGTGCACAGCGCCGCTGCGCAGGAAGTACAGGGCATCGGCGGGGTCGCCGGCCGTGAGGATTTTGGCGCCGGATTGATAGGTCCTGATGGTGCAGAGCGAGGCGAGATCCGTCAGCTCTTCCTCGCTCAGCCCGGTCAGCAGCGGCTGTTCGGCTAGCTCGGTGGTCTCGTGAAAATCGATCGAGCCGCCGTAGCGATAGACGATCTGGTCTTCGGCCCATTCGATCGCAGTGTCGAGCAGATAGAAATCGCGCACGTTCTTCAGCTCAGCGGTCCATTCGCGTAACGTATTCCATTCCTTGGAGGCGCGCCGGACGCCCGACAAGACCACCGTGACATTCAGCGCGGCCAATTCCTCGAACGCTTCGGCCACAAGTCGTGCGCCGGCCCGCGTAGTCGAGGTCACGCGGTGGAGATCGAAGATCACGAATTGCGGCCGCGGTCGTCCCGCGAGCCGGCGCGAGACGTAATCCACCGCCGACAGCGACAGCGTGCCGACCAGTTCGATGATGCGCACCTCCTGCTCGTGGGCCGCCAGGATCTCGCGCTCCTGCGGGCGGCGCACGCGGCGCGACGGGCTCTTGCCGATGTCGTAGTCGGCGATGACGGCGTTGCGTGCGTCGTCGCTGCGGTTGAGCATGTGCAGGTCGTAATGCGAGGACAGCGCCTCGCAGACCTTGATGCCGCGCACGCTGTTGCCGTGCTTGTCGAGCTTTGGCGAATAGCTGCCGAGGCCGAGGCGGGCAGGGAGCGCGGCCAGGATGCCGCCGCCGACGCCGCTCTTGGCGGGGATGCCGATGCGGTAGATCCACTCGCCGGCATAGTCGTACATGCCCGACGACGTCATCACCGAAAGTGTGCGCGAGATCGCGTAATCGCTCAGCACCTGCTCGCCGGTGACCGGATTGATGCCGCGATTGGCGAGCGTTGCCGCCATCACCGCGATATCGCGCGCGGTCACCAGCACGGCGCATTGCCGGAAATAGACGTCGAGCACGCCGGCTACGTTGTCCGAGATCACCGCGTTGGTCTTGAGCAGATAGCCGATGGCGCGGTTGCGGTCGCCGGTCTGGCTCTCGGAAGAATAGACGGCGTCGTCGACGGAAAGGTCGCGGCCTGCAAAACGGCTGAGCGCAAGGCGGATCTGCTCGAAAGCCTCCGCGCCCTTGCTGTCGTAGATCAACCCGGTGCAGGCGATCGCGCCGGCATTGACCATCGGGTTGAACGGATGGTTCTCGGAATTGAGCCGGATCGAGTTGAAGGGATCGCCGGAGGGCTCGACGCCGATCGCACCTTCGACCTTGCCGGCGCCGAGCAGGTCCAGCGCCAGCGCGAACACGAAGGGTTTCGACATCGACTGGATGGTGAAGGGCACCCTGGAGTCGCCGACTTCATAGACATGGCCGTCCAGCGTCGCCAGGCTGATGCCGAAATAGGCAGGGTCGGCCTTGCCGAGCTCGGGAATGTAATCGGCGACATGGCCTGACGTTTCGGCGGAGAACTCGCTGAGGCAATTTTCCAGGAACCGCAGCAAGGGCGGCTTCGAGCGGGTCCAGGCGGTGGCGAGAGGCGAGAGCGGTTTCATCGCCTCCCTTGTGCAACGCAATCAGGGTACGCGCAACCCGTCGGGCAGCACAGGCTGGCGCCGGACCAGGAGAAGCGCGATCAGGATCGTCGGCAGCAGGATGCCAAGGCCGAGCAACGTCACCTGCATCTGCGACAACGGCATGATGCCGCCGCCGGGGGTCGCCACCACGAAGCCGCCGATCACGAGCAGCACGCGAATGGGCCATTCCAGGCTGCCTGTGCCGCGCAAGTCCCCGACGAAAGGCTGGTAGCCCTGGATGCCGCCGCAGATGAACAGCGTACCGAAGGCGGCGAGGCCCATCAGGCCGAGCCCGGCGAGGTATGGGCTCGAACCCTGCAGCACCAGCGCCGGATTGAGCACGAAGAAGAACGGCAGGAAATAGATGATGCTGCCGACCCACATCGATTCCCAGCCGGTCTTCATGGCCGGCGATCCGGCGATGCCGGCAGCTGCGAAGGAAGCGATCGCGACCGGCGGGGTGATCGACGACAGCATGCCCCAATAGAAGATGAACATGTGCACCGCCATGCGGTTGAGCCCGAGCTTCTCCAGCGCAGGCGCGACCAGGATGGCGAGGAAGATGTAGCAGGCCGTCGTCGTCAGCCCAAGGCCGAGAATGAGGCTGGTGAGGGCGCACATGCCGAGCAGCAGGAAGGCATTGTCGCCGGCGATGTGCAGGAGGTCGTTGGCAAGGCTCGACACCACGCCCGTCATCGAGAACGCGCCGATCAGCAGGCCGCAGCCGGCGAGGATGCCGACCAGCTCGACGAAGGTGCGGCCGTTGACCTCCAGGAACTTGCCGATCGTCGCAAATGTCCAGCGCGTGTCCTTCGAGAAGAACTGGTTGAGCACGAGAAGCAGCGCGGTGGCGTAGAACGGCGCGTGGCTCTCGCGCTTGAAGTAGAGCAGCATCACGATCAGAAGCGCGATGACCAAGACGTAGTACCAGCCGTCCTTGATCGTATCCATGATCCGCGGCAGCTCGGCGCGGGGAATACCTTTCAGCTTGTGGCGCGCCGCGTAAGCGTCGACCTGCATGAAGAGGCCGACGTAGTAGAGCACGGCCGGAATGATTGCGGCGAGGGCGACATCGGCGTAGCTGACGTTGAGGAACTGGGCGATCACGAAGGCGGTCGCACCCATCACTGGCGGCGCCAGCACGGCGCCGGTCGAGGCGCAGGCCTCGATCGCGGCGGCATAGGAGGCGCGAAAGCCGCTCTTCTTCATCACCGGGATGGTCATGGTGCCGGCGGTGAGCACGTTGGAGATGATCGAACCCGACATCATGCCGAGCAGGCCGCTGGCAAAGATACAGACTTTTGCCGCGCCGCCGCGAAAGGTGCCACACAGCGCAAAGGCCAGGTTGATGAAGAACTTTCCGGCGCCCGTCATCATCAGCGCGGTGCCGAACACCAAAAAGCCGATCACGGTGTCGGCGAAGGCCTGGATGGGGATGCCGAGCAGGCTCTCGCCCGAGAGCACGTGATAGGCGGTCGCCTGTTCGAGCGTCGATTGCGTGCCACGAAACGGCCCGAGCCAGCGGGCTTCGGCGAACAGGGGATAGACAGTGAAGGGCAGAACGCTGAGGAGCAGGCTCCAGCCGCCGGTGCGGCGCAACGCTTCCATCAGCATCACCCACATCACGAGGCCTGCGGCGATCACCGTGTTGGGCGCGCCGCCGAATTCCCAGCCGGCCTCCGCCGCTTTGCGCACGTTAACCATCAGCATGAGCGCCGCCGCGAAGGTCACGACGAACAGGACGAGGTCATACCAGGGAACGCGGTCGAGCGGCGCGCGTCCGGTGCCCGGAAAGATCAGGAACGTGAACGGCAGCATCAACGCGATCAGGAGATAGAAATATTCCGTGTTGAGCTGGGTGTATCCGACGAAGAAGCGCAGCGAGAATTGCTGGTTGATGCAGAGCAGGATCGTCGCGGCGGTCGCAACGATCAGCGTCCAGCGCCACGCGCCGCGCAACGTGCGGACGCGCGTGACTTCCGCTTCCTGCATGTTGCCGGCGGCGCCATGGGGATCATCGAACACGACGCGCTTGGGCTCGTCTTGCGGGACGGTGGAAGTGGAAGAGGACATCATCGATCCCGCGCGTGGGCTGGTGAACGCAATCAGGCAAACGGCAGTTGTTTGAACCGCTCTGGCCGCGCGCTCAACCTCTCCCGCGTGCGGGAGAGGTTGGCGCGAAGCGCCGGGTGAGGGCTTTCTCCTCTGGGGGAATCCCACCGCGGAGGCACCCTCTCCCCAACCCTCTCCCGCAAGCGGGAGAGGGGGCGCACTTCTCGCGAGGCAACGATCACGCCTAACAACACCTCGCTCTATTCCTCGAACCCGTTCGGCATGCCCGCTTTCGCTAGCGCCGCGGCACGCGCCTTCGTCCAGCCTTCGAGGAACGCCTTGTCGTCCGACGGCGGATTGGACTTGCCGTAATCGGCCCAGGCGGCCGCCAGCACCTCCTGCCGCTTGATCAGCTGGTTGTTGTGTGCCTCCTGAGCGTCGCTCCATTGGCCGGCCTCTTTCAACGCCTTCACCGCGCCGGGATGCACCGGCACCACCCAGTTCTTGGTCTGGCGGTTGGCCGCGAGTCCGCCGGCGCCGGGCGCGGAGTCCTTATAAGCGTCGTAGTTGACGATCATCGCCTTGGTGATCGCATAGACCTGGTCGGCCGGTTGCGAGGCGTAGGCGACGAAGATCGGGTAGGGATAATTGCCGAGCTCGATCGGCTTCTCCGGCGAGATGCCGGCACCGCAAGTCGCAAGCTGCGGGAAGAAGAACGAGCCGACCTTCTGCATCCGCGCCCAACCTTCCTTGTCCTTGGCGGGCAGCGGCGGCCAGATCAACCCGCGCGGCGAAGCCTCGGCCTCCTTGGCGGGACCGGTGATGGTGGTGCCGAAGGCGGCATCGACGTCGTTGTTGATCAGCCCTTTCCACATCGCGCCGTAGCTGGCGAATTCGACAGCCTTGACGTCCTTCTGCGTCAGCCCGGCGAAGGCGAGCACCGCGAGCGAGTTCTGGTTCAGCGCGGGTGAGCCGACCACGAAGCCGACGCGCTTGCCCTTGAGGTCCTTCAGCTCCTTCACGCCGGTGTCGGCGGCCACCGCAAGCGAGGCGCAATTGCAGTCGACGGTCGAGAGCAGGGTCTGCAGCGGCTGCGGACCCCATTCCTTCGAGCCGAACTCGAACACGCCTTCCTGCGCGAAGTAGGTGCCCGACCCCATCGCCGCGGAAACCGCGCGCTTGGCGCGCAGCGGCGCGAGGCGCGCGACGTCGTTGCCTGCGGGGAGCACGCGCACGTCGGTGCCGTACTTGTCCTTCATCATCTTGCCGACGCCGACCGCGATGTTGAATCCGGCGGTGCCGGTGTCATAGGCGGTGAAGGTCAATGTCGCCGGCAGCTTGATGTCTTCGGCGAACGAATAGCGTGTAGACGCAAAAGAAATGCCCGCCACCAGAGCAGGCGCGAGCACGAGCAGCCCACGAAGCATGTTTCCCTCCAATGATCTTCGCTTTGCCGCGAAGATTTTCATTCTTTGTTTGAAACAACGTTTTGTTTGAAACCGATCATGTCACCGCGATCAAGCGATGGCAACGCCATACAGCGCGCGTGGGAATGCGACTGACACATTGTCGCGGAAAAGACCGGATAAGACGCTCAGTTCGCGACGATCGCTATCGCCTGTCCCTCCGCAACGACGTCATCGACCTTTACCAGAAGCGATGTGATGGTGCCGTTTGCGGGCGAGGGCACTGGGATCTCCATCTTCATCGCTTCGACCACCACAACGTCATCGCCATCCGCGACGGTTCCTCCAACTTGCACGGGAGTTGCGCAGATGCGTCCCGCGACCTCCGTGACGATCTTAATTTCTGGCATGCCATCGCCTTTTTGTTGTCGTCGCAAAATGCCTGAGGTAGCGTCGTCTGCAAGTGGAATTTAATTCCGCACAGCGGAACACAACGGTAGGGATCATGGGACGACGTTCGGAGCGGTTGAGCAGGCAAGGTGCGCTCGCTGGCGAAGCCGGTGAGGGTGATGTGATCCAGGTGGTGTCGCGCGCGTTCGACGTATTGCGATGCTTCGAGGGCCACGAGGCGCGACTCGGCAATCTCGAGATTTCAAATCGCTGCGGTCTGCCGCGCTCGACGGTATCGCGGCTCACGCATACGCTGACCCGCATGGGCCAGCTCGTGTATCTCCCGCGCGACCAGAAGTATCGCATCGGCCCCAGCGCGGTGGCGATGAGTGCTTCGATGATGAAGGGCGCGCAGCTGCGCAGCATGATTCGCCAGCGGCTGCAGGAAGTCGCCGAGCAGCTGCCGGGCACGGTCGGGTTCGTCGTCCCCGACCGCTTCCATCTCGTCTATCTCCAGTTCGCGCGTTCGGCGACGGCGCTCGGCTTGCACGAGGGCACCGGCAGCCGCATCTCGATGGCCTCGACCGCCGCGGGCGCGGCCTACACCGCGGCGCTCGCGCCGGAAGTCGGTGATGCCTTCGTCGCGGACATGGAGCGGGAAGCCCCCGAAGCTGCGAAGATTCTCAAGCCCCGCATCGAGGCCAACCGGCAGATGTTGCGCGAGCGCGGCTATGTCGTCGCCTGCGGCCTCTGGAGCCCGCACATCAACGGTCTCGCGGTGCCGATCTGGTCGCCGCAGTACCAGACCTTCGTGGTCATCACGATCGGTCTTCTGTCGGCGATGTATGACGAGCAGCGTCTGCACGACGAAGTCGCACCGCTGATGCTCCAGCTTGGCCGCTCGCTCGGCAGCCTGATGGAAGGCGCGGAAGGCGACGCCTTCAACAACCGTATCTCGCGTAAGCCGGTCGCCATGGCCGTGCACAACAATAACAAGCCGATCCATTCGGAGGGAGTGAATGAACTGGAAGCCGGAACTCGACGAGCTCGCCCGGCGCGAAGCCTTCGCGCGGGAGATGGGCGGCGTTGACAAGGTCAAGCGACAGCATGACCAGGGCCGGCTGACTGTTCGGGAGCGTATCGACAAGCTGATCGACAAAGGCAGCTTTCACGAGATCGGTGCCGTCTCCGGCATCGGCGAGTACGATTCCAGCGGCGATCTGAAGAAGCTCACGCCGGCCAATTGCGTGTTTGGCCGCGCGCGCGTTGACGGCCGCACATTGGTCGTGGTCGGTGATGATTTCACCGTGCGCGGCGGTTCGGCGGATGCGTCGATCTCGGCCAAGCCGCTGATGGCGGAGGAGATGGCGCACGATTTCCGGCTGCCCATCGTCCGCATCATCGAAGGCTCCGGCGGCGGCGGCTCGGTCAAGACCATCGAGACCAAGGGCGCGGCCAATCTGCCCGGCGGCATCGGCGGCACGCGCTGGTATCGCTTCACGACGGAGAATCTGTCGCGCGTGCCGGTGGTCGCGCTCGGCCTCGGCTCGGTGGCGGGCCTGGGCGCCGCGCGTCTTGCCGCCAGCCACTATTCCATCATGACGCGGAAGTCCGCGATGTTCGTCGCGGGTCCGCCGGTGGTGAAGGCGCTGGGGCAGGACCTTACCAAGGAGGAGCTCGGCGGCGCCGACATCCAGACCCGCGCCGGCGCGGTGGATCATGCGGTCGACACCGAGGAGGAGGCGTTCGCCTGCGCGCGGCGCTTCCTCTCCTACCTGCCGTCATCGGTCTACGAGCTGCCGCCGACCTTGCCCTGCACGGACAGTCCTGAACGCAGCGACGAAGCGCTGATGAACGCGGTGCCGCGCAACCGCAAGCAGGTCTACAAGATGCGGCCCATCATCGAGTCCGTCGTCGACAAGGGCTCGTTCTTCGAGGTCGCAAAAAACTTCGGCAAGCCGATCATCGTCGGCCTCGCGCGGCTCGAGGGCAGGGCGGTGCTGCTGCTCGCCAGCGATAGCTTCCACTATGGCGGATCCTGGACCGCGGATGCCTGCCAGAAAGTGGTGCGCTGGGTCGACTTCGCCGAGACCTTCCACCTGCCGGTCGTCTATCTCATGGATTGCCCCGGCTTCATGATCGGCCTCGATGCGGAGAAGGCGGCCACCATTCGCCACGGCGTGCGTGCCATGGCGGCGGTGAACCAGACCACCGTGCCCTGGTGCACCGTGATCCTGCGCAACGCGTTCGGCGTCGCCGGTGTCGTGCACCAGCCGGCCGACCGCTTCTCGATCCGCTATGCCTGGCCCTCGGCCTATTGGGGCTCGCTGCCGCTCGAAGGCGGCATCGAAGCCGCCTACCGCGCCGACATCGACGCGGCGGAAGACAAGGCGGCGAAGCTGAAGGAGATCGAGGAGCGGCTCAACAAGCTCCGCTCGCCGTTCCGCTCGGCCGAAAAATTCTGGGTCGAGGAGATCATCGATCCCAGGAAGACGCGATCGCTGCTGTGCGAGTTCGCCCGGCTGGCGGAGCCGCTGCGAAAGCCGGGGCCGCCGGAGAATATGACGATCAGGCCTTGATATCGGCCATCATCCGACTGCCGCGACAATCTTGTCGCGGCAGCGATGGCGTGACCTCACAACAGGAACGCGCTACGTTCCCCCAACAAGAACAAGAGGAAGCGCCAATCGTGTACGACTTCATTATCGTGGGCGGCGGCTCGGCGGGGTCCGTGCTGGCCCACCGGCTCTCCGCCAGGAGCGCCAACAAGGTCCTGCTCTGCGAAGCCGGTCAGGACACGCCACCCGGCAACGAGCCAGCCGAAATCAGGGACAGCTATCCCGGCACGGCCTATTTCGATCCGCGCTTTCACTGGACCGAGCTCAAGGTGACGACCCAGGTCGTCAGCCACAACAATCCCGAGGAGTCGCGGCCTCCTTTGCGCAAATACGAGCAGGCGCGCGTGCTGGGCGGGGGCTCGTCGATCAACGGGCAGATGGCCAACCGCGGCGCGCCGACCGACTACGATGAATGGGAGGCGCGCGGCGCCGAGGGGTGGTCGTGGGCTGACGTGCTGCCGTTCTTCAAGAAGGTGGAGCGCGACCTCGATTTCGACGGACCGTATCACGGCAAGGACGGAAGGATCCCTGTCCGCCGCATCCCGCGCGAGCACTGGACGCGGCATTCGGAGGCATTCGCGCAGGCCTTCCAGCAGGCCGGCCATCAATTCGTGGCCGACCAGAACGGCGAATTCGTCGACGGCTTCTTCCCCGTGACGCATTCCAACCAGGCCGAGCAGCGCGTCTCGGCCGCGATGGGTTATCTCGATCGCGACACCCGCGCGCGTGTGAACCTTGCGATCTCCACCAACACGCAGGTACGAGAGCTGCTGTTCGAAGGCACGCGCTGCGTCGGCGTGAAGGCGATGGTCGACGGCCGCGAGCAGGAATTCCGCGGACGCGAGATCATCCTCTCCAGCGGCGCCATTCATTCGCCGGCGCATCTGCTCCGCGCCGGCATCGGCCCCGTCGGTCACCTCAAGGAGCTGGGCATTCCCGTGCTGGCGGCCTTGCCGGGGGTGGGCCAACGCTTGATGGATCATCCCTCGATCTCGCTGTCCTCCTTTGTCCGCCGCGGCGCGCGCATGAACGAGCACACCAGGCGGCACATGCAGCTGGGCCTGCGCTACTCCTCCGGGCTGCCTGATGTGCCCAAGGGCGACATGTTCGTCGTCGTCATCAGCAAATCGGCCTGGCACGCCGTCGGCGCGCAGATCGGCTCGCTCCTGACCTTCGTCAACAAGACCTATTCCGAGACCGGACAGGTCAAGCTCGCCTCGCGCGATCCCTCGGCAGAGCCGATCGTCGAGTTCAACCTGCTGTCCGACCGCCGCGATCTCGATCGCCTGATGAGCGGTTTCCGCAAGATGGCGGCGATCCAGATGAGCGAGGTGGTCAGGAAGGTGACGGACAAGCCGTTTCCGGCCGCCTATACCGATCGCGTCCGCAAGATCGGCGTGGTCAACACCAGGAACAAGATTCTCACCACGATCGCCGCGACCCTGATGGACGGGCCGGCGGCGCTGCGTCACTACATGATCGACAATTTCGTCGTCGAAGGCTTCACCTTCGATCAGGTGATGAACGACGACGAGGCGCTGGAAGCCTTCGTGTGCAAGGCGACGATCGGCGTCTGGCACGCCTCATGCTCGTGCCGCATGGGCCGCACTGAGGATCCGATGGCGGTGGTCGACAATCAGGGCCGCGTCAAGGGCGTGCAGGGCCTGCGCGTCGTCGATGCCTCGATCTTCCCGGTGGTGCCGTGCGCCAACACCAACTTTCCGGTGTTGATGTCGGCGGAGAAGATCGCGGCCGCCATGATGCAATGAGCGGCAGCGAGTTCTGGCGATCCGGGCAGTGCGGGGAGGAGGAGCGCTGATGGATACTTGCCTCGCGCGGTCCGACTTGGTTGCATGCCGTGAGCTTGACGCGCTAATCGCGCATTCGAGCGCGGCGAGTTAATCATCTCAGGCGCTACGTGTAGGCTATGAGATCGTGCAGTCGTGGCGCACGATCGCAGCCAGTTTCAGCCGCGCTTTAGGCCCATTTCAGCCAAACTGTTATTGGTCTCTTTGCCCGGGGCAGGGTCTCTCATTTGGAGTCCTGCAATGTTCAAACGCGTATTTTCTGCGTGCGTCCTCGTTATCCTGGGTTCTATCGCTTCGGAAGCGCGCCCTTATCGCATTCATCAAGCTCCTGAATGCAACGTCACAATGCCCTGCGACTTCTCGTATTCGCAGACGCGACGCGAGCGGGCTGCCAGGCCCTCACTGGCTTCCAGATCTTCGCTGATTTCTAGGTCCACACTGCAAGCGTACCGCTCGACACAACTGACGGTGACTGATGCTGGGAGCACGACCACGCCGGCGGCCGTCTCCGGTGCCCACGGCACTCGCATTGTCGGTGGCCGTCCGGCCGGTTGCCCTTCGTCGTTCTGCGGCTGCGGCGCGGCTCTGCGCGTGTTCGGCCGTATCGTGCCGGAATTAAATCTTGCGTCCAATTGGCTCCGCTTTCCGCGGACATCACCCGCACCGGGAATGGTTGCTGCGCGACGAGGACACGTGTTCGTCCTTGAGCAGCACCTCGGAGGCGACGTCTGGATGGCCTATGACGCCAACTCGGGTGGGCGCGCGACGCGAATCCACGCGCGTTCGCTGCGAGGGTATACGATTGTCAACCCGCGCGGCGGCTCGGTGGCTTGAGGGCAGCGGATAGCACTCCAAAAACGGCGGACGGGTCGCAACATCTTTGCGACCCGCCAACGCCGAACGCCGAGCCGATCACAGCCGGAGCACCTTGCCGGGATTCATGATGTTGTGCGGATCGAGCGCGCGTTTGATGGTGCGCATGATGTCGAGCTCGGTCTTGGAGCGGTAGTGGCTGAGCTCGTCGAGCTTGTCGATGCCGATGCCGTGCTCCGCCGAGATCGAGCCGCCCATGGAGGTGACGAGATCGTTCACGGCGCGCGTGATGGCGGCCGCGTATTGGTTCAGCGTCTGCTGGTCCATGCCCTTCGGTCCCATGAACGAAAAGTGCAGATTGCCGTCGCCGATATGGCCGAGCGGATAGGGCCGAATGGTCGGGAGAATGTCGAGCACGGCCTTGAGGCCCTTGTCGATGAACTCCGGGATCCCTGAGATCGCCACCGACACGTCGAAACTGATCCCCGGTCCCTCGGCGCGGGAGGCCTCCGCCATTGCTTCGCGGATGCGCCACATGTTGCGCGATTGACCGAATGTGTGCGCGATCGCCGCATCCAGCACGCGGCCGGCCTCGAGTTGATCGGCGAGAAACTGCTCCATCTTGCCGGACATGCCCTCGGTTCCGTCCTGCCGCGGGCGCGCCGACGACCATTCCAGCAGCAGGTACCAGGGCGTATCCGCCTTCAGCGGATCCTGCGTCCCGGGAATGTGGCGCAGGGAAAGGTCGATGGCCGCCCGGCTGAGCAGCTCGCAGGAGCCGACATTGTCCTCGGATGCCGCGTGCGCCTCGGACAGGATTTCCAGCGCCGCGCGGGGATCGCGGATCGCCAGCCACGCCGTGCAGACGTCCTTCGGTGCCGGCCACAGCTTGAGCACGGCCTTGGTGATGATGCCCAGCGTCCCCTCGGCGCCCATGAACAGGTGCTTGAGGTCGTAGCCGGTGTTGTCCTTCTTGAGCGCGCGCAATCCGTCCCAGACCTCGCCATTCGGCAGCACGACCTCGAGCCCCAGCACGAGATTGCGGGCATTGCCGTAGCGCAGCACCTGCACGCCGCCGGCGTTGGTGGAGAGATTGCCGCCGATCATGCAGGAGCCCTGGGCACCGAGGCTCAGCGGCAGGAAGCGGTCGTGCTCGCTTGCGGTCTCCTGAAGCGTCTGTAACACGCAGCCGGCCTCGACCGTCATCGAATAGCCGACGGGATCGACATCCAGCACGCGGTTCATCCGGCCGAGCGACAGCACGATGCCGGTGTGCGCAGGCCAGGGCGTCGCCCCGCCCATCAGGCCGGTGTTGCCGCCCTGCGGCACGATCGCGACGCCGTGCTCGTGGCAGAGCCGGACCACTTTCGAGACCTCCTCGGTGCTGCCAGGGCGAACGACGGCGCCGGCGTTGCCGACCAGCAATCCCCGCCAATCCGTCACAAACGGCTGCTTGCCATGCTCGTCCTCGATCAGGCCTTTGTCGCCGACGATCGCGCGCAACGCATCGCGCAATGGTTCGGTCACGGGAGCGGTCGGGATGGTGGGCAGGGACGTCGGGAGCGGCATTTGTTTCCTCTGGCACATCTTTGTGTGTACTGAGCGCGCGAAGCGCCGCAGCCATTGTCCACGTTTAGGCTGCCGAGTCTAACGGCAATGCGCCACGCGTGTGGGGAGTTTGGGTCGGCCTGACCGCTTGGAACGGTCCGCAGCAGCACGACGTTTGCCTCTCGGCACAACAGGAGAGCCGCATGGCGAAGGTTGACGAGGAGCTCATCCGGGTGAGAGCCCACCAGCTTTGGGAACTCGCAGGCAAGCCGGAGGGCCGCCAGGACGAGTTCTGGCGAGAAGCCGAGCGCGAATTATCAAACGACGCCGGCGCAAATGCCGAAGAATCCTCAAAGACTTTCACGGAGTAATCCGCGAGCGAACGGTCTGGCGCTATCGGGCTTCAACCAGCTGGCGGGCATTGGCCATGGCTGCGCCCGAAGCGGTGTTGTCGAAAATGCACCAGACCGAGGCCGCCGCGCATCCGGCCAGCCGCACCTTGAGCGCCGCCAAGGCAGCCGCGTCATAGCTGGAATAATAGACCCTCGGTGAACCGTGAAGCCGAAAATAGGCCAGCCCGGTCCAGCCGCCGGGCGCAGCGCCATTGGCGGCACGCGGTGGATCCGCGGCCACCCGCGCGACGCCTCGTTGCGCCAGCCAGTCGTCGGCCGGCCTGGTGAACCAGCTCGCGTGCCGTGGCTCGCAAACCACCGGCACCTGCCCCCTTTCTGCAGCGCTATTACGAGCTTCCCGGCGCCGCGCCTTGCGAAGATTGTCGACGAAGGCAATTGCAGCAGCAGCACGCCGAGCTTTTGCCCAAGGCCGGAAATCTCCTCGCAGAACCGATCGACGTCCGCGCGATCGAACCTCAGCTCCGGCGCATGGCTGATCGATTGCGGGACCTTGACCGCAAAACGGAAGCCGGCCGGCACCGCAGCGCTCCATCGCTCATATGTCGTGCGCCGATGCGGACGATAGAACGACGTGTTGATCTCGGTGCAGTTCAGCACTGAGGCGTAGCGCTCAAGGTGGGAGCCCTCGGCCTTGAACGCATCCGCATGCTGGGACGGCACGTTCCATCCCGCCGTGCCAATCCGAAGGGCATGCTTGCGCGTCCGTCCAGGCCTGTCTGTCATCGCCACAGCATAGGAGGCATCTTTGCGGCGTGGTCATGTCGGAACGATTTGGCCCGCCTTCACGACACTGCGGGGCTCTGTTTCTTCTGTCAAACCGGAAGGCAGAAGACGTGGTTCCTTCTCACGCCATCGCCACTTGCGGCTTCGGCTGCCGCGACAGCGCCAGCACGATCAGGGCCGCGAACACGCAGAGCGCGCCGGCGATGAAGAAGGCGGGCAGGTAGCTCTGGTAGACTGTGCGCGAGAACCCCGCGCCGAACGCCGCGGCGCCGGCGCCGAGCTGATGGCCGGCGAATATCCAGCCGAACACCAGATTGGCGCGCTCGGGCCCGAACTTTTGCGCGGTGAGCCGCACCGTCGGCGGCACCGTCGCGATCCAGTCGAGACCATAGAACATCGCGAAGACCGAGAGGCCGTAGAAGGAGAAATCGCTGAACGGCAGGAAGATCAGCGAGAGCCCGCGCAGGCCGTAGTACCAGAACAGGAGCCAGCGATTGTCGTAGCGGTCGGACAGCCAGCCCGACATGATCGTGCCGAAGAAGTCGAAGATGCCCATCGCCGCCAGCAGGCTCGCCGCCTGCACCTGCGGGATGCCGAAATCGAGGCACATCGGGATCAGGTGCACCTGCACCAGCCCGTTGGTGGAGGCGCCGCAGATGAAGAAGGTCGCGAACAGGATCCAGAACGTCATCGACGTCGAGGCGTCGCGTAGCGTGCCGAGTGCAACGCCCGTGATCGAGCCGTGGCTGACGGGCGGCGCGGGCAAGGGTGCGGTGCCTTCGTCGCCGAACGGCCGCAGGCCGACGTCGCTGGGGCGGTCACGCATCGCGAGCAGCACGGCCAGCGCGGAAACACCGAGCATGATGCAGACGAGACCGAGCGCGAGGCGCCAGCCATAGCGCTCGGTGAGGCTTGCCAGCAGCGGCAGGAACACGAGCTGGCCGGTGGCAACGCTCGCCGTCATGATGCCGATGACGAGGCCGCGTCGTGCCGCGAACCAGCGCGTGGCGATGGTCGCGCCGAGCACCAAGGCCGTCATGCCGGTGCCGATCCCGATCACCACGCCCCAGAGGGCAATGAGCTGCCAGACCTCCGTCATGCCGAGCGAGAGCACGAGCGCCGAGACCACGATCAGCTGGGCGGCCAGCGTGACGTTGCGCAGGCCATAGCGGTTGAGCAGGGCGGCCGCGAACGGCGCCATCAGTCCGAACAGGATGAAGCGGATCGACAGCGCGGACGAGATCTCCGCCGTGCTCCAGCCGAACTCCTTCTGCAGGGGAACGATGAACACGCCGGGCGCGCCGACCGTGCCGGCGCTGATCAGCGCGGTGAGGAAAGTCACGCCGACCATCACCCAACCGTAATGAATGTTACGGCGGGACAGTGCTGCCGCGAGCCAGTTCGAGATCATTGGGCCTCAACATTGATGGGCAGGCCGAGACAGACCTGCGTCAGTCTAGAGAATGACACGGGATGTATCTGTCGCAAATGACAGAGTTCCCTCGTTTCCGGACGTCCGCGTCAGCGGCGTTCCACCGCGATGGCCGTGGCTTCACCGCCGCCGATGCAGAGTGCGGCGATGCCGCGCTTGAGGTTGTTGGCCTCCAGCGCATGCAGCAGCGTCACGATCAGCCGCGCGCCGGTGGCGCCGATCGGGTGGCCCAGCGCGCAGGCGCCGCCATTGACGTTCAGCTTGTCGCGGGGAATGCCGAGGTCGCGCTGCGCCGCCATCGCCACCACGGCAAAGGCCTCGTTGATCTCGAACAGGTCGACGTCGCCCGCGCTCCAGCCGACCTTGTCCAGCAGCTTGCGGATCGCCGGGATCGGCGCCGTGGTGAACCATTGCGGCTCCTGGCTATGGGTGGCGTGGCCCTTGATCTCGGCGAGAACAGGCAGGCCGCCCCGGTCGGCAAGCGCGCGCTTCGTCAGCACCAGCGCGGCGGCGCCGTCGGCATTGGCGGAGGAGGCGGCCGGCGTGATGGTGCCGTTGGCGCGGAACGCCGGCTTCAATCCGGGGATCTTGGCGGGGTCGACCTTGAGCGGATGCTCGTCATTGGCGATCACGCGCGGTCCGGCCTTTTCGGTCAGCGTGATCGGCGCAATCTCGGCCTTGAACGCGCCGCCCTCGACGGCCTTGCGGGCGCGGCTCAGCGTCTCCATCGCATAGGCGTCCTGATCCTTGCGGGTGAATTGATAGGCTTCCGCCGTGGCTTCGCCGAAATCGCCCATGGAACGGCCGGTCTCGTAGGCGTCCTCCAGGCCGTCCATCATCATGTGGTCGATGATGCGGTCGTGGCCGACGCGATAGCCGCCGCGCGCCTTGGCGAGCAGGTAGGGCGCGTTGCTCATGCTCTCCATGCCGCCGGAGACGACGATGTCGGCCGAGCCGGCGCGGATGATGTCGTGCGCCAGCATGGTCGCCTTCATGCCGGAACCGCAGACCTTGTTGACGGTGGTGGCACCGGTCGCATCAGGCAGACCGGCGCTGCGTGCGGCCTGGCGCGCCGGCGCCTGGCCTTGGCCTGCCGGCAGCACGCAGCCCATGAAGACCTCGTCGACCTTCTCCGGAGCGAGCTCGGCGCGCTCCAGTGCCGCCCCGATCACATGTGATCCGAGCTTGTGCGCGGAAAGCTGTGACAATTCGCCCATGAAGCGGCCGAGTGGGGTGCGTGCGGCGGAGACGATGACGACGGGCTCGGCGGCTTCGGCCATGACGAGAACTCCCTGGCGATGACGTGTAAGATGATGGACATCATATGATGCGTCGCAAAAAATGCAACCGCGACAGGGATGAGAAAATGTCGTGGGCCGGATGAGATTTGGTCGTGCGATTGGGGGCTGCTTACCCACAGTACGCTGTCATTGCCCGCGAAGGCGGGCAATCCAGTATTCCAGAGCCCACGCGGCTAGAACCGGGAAGGCGCGGCGTACTGGAGGCCCCGCCCCCGTGCGCAACTGCGCACTAGGCGGGGCATGACACCGTCTTTTCTTGGCTGCGCTGTTGCTTCCTCGCGTCTACCGCTTCCGGTTGACAAACGCGCCCATCAGCCGCGTCGGCTCGTCCGTCAGGAATGACTCGCCGAACACTTTCACGCTCAAATTCACCGACTCGGTCAGCGGCAGTTCCTCCCATTGCCGCAGCAGCGCCTTTTGCGAGCGCAGCGCCTCGGGGCCGCATTCGAGCAAGGCCTTCACTAGATGCTCGACCTCGGCATCGAGCTCGCCGGGCGCAGCGACCTTGTCGACCAGGCCCCATGCCAGCGCCGTGGCTGCATCGATGTTCTCCGCCGTCATCACCAGCCAGCGCGCGCGGGCCCAACCGATCAGGCGCGGCAACAGCGCGGCATGGATCACCGAGGGGATGCCGACACGCACCTCGGGCATGCCGAAATGGGCATCATGCGCGGCGACGCGGAAGTCGCAGGCCGCCGCCACTTCGAGCCCGCCGCCGAGGCACCAGCCCGGCATGCGTGCGATGATCGGGGCAGGGAAGGCGCGCACCGCCTCGCAGAGATCGCGCAGGCGGCTGATGAAGGCCTCGGCGGATGTCTGGTCGAGCCCGGCCATCTCCTTGATGTCGGCTCCGCCGATCAGGCTCTTCTCGCTCTGTCCGCGCAGCACGACGACGCGGATGTTGCGGTCGGATGCGAGCTGCTGCAGGCCTTCGCGCACGGCGTCGGTCACGGGCGAGCCGAGGATGTTGAGCGGGCCGGCGTTGCAGATCGCGACATGAACGACGCCGCGCGCATCGCGCGTCACGCCGCAATGATTGTTGAGCATTTCCATCGTGGGATCTCGAAAGGTTTCGTGGACATGCGCGGGGCGCGCCGGTCGGGATCACTTCCGGGCCGAAACGTACGTCTTGTCAAGCGGCGGGGAGGCCGGGTTGCCAGCGTGAAGTCCGTGGCATAGTATGACGAATATCATCTAAAGAGGCTGCCATGACCGGTGACGATCAACCCGACCTGTTTTCGCCCGCGCAGAGGCGGGAACGCGTAGTGGACTGGCAGGTGCCTGCGCCGGTGGCGCGGGCGGCGATGGGCCTGTCGGGCATGGATGCCATGCTGGGCATCCGTGACGGCCGCCTGCCGCCGCCGCCCTTCGCCAAGCTGATAGGTTTCACCATGGCCGTGGTCGAGCCGGGCCGGATCGTCATGGAACTGGAGCCGCGCGAGGATCTCGAAAACACCATCGGACTTCTCCATGGCGCGACCGCCGCAGCGCTGCTCGATACGGCCATGGGATGCGCCATCTCGACCAGGCTGGAGGCCGGACAAAGCTCGGTGACCCTCGATCTGAAGCTGACTTATCTGCGCCCCCTGTCGGTGCGTTCCGGGTTGATTTCGGCCGAGGGCAAGGTGATCAAGCTAGGACGCCAGACCAGCTACACCGAGGGTTTTGTGCGGGACGGCAAGGGCGCACTTGCGGTCCATGCAACTGCGACCTTCTCCATGATCGGCACAACTTGACATGAATTAATGCACCCATCTCGGCATTTGCGTGTTATGAGATGATCCCCGACATTCAATGAGATCCGCATGCGCTATTCCCGGGAACACAAGCAGGAAACCCACGATCGCATCGTGAAGAAGGCCTCGGTGCGGCTGCGGGAGAAGGGTGCCCACGGTATCGGCGTCGCCGACCTCATGAAGGAGGCGGGCCTGACCCACGGCGGCTTTTACGCGCATTTCGATTCCCGCGAGGCGCTGGTGATCGAGGCTTTTGCCTACGCGATGGACCGTTCGATGGAACACTGGCGCAAGCTCACCGGCGAGGTCGCTCCGGAAAAGCGGCTGGCGCTGATCGCGGAAAGCTATTTGTCCACGCTGCATCGCGACAATCCCGGTCACGGCTGCTCGATTCCCGCGCTGGGAGCCGAGATCGCCCGCGAGAGCCCGAAGACACGCAAGGCCTTTGCCGGCAAGCTGGACGAGATGATCGAGGGCCTGACCGACACCATCCCGAACATGCCCCGCAAGGCGGCACGCAAGCAGGCGATCGCGACGCTCGCGACGATGGCCGGAACCATGCTGCTGGCGCGCATCGCCGGCTCGAGCGAATTGTCCGACGAGATGCTGAAGGCCGGCCGGGACCACGCGCTCGAGGGAGCGAAGCGTGAGTCGAAGGTGGCGGCCGCGAAGAAGGCGAAACAGAACTAGGCGAAATGCCGTGTAGGGTGGGTTAGCCATGCGATTGCGCGAAGCGCATTCGCTTGGCGTAACCCACCACTGTGTTCGTCCGCGGAGACGGAAGAGGTGGGTTACGCCTTCGGCTAACCCACCCTACGAGACCGCCGTTCACCGCCCAGCAAACAACGCCCGCTCGCGCTCGACAATCTCCGAGATGTAATCCGCCACGGCCCTGATCCGCGCCAGGTCCTTACTGTCGGCGTGCATCAGCATCCAGAACGTCCGCGTGATCGAGATCTCTTCGGGCAGCACGGCGACAAGCTGCGGATAGTCGCTCGCCATGAAATGCGGCAGCACCGCGATGCCGAAGCCGGAGAGGGTGGCGTTGAGCTGCGCGATCAGATTGGCGCTGCGGAAGCGCGCCGAGATCCGCGGCGACACCTGCGGCAGATAGTCGAGCTCAGGCGTGAACAAGAGTTCCTCGATGTAGCCGACGAAGCGGTGCTGCGTCAGATCCTGCCGCGAGGCGATTTTCGGGAAGCGGTCGAGATAGGCGGGGGCTGCGTAGAGCCCGAGGCGGTAGTCGAGCAGCTTGCGCCCGACGATGCGACCTTCCTTCGGCATGGTCAGGCTGATGGCGATGTCGGCCTCGCGCTTGGAGAGGCTGAACAGCCGCGCGGTTGCTACAAGTTGCAAGTCGAGATCGGGATAGCGGTCCGCGAACGGCGTCAGCCGCGGCGCCAGGAAGGCGGTGCCGAACCCATCAGGCGCGCCGATCCGCACCGTCCCGGTCAGCCGCGCCACGGAGCCGCCGACCTGCTCCTGATTGGCAACAATGGTCGATTCCATGGCTTCGGCGCTGTCGGCGACGCGCTGGCCGGCCTCGGTGAGGAGGTAGCCGGTCTTGCGCCGGTCGAACAGCTTGGCCGAGAGGTGCTTCTCCAGCCGGTCGACGCGGCGGATCACGGTGGCATGGTCGACCCCCAGCTGTTTTGCCGCAGCCGACACCGAGCCGCCCCGCACGATGGCCAGCACGAAGCGAAAGTCGTCCCAATCGATAGCGCCTTGATCCAGCATTTTCGCACATCTATGGTGCATTATCTCAGACTTGAATCCTATAAAATGCAGGTCAATAGGATTTGTCAAAGCGACCACGCTCGCCTGAAGGAGACCATTCCATGCGTTCAATCGGACATTTCATCGGTGGCAAGGAGGTCAAGGGCACCTCGGGCCGCACTGCCGACGTCTTCGAGCCGATGACCGGTGACGTCCAGGCCAAGGTGGCGCTGGCGTCCAAGGCCGAAGTCCGCGCCGCTGTCGAGAACGCGCGCGCGGCACAGCCCGAATGGGCCGCGACCAATCCGCAGCGCCGCGCCCGCGTCATGATGAAATTTGTGGAGCTGGTCCAGCGCGATTACGACAAGCTCGCCGAGCTGCTCGCGCGCGAGCACGGCAAGACCGTCCCCGACGCCAAGGGCGACATCCAGCGCGGCCTAGAAGTCGCGGAATTCGCTTGCGGCATTCCGCATCTGATGAAGGGCGAATACACCGAAGGCGCTGGCCCCGGCATCGACATCTATTCGATGCGCCAGCCGCTCGGCGTCGTCGCAGGCATCACGCCGTTCAATTTCCCGGCGATGATCCCGATGTGGAAGTTTGCGCCGGCGATCGCCTGCGGCAACGCTTTCATTCTCAAGCCCTCGGAGCGCGACCCCGGCGTGCCGATGCTGCTCGCTGAACTCATGATGGAAGCGGGCCTGCCGGCCGGCATCCTCAACGTCGTCAACGGCGACAAGGAGGCGGTCGACGCCATCCTCGACGATCCCGACATCAAGGCCATCGGCTTCGTCGGCTCGACGCCGATTGCGCAATACATCTACGAGCGCGCCGCGCAGACGGGCAAGCGCTGCCAGTGCTTCGGCGGCGCCAAGAACCACGCCATCGTTATGCCCGACGCCGACATGGATCAGGCCGTGGACGCGCTGATCGGCGCCGGCTACGGCTCGGCCGGCGAGCGCTGCATGGCCGTTTCCGTCGCGGTCCCCGTCGGCAAGTCCACCGCCGACCGCCTTATGGAAAAGCTGATCCCGCGCGTCGAGTCGCTCAAGATCGGCACCTCGATCGATCCGTCGGCCGACTACGGTCCGCTCGTGACCCGCGAGGCGGTCGAGAAGGTCAAGAGCTACATCGACATCGGCGTCAAGGAAGGCGCGACGCTCGCCGTCGACGGCCGCGGCTTCAAGATGCAGGGCTACGAGAACGGCTTCTATCTCGGCGGCTCGCTGTTCGACAACGTCACCAAGGACATGCGGATCTACAAGGAAGAGATCTTTGGCCCGGTGCTCTCGGTGGTGCGCGCGCACGACTACAAGGAGGCGCTGGCGCTGCCTTCCGACCACGATTACGGCAACGGCGTTGCCATCTTCACCCGCGACGGCGATGCCGCGCGCGACTTCGCGGCCAGGGTCAACGTCGGCATGGTCGGCATCAACGTGCCGATCCCGGTGCCGATCGCTTATTACACCTTCGGCGGCTGGAAGAAATCGGGCTTCGGCGATCTCAACCAGCACGGACCGGATTCGATCCGCTTCTACACCAAGACCAAGACGGTGACCTCGCGCTGGCCGTCCGGCGTCAAGGAAGGCGCGGAGTTCTCGATCCCGCTGATGAAGTAAGGCTGTAGCCCAGCCTGTCATTGCGAGGAGCGTAGCGACGAAGCAATCCAGTATCTTTCCGCGGAGACGGTCTGGATTGCTTCGCTTCGCTCGCAATGACGAAAGAAAGAGCAGCCCGGCATGCAGTTCGCTCTGAATGAGGATCAGATCGCGGTTCGCGACATGGCATTGGCGTTTGCGGCCGAGAAGATCGCGCCGCACGCGCTGCGTTGGGACGAGGAGAAGTATTTTCCAGTCGAGGTGATGCGCGAAGCCGCCAAGCTCGGCATGGGCGGCATCTATATCCGCGACGATGTTGGCGGCTCCGCCATGACGCGGTTCGACGCAGCGCTGATCTTCGAGGCGCTGGCGACGGGCTGCCCGACCACCTCGGCCTTCATCTCCATCCACAACATGGCGAGCTGGATGATCGATGCCTTCGGCAGCGACACCCAGCGCCACCAATGGCTGCCGAAGCTCTGCACCATGGAGCTGATCGCAAGCTACTGCCTGACCGAGCCGGGTGCCGGCTCGGACGCCGCGGCGCTGCGCACGCGCGCCGTGCGCGACGGCGACCACTACGTCCTAAACGGCCAGAAGCAATTCATCTCCGGCGCTGGCGGAACGGATATTCTGGTCGCGATGGTACGTACCGGTGGCGACGGTCCCGGCGGCATCTCGACGCTCGTGATCGACGGCAAGGCGCCGGGTGTCTCCTTCGGCGCCAATGAACGCAAGATGGGCTGGAACGCGCAGCCGACCCGCGCGGTGATATTCGAGAACGCCCGCGTGCCTGTGGCCAATCGCCTGAGCGAGGAGGGCACAGGCTTCAAGATCGCGATGGCCGGCCTCGACGGCGGCCGTCTCAACATTACGGCGTGCTCGCTCGGCGGCGCGCAAGCAGCACTCGACAAGGCGCGCGCCTACATGAAGGAGCGCAAGGCGTTCGGGAAGCGGCTCGACGAATTCCAGGCGCTGCAATTCCGTCTCGCCGACATGGCGATCGAGCTGGAGGCTGCGCGCACCTTCCTGTGGCGCGCCGCCGCGGCGCTCGATCGCAAAGACCCCGACGCCACCATGCTCTGCGCCATGGCTAAACGCTTCGGCACCGATGTCGGGTTCGAGGTTGCCAACCATGCGCTGCAACTCCACGGCGGCTACGGCTACCTCAGCGAATACGGCATCGAGAAGATCGTGCGCGACTTACGCGTGCACCAGATCCTCGAAGGCACCAATGAAATCATGCGGCTCATCGTGGCGCGCAAACTGATCGAGGGCGCGCGATGAGCGGAGCGGAAGAGGGCGATCTGGTCGCGCGCGTCGAAGGCGCGGCCGGCATCATCAGGCTCAATCGTCCCAAGGCGATCAACGCCGTGACGCTGGAGATGTTTCGCGACATCGACAAGGCGCTCGACCGCTTCGAGGCTGATCCTGCCGTTGCCGTGATCCTGCTGGAAGGCGCCGGCGAGCGCGGCCTCTGCGCCGGTGGCGACATCCGCACGCTCTGGGAAAGTTCCAAGGTCAATGGCGACCTCGGCAAGATCCTGTGGCGCGAGGAGTACATCCTCAATGCCCGGATCAAGAAATTTCCAAAACCCTATGTCGCCTTCATGGACGGCATCGTGATGGGCGGCGGTGTCGGTCTGTCCGCCCATGCCAGCCACCGTATCGTCACCGATCGGACCAAGCTCGCGATGCCCGAAGTCGGCCTCGGCTTCTTCCCCGATGTCGGCGGCACCTATCTGCTGTCGCATTCGCCGGGCGAGATCGGCACCTATTTCGGGCTGACCGGCCAGACCATGAACGGGCCGGACGCGATCCACGCGAAGTTTGCCGATTGGGTGGTGCCGGCCGTGAGATTGCCGGAGCTGCGCGAGGCGCTGACCAAGCTGCGGTCCGGTGCGACCGCAGCCGATGTCAGCAAGCTCATCGACGGCTTCGCCTCCGGCGAGACTGCGGGGCCGGTCGCCGCCAGGGAGCCGGTCATCGATGCGTTGTTCGGCTTCGACCGCATGGAGGACATTGTCGCTGCGCTGAAGCGCGATGGTTCCGAGTTCGCGCTGGCCACGCTGAAGACGCTGAACGAAAAATCGCCGCGCGGCATGGTGGTCACGCTGAAGCTACTGCGCCTTGCGCGCGGATCGAGCCTGGAAGAGTGCCTGGTTCGCGAATACCGCGCCGCGCTGGAGGTGTTTCGGAGCGATGATTTTCGCGAGGGCGTGCGCGCCGCCGTGATCGACAAGGACCGCAACCCGACCTGGTCGCCGCCGCGGATCGAGGATGTGACGCCGGAGGTGCTTGCGCCCTATTTCGCCGAGATCGGCGCGGACGAATTGAAGTTCAATTAACAACGCTGTAGCGGAGGAAACGACAATGGCGACGATCGCATTCATCGGTCTCGGCAACATGGGCGGCCCGATGGCGGCCAACCTCGTCAAGGCCGGCCACAAGGTGGTGGCGTTCGATCTTGTCGAAGCCTCGCGCAATCAGGCCAAGACCGATGGCGCCAGCATCGCCGACAGCGCCCCGGCCGCGGTGAAGGGCGCCGATGTCGTCGTCACCATGCTGCCCGCAGGCAAGCATGTGCTCGGCGTCTGGAACGAGGTCGTGCCCGCCATGACCAAGGGTGCGCTCATCATCGACAGCTCCACCATCGACGTCGAAAGCGCGCGAGCCGCGCATGCGCTCGCCGCCAAGCACGGCGTGCTCTCGGTCGATGCGCCGGTCTCCGGCGGCACGGGCGGTGCCAAGGGTGCGACGCTCACCTTCATGTGCGGCGGCGAGGAGAAGGCATTTGCCGCGGCCAAGCCCGTGCTCGAGAATATGGGCAAGAAGATCGTGCATTGCGGCGGCGCCGGTGCCGGCCAGGCCGCAAAGATCTGCAACAACATGATCCTCGGCATTTCCATGATCGCGGTGAGCGAGGCCTTTGCGCTCGGTGAAAAGCTCGGGCTCTCGCATCAGGCGCTGTTCGATGTGGCCTCGACCTCGTCCGGCCAGTGCTGGTCGCTGACGACCTATTGCCCGGTGCCGGGCCCGGTGCCGACCTCGCCGGCCAACAACGATTACAAGCCGGGCTTTGCCTCGGCGCTGATGGTGAAGGACCTCACCCTGGCGCAGGATGCGGCCAAGGCTGCGGGCGCGGCGACGCCGCTCGGCAAGCATGCGCAGGAGATCTATCAGTCTTTCGACGCAGCCGGCCAGGGCGGGGTGGATTTTTCCGGAATTATCAAGCACGTTAGGAGTTTAGCCGGGAAAGCTTGATGACCACATTCCAGGAAGCACGCGCGTTCCTTCTGCAACACCGCACGGATTACGAGGCTGCGGTCAAAGATTTCCGCTGGCCTGATCCGGTTCCTTTCAACTGGGCGCTCGACTGGTTCGACGCCGAGCTCGCGGCCAATGCGGACAGCAAGGATCGGCCCGCGCTCTGGATCGTCGATGCCGCCCAGGACAAGCAGACGAAGCTGTCCTTCGCGGCGCTGTCGCGCCGCTCCAACCAGGTCGCCAACTTCCTCCGCGCGCAGGGCCTCCGGCGCGGCGACCATCTCCTGCTGCTGCTCGGCAACGTGGTTCCGCTGTGGGAGACGATGCTTGCCGCGATGAAGCTCGGCGTGGTCGTCATTCCCGCCACGACGCTGCTGACCGCCGACGAGCTGCGCGACCGGCTCGATCGCGGCAAGGCAAGGGCAGTGGTCGCCGCGCAGGACCAGGTCGCGAAATTCACGAGCCTAGGCGCCGAGAATGTCGTTCGCATCGTCGTCGGCGCGGCCTCCGACGGTTGGCTGGCATATGACGAAGCAGCAAAAGCTTCCGAAAGCTTCGCGCCTGATGGTCCGACCAATGCCGACGATCCGATGCTGCTGTATTTCACCTCGGGTACGACAGCAAAACCAAAATTGGTGCGACACAGTCAGCGCAGCTATCCCGTCGGCCATCTCTCGACGATGTACTGGATCGGGCTGAAGCCCGGCGACGTCCATCTCAACATCTCCTCGCCCGGCTGGGCCAAGCATGCCTGGAGCTGCTTCTTCGCGCCGTGGAATGCGGGCGCGACCGTGTTCGTGGTCAACCAGCCGCGCTTTGATGCCAAGGCGCTGCTTGCCACCATCGGCCGCTGCGGCGTCACCACGCTGTGCGCGCCGCCGACGGTGTGGCGGCTGTTCATCCAGGAGAACCTTGCCTCGTTCAAGGTGGCGCTTCGCGAGGTCTGCGGCGCCGGCGAGCCGCTCAATCCCGAGGTGATTGATCAGGTGCAGGCGGCCTGGGGCCTCACCATTCGCGACGGCTACGGCCAGACCGAATCGACTGCGCTAGCCGGCAATTCGCCGGGCCAGCCGATCAAGATCGGCTCGATGGGCCGTCCGTTGCCGGGCTATCGCGTGCAGATCAGCGATGCCGACGGCCATCCCGCAAAGGAGGGCGAGGTGACGCTGGTGCTCGGCGCCGACCGTCCCGCCGGCCTGATGCAGGGCTATCAGGGCGAAGACGGCAAATTGTCCGGCGCCGCAGGCGCGCTTTATCGCAGCGGCGACGTCGTTTTCGCGGATGAGGACGGCTACTTGACCTTCGTCGGCCGCTCTGACGACGTCTTCAAATCCTCCGATTATCGCATCAGCCCGTTCGAACTGGAGAGCGTCCTGCTCGAGCACGAGCTGGTCGCGGAAGCTGCGGTGGTGCCGAGCCCGGATCCAATCCGGCTCGCGATCCCCAAGGCGTTCGTGCTGCTGACCGCGGGTGCAGAACGCTCGCCGGAAACCGCGCTATCGATCTTCAAGCACCTGCACGCGCGCCTGGCCCCGTTCAAGCGCATCCGCCGCCTCGAAATCGTCACCGAGCTGCCGAAGACGATCTCTGGAAAGATCCGCCGCGTCCAGCTACGACGGCTCGAACGCGACGACGATCGCAGCGATCCCTTGCGCGGCCGGGAATTCCGTGAGGAGGATTTTCCGGAGCTGGCGAAGACACGGAGTGAGACCTAAGTGAACGAAGTCTGGAAGAAGCCGCCTGTTACGCTCGAGGCCTATCAGGCCATGATCGGCAAGGAGATCGGCGTATCGTCGTGGCACCTGATCGATCAGCCCCGCATCGACAGCTATGCCGACGTGATCAAAGATCACCAGTTCATCCACGTCGATCCGGAACGCGCGAAGAAGGAAACCGCGTTCGGCACTACCATTGCGCATGGTTTTCTCACGATGTCGCTGCTGTCGATCATGTCCTACGAGGTGATGCCCGTGATTGCGGGCACCACGATGGGCGTGAATTACGGCTTCGACAGGCTGCGCTTCATCTCGCCGGTGCGCTCAGGCAAGCGCGTGCGTGGCCGTTTCGTGCTGGCGGAAGCCAAGCTCCGCAAGCCAGGCGAGCTCCAGTCCCGCACCAACGTCACGGTCGAGATCGAGGGCGAAGATAAACCGGCGCTCGTCGCCGACTGGCTCGGCCTGATCTATTTCGAGTAGGCCCGTGCCGTCCTTGCCGGGCTTGACCCGGCAACCCATCGCTGCTCAAAAGCCTGTCGATTTTGATGGATGGCCGGGTCAAACCCGGCCATGACGGCTAACATCTGGGAAACCCACTATGCCAATCAGGTTCGACGGACGCGTCGCCATCGTCACCGGCGCGGGCAATGGTCTCGGACGCGCGCATGCGCTGGGGCTGGCGAGCCGCGGCGCCAAGGTCGTGGTCAACGATTTCGGTGGCGCGCGCGACGGCACCGGAGGCTCGCTGTCGCCGGCCGAGGCCGTGGTCGAGGAGATCCGCAAGGCCGGCGGCATCGCGATGGCCGACGGCGCCGACGTCTCCAATTTCGAGCAGGTCACCGCCATGGTCGAGCGCGCTACCAAGGAGTGGGGCAGCGTCGATCTCTTGTGCGCCAATGCCGGCATCCTGCGCGACAAGTCGTTCGGCAAGATGGAGGTGGCCGATTTCCAAAAGGTACTCGACGTGCATCTCGTCGGCACTTTCTATTGCTGCAAGGCGGCCTGGGCCGGCATGCGTGACCGCAATTACGGCCGCATCGTGCTGACCACCTCATCCTCGGGCCTGTACGGCAATTTCGGTCAGGCCAATTACGGCGCCGCGAAGTCCGGCATGGTCGGCCTGATGAACGTGCTCGCCGAGGAGGGCCGCAAGAACGACATCCGCGTCAACATCATCTCGCCGACGGCGGCGACGCGCATGACCGAAGAGCTGCTGCCGCCGCAGGCGCTGCAACTGATGAAGCCGAACGCGATCACCCCTGCGGTCGAGTACATGCTGAGCGAGGATGCGCCGACCCGCACCATCATGGGCGCCGGTGCCGGCTCGTTTGCGGTGATCAAGATTTTGGAGAGCGAAGGTATCAACCTGCCGGAGAGCGAGTGGACGCCGGATGCGATCGCCGCGCATTTCGCCGAGATCAGCGACATGTCGAAGGCGAGGGCGCTGCAGGGCGCGTTCGAGCAGACGCAGAAATACGTCGCGCAGGCAGCAGTGCGGGCGGGGATCAAGCTCTGACCGACGTCGCCGTCATCGGCGCAGGTCCCGCCGGGCTGATGGCGGCGGAGGTGCTGGCGTCAGGCGGCGCCCCCGTCACCGTCTATGACGCCATGCCATCAGCGGGACGCAAATTCCTGATGGCCGGCCGCGGCGGACTCAACCTCACTCACAGCGAACCGCTGCCGCAATTCATGGCGCGCTATCGCGAGGCCGCACCGAAGCTGCAGGCGGCGGTCGAGGCATTTTCGCCCGACGCACTGCGCGACTGGAGCGCGGCGCTGGGCGAGCCGACCTTCGTCGGCAGCAGCGGACGCGTGTTTCCGAAAACGTTCAAGGCCTCGCCCTTGCTGCGCGCCTGGCTGCGGCGGCTCGATGCCGCCGGTGTCCGCTTTGCTTTTCGCCATCGCTGGATCGGCTGGGACGGCGAGGGTCGGTTGATCTTTCAGACGCCGAAAGGCGTCTCCGCCATCGAAGCGAACGCCACGCTGCTCGCGCTCGGCGGCGCAAGCTGGCCGCGGCTCGGCTCGGACGCCGGCTGGGTCGACATCCTCGCTGCAAAGGGCATTGCCGTCTCGAAGCTGCGGCCGGCCAATTCCGGCTTCACGGTCGCATGGTCCAAAGTGTTCCGTGACCGTTTCGAAGGCCAGCCGCTCAAGGGCGTGGCGCTGACGCTTCGTGCGCACACGGTGCGCGGAGAGGCGATGATCACCCGCAGCGGCATCGAAGGCGGCGCGATCTACGCGTTGTCGGCGGAACTGCGTGAGGCCGTGCTGAATCTCGGGCAGGCGACGCTGATGATCAGGTTGCGGCCCGACCTCGACGCAGTTGCGCTGACGACGCGGTTGTCGGGCGTGCGTGGCAAGCAATCGCTGGCGAACTTTTTGCGCAAGGCCGCGCAGCTGTCGCCGGTCGGCATCGGCCTCATGCAGGAGGCCGCCATCGCCTCCGGCCGGCCGCTGGCCGCGTTCTCGCCGGCGGAGCTCGCAGATCTGGTCAATGCTGTTCCGGTTCAGCTTACCGGAGTAGCGGCGATCGACCGCGCGATCTCGACGGCAGGCGGAATTCTGTTCGACGAGCTCGACGAGCACTTTATGCTGCGCAAGGTGCCGGGCACGTTCGCCGCCGGCGAAATGCTGGATTGGGAGGCGCCGACCGGCGGGTACTTGTTGCAGGCGTCGTTCGCGACCGGGGCTGCGGCGGGCAGGGGCGTGCTGGGGTGGGTCAGTCGTTAACCACCGTCATTGCGAGCGCAGCGAAGCAATCCAGAATCCCTCCTCGGAGGTAGTCTGGATTGCTTCGTCGCAGGGGCTCCTCGCAATGACGTCGCGGAAGCAGAGTGTCGTTACCGCAGCTTCCCACGCGCGGCCACCGGCAGCGTGCCGATGATCTCCTCGCCGCGCACCATCACCACCTCGTCCATCATGTTGACGACGACGCAGACGTGGTTCGGCACGATGCGGACGACGTCGCCGACATTGGGCCGCGTGTTGCTGCGGGACAGATCGAGAAAACCGTGCTCCTCGGCGAACTTCGCGATCTTGGCTTCGGGATGCTCCAGGATCAGGCCGTGGCCGTCGAGCCCGCCGGTGTCCGTCGTCAGCGTTTTCGAGCCTGCATCGAGAATGCCGCGCTCTGGCGCGGCGCGGCTGACCACGGTCGAATAGATATGCAGGGCGCAATCGTCCCAGGTGGCAGATCCCGCGGCGACCTGCATGCGATCGTTGTAGATATAGGTGCCGAAGCGATGCTCGGTGCCGCCCTTGAGCTTGCCGATATTGACGAGGTTCGGCGTGCCGCCGGTCGAGACGATCTTGGCGTCGAGCCCGTGCGCGCGCACGCCGGCCAGCGCCTCGTCGTAGAATTTTTGGGCCTCAGCCCAGCCGGTCTCGGTCGGGTAAAGCATGAAACCGGCAAACTCGAGGCCCTTGGAGGCCGCGATCTCGCGCGCCAGCGCAATCGCCTCCGCCGGCGTTTCGACGCCTGCGCGCTTGCGCCCGGTGTCGCATTCGACCACGACCGAGAGCGGGCGGCCTGACGCCGCAGCCGCCTTAGGCAGGCCGGCGACGACGGTCGAATTGTCGGCCGCCACCGTCATGTTGGCCTTCGCCTGCAGCGCGCCGAGCCGCGCCATCTTCTCATCGCCCAGCAGATTGTAGCTGATCAGGATGTCGTCGATGCCGGCATTGGCCATGATCTCGGCTTCGCCCAGTTTCTGGCAGGTGATGCCCTTGGCGCCGGCCGCGACCTGCATCTTGGCAATGGTCGGGTTCTTGTGCGTCTTGATGTGGGGGCGATTGGCGATTCCGGCGTCGTCGCAGGCCTTCTGGATCCGCGCGATGTTGCGCTCGACCCTGTCCATGTCGATGACGGCACAGGGTGTGCCGTATTCGCGGGCGATCTTGGCTGCAAGAGTTGTTGTCATGAGTTATGCCTGTTCAATCTCTTCGCGGAGCATTTCGAGTTCGAGCCAGCGCTCTTCGGCGGCGGACAGTTCTTCGTGCGCCTTGGCGATGGCAGCCGAGGTGTCGTCGAATTTTTTGCGATCTTTCGCATAGAGACCGGGATCGTCGAGCACGCGCTGCAATTTTGCAATATCGGAGTGCAGCGTTTCTATCTTCTTCGGCAGCGTTTCCAGCGCGTGCTTCTCGTTGAAGCTGAGCTTGCGCTTGGGCGCGGACGAGGGGGCCGCGGCGCGCTCCTCTTTCTTCTCCACGGGAGCTTGCGCCTTCGCTGTCTCGCGCTTGAGGTCCGCACCGCGTTGGCTCAGCATGTCGCTGTAGCCGCCGGCATATTCGATCCACTTGCCGTTCCCCTCGGGCGCGATCACGGAGGTGACGACGCGGTCGAGGAAGTCGCGGTCGTGGCTGATGAGGATCACGGTGCCCTCGTAGTCGCCAAGCATCTCCTCGAGCACGTCGAGCGTTTCGAGATCAAGATCATTGGTCGGCTCGTCCAGCACCAGGAGGTTCGACGGCTTTGCCAGCGCCCGCGCCAGCATCAGCCGGCCGCGCTCCCCGCCCGAGAGTACCTCCAGCGGTGTGCCGCGTTGCTCCTGCGCGAACAGGAAGTCCTTCATGTAGCCGACGACGTGCTTCGGCTTGCCGCCGACCATGATTTGATCGCCGCGGCCGCCTGTGAGCGCTTCCGCCAGTGTCGATTTCGGATCGAGGCTTTCGCGATGCTGGTCGAGCGTCGCCATCTCCAGATTGGCACCGAGACGTATCGTCCCGGAATCCGGCTGCATGCCGCCGGTGAGCAGGTTGACCAGCGTGGTCTTGCCGGCGCCGTTCGGCCCGATGATGCCGAGCCGGTCGCCGCGCTGGATGCGGGTGGAGAAATTCTCGACGATCTTGCGCTCGCCGTAGGATTTCGTAATGCCCTTGGCCTCGATCACCAGCTTGCCGGACTGCTCGGCTTCGCTGGCTGCGAGGTTGGCGCTGCCGGCGGTGCCGCGATAGTTGCGGCGCTGGGCGCGCAGCGCATGCAGATTGGCGAGCCGCTTGACGTTGCGCTTGCGGCGGCCGGAGACGCCGTGGCGCAGCCAGTGCTCCTCGTCGACGATCTTGCGGTCGAGCTTGTGCTGGTCGCGCTCCTCCTCGGCCAGCACCTCGTCGCGCCAGCTCTCGAACGAGGCAAAGCCGCGATCGATCTGCTTGATCCGGCCGCGATCGAGCCAAGCGGTGGAGCGCGAGAGATTGGTCAGGAAGCGACGGTCGTGGCTGATGATGACGAGCGCGCTGCGCCTGGAGTCGAGCTCCTGCTCCAGCCATTCGATGGTGGCGAGATCGAGATGGTTGGTCGGCTCGTCCAGCAGCAGGATGTCGGGCGAGGGCGCCAGCACGAAGGCCAGCGCCGCGCGGCGCGCCTCGCCACCGGAGAGGTTGTGCGGGTTCTCCTCGCCGGTGAGGCCGAGCTGCTCCAGGAGATAGCGCGCCTGGTGCTGGTCGTCCCCCGGCGCGAGCCCGGACTCGACATAGGCGAGCGTGCTCTTGTGCGCGCCGAAATCCGGCTCCTGCGGCAGGTAGCGCACCGTTGCGCCGGGCTGCACGAAGCGTGTGCCGGCGTCAGGCTCGACCAGGCCGGCCGCGATCTTCAGCAGGGTCGATTTGCCGGAGCCGTTGCGGCCGATCAGGCAGACCCGTTCGGATGGCGCGACGTTGAGCTCGACGCCCGACAGCAGCGGCGTGCCGCCAAAGGTCAGCCTGATGTCTTTGAGTTGGATCAGCGGCGGGGCCATGGCTAACTTTGGCTCGTTGCGGCCTGATCTGCGCGGCGGCGCTGGATCCGGCGCAGTGTCTGGTCGAGCGCCGAGAGGAAGCTGGAGCGGTCTCGCGGCGAGAACGAGCGCGGGCCGCCGGTGACTTCGCCGGCCGATCGCAGGTCCGTCATCAGATTGCGCACCGCCAGCGTCATCCCGATCGATTCTTCGGTGAACGGCTTGCCGTTCGGCGCGATCACGTCGGCGCCCGCCTTCACACAGCGGCTCGCCAGCGGAATGTCCGAGGTCACAACCACGTCGCCGGGCCTGGCGCGCTCGGCGATCCAGTCGTCCGCGGCGTCCATGCCGCTGCCCGCGGCGATGCGCTCGATCAGAGGGTCCTGCGGCACGCGGATGAAATTGCCGGCGACCACGCTCACGGGCACGCCGTGCCGGATCGCGACGCGATAGATTTCGTCCTTCACCGGACAGGCGTCGGCGTCGACAAAGATGCGGGTCGGGGTCTCGGTCATTCCGCCGCGTGGTACCGCATTCGGGCCGCAAAGGCGAGGGGATTGACCCCAGTTCCTCAGGCCCTACGATCGCTCCTGAAACAACAAGAACAGGGAAAGGCCAGTCATGCCGAACCGGCTCGAAACCTATCGCGTCACGGCCTACAACACCGCCAAACAATCCGAAAACAAGATGCACGACGACAATGTGGCCCGCCGCTTCGGCTTTTCCGGCGGGCTGGTCCCCGGCGTCGACGTCTTCGCCTACATGATGCACGTGCCGATCGCGCGCTGGGGGCGGGACTTCCTGTCGCGCGGGCTGGTCGAGGCCCGCTTCATCAAGCCGGTCTATGACGGCGAGACCGCCGATGTCGATGCCACCGAGCACAACGGCCTGCTGACCATCGAGGTGTTCAGTCGCACCGAGCTGTGTGCCACGGGAACGGCGTCGCTGCCGGCGGCGGTGCCGGCATTGTCGTTGAGCGACTATGTCGAAGTCCCCGCCGCCGCCGAGCGCAAGCCTGTCAGTCCTGCGACATTCGAGCTGGGCAAATGGCTGGGCACGACGCCGCGCCGGTGGGCCGGGCAGGATGCGGCCGACTATCTCACTGACGTCAGGGAGGCCGATCCGATTTTTGCCCGCGAGAGCCTCGGCCATCCCGGGCTGATCCAGCGCGTCATGAACCGCGTCCTGGTGGACAACACCATCCTGGGTCCCTGGATCCACGTGGGCAGCCGCATGCAGCTGCTGTCCGCCGCGCGCGCCGGCGACGAGATCACGGCGCGGGCCAAGGTCACTGCGAATTACGAGAAGAAGGGCCACCGCTTCGTCGAGTTCGACGCGCTGGTCGTCGCCAACGGCACGACGCCGCTCGCGCATTGCCAGCACACCGCGATCTACCAGCCGCGCGAGCAGGCGGCGGCGTAGCGGACAGTTGGGAAAGCCCACGCCCGTCAATCAAGGACGTCGTCATTCCCAGCGAAGGCGGGGAATCCAGTACGCCGCAGCTTCTCGGTCAATCGCTGCCGTCTCGGAGTACTGGATCGCCCGGTCAAGCCGGGCGATGACAGTAGAGTTTGTGGCGACGACAGTGCCCCTTACGCCGCCTTGGCCTTCGCCTCCTGGATCGCGCGCCACACCCGCTCGGGGGTCAGCGGCATGTCGATGTGCTTGATGCCGTACTCCGACAGCGCGTCGAGCACCGCGTTCACCACCGTCGACAGGCTGCCGGCGCAGCCCGCTTCGCCGCAGCCCTTGCTGCCGAGCGGATTGGTGGTGGCGGGCACCGGGTGGTCGCCGACCGTCATGTTGGGGACGTCCTCCGCGCGGGGCAGGGCGTAGTCCATCAGCGAGCCCGTGATCGGCTGGCCATTGTCGTCGTAGCGAATGTGCTCCATCAGGGCCTGGCCGATGCCCTGGACCACGCCGCCATGGAGCTGGCCCGCGACCAGCATCGGGTTGATCACCGTGCCGAAATCGTTGACCGCGCTGTAGCGCACGATCTGCACCACACCGGTGTCCGGGTCGATCTCGACCTCGGCGACGTGGCAGCCGTTCGGGAACGCCGAGGCGACCGGTTCGCTGGTGTGGTCGACATCGAGGCTGTCAGGCACGCCCTCCGGCACCTTGCCGTCATGCAGACGCTTGGCGAGCTCCATGATGTCGATGCTGCGATCGGTGCCGGCGATCGTAAAGCTGCCGTCGGCAAACTCGATATCGGCTTCGGATGCTTCCAGCATATGTGCAGCGGCGCGTTTGCCCTTCTCGATGACGAGCTTTGCGGCCCCCACGATGGCCTGGCCCGTCGCGGTGATCGAGCGTGAGCCGCCGGTGCCGTTGCCGGTGTGGACGATATCGCTGTCGCCCTGCACGAGCTTGACGCTCTCGAAGGGGACGCCGAGCTGATCGCACAGCACCTGCGCGAACGGGGTGGCGTGGCCCTGGCCGTAGTCGAGCGTGCCGGTGATGAGCTGCACGGTGCCGTCAGGATCGAACACGATCTTGCCGAGCTCGGGGCTCGGCGGCGCCGTGACCTCGAGATAGGAGCCGACCGCAATGCCGCGCAGCTTGCCCGCCTTCTTGCTCTCCTTCTTGCGCTTGGCGAAGTTCTCGTGGTCGGAGATTTCGAGCGCCTTGTTGAACACGGCCTGGAAGTCGCCGCTGTCATAGGTGACGCCGGAGGACGCCGCGAACGGGATCTGGTTCGGCTTGATGAAGTTGCGCTTGCGCAAGGTCAGCCGGTTAATGCCCATCTCGTCGGCGGCGCGGTCGATCAGCCGCTCCATGTAATAGTTCGCCTCGGGCCGGCCGGCGCCGCGATAGGCCCCCATCAGCGTGGTGTTGGTGAGCACCACCTTGATGTCGACCGCCATCAGCGGCGTGCGATAGACGCTGGAGAAGTTCTTGCCGGTATTGAGCGAAAGCGGCCCCGGCGCGACGCCGGTGATGTAGGCGCCGAGATTGCCGTAGCCGGACAGCTTTGCCGCGAGGAACTGCCCCTCGGCATCGAGCGCGAGCTCGGCGTGGATCTTCTGGGCGCGGCCGTGGCTGTCGGAGAGGAAGCTGGTGGAGCGCTCGTCCAGCCACTTCACCGGGCGTCCCAGTGCCTTCGCCGCATACAGAATGCACATGTACTCGGGATAGTTGATGTTCTTCATGCCGAAGGAGCCGCCGACATTGGCGGTGAGAATGCGCACCTTCTCGTTCGGCACCTTCAGGTTCTTGGCGAGGTTGGCGCGGTTGCCGGCAACGCCCTGCGTCGGCACCTGAAGCGTGTAGCGCTCGGTCTTCTTGTCGTAGGAGGCAAGCCCCACGCGCGGCTCCATCGAGACCACGGCAACGCGGGTGTTCTCGATGTCGAGCTTGGTCACATGAGCGGCGCTGGCGAAGGCTGCGTTCACCTTGTCCATGTCGCCATAGTGGTAGTCGAGTGCGACGTTACCAGGGATGTGGTCATAGAGCTGCGGCGCGCCGGGCTTGGCGGCTGCCTCGGGGTCGGTCACCGCCGGCAGCGGCTCGATGTCGAGCTCGACCGCCTCGGCCGCGTCGCGCGCCTGGGCCAGCGTCTCGGCCACCACGAAGGCGACGGGATCGCCGACGAAGCGGACCTTGTCGGTCGCCAGGGGCTGGCGGTTGGTCTGGAGCAGGGGCGAGCCATCGCGGCTCTTCAGCGGCAGGCCGCAGGTGAAGGGGCCGTAGCCGGCGGCATCGAGATCCTTCCCGGTCCACGCCCCCACCACGCCCGGCATCGCCTTGGCGGCATCGAGGCCGATGCCGCGGATGATGCCATGGGCATGGGTCGAGCGGACGACCACGGCATAGGCCTGGTTCGGCAGGTTGAAATCGTCGGTGTAGCGGCCCTTGCCGCGCACCAGGGTGTCGTCCTCCTTGCGGCGGACCGGTTGCCCGACGCCATACTTTTGCAGTGCAATAGCGTTCTCGAGCGTCGACGATTTGGTGTGTTCTTGCATGGGAATTGACCTGAAAAGCCGGCATTTGCGCATTTTCGCGGCAGCGGAGCACCGGACTCCCTCAAATAACCCACCACCCCCGTTCACGACAACGCACGATTGGACATGGTCCCATGTGATGCGTTGTTGCGCAGGCCTGCCGCGCTGCTAATGTTTCAGGCGAATAATCAATTCCAGACCGGCCCGACCGGCCGCGGAAAGACACTTTGTATGAATGACCACACGCGGCTCCGCGACGGCCATGCGCCGCATAGCGAGCTGGAGGGGTCGATGGCGGCGGTGGCGTTGGCCACCAATCCGGCCGTCGGCGCGCAGGCGCCGGGAACCGGCGTCTATGCGGCGCTGGACCTCGGCACCAACAATTGCAGGCTGCTGATCGCCTGTCCGACCCAGGACGGCTTTCGCGTGGTCGATTCCTTCTCGCGCATCATCCGGCTCGGGGAGGGCGTCTCGGCGACCGGGTGCATCAGCGACGCCGCGATCGAGCGCGCCATCGCCGCGCTCAGCATCTGCCGCGACAAGATCAATCTGCGGAAGGCACGGCGGCTGCGGCTGATCGCGACCGAAGCTTGCCGCGCGGCTTCGAACGCGGAAGGTTTCCGCAGCCGCGTTGCGGCTGAGACCGGCATCGAGCTCGAGGTGATCGACCGCGAGACCGAGGCCGCGCTCGCCGTGCTGGGTTGCTCGCCGCTGGTGGATCCCAGGGGACGCGGGGCCATCCTATTCGACATCGGCGGCGGCTCGACCGAGCTGGTGCGGATCGAGCGCGACGCCACCAATCCGGAGCCGCGCATAAAAGCCTGGATGTCGATTCCCTATGGCGTGGTCACGCTCGCCGAGCAGTTCGGCGGCCGCGACGTCATGCCTGAGATCTATGCCGCGATGGAGCAGGAGGTCGCAAGCCACGTCGCGCCGTTCGCCGAGGAGCACGGCCGCGATCTCGCCGACATGCACCTGCTCGGCACGTCGGGCACGGTGACGACGCTGGCCGGCATCCATCTCAACCTCGCGCGCTACGACCGCCGCCGCATCGACAGCATCTGGATGAACGATGCCGACATCACCGCGACCATCAACAAGCTGCTCGGCATGAGCTACGAGGAGCGTGCCGCCAACAGCTGCATCAGCGTCGAGCGTGCCGATCTTGTGCTGGCCGGCTGCGCCATCCTCGACGCTATCCGCCGCGCCTTTCCGCTGCCGCGCCTGCGCGTCGCCGACCGCGGCTTGCGCGAGGGCATGCTGGTCGAGATGATGCGCGAGGACGGCGCGCTCAGGAGCTGGTGAGTATGGCCAAGGACACCACCGGCCGCTTGCACGTCCAGGTCAAGACCGGCGGCAAGCGCAAATTGTCGTCGAAGCTGTGGCTGGAGCGGCAGCTCAACGATCCCTATGTCGCCAAGGCCAAGGCGGCGGGCTATCGCTCGCGCGCCGCGTTCAAGCTCTTGGAGATGGACGACAAGTTCCGGCTTCTGAAGCCCGGCATGGCCGTGGTCGATCTCGGCGCTGCACCCGGCGGCTGGAGCCAGATCGCCGCCAAGCGCGTCGGATCATTGGAAGGCAAGGGCAAGGTCATCGCCATCGATCTGCTCGAGATGCCCGAGATTCCGGGCGTGGATTTCGCGCAGCTCGACTTCATGGACAACGACGCGCCCGAGAAGCTGACCGCCATGCTGGGCGGCAAGGCCGACGTCGTGATGTCCGACATGGCGGCCAACACCACCGGCCACCGCAAGACCGACCAGCTCCGCATCGTCGGCCTGGTCGAGACCGCGGCCGCCTTTGCCTGCGACGTGCTCAAGCCGGGCGGCACGTTCTTGGCCAAGACCTTCCAGAGCGGCGCCGACGCCGAGCTGCTCGCCCAGCTCAAGCGCGACTTCGCCACCGTGCGTCACGTCAAGCCCGCCGCAAGCCGGCAGGACTCCTCGGAGCGCTACGTGCTGGCGACGGGATTTCGGGGCGGTACGAGGAGCGAGTCTGATATACCCTCTCGATCAGGGTAGAGCGATCAATCGGCCGCTCTCACCATGCAACGCGGCTTCGGTCTGTAGGTCATCTTTACAAGAGTCTTGCAGGTCGGAGTCTTCTGGGTCTCCGACTAGGCGAACAGAAAATCATTTGCGTTGAGATTCACAACGCCCGCGATCGTGAGGTCGTTATTTGCATCGAAGTGAATGATGGTCTCTTCCCCGGTGACCTCGATGTTCAAGTCCTCAAAACCGTGGATGTCGTTCGCGGCTAGGCCCTTGAGATCGATTTTATCCTGGCCCTGTTCGAAAACTGCCGTGTCATGCCCGTTCTGGGCGGCAAAGACGAACGTATCCGCGCCGGATTCGCCAAACATGCTATCGTTCCCGATGCCGCTCACGAGCGTATCGTTGCCATCGCCTCCATTGAGGACATTTCCCGACCCACCAAACACGGTGAGTTGATCATTGCCTGTCCCGCCAGCAAGGATGCTCGATCCAAGCGAACCTGGCGCAACGGTTGCGGCCAGAACATCGTTTCCGGCGCCGCCATTCAGGCGGTTCTCGGCAGTCGAATCGTCTGTAACGGCAGGATCAGGAGTTGCCGAAAGAAACGCGGTGAGTTGATCATCTCCTGCGCCACCATTCAGGACGTTCGCGACATCGTATAGAGGCTGCGCCGGACCGAACCCGCCGTGAGCTACGGCGTGGAGGTGCGCCGTGAGAATGTCTCGTCCGCTGCCTCCCTCGAGTTGATTGAGTGCGTGAACAAACCCGCCGAGCGCGGTGGAGTCTGCGACCAGACTGTCATTCCCTTTCCCGCCATCCAGGTAATTCGTGACATCCGTGACGGCGTTCTCCCCGTCGGTGGAGTGGATCGCCTCGAGCGTGTCGTTGCCATCATCGCCCCAGAGCTGGTTGATACCCACCGGAGCCCTGGTATTGGAATCGGTCAGGTTGAAGGCGTGCAAGACGTCGTCGCCATGGCCCCCGTGCAGCTCATTCGTGACCAGATCGGTCTGATTGGATACGCCATGGGCGCTTGCATTCAACTCGTCGTTGCCGGCGCCGCCGAAGAGTACGTTGCTGGCTGTGCCGTGGAGGGCGAAGAATGCAGTTTCGGCGTGAGCGGTGATCCGGTCATCGCCCGAGCCGCCGTCGATGGTGTTCAAGGCGATGCTATTCCCGAGGGCATTGCGGCCATCGGCAACGGCGTGAATGGTATCGTTGCCGCTTCCGCCGATCAGGTCGGTCCTCACCGTCACATCTGCGAGCACAGGAAGGGCCACATTCGCGGTGGCGCTGATGGTGTCGTGTCCGCTGCCGCCATCGAGCCGGACATCGGCGACCTGCTGCCGGCCCTGAGGCTCGTTCCCACCTTGAAGAGTTACGGTCGCATGGAGGGCGTCATTGCCTGTCCCGCCGAACTGAATGACGAGCCCATGCAGGGGCGTATCGCCCTGCAGCGGGACGACGACGTTGGTCGTCAGATTGTCGTTGCCGCTGCCGCCGATCAATGCTGTCCGATTCCATGCGCTATTTAAATGATCATTGCCGCCAAGTCCCAAGACAATGTCCCCCTCGGCGTGCGCGCTCAGGACATCGTCGTGCCTGCTGCCGATGATCAAACTGTTGATGGGGTGGAGGAGGGAGATCCAGTCGAATAGATGAGAATCTGCGGCGAGAGTTCCGTCGGCTCGAAGCAGTTTCTGAGCGACTTGGCTTTTTGTTTGTATGGTATTCGCCATGTTTTCCTCCTTGGATATGAAATGTCAGAGTCAATAGATTCGGCGCCTGGATTGAATTCCGCGAGCGCGGCGAAAAATGAACAAGCGCTTCGCGCTGCCGCCTCACGCATTCGGCGCGTCGGCGCGCCACCGGGCCTCATCGGCGCCGGTCTTCATTCTTCCGTAGGCTTCCGTTGCCGCAGCCCTGCCATCCGCAGGCGAGCATTATTAAATCACAAGTTGTATTAATGTCTAATCAAATTTAATCGAGCCTGATTTATCTGCAAATTTAATTGAGCGTTCAATTGGGGTCCACGTAGGCCCGCGACGGCAGGGAACCTGTGCTTGGGCCTGTCTGCAGGTGAAAGCAACGGCCTATCCCAGCCGCTGATCCCGCACGTCCTGCGTATCCTCGGACGCCGCCTTGACCGCGGCCTTCTCTGCGCCCTTGCCGGCGCCCTTGCGGCTCGCGATCTCCTCCGCCTTGCGCCCCGAAATCTCGTGGCCGGCGTCCGCGGGCATCTGCCAGAAGAACCAACTCGACGCCGCCGAGGTCAGCGCCACCACGACGAAGGCGGGCGCGAACACCGTGGCGTTGAACTCGCTCGTGTGATTGAACCACATCGTCGTCTCGACACAGGCCGCGCCGACGGCGACGCCGGCCGAGATCGCGAGCTGCTGGTTGACGCTGACGAGGGTTGTGGCGCGGCTCATTTGCGCGGTCTCGACGTCGGCATAGGCGACCGTGTTGATCGCGGTGAACTGCAGCGAGCGGAAGAAGCCGCCGACCACCAGGATCACCATGATGATGAGCAGCGGCGTCGTCACCGTGAACAGCGCGCAGACGCCGAGGAAGAACGCGCTGACGATCGCGTTCACCGTCATCAAATTGCGGAAGCCGAAGGTGCGGATGATGCGCGCCGCCAGCGTCTTCATGCCCATCGCCCCGAGCGAGGAGGCAAAGGTGACGAGGCCGGAATGGAACGGCGACAGGCCGAAGCCGATCTGCATCAGGAGCGGCAGCAGGAACGGTAGTGCGCCGATGCCGAGCCGGAACAGGAAGCCGCCGAACACGGCGGCGCGCAGCGTCGGCAGCTTCAGGAGCGAGAAGTCCAGCACCGGCGATCCGGTCCGCCGCGCATGGATGACGTAGAGCGTCATCGAGATCGCACCGCCCACGATCAACGCGGCGAAGGTGCTCCACGGCAACAGGTTGAGGCCGGCGACGGAAAGGCCGAAGGCGATGCCTGCGAGCCCCAGCCCAGAGAGCACCATGCCGTAGAGATCGAACGGCTCGCGTTCCTCGCTCTTGATCGGGTCGATGTACTTCAGCGCCATGAAGATCCCGAGCAGCCCGATCGGGATGTTGATCAGGAAGATCCAGTGCCAGGACGCATAGGTCGTGATGAAGCCGCCGAGCGGCGGGCCGATCACGGGACCGATCAGGGCAGGGACCGTCACCCAAGCCATGGCGTTGACCAGCGCGCTCTTATCGACCGAACGCAGCAGCACGAGGCGCCCGACCGGCGTCATCATGGCGCCGCCCATGCCTTGCAGGATGCGCGCGAACACGAAGTCGGTGACCGAGGTCGAGAGCGCGCAGCCGACCGAGCCGACCATGAACACGCCGACGGCGATCGCGAACACCATCCGCGCGCCAAACCGGTCGGCGGTCCAGCCGCTCGCCGGAATGAACACCGCGAGCGACAGCAGATAGGAGGTGATCGCGAGCTTCAGCGTCAGCGGGCTGGTGCCGATGTCGGCCGCGATCGCCGGCAGCGAGGTGGCGATCACGGTCGAATCCATGTTCTCCATAAAGAGAGCCGTGGCCACGATCAGCGGAATGACGCGTTGCTTGTCGACCATGAGGGCAATGAAATCGGAAGGAGGAGTGGAGTTGCGGCTTATCACCGCCGTCCGCCGCCGACCATTGCGGATCCATGCATGGCACCTAAATCCCGCGTAACAACGGTGTGACCGTCTTTCGTCATTCCGGGGCGCGCCCACTTGGCGCGAACCCGGAATCCATCGGACCGCAGCATCCGCTACGCGATGGATTTCGGGCTCGCGACTTCGTCGCGCCCCGGAATGACCGGTGGAGGGACGGCGTACCGAGCCCAACCCCGCTGAATCGGCCAAAAAACCCCTGTGCATGGCTGGCCAGCGGCCCGAATTGCTTTGATTCGTCACGCGGCCGTGCTATCGACCCGCGTCAACCCCACCGATGGGCTCCGATTCTCAAGGCGTTGCCGCAAGGGACGCCGAGGGCGGCGCTCATCCATTACCATTTGCGGCAGGGCCGCAGGAAGGAGTTGGCAGATGGCCACGGTGCAACTTCAGGGCATCCGCGAAGCCTTTACGTTCGACGACGTGCTGTTGAAGCCGGGCCTGTCCGACGTCATGCCGGGCGAGGTCGACATTCGCTCTCGCGTCACCCGCGCCATTCCGCTCAACATCCCGATCATGGCCTCGGCCATGGACACCGTCACCGAGGCCCGCATGGCGATCGCCATGGCGCAGGCCGGCGGCCTTGGCGTCATCCACCGCAATTTCGATCCCGAAGGGCAGGCCGCCCAGGTGCGGCAGGTCAAGCGCTACGAGTCCGGCATGGTGGTGAACCCGCTCACCATCAGCCCCGACGCCACGCTCGACGACGCGCTCAAGCTGATGAGCGATCACGGCATCTCCGGCATTCCCGTCGTCACCGGCGCCGGCAAGAACACGCCCGGCAAGCTGGTCGGCATCCTCACCAACCGCGACGTGCGCTTTGCCACCGACCGCCGGCAAAAAGTCTCCGAGCTGATGACCCGTGAAGGGCTCGTCACGGTCCGTGAGAATGTCAACCAGGATGAGGCGCGGCGGATGCTGCACCAGCACCGCATCGAGAAGCTGCTGGTGGTCGACGATCAATATCGCTGCGTCGGGCTCATCACCGTGAAGGACATGGAGAAGGCGGTTGCTCATCCGCTCGCCTGCAAGGACGGGCAGGGGCGTCTTCGCGTCGCTGCCGCCACCACGGTCGGCGATACCGGCTTCGAGCGCACCGAGCGGCTGATCGATGCCGGCGTCGACCTTGTCGTCGTCGACACCGCGCACGGCCATTCCCGTCACGTGCTGCAGGCGGTGAACCGCATCAAGCGCCTGTCCAATTCGGTGCAGGTCGTCGCCGGCAACGTCGCCACCAAGGAAGGCGCGCAGGCGCTGATCGATGCGGGCGCGGATTGCATCAAGGTCGGCATCGGCCCGGGCTCGATCTGCACCACGCGCATCGTCGCCGGCGTCGGCGTGCCCCAGCTCACCGCGATCATGGATGCGGTCGAAGCGGCGAAGAAGGCCGACATCCCCGTCATCGCCGACGGTGGCATCAAATATTCCGGCGACCTTGCGAAAGCGCTCGCGGCCGGCGCCGACATTGCCATGGTCGGTTCGCTGCTCGCCGGCACCGACGAGACGCCCGGCGAAGTGTTTTTGTGGCAGGGCCGTTCCTACAAGGCCTATCGCGGCATGGGCTCGGTCGGCGCGATGGCGCGGGGATCGGCCGACCGCTACTTCCAGCAGGACATCAAGGACACGCTCAAGCTCGTGCCTGAGGGCATCGAGGGCCAGGTGCCCTACAAGGGCCCGGTCGGCAACGTCATGCACCAGCTCGCCGGCGGCTTGCGCGCCGCAATGGGCTATGTCGGCGCGCGCGACATGAAGGAGCTGCACGACAAGGCCCAGTTCGTCCGCATCACCGGCGCGGGCCTGCGCGAAAGCCACGTCCACGACGTCACCATCACGCGCGAGAGCCCGAACTATCCGGGCGGGGGTTAGGCGCTTCGGTCGCGCGCGCGTTTTGCGCGCGATAAGATACTGCCGTGCTTGGTTCGACCGGAGCGGCCCGCGACCGGATTTCGGATAAGCTCGTCGTCGCGGTCGCTCAGGTAAGGTTGAGATGCAATCCTACTCGGCGAATGGCGCTGCATCCACCAGATCAACCACCGAAGGCGCGCTGTATCCTTCGACAAAGCGTTCGCCGAAATCCCGGATGAAATTGTCGTAGCTTGTTTCCGGCCTGGTGCTTGCAATATGGCAGAAGCAGCGGCGGAATTGCCGCTTGATCTGCATTCGCGGGAATTCGGCGACGATCCGCGACACTTCGGCGGCGGGGATGATGTCGTATTGCAGCCCGATGACGTCGAAGCAGATGCCGGCCGTGGCGAGTGCAACCTCGCTCTCTTTGTAGAGAGCGATCGACGGGGTCGAGTTCAGCGCGACGCTGTCCCAGATCAGCTGGGCGCGGCGCCGGTCGAAGCCGCGCTCGGCGGCAAAGTGCCGCGCCAGGTCCGCGCCTTCGACCTCGAAGCGGCGAGGTCCGGCGAAGCTTTCATTCAGCGTGATGTCGTGCAGCAGGGTGCCGACCGCGAGCACCTCCTCATCGTGCACCACGTTCTGCAATTGTCCGAGCCTTGCCGCGAACAGCCACGAGCGGACGACGTGGTTGAACAGATACGGCGCGCAGTGCTGCCGCGCATGTTCGATTGCGGCATCGACTATGGGAGCGTCGGGAACGACGACGCCCGCGAGGGTGCGGTGGGCAGGTTTGTCCATGCTGCTGTCTTTCTCGTTGAGATCTGCAATTCAGGTGAACGAGATCGCTAGCTTCGGATGAATTTCAGCAGCTCGGCGTTGATCTGATCCTGATGGGTGGCGGTCAGGCCGTGCGGGGCCCCCGGGTAGTAGACGTCCTTGGCGCCCTTGATCAGCTTCGCCGATTTGCGCGCGGAGTCCTTGACCGGCACGATCTGGTCGTCCTCGCCGTGCAGGACCAGGGTCGGCACGTCGAACTTCTTCAGGTCCTCGGTGAAATTAGTTTCCGAGAAAGCTTTGACGCTCTCATAGGCATTCTTGGCGCCTGCCTGCATGCTCCACAGCCAGAACTGGTCGAGCGTGCCCTGCGAGACTTTTGCACCCGGCCGGTTTGCGCCGTAGAAGGCAATCGCCAGATCCTTGTAGTATTGCGACCGGTCGCCGGCGACGCCTGCACGAATGGCATCGAACACCTCGACCGGAAGTCCCTCCGGGTTGGCTTCGGTCTTCAGCATGATCGGCGGCACCGCCGCGATCAGCACCGCCTTGGCGACGCGACCGGTACCATGGCGGCCGATATAGCGCGCGACCTCGCCACCGCCGGTGGAATGGCCGATCAGCGTGGCGTCCCGTAAATCAAGCGCTTCGATCACCGCGGCGAGATCGTCGGCATAGCCGTTCATGTCGTTGTGCTCCGAGGCCTGGCTGGAGCGACCATGCCCGCGCCGGTCGTGCGCGACGACGCGAAAGCCGTGCTGGGCAAGGAACAGCATCTGGCCGTCCCAGGCGTCTGCATTCAGCGGCCAGCCGTGCGAGAAGGTCACGACGGGGCCTTGGCCCCAGTCCTTGTAATAGATCTCGGTGCCGTCCCTAGTGGTGATCGTGCTCATCGTTTTGCGTCCTTTGGGGTGAGGAGAGAGTTGTGGAGCCAGTCGGCGAGCCGGGTCCGCCCGAGCTGCGGCTCGTCGCCCGGCGTCAGCGACTGATCGTTCAGGGGCAGGCCGAAATAGTCCGCCCGGATATCGGGGATCACTCGGCGTGTGTCGCCCCTGGCGGCCAGAACCTGCTGTGCAAACTCATCGAGGCCGCGCCTTTCGGGACCAGCGATCTCGACTATGCGGTTGCGAGGCGGACCAAGCGCCAATTCGGTCAGTGTGGCCGCGACGTCGTCGGCAGCGACGGGCTGGAGATGCGCAGGCGACAGCCGGATCACGTCGCCCTCGGCGCCGCCTGCGATGATCGCGTCGATGAATTCGAAGAACTGGGTCGCGCGCAGGATGGTGTATGGAAGGCTTGATGCTTGGATGAGCTCCTCTTGCACAAGCTTTGCGCGGAAATAGCCGCTCGTCTGCAGTCGGTCGGTGCCCACCACCGACAGCGCGAGATGATGCTTCACCTCGGCGGCGGTTTCGGCCGCCAGCAGGTTGCGGCCCGAGGTCCGGAAGAAATCCATCGCGGTCTTGTCGTCGAAGGCCGGCGAGTTCGCGACGTCGATTACGACTTGTGCACCGTCGACTGCCTCGGCAAGGCCCTCGCGGGTCAATGTGTTGACGCCGGAGGAGGGCGAGGCCGCGACCACCTCGTGGCCTTTGGCCTGAAGCCTGCGCACCACATTGCTTCCGATAAGGCCGCTGCCGCCGATCACCACGATCTTCATTATGCCCTCGCGTCTCGTTCGCTCCAGAGGCGGCAAGGATGCGCCGGAATCCGGCCCAAGACCTTGGTATGGACGTGCAGCGCCCTTGGTTTTTGCTTGAAATCTACTTGCAGTTTCGTCCAAACAGGGCGCAGCAGCATCGGCTGGGTGCGCCGAGAGCGGGATTCCGCTCGGGTTTCAATCAGGGTCTTTGTGGTGCGGTTCACCTTCGAAGCCTATGTCCTCGATGAGGATCGGCGGGAGTTGCGGCGGGACTCCGAGGCGGTCAGCCTCACGCCGCAGGCTTTCGATCTGCTGCTGTATCTGGTGCGCAACCGCGGCCACGTCGTCAGCAAGAATGATCTGTTCGACACGGTCTGGGGCGGGCGGATCGTCTCGGAATCGACGTTGGCCAGCCACATCAACGCTGTGCGCAGGGCGCTGGAAGACAGTGGAGAGGGACAGCGGCTGATTCGAACCGTTCCGCGCAAGGGGTTCCGCTTCGTCGGCGAGGTGCACGTAGCGGCCGATCAGCGCATCGCGATCGTGCCGTCGGCGGAGAAGCCGGTTGCCGCGCTCGACCTGCCCGACCGGCCCTCGATCGCAGTGCTGCCGTTTCTGAACCTGAGCGGGGACCCCGCTCAGGACTACTTCGCCGACGGCGTCGTCGAAGACATCATCTTCGGTCTGTCGCGAATCCGCTGGCTGTTCGTGATCGCCCGCAATTCCAGCTTCACCTACAAGGGCCGCGCGGTCGATGTGAAGCAAATTGGCCGCGAACTGGGCGTGCGCTACGTCCTGGAAGGCAGCGTGCGCCGCTCCGCTGGCCGCGTGCGCATCACCGGACAATTGATCGACGCCTCTACCGGCGCTCATCTGTGGGCTGAGCGGTTCGAGAGCGCGATGGACGACATCTTCGAACTGCAGGACCAGATCACCGCCAGCGTCGTCGGCGCGATTGCGCCGCAGCTCGAGCTCGCCGAAATCGAACGCGCCAAGCGCAAGCCGACCGAAAGCCTCGATGCCTACGACTATTATCTCCGCGGCTTGGCGCAATTCCACACCGCGACCCGCGACGGAATCGATGGGGCATTAGCGCTGTTCTATGGGGCGATCGATCGCGATCGGGACTTTGCTGCGGCTTATGGCATGGCGGCGTGGTGCTTCTACTGGCGCAAGATGAATCGCTGGCTCGCAGACCGCGCCGCCGATGGCGCCGAGGCGGCGCGGTTGTGCCAGCGCGCGGTGACGCTGAACAAGAACGACGCAGTTGCATTGTGCCGTGGCGGCCACGCATGGCCCCATTTCGGCGGCGATCTGGACACCTGCGTCGCCCATGTGGACCGCGCGCTGGTGCTCAATCCGAATTCGTCGACGATCTGGTATCTCGGCGGGTATCAACGAATCTCGATGGGCGAACACGACAGCGCGATCGACTATTTCAGTCGCGCCATGCGGCTCAGCCCGCTCGACCCCGAGATATTTCAGATGCAGACCGGGATCGCGATGGGACATCTGTATTGCCGCCGCTTCGACGAGGCGGTGGCGTCACTGCAGCGGGCGTCGCGGCAGATGCCGAACGTCCTGCGGGTGGCCGCCTTCATGGCGGCGAGCCATGCGCTGGCCGGGCGGATGGACGACGCCCGAGAAGCGATGGCCCACGTTCGCAGGCTGGATCCGACTTTACGGGTCGGCGTTTTGGACGATTGGCTGCTTGTCCGCCGCCCGCAGGATTTCGCGCTCGCCTCGGAGGGCATGCGGATGGCCGGGCTACCCGAATGAAGGACGCCGTGTCGGCACAAGTGCTGGAAACGGCGACAACAGATCTGAACAGGCTTGATCGGCGATAGGCCTTGAATCGACGCCGACGCGCCCTCGGCTCCGAGGGGCCAACCGCTCACCGCTTTTGTGTTGACGCGCCTCGCTGCCTCCGCTTCCGTCCGTATCGAAAGACAAAAGGAGGAAGCCATGGCCCAAGCCAAACGCATCGTTCTCGCCGCGCGTCCCGTCGGCGAACCCAAGCCGTCTGATTTCCGTTTGGAGGAATTCGCCGTTCCGACGCCAGGGCAGGGCGAAGTCCTGCTGCGCACGATCTGGCTGTCGCTCGATCCCTATATGCGCGGGCGCATGAGCGAGGGGCCGTCCTACGCAGCTCCGGTGCCGGTCGGCGGCGTGATGGAGGGCGAGGCGGTCAGCGAGGTCGCGGCGTCCAACAATCCCGATTTCGCGGTCGGCGACATCGTGCGCATCCGCTCGGGCTGGCAGACTCATGCGATCTCGAACGGCAAGGGCCTGATCAAGGTCGATCCCAAGCTCGGGCCGATCTCGACCTCGATCGGTGTGCTCGGCATGCCCGGCATGACCGCCTATACGGGCCTGCTCGACATCGGCAAGCCGCAACAGGGCGAGACCGTCGTCGTTGCCGGTGCGTCCGGCGCGGTCGGCTCGGCGGTGGGGCAGATCGCCAAGATCAAGGGCGCCCGCGCGGTCGGCATCGCCGGCGGCAAGGACAAGTGCGACTACGTCGTGAAGGAGCTCGGTTTCGATGCCTGCATCGATCACCGCGATCCCGATCTCGCCGCCAAGCTGAAGGAAGCCTGCCCAAAGGGCATCGACGTCTATTTCGAGAATGTCGGCGGTGCGGTGTTCGAGGCGGTGTTCCCGCTGCTCAACCCGTTTGCGCGCGTGCCGGTGTGCGGCCTGATCGCCCATTACAACGACACCGAGGCCAAGCCGCCGAAATGGGCCGCCAGCCTGATGCGCGCCACGCTGACCAAGCGGCTGACCTTCCGCGGCTTCATCGTCTCCGACTTCGCCGCCCGCCACGGAGACTTCCTGCGCGACATGTCCGGCTGGGTTCGCGACGGCAAGGTCAAGTACAAGGAGTTCGTCACCGAGGGCCTGGAAAGCGCCCCCGGCGCCTTCATAGGCCTGCTGAAGGGGGCCAATTTCGGCAAGCAGCTGGTCCGGGTCGGGCCGGACAAGGCCTAGGCATGATCCGGAAAAGTGCGAAGCGGTTTTCCGGAAAGATCATGCCAAAACAACAACCTAAAGCGCGAGCGCATTCATCGCGCTTTAGGCGACAGGGACTGGGCCTTACGTGGCCCCGCGGGCACACGCCGCGTGGGGATAGTTAACAAAGAGTCACCAAATGGTCACACCTGTCCGCAAAAGCCGCAGGTGTGACCGCCGGTTCATTGACGGCCGCACGAAGGCATTGAATCATCGCGCATATTTTAGGTGCTGCGATGTTAGAGATTGGTATTTTCTGCGTCATCCTCCTGGCCGTCGGCTATTGGGCGACCATGTTCATCATGGGCCGTCGCGACGACGTCATCCATGGCAAGTTCGTTCACGCCGAGGACGAGGGCGAATTCGCCCCGGCCGCAATGCCTGCGCCTCCGCCATTCCCGAAGCGTCCCGTGAAAGCTGCGCAGCGCCCCGCTGCCCAGCCAGCCAGCACCGAGGCCAAGCCGGTGAACAGCGCCGCGCTGCAGTCGCTGCTCGCCGCGATCCAGCAGGATCTCAAAAGCGTGGCTTGAGTCTTTCGCGAGGCCGCAACACAAGAGCGGCTGAGGTTCAGCCGCACATGTGCGCCATGGCTGTGACAGCGCGCTACAACATGATTCGGAAAAGTGGGTAGCGGTTTTCCGAAAAGCTCATGCTCAAACAGTAACCCAAAGCACGATGACGATTCATCTTAATCGCATCGCGCTTTAGGCGGCGTGCCGCATGCGTTCGATACTCTGAGTAATATGGTTTCCTGCATCGTCAGCGACCTTCAAAGACATGTCCGCCATCCGGCGGCTGGTATCGAGGGCGCTTCTGATCGAATCGCGCATCAGATCGGTCTGCACAGCCGCCAAATCCTGCGGAGTTCGGCAGCGCCAGAGTTCATTCATACGGTCCATGGTCCTCTCGATCTGCTGTCGAACGAAATCGAAGTACTCGCGTGAGACGCCGTTCATTCCTTTGACGACCGCGGTTGTAGAGTACATGATTGCTTCAGCGTTGCGGACCGATCGTTCTGTTGCCTGCTCCGTTTCATTGCCCGTCACACCGAACGTGCGACCAAGCTGATCAGCAGACCGGCCCAACATCACAGTGGCCATGTCGACGCCGAAGCGCCAACTGTTTTGCAACATCTCGGCATTCTGTTGCAGCAGGTGACTGCTGGCTTGGGCCACCTCCTCGCTGGCCTCAGCGGTAGCTAAGCCGATCCGTCTGGTTTGCTCAGCGGTCCTTTCGGCGGCGCGGCGCATTGTGTCCTCAGGGCTTTGCGTAGACTTTTCCTCCTGGCGTGGATTAGCCATCTGTTGCTCCTTGGTTATTGTTGGTGACGTCGGATCCTCTCCGTCACAGGTGCGATCCTTAGCGGCCAACGTGGGCATTTCTCGACCGTTCCGGGACACGTGATTTTTAATCAATCCTCCGCGATCGCGCGCAGGAACGAGCGCTTCAACTTCCAATTACTCCATGGATTGGTTCACTTGCTTGGCACCGCGGGTCTCATGTTCATACCCTCGATCATCAAGGGTCAGTAATGACCACCGCTGAAACCGTGTTGCTCATCGCTGCCTTGTTATTGGCGCTTCTCGTCGTCGGTAACATCGGCTTCTCCAAACTGGCCGAGTGGAGGAATCCACCAATCGGCAAGTTCCTCGAATGCGACGGCGTAGTGCTCCACTATGTCGATCGAGGGGATCCGGCCGCTCCTTGCGTCGTGCTGCTCCATGGCAACGGATCCATGATCCAGGACTTCACGATCAGCGGTCTGGTCGATCTTCTTGCCCGCACCAATCGCGTGGTGTGCTTCGATCGCCCAGGCTTTGGCTATAGTCAGCGGCCGCGGCTCCGAATATGGACCGCGGCAGCTCAAGCCGCTCTGCTGGCGAAGGCGCTCAATCAACTTGGAATCCGCAATCCGGTTGTGCTCGGCCATTCTTGGGGCGCCTTGGTCGCTATCGCTCTCGCCGTGCGAAAGGATTATCCGACCCAGGGTCTTGTGCTTGCGTCAGGGTACTATTTCCCGACCGTCCGATTGGACGTGTGGCTGATGTCAGGTCCAGCCATACCGGTCCTGGGCGACCTGGTCAGTTACACTGTCGCGCCGATCGTTTCGTGGGCCGTCCTGCCAGGAGCTCTCCGCAAGATCTTTGCGCCCCGTTCTGTCCCGCAGACGTTCAGGAATGAATTTCCAGCGTCTTTGGTGCTCAGGCCCACACAGTTGAGGGCGGCTGCGGAGGAAAGTGCACTCCTCATTCCAACTGCAACACAATTCCAAGCTTATTATCCAGCCATCGGCGAGCGAGTGCAGATATTCCACGGAACAGAGGACCAAGTGATCGAATTCAGACAAGCGCAGGATTTACATCAAGCACTGCCTCGGTCCGATCTTCACCTTGTTCCAAATGCCGGGCATATGGTCACGTACGCAGACCCCGCCGCCATCGTGGAGGTCGTCAACTCAATGACGAACTCCTGAGATCGGCAGCGACGGCCGTCACTGGGCCTTGCCGCGTGCAGGCGCTGCAACCGGCCGCAATTCCATTCTTGATATGCCTGCTGCGACGTTCACACCTGTCTGCGCCTGGACGGACACCGGCTGCAAGGCGATCGTACGATCCGAGCCGCCCACCAGGAGGTTGGCACCAACTCCGGCGCCGACAGTGCCGCCGGCGGTCGCGCCCGCATAAGTTCCGGCCAAGGCTGCCCGGCGAACTGTCGTTGGCGCAAACACGGTCCAAACGAGCTGACCGCCGGACGTGGCTCCTATGTCCAGACCAAGCGTGCTGACGGTGCCTTCGTAAGCCTCGCGCGCCCTGCCTCGTGCCGATGCATAGATGCAGCTCAGCTGCCGTTGTCCCGCAACAATCATGCCGACTCCGGGCGATATGTTGCACGTGAGTGTGCCGACTCTCGAGCGCCCAGCCTCCTGCGCCGTTGCCGGAACCATCGTGAGGACGAGTGCCAAGGCCGCGCAAGCCGTGGCCAAATTGGTCAGCCTCGCTTCGTTCAGCGTTGTCCTGGTCATGGGGCCTCCATCGACGTAGTCTGATCGTCCTTCAATGCGCGCCGAGCCAGCGATGTTCCTGTTGGTCGCAAGCCGAAGCTCCAGAACCACGAGACAGGCCTCGCTTATGGGGTCGGCATGTGGAGCACGCGTGTCCGGCTCTGCGCTAGGTGTTGAGTGACAGGCGGACATCAAGCGCGCCTACTGCACGCAGCCGATTTTATCAGTGCCCGTCGCCCATCTGGATGAGCAGCTCCTCGATATCGACATCGACCTGGCCGGCCGCCCTGATGTGGCGGACCTCGAGACTGTCGGCCTGGAAGCGGTATTCGACCAGGCCGACTTCCTTGATCGCGATCCGGTCCTGGCGCTGATCGTTGATGACGAAGCCCGCTGACGGCGCCCAGACGTGGCGGGTGTGGCGGAAGGTGAAGTCGCGGCGCTGGTGCACGTGCCCGCTGGCGATGAGACGCAGGTCGACCTTGCCGAACATCTCGATCAGCCGCGCCCGCGCCGGCTGCGGCACGTAGCGGATCGACGTCTCCGGCGTCTCGGGATCGTCGGGCAGGTTGAGAAACAGCGGCTTGTGCAGGAACAGCGCGATCGGCTTGCCGTTCGTGCGCGCGATCTCGCCAGACAGCCAGTCGAACTGCTCGGCCTCGAAGGCGAGGCCCGAATTCATCACCAGCGAATTGAGGCCGATGAAGCACCAGCCCGCGGCGTCAAACGCCCAATGATCTTCGCCGATGATGTCGCAGAACTGCTGGCGGTGCGTCTCGCTGACCGGCGGCTTCGGCGCCGGCCCGATCGCGGTCGGATTGTCCCCGATATCGTGATTGCCGGGGAGATAGCGGCAGGTGACCGGCAGCGCGTCGTGCAGGCTCTTTGCGAATTCGACGTCGTCGCGGCTGGTCGGCCCGTCGAACGAGACATCGCCGGTGTTGACGACGAGATCGGGCCTACCGGCGTCGATATGCTCGCTGATGCGATGGAAGTTGGCGATCAGGCCGGGAAAGCGCCGGCCGAGATGGGTGTCGGAAATCTGCGTGAGACGAAATTCGGGCATGCGATCATCCTACCCGTCGCCGCGCGTCGGAACGATGACGGGCCGGGCATGGATCGCAACGAACAAAGTTTAAAGCACGCGATAGCGGATGCTGTAGCCGTCCTGCGGGGCGACGGCAGCGGCGAGCGGGGAAGCGATGCGGTCGGCGAGGTGCCAGGGGCCGAACTGGCCGGAGCGATGCGGCTCGGCCGGCAGGCGGAGGCGGAACTCGAAGACGCCCTTGCCTGAGAGGTTCACGACCAGAACGCGATCGGCCGTGCGATGGTTGAGCACCACTGCGCCGCGCAGCACGGCCCGGCCGTCCGAGAGGTCGCGCACGCCGTCCACCAGCGCCAATGTCTGGTTGCGGTCGGTGTGCAGCTCGATCTGGCTGTCGCCCACCGCCGCCAGCATTTCCCGGGGCATGCGGATCTCGAACTCGACGGCAGGCTTGGAGGGGTTGAGACCGAGATAGGCGAGCGCCGCGTGACGCATGTCGTAGGCGGCAAAGGCGAACAGCGCGAGCGCGGCCAAGGTCGCCAGGCCATGCCTGATGACGTCGCGCCAGGTCCTGTAACTCAGGCGGAAGTAGACCGTCATGGCCAGCGCGACCGCGAGCGCGGCTGCAATCCCGGACAGCGCCGACATCATGATGCCGAGCTGGCCCGTGGCGGCTTCGCTGAACAAGCTGGACAAGGAATTCATGGCTGGCTCGCCTCGGGGCCCAAGGGGCCGAAATCGCTTCAACAATCTGGGGTTGGTCGGGGAAGCGGGAATGCCGGTTCAAGTCGTTCATTGTCAGCGCCAAAAGTCGCGGCTAATGACGTCGGCGGCATTTCGCCTCCCGGGAAAGTTCCGATGTCCGTTCAAATGGTCCTGCTGCCGGTCTTCGTGCAGGTCGCTCTCACCTTCGCGCTGCTGATCGGCATGGTCCTGGCGCGCCGCAAGACCCTGGTCTCCGGCGAGACCAAGATCCGTGACATTGCGCTCGGCGAGCCGAACTGGCCGAAGGGCGCCACACAAATCGCCAATTGCTACCGCAACCAGTTCGAGCTGCCGGTGCTGTTCTATGTCCTGATTGCGCTGGCATTGCCCTTGCGCCGCGCCGATCTCTTCATCGTGCTGATGTCCTGGGTGTTCGTGGTGACGCGCTTTGCCCATGCCGGCGTGTTCGTTTCCTCCAACGATCTCGGCCGCCGCTCCACGGTCTGGCTCGCCGGCGTGCTGGTGCTGCTCGCGATGTGGATTTACTTCGCGCTGAAGCTTTTGCTGCTGATCTAGGCGCTGCGCACCACTTGAAAGAACCCAAATGACCCCCGCTGCCCGGCTGTCCGCAGCCATCGAACTGATCGACACCATCGAGAGGGACCGCGTGCCCGCGGCGAAGGCGCTGAAGGAGTGGGGCACCGCGCACCGCTTCGCCGGTTCCGGCGACCGCGCCGCCATCGCCGGCCTCGTCTGGGATGTGCTGCGCCGCTACGCCTCGAGCGCCTGGCTGATGGATTCCGATACCGCACGGGCCCGGCTGATCGGCATGCTCCGCCTCGAGCGCAACATGGACACGGCGACTATGGGCGCCTTGTTCGACGGCAGCCGCTTTGCGCCGGCGCCGCTGACCGAGGCCGAGCAGGCTGCGCTCGCCTCGCGCTCCCTCCAGGACGCACCTGCCGCCGTAGCCGGCGACTACCCGGAATGGCTCGACCCGCACCTTGCCAAGGTGTTCGGCGAGGACCGCGCCGCGGAGGCGGCCGCCATGGCGAGCCGGGCGCCGCTTGACCTGCGCGTCAACACGCTAAAATCCAACCGCGACAAGGTGCTGAAGGGGCTTTCTCATCTTCATGCAAAACCGACGCCCTGGTCCGCAACCGGCCTGCGCATCGAGCTTTCGGCCGATGCGCGCAACCCCGGCATCCAGGCGGAAGAGGATTTCATCAAGGGCGCAATTGCAGTGCAGGATGAGGGATCGCAGCTTGCGGCCCAGTTTACAGCGGCAAAACCCGGCGAGCAGGTGATCGATCTCTGCGCCGGCGCCGGCGGCAAGACGCTGGCGCTGGCCGCCCTGATGCAGGGCAAGGGCCGGCTGATCGCGACCGACCGCGACAAGCGCCAGCTCGCGCCGATCCATGAGCGGCTGTCGCGCGCCGGCGTCCACAACGCCGAAATCCGCACGCCCAAGGGCGAGGCCGATTCGCTTGCCGACATCCGCAGCACCGCCGACCTCGTCGTGATCGACGCGCCCTGCACCGGAACCGGCACCTGGCGCCGCAACCCCGATGCCAAATGGCGCATGCGCCCCGGTGCGCTGGAGATCCGCCTGCGTGACCAGGCCGAGGTGCTGGAGCGCGCGGTTCCGCTGGTCAAGCCGGGCGGCCGCATCGCCTACATCACCTGTTCGGTGCTGGCGGAGGAGAACGGCGAGCAGGTGAGGGCGTTCGTCGGCCGACATGGCGAGTTCTCGGTTGTCCCGCCCGAGCAGACCGCAAGCGTGCTCTGGGACAAGGCGGAAGCCTTTGGCGAGGCTGCGCTGCAGTCAGCCGAGGGCTGGCTGATGACGCCGCGCCGGACCGGGACGGATGGGTTTTTCGTGTCGGTGCTGAAAAAGACCGGCTGATCGACGTTGTCATTCCGGGGCGCGCGTAGCGCGAGCCTGGAATCCATCGAGCGGCGGCCGCGGATCCATCGATTCCGGGTTCGCCCTGCGGGCGCCCCGGAATGACATCAAAAACAAAAGCCCCGCAGACCGATCCCGGTCGCGGGGCTTTCGAGTTCCAACGTTCTGCCGGTACGTCCGCGGTCAGAACGGTGCGAGGGCGTTAGCCGACGCGGAGATTGTCAGCCGACGACTTGCCGCTGCGGCGGTCGGCGACGATGTCGAACGAGACCTTCTGACCCTCGTTGAGGGAGGAGAGGCCAGCGCGCTCGACGGCGCTGATGTGAACGAACACGTCCTTCTGGCCGTCATCCGGCTGGATGAAACCATAACCCTTTTGGGTATTGAACCACTTCACGGTGCCCATAGCCATGGGAATTTCCTTGTTTAGTTAGAGAGGTACGCACGCAGACCGGTACGCAGCATTGCGCCCATAGTCCCTGATGAGTCGATGTTTGGAGAATTCATCTGAAGCGTGCGCGCCCGTCAGCAACGAAGCGAAGCGGCCCAGTCGTTCGGCCAAGTATCGATGATCACAATATAGCGAGAATTTGGGGCCACTTCAAGGCACCACCCGTGGCCCGAAACGTCCCGCCACTTTGCTATTTCGCGGTGCAAATTAACCGTCGGCGCGCTTCAGTCGACGATGAAGAGCGTCGCCCCCGTCGTCGTCGAGGACCGGTGCGCGGCGTCGCCGAAGTCCGATACCTGGTAGCTCATCCCCGCCGTGAGCTTGAATTTGCGCCCGTCGCGCAACTCAGAGTCGAGCTCGCCCTTCAGCACATAGAGCACGTGGCCGCGATCGCACCAGTGATCGGCGAGATAGCCCGGCGAGTACTCCACCATCCGCACGCGGAGTTCGCCGATGTTGAGCGTGCGCCATGTGGCCTCGCCGCTCTCGCCCGGATGCGTGGTCGGCTCAACCTTGCTCCAGTCGGTGACGGTGAAGGGGGAGGTGGGGAGTTTCATGGGGGCGATCCTGTCTCGGAGCCGGCGCCGCTTTTGTTAGCGCACGCTGTTGCCTCCGTCATTGCGGGCGCGAGTCGTCGCCCCGATGTGGCCGCTTTTTCTTGGAGCGCTCGTTAGCGTTGCGACGACGTTTGCGTTGACCAAATTAGGTAAATATTACTTACCTAAGCGCCTCGTGTCCATGCCCAAAGAAGCATGTGGGCGCTCCACCGCCGCGGTTGCGGCCCGCGCGCCGCCAGCGTATTGGCTGGCCATGACAGCAGCACAGAACGACCGCTCCGCGTCGACGCCCTCGGTGGCCTCGGCGCACGACAAGATTCTCATCGTCGACTTCGGCAGCCAGGTGACGCAGCTGATCGCGCGTCGCGTGCGCGAGGACGGCGTCTATTGCGAGATCGTCCCGTTCAACAAGGCGGAAGCCGCCTTCGAGGAGATGAAGCCGAAAGCGGTGATCCTCTCCGGCGGCCCCGAGTCGGTGCATGAAGCCGGCTCACCCCGCGCCCCGCAACTCATCTTCGATTCCGGCGTGCCGGTGATGGGCATCTGCTACGGCCAGATGACCATGGCGGCCCAGTTAGGGGGCGAGGTCGAGGGCGGCCATCACCGCGAATTCGGCCGCGCCGATGTCGAGGTGAAGGCCGAGAGCCAGCTGTTCGCAGACGTCTGGTCGTCAGGCAGCAAGAACCAGGTCTGGATGAGCCATGGCGACCGCATCACCAGGATGCCGCCGGGCTTCTCCGTCGCCGGCACCTCGCCGAATGCGCCCTTCGCAATCATCCAGGACGAGAAGCGCAAATATTACGGCCTGATGTTCCACCCCGAGGTGGTGCACACGCCCGACGGCGCCAAGCTCATCCGCAATTTCGTGCGCAAGATCGCCGGCCTCACCGGCGACTGGACCATGCGCGCCTTCCGCGAGGAGGAGATCGCAAAGATCCGCCAGCAGGTCGGCAAGGGCAGGGTGATCTGCGGCCTGTCTGGCGGCGTCGATTCGGCCGTGGCGGCCGTCCTGATCCACGAGGCCATTGGCGACCAGCTGACGTGTGTGTTCGTCGATCACGGCTTGATGCGCCTCAACGAGGCCGAGCAGGTCGTCGACCTCTTCCGCCACCATTACAACATCCCGCTCGTGCACGTGGACGCCTCCAAGCAATTCCTCGGCGAGTTAGAGGGCGTCACCGACCCCGAAGCCAAGCGCAAGACCATCGGCCGCCTCTTCATCGAGGTGTTCGAGGCTGAGGCCAAGAAGATCGGCGGCGCCGACTTCCTGGCGCAAGGCACTCTCTATCCTGATGTGATCGAGAGCGTCTCCTTCACCGGCGGACCTTCCGTCACGATCAAGTCGCACCACAATGTCGGCGGCCTTCCTGAGCGCATGAACATGAAGCTCGTCGAGCCCCTGCGCGAGCTGTTCAAGGACGAGGTGCGCAAGCTCGGCCGTGAGCTCGGCCTCCCCGAAATCTTCGTCGGCCGCCATCCGTTCCCGGGCCCGGGCCTTGCCATCCGCTGCCCCGGCGACATCACCAGGGACAAGCTCGACATCCTGCGCAAAGCCGACGCCGTCTACATCGACCAGATCAGGAAGCACGGCCTCTACGACGAAATCTGGCAGGCGTTCGCCGTGCTGCTTCCCGTGAAGACCGTCGGCGTCATGGGCGACGGCCGCACTTACGATTACGTCGTTGGCCTGCGCGCCGTGACCTCGACCGACGGAATGACCGCGGACTTCTACCAGTTCGACATGAAGTTCTTAGGGGAGACCGCGACGCGGATCATCAACGAGGTGAAGGGCGTGAACCGCGTGGTGTATGATGTGACCAGCAAGCCGCCGGGGACGATCGAGTGGGAGTGATCTGGTTGGTTGGCACGGCCCGGAACCAGAAAGGTGAAACCCTGGAACGCCCGCAGAGATGCGGGCTTCTTCGTTTTCAAGCTGGTGCTTGCGAGCGCCGGCAAGACTCGCGTCGCTGGCACAGGGCCCATCTTTGCCAAGATCGATAGGTAGCGCACCGTCAGCTTGCGGCGGATCTGGCAACATTTTCTCGGAGTCGAAGGAGGAGCTGCGAATGACCATCTCGACACGCGAAGTGGAACAGTTCTTTGAACGATATGCCCAAGCCTTCAGAGATGGCTTGGACGGTACTCTTGATGAGGAGTTTTTTCGTTCGCTTTTTTCCACCCAATATATCGCTGCAGGACCGAAGGGTGTCATGGCAGGGGACAACGATCACGCTTTTGTCGAGCGGATTTCAAAAGGATACGAGCGCTACCGTCAGATCGGAAACAAGGCGGTCACCGTCTCCGAGATCGAGATGCATTCAATCGATGAAACACATTGCCTTGTCCACGTGGGCTGGAGCAGCGAATTCGAGAAAGATGGCAGGCGTATCGACGTGCCTTTTACCAATGCCTATCTGCTTGAGCAGAATGATGGGCTGCTGAAGGTTTTCGGCTGGATTACGGGTGATGAAGTTCAACTGCTCAAGGACAATGGCCTCTTGTGAGGCTTGCCCAACGGCAGCGCGTCAGCAACTTGCATTGATCAAATAAGCTCTGCGCCGGCTCTTCGAAGCCGGCAGAACGGCCTCTGCGCGTCGAACTCAACTGCAACTCGTCCGTTGCAGGCCGTGCGCGGGGTAGGACATTCCGGCATATTGAGATGGTAATGTGCCGAGGATAGCCTTCAAGGACAGCGCCCGCAGAGAATGCTTAAAACCCTCGACATCGGATGTTCGAGGCAGCTGGAACAAGCGTAGGTTGAAAGCGTTAGCTGCGGGCCGCACTTGATGTCGGGGGCGGAGCTATGTCCGACTTATTACCCAGCGCGTTGGATCTTGCGCGCTTCCAGTTTGCCTTCACGGTGGTCTGGCATTTCCTGTTTCCGGCCTTCACCATCGGACTGGCGAGCTATCTTGCCGTGCTCGAAGGGCTGTGGCTGTGGACGGGCCGCGGCGCCTATCTCGATACCTACCGCTATTGGCTTAAGATTTTCGCCGTCGCTTTCGCCATGGGCGTGGTGTCGGGCTTGGTCATGTCATACCAGTTCGGCACGAACTGGTCGGTGTTTGCCGACAAGACATCCCCGGTGCTCGGGCCGCTCCTCGGCTACGAGGTGCTGACGGCATTCTTTCTCGAGGCCGGCTTCCTTGGAGTCATGCTCTTCGGCCTGGGACGCGTTGGCCCGCGCCTGCATTTCGTCGCGACCTGTTTCGTCGCGGGCGGCACCTTGCTCTCGGCCTTCTGGATTCTAGCCGCAAATTCCTGGATGCAGACGCCGGCAGGACACGCGATGGGAGCGGACGGCCAATTCATCCCCGAGAGCTGGCTCGCGATCATCTTCAATCCGTCGTTCCCCTATCGGTTCGCCCATACGGTCACCGCGGCTTACCTGACCACCGCGATGATCGTGGGAGCCGTGGGCGCCTGGCACCTGCTGCGGAACAGGATGAACGAACGCGCTCGCATCATGTTCTCAATGGCGATGTGGATGGCCGCGATCGTGGCCCCGCTACAGCTTCTGATCGGCGATCTGCATGGGGTGAATTCGTATCACCACCAGCCCACCAAGGTCGCCGCCATGGAGGGTCACTTCGAGACCGAGCGCCGCGCGCCTTCCATCCTGTTCGGAATGCCGGACGCCGAAGCCGGGGTGACGCGCGGCCAAATTGCCATTCCTGGCTTTGCGAGCCTCTATCTCACGCATAGCCTTGATGGAGAGGTCAAGGGGCTCAAGGCTTTCCCGAAAGACACCTGGCCGACCAACATTCCGCTCGTCTTCTGGGCGTTCCGCATCATGGTCGGCTTGGGGATTCTGATGATCGTGCTCGGCATGGCCTCGCTCGTTCTGCGTTGGCGCGACGCTCTGTACGACACGCCATGGCTGCACCGCTTTGCCGTGGCCATGGGGCCGTCGGGGCTGATCGCTGTGACGGCTGGATGGACAGTGACGGAAGCGGGACGCCAGCCATTCACGGTTTATGGACTGCTGAGGACCGCCGATAGCGTGGCGCCGATCGCAGCGCCGGCGGTGGCCGCGTCTCTGGCGGCATTCGTTGTCGTGTACTTTGTCGTGTTCGGCGCGGGGATTGCTTATCTGTTTCACCTCTTCCGCCAGACCCCTGAAGCCGGCGAGCACGGACCGCCACAAGGCCAGCCGGTCCGCACGGCCGGCATCACGCCGGCGCCAGCCTTGATAGCAGGGTCAGACACGCACAGAGCAGAGCCGCGGCAAGCGGGGATCCGGCCATGAGCATCGACCTCACATTGATTTGGGCGCTGCTGATCGCCACGGCCGTGCTGCTCTACGTCGTGATGGACGGCTTCGACCTCGGCGTCGGCATCCTGTTTCCGGCCGAGGTGGCGAGGCCCGATCGCGATGTCATGGTCAACTCGGTGGCACCGGTCTGGGACGGCAACGAAACCTGGCTCGTCCTCGGTGGCGGCGGATTGTTCGCCGTGTTTCCACTGGCCTACGCGACGATTTTTCCTGCGCTGTACATGCCGCTCATTCTGATGCTGCTGGCGCTGGTGTTCCGCGGAGTAGCCTTCGAAATGCGGTTTCGAGCGCGGACGTCGGCTGGTGAAATATGGTGGGACCGCGCCTTCTCCTGGGGCAGCTTTGCGGCCGCATTGCTCCAGGGCGTTTGCCTTGGTGCCATCGTGCAGGGCATCCGCGTGGAGGGGCGTGCTTACGCCGGCGGGTGGTGGGACTGGCTGACACCTTTCTCGGTTTTGACCGGTATTGCTCTTGTCGTCGGCTACGGCCTGCTCGGCGCATGCTGGCTGATCTGGAAGACCGACGGCGCGCTTCAGGCACGCTGCCGCAACTACGCACGCGTTCTCGGATTTGCGACACTCGGCTTCATCGGCCTCATATCACTGATGATGGTCATCCAAAGCCCTGCGTTCCGGGAGCGATGGCTGACGCTGCCGAACATGCTTTACGCAGCGCCTGTGCCAGGTCTCTTGGCCCTGCTGGCATGGCGCTTTCACCGCGCGCTCGCAAAGGGCGAGGATGGGATGCCGTTCCTGTGCGCGCTGGGCTTTTTCCTGCTGTCCTATGCCGGGCTGGGCATTAGCATGTGGCCGATGATCGTGCCGCCCTCGATTACGATCTGGCAGGCAGCCACGCATCCCAGCAGCCAGTTGTTCCTGCTCGTCGGCGCGGCGGTGCTGGTACCGGTGATCCTTGTCTATACCGGCTACGTCTATTGGATCTTCCGCGGCAAGGTGCGGCACGGCGAGGGGTATCACTGATGCTGCGCGCATCGCGGACTTGGAGGCAGCTGCTATGGTTCGTGACGCTGTGGGCTGCAGGTGTCACCACGCTCTTCGTGATCGCATTGCCGATCCGGTGGTTGCTCAAGGCGGGATGAGGAATCCGGAGCGGGCAGGATCGGCAGGCTGCCACTCCTCTTTCGGCATAGTGCGGCGCTGCGAGCCCCTCGCGTGCCATGCTTGGCCACGTCATCCCGACTGTGCGTAGCTCCCCGGCACAAACGTCGGATGCCCGACCTCTGCTCCCGTGATACGACATCCGCATCGTCTCCAAGGAGCCCGCTTAATGTCCGTCGCGACTGCCGCCAGCCAGCAGCCTGCTGCCGCTGAAACCGACCCCGAAACCCTCGGCTATATGCGCGGCTTCCCGCCATCTCCCGACCGCCTCATTACCTTCCAGGACGGCTCCTTCCGCAGCTTCCCCGAGTTGCGCTGGGCCTGGAGCAACATCCGCCAGCTCGTGCCGACCGTAAACGTCTGGCGCGGGGCAGGGCCGGCGTCGGTGTTGCCGCGGGCGGAGCAGGACATCGGCCGGGTTGCCTCGGTCACGATGGACGGCCGACCCATGACGTTCGAAAAGATGCTGGAGGAGACCTACACTGACGGCATCGCCGTGCTGCACCGAGGCAGGCTGATCTATGAGCGCTACTTCGGCGCGTTGAAGCCGCACAAGCCGCATATCGCGATGTCGGTGACGAAGTCGTTCACCGGCGTGCTCGCGGGGATTCTGGTCGCCGAGGGCAGGATCGACCCGCAGGCGCCCGTCACGGACTATGTGCCGGAGCTGAAGCCAAGCGCGTTCGGCGATGCGCGTGTGCACGAGGTCATGGATATGACCACGGGGCTCGCCTACACCGAAATCTACACCGACAAGAATTCCGACGTGTGGGGCCTGCGGCGCGCCAACGGCATGGCGCCGATCCCCCCGGGCTATGACGGCCCCACCACCATCTTCGATTTCCTCATCGCGCAGAAGAAGCAGGGCGAGCACGGCAAGTCCTTTGCCTACAAGACCGTCAACACCGACGTGCTGGCGTGGATCTGCCGGCGTGCCAGCGGCCTGACGCTGTCCGATCTCCTGTCCGAGCGGATCTGGCGGCCGATGGGCGCAGAGGAGGATGCGCATTATCACGTCGATCGCATCGGCACCGAGAGCGGCGGCGGCGGTCTCTCCACGACCTTGCGCGATCTCGCCCGCTTCGGCGAGACCATGCGCAATCACGGCCGCTTCAACGGGCGCCAGATCGTGCCGTCACAGGTCGTCGAAGACATCGCGCGCGGCGGCGATCCCGACAAATTCAAGCCGGCCGGCTACACCACGCTGCCGGGTGCCTCCTACCGCAATCAATGGTGGGTGACGCACAACGCGCACGGCGCCTACATGGCGCGCGGCGTCTACGGCCAGGGCATCTACATCGATCCCAAGGCCGAAATGGTGATCGCACGCTACGCCTCGCATCCCATGGCAGGCAACGCCGCCAACGATCCCGTGACGCTGCCGGCCTACATGGCGCTAGCCAAAGCGCTAGTGGTCGGTGCGTAGGGTGGATTGGCCTGCGGCTGCGCGAAGCGCAGTCCGCTGGCGTAATCCACCATCTCTCGCCGCGCCGTGTCGGCAATGGCGGATTACGCCTTCGGCTAATCCGCCCTACGAGCTGGCGAAGGCGCTGATGCCCGGCGGGTAGGGCGTCGCAGCTCGTGCCTCACTCATGCGCCTCCTGCCAATGCGGATAGGTGACATAGGCGGTGACGGCGCCTTGCTCGTGCGAGCGGATCGTGACCGTCTCGCCCTTCGGCATATGGACGATCTCGCCGGGCCCCGCGCTCACGGTGCTGCCGTCGCTCGTCACCGACAGCTTCCCTTCGAGGACGATCATGACATCGTCGACCTTCATCGTCTCCTTGAGATTTTGGTTCGGCGCGTAGCGGCCGAAGCCGATCGTGATAGGTCCGCCCTGGCGCTGGTCGACCATGTTGGCGACGAAAATATCGCCGTCCTGTCCCGGTGAGCGCTCGAGCGAGGCGTCGGCGATGGCGAATTTGCGAACTTTCATGAGGTCATTCCGTCTTGTGGGGCTGGGGGAGGGCACCGATAGACGCCGTGGCCGTTGTTTGGTTCCGCCTCGCGGGCGGTTTGACGCAGCGGAACGTCGCGCAATATAAGTATTGACTTATATTAGTCGCGATCGATATTTGTTCGGCGGATGAACCACAGGGAGAACCGGAAATGCAGATCGACGTCGCCAGGGTCTTGGGGCTTGTGACGCGCTCGGTGAGGAGCTTGGAGAGAGACGGCAAGCCGGCTAGCGCGGTGACGCTAACGCGGCTCTACGACACCAGCGTCGACGATCTCTGGGACGCCGTGACCAGCAGGGAGCGGATCCCGCGCTGGTTTGCGCCGGTCGAGGGCGACCTCCGGCTCGGCGGACGCTACCAGGTCAAGGGCAATGCCGGCGGCACCATCACGTCCTGCACGCCGCCCACCCATTTCGCCGCGACCTGGGAATTCGGCGGCGCCACGAGCTGGATCGACGTCAGCCTGAAAGCCGAGCGGAGCCAGGCGCGCCTGACGCTTGAGCACACCGCGATCATCGAGGATCATTGGAATCAGTTCGGTCCGGGTGCGGTCGGTATCGGTTGGGACCTCGCGCTTGCGGGACTTGAGCGATATCTTGCGACCGGGGCATCGGTCGATCATGAAACGGCGGAGGCGTGGATGGTCTCGCCCGAGGGCAAGGACTTCATGACGACGAGCGGCGAATATTGGCGTGCGGCGCATGTCGCAAGCGGGGTCGATCCTGACGAGGCGAAGCAGCGCTCGGACCGCACCATCGCATTCTATCGCGGCGAGATGCCGCCCGACATCGTTCGTCCCGGCACCGGAAGCTGATGCACGCCTTCGAGGTCCTCGCCGATCCCGTGCGCCGCCGCATCCTCGAGCTGCTCGGCCTCAAGGAGATGGCGTCCGGCGAGGTCGTCGAAGTCATCGGGGCCGAGTTCGGCATCACCCAGGCGGCCGTCTCGCAGCACCTCAAGGTGCTGCGCGAGAGCGGCTTTGCGAGCGTCCGGGCGGAGGCGCAAAGGCGCCTCTATTCGGTCGACGCCGCCGGGCTGCAAGCGGTCGATGCCTGGGTCGGCCAGTTCAGGATTTTCTGGGAGCCGAAGCTGGACGCGCTCGCCACCGAGATCGCGCGCGGCAAGCGCGAGCGTCGCAAGGCGCCGATCATCAAGCGGACAGGGAAGAGGGCGTAATCGGGCTCCGTAGCCTGGATGGAGCGCAGCGTAATCCGGGGTGTCCCACACAGGCAGTAGCGTAGGGTGGATTAGCAGGCCGCCGCGAAGCGCAGCGGGCGGCGTAATCCACCATCTCTCTCATTTTGTCGTACTCAGGTGGATTACGCTGCGCTAATCCACCCTACGAATTCCGCGACATCTTCTCGAACTTCTTCACCAGCCGCTCCCGCTTCAGCCGCGACAGCCGCTGAATCCAGAACATGCCGTCGAGCTGGTCGATCTCGTGCTGATGGCAGACAGCTCGCAGGGCTTCGGACTCCTCGGTGTGCATGTTGCCGTCGAGATCCCGATAGCTGATCCGCACCCGCGCGTGTCGCTGCACCTCGTCGTTGATCCCCGGCATCGAGACGCTGCCTTCGCGGTGCATGATCATCTCCGGCGAGACCCATGTGATCTCCGGATTGACGTAGGTCTGCGGGCCGTCCTTCGCGTCGAGCTCCAGCACCACGACGCGCAAGGGCACGCCGATATGCGGCGCGGTGATGCCGATGCCGGGCGCGGCGCGCATTGTGTCGAGCAGATCCTGCGCGAGCTCGCGCAAGGAATCGTCGAACGCGGTGACGGGGCGGGCCGGCAGCGCAAGCCGGCGGTCGGGATAGCGCACGATCGGGCGGATGGTCATGCAGGGCTCCTACCACTCACTCACGGATCATTGAAGCATCCTCGCTTGACCGCCTACCTACTGGAAGGTAGCTAAGCGCCATGAGCACCGCTTCCTCGACCGCCGACGACATTCTTGGCTGCGCCCGTACGCTGATCATCGCGGGCGGCTACAACGGCTTCAGTTACGCCGACATCGCCGATGTCGTCGGCATCCGCAAGCCGAGCATCCACCACCACTTTGCCAGCAAGGTCGATCTGGTCCGCACCCTGGTGTCGCGCTATCGCGAGGAGGCCCAGGCAGGGCTGTCGGCGCTCGAGCGCAATGTCGCCGACCCCGCCGAGCAGCTCAAAAGCTACATCGCCTATTGGGAGGCGTGCATCAAGGATGCGACGGCTCCCTTCTGCGTCTGCGCGCTCCTTGCCAGTGAGCTTCCGATTCTGCCCGAGGAAGTGGCGCTCGAAGTCCGCGCGCATTTCCGCTCCGTGTCGTCGTGGCTGGCTTCGGTGATGGAGCGCGGCAAGCGGCAAGGCCGGCTCCATCTCTCCGGCACCGCGCGGGCCGAGGCGGAGGGATTCATGGCAACCGTTCACGGCGCGATGCTGTCGGCGCGGGCCTATGGCGATCCAAAAATCTTCGGGACAATCACCCGGCCGCTGCTGGAGCGGCTTTCCACCAGGCACTGACGAGATCGGCACAGGCCGGGCAGGCCGGTGCTTCGGCGCCGTACGTAAACTACCAACTAGTAGGTAAGGAACAGAAAATGAGAACCAGCGAGATGGCTTTGGGCGCCGACCAGGCGGAATGGCTGAAACAGTACTACTTCATGCGTGCCGCGTTTTCCGTCGCTTGGGTCATTGCGGCCCTCGCGATCGCGCCGTCATCGGCAGTGATCGCAGCGACGTTGCTCGTTGCCTATCCGGCGTAGGACGCTGCCGCCAATTATCTCGACGCGCTCTGGAGCGGTGGCTTGAACCAGAACCGCACGCAGGGCCTGAACGTGCTGGTCAGCCTCGCCACCACCATTGCGGTCATCCTGGCCTTGCAGGTCAGTATGAACTGGGTGCTCGGAATCTTCGGAGCCTGGGCGATCCTGTCCGGACTGCTCCAGCTCGGCACGGCCGTGCGGCGCTGGAAGCGTCTCGGCGCGCAATGGGCCATGGTGCTCAGCGGTGGCCAGTCGGCCCTGGCGGGCGGCTTCTTCATCTTCCAGGCCGCGACGCCTGCGGTGCCGTCGATTGCGAATGTCGCGGGCTATGCCGCCGTCGGCGCGATCTACTTCCTGGTCTCGGCGGTCTGGCTCACGGTCGGCGACTGGCGCCGTAGTGCGGCCCTGTGAGCCGCAATGTCACTTACAGATAGGGCGTGCCGTCCTTGTGCAGGAAGCGGCCGTCCGATGCCGGGCTCATCATGTCGATGTCGGAGCAGGTGATGAGGTCGGCTGGCGAGCGTGAGCCGATCTCGAGATAGACCGCCGTCACGCTCGACCTGTTGATCATGTGATGGCCGTTGCCGCTGGCCTTGGGGAAGGCGGCGCAATCGCCGGCGTGCAGCACGGTTTCGTCGCCATCCTCGATCAGCGTCACTTCGCCTTCGAGAATGTAGACGAACTCGTCCTCGTGCGAATGCCAGTGCCGCTGGCTCGACCAGGTGCCCGGCGGCAGGCGCATCAGGTTGACGCCGAAATCCGACAAGCCTCCGGCATCGCCGAGCCGCTTGCGAATGCGCTCGGCGCAAGGCGCATTGAAAGGCGCCGGATAGCCGGAGCCCTTGCGAGCCGGCACGGTGGCGACGTCGATCTTTGGCATGTGGGACTCCCTGCAATCCACCAACAGACCGGCGGCGCGAAGCATCATCACGATGAACATCGCGGACCAGATCAATATGTGTGGGATGCTGTCATTCTGCGGCTGTTTTGCCCGACGTGTCAAACCGATCTGTGATGATGTCGCGCGAGGACAGGGAGCCGCTGAGCTGTCGTTCCTGGTAGGTAAGTCATTGATCCCGCTAGCGCCGGCTACTGTGCATGGGGTTGTTTTTCGAGTTTTGCTGGCCGCTCACGAAAGCGTGCGGCAAAAATGACGTCGGCCTGTCGGCGGGCGCAGTTCCCGTTCGTCTTTCACGCGAGACAGACCTGACGGGAGACTGAAATGACTTCGTCCAACTATCGCTGGGTGATCGTCGCCGCCGGCGGCGTGCTCGGCTGCGTCGCGATCGGCGGCATGTTTTCGCTGCCGGTATTCCTCCAGCCGATCACCAAGGACACCGGCTGGTCGGTGACCGGCATCTCCAGCGCGATGACGATCGGCTTTCTGGCGATGGCCTTCACCAGCATGGCCTGGGGCACGCTGTCCGACCGGTTCGGGCCGCTGCCGGTGGTGTTGACCGGATCGGTCGTGCTGACGCTCAGCCTGTTCGCGGCGAGCCACGCCACCTCGCTTCTCGTATTCCAGATCGTCTTCGGCCTGTTGGTCGGCGCCGCTTGCGCTGCGATCTTCGCGCCGATGATGGCGACCGTCACGGGCTGGTTCGACACCAATCGCGGCCTCGCCGTGTCGCTGGTCTCCGCCGGCATGGGCATGGCGCCGATGACGATGTCGCCGCTGGCGGCCTGGCTCGTCTCCGGCCACGACTGGCGCACCTCGATGCAGATCATCGCGCTCGTGGTCGGCGCCATCATGATCCCAGTCTCGTTCCTGGTGCGCCGTCCGCCGGCGCTCGCGCAAGGTCCGGCCGCGCCCGCCGGCGAAACCGCCGGACAAAACGAGATGTCGATGGGCGAGGCGTTGCGCTCGCCGCAATTCCTGATCCTCCTCGCCACCAACTTCTTCTGCTGCGCGACGCATTCCGGCCCGATCATCCACACCGTCAGCTATGCCGTGAGTTGCGGCATCCCGCTGGTCGCAGCGGTGACGATCTACAGCATCGAGGGATTTGCCGGCCTCGGCGGGCGCATCGCCTTCGGCCTGATGGGCGACCGCTTCGGCGCCAAGCGCGTGCTGGTCTCGGGCCTGCTGCTGCAGGCCTTCGGCGCGCTCGCCTATGTCTTCGCGCAACAGCTGACGACGTTCTATGCGGTCGGCGCGATCTTCGGCTTCATCTATGCCGGCACTATGCCACTCTATGCCGTTCTGATCCGCGAGAACTTCCCGCTCAAGATGATGGGCACGGTGATCGGCGGCACGGCGATGGCAGGCAGCCTCGGCATGGCGACCGGCCCGCTCGCCGGCGGCCTGATCTACGATGCCTTCTCCAGCTATGCCTGGCTCTACATCGCCTCCTGGGCGATGGGCTTAGGGGCCTTCCTGATGGCGATGACGTTCCGCCCCTTCGCAAAGCCGCAAGGCGAGGTGGCGCCCGCGGCGGCGTGAATTCGAGATCGAGGCGTGGCGTCAGAGCTGCGCCTCGATCGCGGCCTTGTCGATCACCGACCAGACCTGCCGGATCTTGCCGTCGAGAAATTCGTAGAAGACGTTTTCGCAGAAGGACACGCGCCGCCCGTTGACCGCAAGACCAACGAATGTCCCGACCGGTGTGCAGTCAAACTTCAATCGGGCGGCGATGCGGGGAGGATCGGAGATCAGCATCTCGATATGGAACTGCAGATCGGGGATCTCCCGAACATCCCGTTCCAGCATCGCGCGATAGCCCGCAAGCCCAAGGGGCCGCGCGTTGTGGGTGGCCTCCTCATGCACGAATTGTCCGAGTGCCGGCCAATCCCGCCGATTCAGGCAAGCGATGTAGGCGCGGTAGATGTCGGCGAGGTCGTCTCTCATCATTATCGAAGCTCCCACGGCCTCGACCAACGCGCGAGGACCGCGAACCGGTCCAGCGTCAGAGGCGCTTTTCGAAGAAGAGGTCCGGATAGGGATCGTCGTTGAACCGCGGGATCTCGCGCCAGCCCGTGCTGCGATAGAGCTGACCGGCTTCGGGCAGTGCGCTGTTGGTGTCGAGCCGCAGCAGCGCGATGCCGAGCTCGCGCGCGGCGCTCTCGGCCGCATCCATCAGGCGGCGGCCGAGCCGCAGCCCGCGCGCGGCGGGCGCGACCCACAGCCGCTTGATCTCGGCGTAGCCGTGATCGGTGCCCTTCAAGCCGACGCAGCCGATCGGCAGCGTGTCCGACATCGCAACGAGGAATGTGCCGCGCGGCCGGCGCATGTCCTTGGCGTCGGGGTCGCGTGACAGCGAGACCTCAAAGCCCTGGCTGAAGCGGCGGCCGAGCTCGGCATAGTACTCGCCGAGGCAGTAGCGCGCTTGCTCGCAGCGCGGATCCGTCTCCTCCAGCGCGACGCGCTCGCGCGTCAGCGCGGAGGCGATCAGGTCCATCGCCGCCAGCAACGCCTCGCGTTGCGAATGTTGCGCGAGGAGGCCTTCGGCCTGCGCGTTGGACAGCGCCTCGTAGGCTGCGAACTCGCGCCGGCCCGCCCGTGTGAGCGTTGCCATGCGCCGCCGCGCATCGTCCTCGCGTGCGGCGGTCTCGATCAGCCCCTCGTCCTCGAGGCTGCGGAGCAGCCGGCTCATCAGCCCGGAATCGAGACCGAGATAGTCGCGGATCTCCGCCACGTCCGATCGCCCGTGCCCGATCGCATTGAGCACGCGCGCGGCACCCAGCGGCCGGCCGCGCCCGAGAAACGACGTATCGAGCGCTCCGACCGCAGAGGTGACGGCGCGGTTGAAGCGGCGAACGCGGGAGACGGGATCGAGCATGATATCTGACTTTAGTCAGATATCGCGGCTTGTCAATCGAGCGAGAGCTGATCGAGTTGCAGTTGCGCGCCTCTTTGTGAGTTGTTCCCGTGTCGCGAGCCGTTACCATGCGGCCGCTCGGGGAGTCTGAATTCACAACGAGCGGAGGCGGCATTGGGCGGGATGGAACGCAAAGCGAAGGGATCGGACCTGTTTGTCGCGGCGTTGGAGAATGAGGGTGTTGACCGCATCTTCGGCATCCCCGGCGAAGAGAATCTCGATCTGGTCGAATCGCTGCGTGCTTCGAGGATCGAGCTGATCCTGACCCGCCACGAGCAGGCCGCGGCCTTCATGGCCGCCACCCACGGGCGGCTGACCGGCAAGCCCGGCGTTTGTCTGTCGACGCTCGGCCCGGGTGCTCTCAACCTGTCGACGGGCGCCGCCTATGCGCATCTCGGTGCCATGCCGATGATCCTGATCACCGGTCAAAAGCCGATCATGAGCAGCCGGCAGGCCCGCTTTCAGATCGTGGACGTGGTGGCGACCATGAAGCCGCTCACGAAACTTTCGCGGCAGATCGTCAGCGCCTCCAGCATCCCGACCGTGGTGCGCGACGCCTTTCGCGTCGCGATGGAGGAGCGGCCCGGGCCGGTGCATCTCGAACTGCCCGAGGACGTTGCCGGGGACGAGGTGCCTGCGGTCCCCGTGATCCCGGTCCATCCGATCGAAATCCCGGTCGCCCATCGCGCCGCGCTCGACCGCGCCGCCGAGATGATCATGGCCGCCAAGCGCCCGCTGGTGATGATGGGCGCTGCGACCAGCCGGCCGCGGTCGACACACGGCATCGCAAGCTTCGTGCGGCGGACCGGCATTCCGTTCTTCACGACTCAGATGGGCAAGGGCACCGTGCCCGGCGGCACCAATCTCTACATGGGCACTGCCGCCTTATCCGAGCGCGACTATGTGCATGATGCCATTGACGCTGCCGACCTGATCGTTGCGATCGGTCACGACCCGATCGAGAAACCGCCCTTCATCATGGGGCCCTCGGGCCCGAAGGTCATTCACGTCAGCTACACGCCGGCGAGCGTCGAGCAGGTCTATTTCCCCGATGCCGAGGTCGTAGGGGACGTCGGCCCGAGCCTGGAGCTGCTGGCGGATCGCCTCGAAGGCAAGCTGCCGCAGGCCGGGGCGCTGCTGCCGCTGCGCGAAGAGATACTGAAGCACATCGCCGACCGCGCCACCGAAGCGCGCTGGCCGCCCACGCCGCAGCGCATCGTGCACGACATCCGCCAGGTGATTCCGGAGAACGGCATCGTCGCCCTCGACAACGGCATGTACAAGATCTGGTTTGCGCGCAACTACCGCACCCGCGTCGCCAACACGCTGCTGCTCGACAATGCGCTGGCGACCATGGGCGCCGGCCTGCCGTCGGCGATGATGGCCGCGATGCTCTATCCCGACCGCCGCGTGCTTGCGGTTGCCGGCGACGGCGGCTTCATGATGAACAGCCAGGAGATAGAGACGGCGGTCCGCCTCAAGCTCAACCTGGTCGTGCTGGTGCTGGAGGACAAGGCCTACGGCATGATCCGCTGGAAGCAGGCCGTCGACCGCTTTGCCGATTACGGCATGACGTTTGGCAATCCGGATTTTGCACTATACGCCAAGGCTTATGGCGCCAAGGGTCATCGAATCGAAAGCATCGACAGCTTCGGCACGACGCTCGATGCCGCCTTCAGGGAAGGCGGCGTGCATCTGGTCGTGGTCCCGATCGATTATTCGGAGAACGTACGGGTGCTGGTCGACGAGCTGCGGGCGCACGAGAAGGCGAAGGCGTGAATTTTGTGCGACGCTCTCACCGTTCGTCATTGCGAGGAGCCCTTGCGACGAAACAATCCAGACTGTCACCGCGGAAAGATTCTGGATTGCTTCGCTGCGCTCGCAATGACGGAGCCTGTGGCGCACGTCTCGGTTCAACATGACAACCACACTTGTGTTGGGCGTGCCGATCGTCGAAACTCTCCACTACCCAACCAGCCACAGGAATAAAGCATGCCTCGCGTTCGTTGTGTCACCGAGATGGGCATGGGCGTCGACGTCCACGGCAGGGACGCCACCAAGGCGGCCAAGCGCGCGGTCTCCGATGCCATCAGGCATTCCAGCCTCGGCTTCTTCCGGATGATCGGCAAGACCGCGAACGACATGTACGTGGACGTCACGATCGGCGTGCCGAATCCAGAAGCCGTCGACAAGGAAGCCGTCGCCAAGGAGCTGCCTTACGGCACCGTGACCGTCACCGCGGTCAAGGGCGGGCTGGAGATCCCCTCGGCCACGGAAGTGGCCAACGATCCCATCCTGATCGCCAATGCCGCCGTCATCGTCAGCTTCGACAAGGATTAGGCCGATGTCCGCGAGCGATGAGGCGCTGCTGGATCGCCCGATCTGGAGCGCGTTGACGACGAGCCAGAAGCATCTGGCCGAGGGCGGCCCGCGGGCTCTGCGCTATCCCGTGGACATGACGCCGTTTGCCGATATGGCGGACATGTCCGCGGCAAGTTTTGCGGCGCTCGGCGATCTCATGTCGGGCTCGCAAGTCGCGGTGCTGTTCACGCCCGAGCCCGTCGAAATTCCCGCCAGCTTCAAGGTGCTGCTCGCGGAGCCCGGCGAGCAGTTGATCGGCTCGCCCGCCGACACTTCGCTGCGCGATGCCGAGATCGTCCGCCTCGGCGCGACTGACGTTCCCGCCATGATGGCGCTGACCGAGCTGACCAAGCCCGGGCCGTTTGCGGCGCGGACGCACGAGCTCGGCACATTCCTCGGCATCCGTGCACGCGGCGAGCTGGTCGCCATGGCCGGCGAGCGGATGAAGCCGGGCAATTTCACCGAGATGACGGCGGTCTGCGTGCATCCCGATCATCGCGGTCGCGGTTACGCACAGGCGTTGCTCGCCGCCATCGCGCGCCAGATCGAGGCGCGCGGCGAAATTCCGTTCCTGCACGTGTTCGCGAGCAATACGTCTGCCATCGCGCTGTACCAGCGGCAGGGCATGCGGATTCGGCGCCGGCTGCAGGTCACCGTGCTGATGAAGCAGGGATGAGCTGCACCGTGGGCTTCATATCCTGAGAAATCGCGCTATATCGATTCCAACCACAAATCGGGGGGGAGCACATGGACGCCAGAACGACTGATTTTTCCGCCGTACGGACGGCGATGCAGCGCTACGTCGATCAGGAGATCATTCCCGGCGTATCCTGGGCCGTGCTGCGCGGCCGCGAGGTGGTCGATCAGCAATGCGTGGGCTTTGCCGACCGAGAGGCCAACACCGCATTGCGGCCCGACCACATCTTCCGCGCGTTCTCCAACACCAAGATCTTCGTCACCTGCGCGATCATGCTGCTGGTCGAGCAAGGCGGCATCGGGCTCGATGACGCAGTCGAAAAATTCCTGCCGCAGCTCGGCAATCGCAAGGTGCTGAAGCAGGGCGCTTCGAGCCTTGCCGATGTCGAGCCGGCGAAGAGTCCGATCACGATCCGCCAGCTCCTGACCCACACCTCCGGTCTCAGCTACGGTATCTTCGATCCCGGCACGGTGCTGTTCAAGGCTTACAACGAGGCGCGCGTGCTCAATCCGCTAACGCCGCTCAGCGACATGATCGACAGGCTCGCCGACCTGCCGCTGTCCTATCACCCTGGCACGGCCTGGGAATATTCCGTGGCGACCGACGTGCTCGGCCGTGTGGTCGAGGTCGTCTCGGGCCAGCCGCTCGACGCCTTCCTGAAGGCGCGCATCTTCGATTCCCTCGGCATGACCGACACCGGCTTTTATGTCCCCGAGACACAGCAGGGCAGGCTGGTCGCGCTCTACAACGGCGCCGACGTGCTCGACCCCATGAAGCCCGGCCTCACGCGGGCCGACCATCTGCCTTACCCGCAAGCCTATCGGCGGCCGCTGCCGCGGCTCTCGGGCGGCGGCGGTCTGGTCTCGACCTTGCCAGACATGCTCGCGCTGGTGTGTGCGCTGCTGCCCGGGTCCGATGCGTTGCTGAAGCCGGAAACGCTGCGGCAGATGATGACGAACCAGCTGCCCGCAGGCCAGACCATCCGCTTTGCCAATCTCGGCCCGATTCCCGGCAAGGGCTTTGGCCTCGGCGGCGCCGTCACCTTCGCGCCGACACCGTTCGATCCGCCGAACTCGACCGGTGAATTCCAATGGGGCGGCCTGGCCGGGACCCATTGGTGGATCTGTCCGGAAGCCAATACGGCGGGCGTGCTGATGGCCCAGCGCTATATGGGCTTCTGGAATCCGTTCTTCTTCGAGTTCAAGCGCCTGGCCTATCAGGCGGTCGGAGCCTGATCGCAAAAAAATCTTCCGTCAGCGCGAATCCTTCTTGGCCATCGCGTCCTCTTGTTGGTCGAGGCAATCGGTCTCGGCCCATATCGGAGGATGTGATGGGATTCTATCGGAAGAACATCGGCGGACTGCATCAGGTGGTGCGGGTCGTCCTGGGGATTGCGGTGGCGGCTGCGGCGTTCGTTTATCTTGCCGGCGCGACAGCATGGCTGGTCGCGCTCGGTGGCGCCGGCTTCGCGCTGACCGGTTTCGTCGGTTATTGCCCGATGTGCGCGATGGCAGGCATCGGCAAGGGAGGGATGTCGTGAGCGCGGCGGCGATCTCGCCAAACCTGTTCGAGGCCGCGCGGCTCGGCGATGCCGAGGCGATTGCGCGTCTGCTCGAGACGACGCAGCCGGATATTCGTCGCTATGCGCGCGCGACCTGCCGCAGCTCGGCGGACGCCGAGGATGCGACGCAGGAGGCGCTGTGGATCCTGTTCCGCCACGTCGGCACGATCCGTTCGCTGCTGGAGTTGTCGGCCTGGCTGTTCAGCGTGGTCCGGCGCGAATGCCTGCGGCTCGCGCGCCGGGCCGGCGTTGTACCGGCAGTCGATCAGGGCGAGGCGGAGGCCGCACTGCTGTTGCGCCCTGAGGCCGATCTGCGGCTCGACGTCGCCGCGGCGTTCGAGGCCCTGCCGCCGCACTATCGCGATGTCGCGCTGATGCGCGACGTCAAGGAGATGACGATCGATGAGATTGCCGCCGCGCTCGGCGCGACCAGGCAGACCGTGAAGGCGCGGCTGCATCGCGCCCGCGCCTTGATGCGCGAATATCTGACGAGATGAGAGACAACCAGATTCAAAGGAAAAAAACGGAGTGACGTGGGCGGGAGACGTCGCCTCCCGCCCACGGTTTCGCTTTAGTCCTTCCACGGATCGAACTCGCCTTCGCCGGCCATGGCGACGGCGAATGGCCGCAGCGTGTGCAGCACGCGCACGGTGCCGGCGTGCTGGGCCAGCACGTCCGGCAGGCGGCGATAGGCCATCGGGCTCTCGTCGAGGTCGGCACCGATCAAGGTGACGCCGCGCTCGTTCAGCCAACGGTCCATCTCCTCGCGCGAGAAGCGCCGCTTCGCCTCACGTCGTCCGAACAGGCGGCCGGCGCCGTGCACGGTCGAGTAGAGCGAGGCCTTGGCTTCCGGGCTGTCGACGCCTTCGAGGATGACGGCGTCGTCGCCCATCGAGCCGCCGACGAACCCCTTCTGGCCGGGAAACGCCGGCGTCGCGCCCTTGCGCACCACCCACAGATCCTTGCCGTCGTGGGTCTCACGCCAGGCATAATTGTGGTGGTTGTGCACGCTCTCGGTCACGCTGCCGCCGATGATCTGGCGGACGCGCTCGACGACCCATTCGCGGCCCGCATAGGCATAGCGCCCGGCGAGCTGCATCGCCGCGATGTAGCGGCGGCCGAGCTCGCTGTCCTCGTCGACGACGGCGGGCGGGACGTTCATGCCGTCCTTGCCGCCGGCGGCCTTGAGGTAGCGCGTCGCGGAGGTGTGCCCGAGACCGCGGCTGCCGAAGTGGACGCCGATCCAGACGAAGCCTTCCTCGTCGCGCATGAGGTCGACATAGTGGTTGCCCGATCCGACCGTGCCGAGCTGCTTCACCGCCTTCTGACGGTAGTCCTCCATGTCGCTTTCGCGCCAGGCCTCGCCGTCGTCGAACAGGTCGTGCTCGGCCCGTTCCGCGTTGGCACGTCCGACGCCGAACGAGATCACCTTGGCGACGTCGCGGATGATCGTGGGAGCGATCCCCGCGATGTCGTCGAAGCGCGTGTCGAGCCGAGCCGCCATGTTGCCGCAGCCAATGTCGAAGCCGACGCCGGAGATGCTGATCTGCTTCTCATAGGCGATCACCCCGCCGACCGGCTGCGCATAGCCGAGATGGCCGTCGGCGCAGATCACGCCGGAGACGACATTGCCGATGGCCATGCAATTGCGCATCTGCGCGATCGTCGCCTCCTCATGCGGGCCGAACACCTTCAGCGGCGCATTCTGGAAACGGGCGTCCTGCGTCCGGAACGCGGCAATCGAGCTCGCGGTCGCATTGGCCTCGCGGGCAAGATGCTCCTTGCGCGCGGCGTCCTTGTACAGGCACCAGGCCGGCTGGCCGCGTCCTTCGCCGACGCGCGAGTCGGGGTCGACACCGGCGGCGAGGCAGAGCTCGCGGGCGCGTTCCATGTAGGGATCGGGTCGTCGCATGGTCGTAGATCCTTGTCATTCCGCGCGCACCATAACGGGGGCGGGCGGATCATTTCAGAGATTTCGCTGGCCCCGGGCGCATCTCGCGTCCGGGGCCATTGTTGTTGCGCGTCAGTTCAACGCCGTCTCGGACGCCGCGATCCACGCGACCACGGCCTCGGAGAAGCCGTTGACGCGGGTCCAGGCGCCGTGACCGACGCCGTGCTGATACGAGGCCACGTTGACCATGGTGCCGCGCGCCCTCGGCTCGGGCACCTGGTCGTGGCTCTGCTCGTCGGTGAAGACGATGAGGCGATCGCCCTTGCAGTCGATCTCCGTCACCGCATTGCCGAGATAGGTTCCGCCATGCGGCTGCGAGTTGATGATCGCATCCCGCAGCGCGAAACCGCGGCGGGGAGGGACCTTCACGACCTCGTTGGAGAAGGTGAAGATCTCGACCTCGTCGCAGATCTCGCGGGCGAGAATGGCAAGGCCACACGCCGCCTCCGCGCGCGTCATTTCCGACTGCGCGGAGAGCGTTGCGAACATCGAGCCGGACACGTCGATCAGGAGCCGGGTGCGGCCCGGAAGCCGCACATGGTCCTTGATTGACTTGAGCATCGCGGCCTCGAGCTCGGGCTCGAAGTCCGGCGCATAGCGTGCCGCCGTGATGAAGCGATAGGGCAGGATACGATCCGTCCGCATCGCCTCGATCGCGCCTGCGATGATCTCGCGCGGGACCTGCGCGTTCTGCATCAGGCGCAGATTGCGCAGTAGCGCCAGGCCGCCGAGCTTTCGCTCGGCGATCAGCCGCTCGAAGGTCTCGCGCTTGTTCTTGCCGGCCGAGAGCGAAACCTCCCAGGTGTCGGGGGAGGCGAGCTCGCCATCGACGAGCTGCTTCCACACCTTCGCCTGATCGGCGTCTTTCGGCTTGGCGTGCACCAGGAACAGAACGTCCCTGATCCGCACCGCGCCGTCGCGGTCCCACTTGGCGAGCTGATAGGCGTCGAACTTGGTCAGCGCGCGGGCAAGACCCTTCTTCACCTGTGCCGAGACCGGCTGGCGCTTGCGCTGCTGCATCGGCCCCAGCGCATCCGCCCAGTAGATCGCGAGCAGCTCCGTCATCTCGTGGGGACGCTGGATCACCTGGGCGAGCGTGTGGGCAACGAGGGTGCGGTGCTTCTCGTTCCGCGCCATCTCGCGGATGACGAGGAGCGGTGCGTGCCGCAGCTTCATCACCTCGCGCGCCTCGATCGCAAGCTGCGCGACGCGCGCGGGCGCGACCTTGGGCACGAGGGCCTTGATGCGGTCGGCGATGGCGACGCCATCCTCGTAGAACTGGTCCTCCCACAGGAGGCAGTTCATCAGCGCGCGCTTCAGCTCCATCTCGGGCGTGAAGCGAATTGCGCGTGCGCCCTCCCGCGTGAAGGCGCGAACGATCTTGTTGAGCCTGACCATGATGGCCTCCTCTTGGGTTGATGGGGATGGAAACGGTGCCGGGGAACAGGCGAGGCTGTACTGCCCTTGCGGGCAAGTCACATGCTCTACCGCTGAGCTACGGACTTTCGTCCGGAAGGAGTCGAACCTTCGACATTGCGATCCGAAGTAACAGCGCTCTTCACCACCGGCGGTGGCTAGGGGACACGATCCGGGAACGGGCGATTGCTGTACCCGACGAGCCGAAGCTCGCCGGAAAGCGCTCTATCCTCTGAGCTACCGGTGCATGGGACACCGGGCGGGATTCGAACCCGCGACCTCTCGCGTTGCAGGCGAAGTAACAGAAATCTTCACCACGGATCGTGATGGGTTGGCGGGGAACGATCGATGCTGTTGCTGCCCTTGCGGGCGATCCGCCTTTCGGCGCGCAGGGTTCGAACCTGCTCGGCGCTTTCACGCCTTTACCACGAAGTAACAGACATCTTCACCACCGCCAGGCCGGTGCTTTCGCATCGGCCATTGATGGGTAGGCTGGGGAACGGGCGATATCGGCTTTCAGTGACAACAACACAGTCTCTGTCCCCAACGGACAGATCCTGCGCCGGGCCGCGTGCAAGCCTTTTCCGAGGCCGCATCCCGGTGCGTGTGTCAAAGGCGGGAGGCATACCCGCTGTGCCGTGTGGAGAAGTATCCGACATCTTCACCACCAGCGTCGGTTGAGCCGCGATCCCTCACGGCAAACCGAGTTACAAAAATTCGATCGCGGCGCTGTCGACGCGCCGCACATTGCGAACCCACTGGGTTCGCTCTGCCATCGGTGTCCGGCTCATCGCCTCGTTCCCTCCGGCAGGCCCCGCGCATTTGGGCACGCGCCTCTCCAGCGCGAGCCCCGAGATCCGGGTCTCTCGTTCCGGCCATTGCCGGGATGTTCGGTGGAGCCGCGCGGCGGGCAACAAAAAACCCTCCGGAGCGGCAGGCTCGGGAGGGTCCGTGAGAAGCGGACTGTCGATCTCGCGGTCAGGCAAGATCGCTCCCATGAGCCGGGCATGCGCAATCGAACAGCTTTGGGCTATTCGGTATGCGGATAATTCTTTCGTAGCGGTACGACATCGCTCGGTTCATGGTGTCTGTCGCAAACGGAAGTGCTTGCGAGGGCGCGGGACATACGCCCGCAACTTGCGGATGTCAAGCGAGACGCGCGAGGAAACTGAAATTGACGGACGCATGACTTGCAAAAACTATCTGGGGCTCGACGGATTTCGCTTCGGCTGGGTCGCAGCGTGGATTGACGAGCGCGGCGATCAAGGCTTCGATTATTCGCCAAGCCTGATGCGTCTGCTCGCAATCCCGCACGCCCGCGCGATGATCGACATGCCGATCGGACTGAACGCGAGCGGCTACCGCGCCTGCGATTTGCGCGCACGCGAACTGATCGGCCCATCCGTGTTTCTCGGCGCGCGCCGCGACCTCTGGGCGTTCCACGACATGGCGGCGGCCAATCGCCATTACTGGAAGCACGAAGGCGAGGGCAGGGGCGTGTCGGCGCAGCTCTGGAATATCAGGGACAAGATGAGGGAGGTCGACGAGGCCATGACGCCGGCGCGGCAGGCGACGATCGGCGAAGCGCATCCGGAATTGATCTTCTGGAATCTGGCAGGACGCGTGCGGCTCGAACCGAAGACCTCGCCGCGGGGCCGCGAGCAGCGTATCGCGCTTTTGAGAGGCCGCGGCTTCACTGAGGTCAAGAGATGGCTCACGCTTCGCCACGGCACCGGGATCGGTCGCGACGATCTCATCGACGCCTGTGCCTGCGCTGTCGCAGCGCGCGACAGCACGCAATCCGTTGGTGACGGCAGGATCGATCCGCGCGGACTACGGATGGAGATCAACTTCTGAAGGCGATCAGCCCTCGACGTCGCCTTCGAGGTGCACGCGGCTGCTGTGACCTGGATGCGCGCTGCCGCTGTCGTCGTCCAGCCTCGTTGCTCTCGCTTCATACTCGTCGGCCATCGTCCGCAACCGCTGCGCGGCTTTGCTGTGCGCGAGATCGTTCGCGACGCGGCGACAGCGTTCAGCGTGGTCGAGCAGGGCGCGCTTCTCGATGTTCATCGCGTGACAACGCGCGAGGGGACCATTGGTCCCCGCGCAAGCCGCCGGAACAGCACGATCGCTTCGCTGTAGGATCGGGAAAAAACGGCAACATTCTAGTGCCGCCTCGGAACATAGCGCCTGAGCCGACGTTCTACGCCAGAGGCTGTGAGGGACATAATACCATGTACGACGTGTGCCAATTGGCGACCGCGATGCTCGCGATCGCCTTTACGGCCCTGCTGTTGGTGACGGGTCAACGATTCATCGAGTCTCGGCTGCAGCGTGACGCATTGCCCCCGTTCGTAACGATGGCGACGCTGCCGCCCTAAGCACAGCCGGAAGTCACTTGCGCGGTGCGGTATCTTGCCTAGATTGAGCACGCCTCAGTCCATGCGCCCAGGATCCCGATGTCCGATCTGTCCGTCTTCCCCATCACCAAACGTTGGCCCGCCAAGCACCCCGAACTGCTCCAGCTCTATTCGTTGCCGACGCCGAACGGCGTCAAGGTCTCGATCATGCTGGAGGAGATCGGGCTTCCTTACGAGGTTCACCTGGTTGATTTCGGCAAGGACGATCAGAAGACGGCCGAATTCATCTCGCTCAATCCGAACGGCAAGATCCCGGCGATCCTCGATCCGAACGGCCCAGGCGGCAGGCCGCTGCCGTTGTTCGAGTCCGGGGCGATCCTGCAATATCTCGCGGAGAAGACCGGCAAGCTGCTGCCGCAGGATGCCGCGCGGCGTTATCAAACCCTGCAATGGCTGCACTTCCAGATGGGCGGCGTCGGGCCGATGTTCGGCCAGGTCGGCTTCTTCCACAAATTCGCCGGTAAGGATTACGAGGACAAGCGGCCTCGCGACCGCTACGTCGCCGAAGCCAAGCGCCTGCTCGGCGTGATGGAGGTGCATCTCGCCGGCCGGCAATGGTTCATGGATGACGACTACACCATCGCCGACATCTCCATGCTCGGCTGGGTGCGCAATCTCATTGGCTTCTATGGCGCCGGCGATCTCGTCGAGTTCAGTCAGTTCAAGGCGGTCGGCGCCTGGCTCGAGCGCGGGCTTGCGCGCCCCGCGGTGCAGCGCGGATTGAACATTCCGCAGCGGCCCTAAGTCGCTTTAGGTTAGTGTTTGAGCATGATCTTTTCGGAAAACCGCTACACACTTTTCCGGATCATGCTCTAGAACAGCCGTCCGCCGTTCGGCACCGGCTTGCTCGGCTGCACCAGCACCACCTTGCCGTCGGCATCGGGGAAGCCGAGCGTCAGCACCTCGGAGACGACCGGGCCGATCTGGCGCGGCGGGAAATTGACGACGGCCGCGACCTGTTGGCCCACGAGACTTTCAAGCGGGTGGTTTTCGGTGATCTGGGCCGAGCTCTTGCGCACGCCGATGGCGGGGCCGAAATCGATCCACAGCCGCCAGGCCGGCTTGCGCGCTTCCGGAAACGGTTTGGCGTCGACGATGGTGCCGACACGGACGTCGACCGCGAGGAATGTGTCGAAGTCGATGGTCGGTGCGGCCGCCGCTGCGGGATCGTGGGTGACGTGCATGGGATGTCCGTTCGGTGGGGTGACGCGTCTCGCGACATTGTCGCGCGACGCGGAGTTTCGTACAACGCCACGCACATCACCGCTACGCCATGCGCGAGGACCGTCTTGCCCACCATCATCTACGGCATCAAGAACTGCGACACCATGAAGAAGGCCCGCGCCTGGCTCGATGGCCATGGCGTGGCTTACGCGTTTCACGACTACAAGGCGGCGGGTGTCGAGAAGGACAGGCTGAAGCAGTGGAGCGACAAGGTCGGTTGGGAGACCCTGCTCAATCGCGCCGGGACGACCTTCAAGAAGCTGCCCGACTCCGACAAGGAAGGCCTCACCGAGAAGAAGGCGCTGGCCTTGATGCTAGCGCAACCATCGATGATCAAGCGGCCGGTGCTCGAAATCGGCGGCAAGCTGTTGGTCGGCTTCAAGCCGGGTATCTATGCCAAGGAGGTCGGCGGCAAGGCGCGCTGACGGCTAGTTCAGCTCAATGATCTCGTTGGAGATGGCGCGGCCCGGCTGGTCCGAGAACTCGACCGGATCGGCGGGTGCGATGCGGCCGGGGGCGCGATGAAACAGCTCGCGATCGATCACGGCCCGCAGCTTCGGGCGCGGCAGCGCGTCATTTCCGCGCATCAGATTCTTGATCTCGAAGCCGCCGTCCTCGCAGAAGGTCTTTACTGACGCGATGACGTGGCTGACCCTGCCGTCGGTCAGGAACGGCAGCAGCAGCCGCTCATACGCGACGATTCGGCCATAGGCGTCGTCGACGTCGGCAACGCTGTAGATCGGAAGGCCGCGCGCGACGCATTCATGATAGATCGGCATCACGTATGGTGCGAGCCGCGGCCCGACGTAATCATCGAGCGAAACGCCCTTGCCGGTATGCCCATAGGCGCGCGAGATGCGCGTGCCTTCGCTCTGGATGACCAGACGCGGCGTCGGCGTCGAAAGCTCCACCGTATAATAGATGAGATCCGACAGCTCCTCCTCGAGCCGCGCGGGCTGATACTCCCAGATCGCGGGAGCGATCTGCTGGCGCGCATAAAGTCGCAGCCACGTGTTGAGGAGATCACGCTGGCGGATCGACTTGACGACGGAGGGAGCGGCGCTTGCAAAATCCAAGACAATATTCTCCGCGCGTGAAAACCCTGGGATGATCGGGCTTGCGGGAAAATTTTCGATGAAGGCTGGCGCGGGAGACGAAAGACCGTTAACGACGGCTTGATGGCCGGTGCCTTGCGAACCGGAAAGGCCGGGCAGGCACGACATCGACCTCTGCGACTAAGGGAGCATTTGTACCCCGGCCGGAGGCCTGACCTGCTCAGCTTTCCGCCTTGCCTAACCCCCGTCACCTCCGGCATATTCCGCGCCCGGAGGCGGCGCCCCGGTGGGCTGCAAGTCCTCCGGACAGCCGAAGCAACAAGGACAGCCACGCGCCGCGCGCGGGCAGGGGGAAAACTGTTTGGCCGATGAGTTCATTCTCGAAACGGAAGGCTTGACCAAGGAGTTCGCGGGCTTCTTCGCCGTCCGCGACGTTGCGCTCAAGGTTCGCCGTGGGAGCATTCATGCGTTGATCGGCCCGAACGGGGCCGGCAAGACGACCTGCTTCAATCTTCTGACCAAGTTCCTCAAGCCGTCGGCCGGGAAAATCCTGTACAAAGGGCAGGACATCACCGCGATGGCGCCGGCGGATGTGGCCCGCATGGGGCTGGTCCGTTCGTTCCAGATTTCGGCGGTGTTTCCCCATCTCACCGCGCTCGAGAACGTCCGTGTCGCGCTGCAGCGCCAGCATGGCTCTTCGTTCGATTTCTGGCGCTCGAAGTCGGTGCTCAACCGCTTCAACGACCGCGCGCGCGAGCTGTTGAACGATGTCGGCCTCAACGAGTTTGCCAACACGCCGGCGGTCGAGATGCCCTATGGGCGCAAGCGTGCACTTGAGATTGCGACCACGCTGGCGCTCGACCCGGAGATGATGCTGCTCGACGAGCCGATGGCCGGCATGGGCCACGAGGACATCGACAAGATCGCGGCGCTGATCAAGCGCATCTCCGCGAAATACACCATCCTGATGGTCGAGCATAACTTAAGCGTCGTGGCCAACCTCTCCGATATCATCACCGTGCTGACGCGCGGGCAGGTGCTCGCGCAAGGCCACTACTCCGAGCTCACCAAGGACGAGCGCGTCAAGGAAGCTTACCTGGGAGCCGGTCATGCCTGATACAGCGATCGCCGAGGCTCCGGCCAGGGCTGCGACTGGCGGGAACATCTTGCAAGTCCGCAACTTGGAAGCCTGGTACGGCGAGTCTCACATCCTGCACGGGATCAACTTCGACGTGAACGCGGGCGAGGTCGTCACCCTGCTCGGGCGCAACGGCGCCGGCAAGACGACGACGCTGAAGTCGATCATGGGCATCATCGGCAAGCGCACCGGCTCGGTGAAGTTCAACAACCAGGAGATCATCCGCGCGACCTCCGACAAGATCGCGCGCATGGGCGTCGCCTTCTGTCCGGAAGAGCGGGGCATATTCTCCAGCCTCGACGTCCGCGAGAATTTGATGCTGCCGCCGGTTGTCCGCGAAGGCGGTTTGCCGCTCGACCAGATCTTCGAGCTGTTCCCGAACCTGAAGGAGCGGCTGAACAGCCAGGGCACCAAGCTGTCGGGCGGCGAGCAGCAGATGCTGGCGATCGCGCGCATCCTACGCACCGGCGCGAGCTTTCTGATGCTGGACGAGCCGACCGAGGGTCTTGCACCCGTCATCATCCAGCAGATCGGCCATACCATTGCGCGGCTCAAGAAGGAGGGCTTCACGATCCTTCTGGTCGAGCAGAACTTCCGCTTCGCTTCCACCGTCGCCGACCGCTATTACGTAGTCGAGCACGGCAAGATCATTGACGGGTTTTCCAATTCGGAGCTTGCCGCCAACATGGACAAGCTCCACACCTATCTCGGTGTGTAGCCGAGCAGGCCGGACGATCGAGAGTAACTATCAAAGGAATATTGGGAGGTCGGATTATGAAGCACAGCATTTCGGCAATGTTGCTCGGGACGGCCCTGGCGCTCGGCGCGGCAGGCGGCGCGGTCGCGCAGGACAAGAACATCAAAATCGGCGTGCTGACCGACAATTCAGGACTTTATGCCGATCTCGGTGGCGCCGGCTCGACCGTCGCCGCACAGATGGCGATCGAGGATTCCGGGCTCGCTGCCAAGGGCTGGAAGCTCGACCTGATCTCCGCCGACCATCAGAACAAGCCCGACATCGGCTCCACGATTGCTCGGCAATGGATCGACGTCGAGAAGGTCGACATCTTCATGGATGTCCTGAACTCCGGCGTTGCGCTGGCGGTGAACAATATCGTCAAAGAGAAGAATTCCATCCTGATCAACACAGGTGCGGCGACGTCGGATCTCACCAACGCGCAATGCTCTCCGAATACGGTCCACTGGGTCTATGATACCTATATGCTGGCCAACAGTACCGGGCAGGCGCTGGTGAAGGCGGGCGGCGACACCTGGTATTTTCTCACCGCGGACTACGCCTTTGGCCATGCCCTCGAGCGCGACACCGCCGCGGTGGTGGTGAAGTCGGGCGGCAAGGTGATCGGCAACGTCAAGCATCCCCTGAATACCGCTGACTTCTCGTCCTTCCTGCTTCAGGCGCAGGCCTCCAAAGCCAAGATCATCGGCATGGCGAATGCCGGCGGCGACACCACCAACACCATCAAGCAGGCGTCCGAGTTCGGCATCGTCTCGGGCGGCCAGAAGCTTGCGGGTCTGCTGCTCTTCATCACCGACGTGCACTCGCTCGGTCTGAAGGTGGCGCAGGGCTTGAACTTCACCGAGACCTTCTATTGGGACATGAACGACGGCACGCGCGCCTTCTCCAAACGCTTCTCCGAGCGGATGAAGAACAAGGCGATGCCCTCGATGGTGCAGGCCGGGGTCTATTCGGGCCTGCTGCATTACTTCAAGGCGCTGGAGGCGATGGGCGGCAATCCGCATGACGGGGCCAAGGTGGTCGCCAAGATGAAGGAGATGCCGACCGACGATGCGTTGTTCGGCAAGGGAACGATCCGTGCGGACGGTCGCAAGCTGCATCCGGCCTATCTGTTCGAGGTCAAGAAGCCCGAGGAATCCAAGGCGCCCTGGGATTACTACAAGCTGATCGGCACGACCCCCGGCGACCTGGCCTTCCGGCCGCTGTCGGAAAGCGCCTGTCCGCTGGTGAAGAAGTAACGGTGAACGATGCGGGCCGGCGCCGCAGCGGTGCCGGCCTGTTGTTGAGGAATAGAAGGGACCGGGTGCGGGATCGATGCAGGCTCTCTACGCTCAGCTACTGGTGGGACTGATCAACGGCTCGTTCTACGCGCTGCTCAGTCTCGGGCTTGCCGTCATCTTCGGCATGCTCAACATCATCAATTTCGCCCATGGCGCGCTCTACATGATGGGCGCCTTCGTCGCCTATTTCCTGTTGAACCTCGGCGGCATCAACTATTGGTGGGCGCTGCTGCTGGCGCCGATCATCGTCGGCATCTTCGGCATGATCCTGGAACGGACCATGCTGCAATGGCTGACCGGGCTCGATCATCTCTACGGTCTGCTCCTGACCTTCGGCATCGCGCTGATCGTGCAGGGCGTGTTCCAGAACTATTTCGGCTCCTCGGGCCTGCCTTACGCCATCCCCGACCAGCTCAGGGGCGGCATGAATCTCGGCTTCATGTTCCTGCCGATCTACCGCGGCTGGGTCGTCGTGTTCTCACTGGCGGTGTGCCTTGCGACCTGGTTCCTGATCGAGAAGACGCAGCTCGGCGCCTACCTGCGCGCCGCGACCGAAAATCCGACCTTGGTGCGTGCCTTCGGCATCAACGTGCCGCGCATGATCACGCTCACTTACGGTCTCGGCGTCGGCCTTGCCGCGCTTGCCGGCGTGCTCTCGGCGCCGATCAACCAGGTGCGGCCGCTGATGGGTGCCGACCTCATCATCGTCGTGTTCGCGGTGGTGGTGATCGGCGGCATGGGCTCGATCATGGGCTCCATCATCACCGGCTTTGCGCTCGGCGTGATCGAAGGCCTGACCAAGTATTTCTACCCCGAGGCCTCCAACACCGTCGTGTTCGTGCTGATGGTGCTGGTGCTGCTGGTGAAGCCGACGGGATTGACGGGAAGGGCGGCCTGAGATGACAACCCTGACGGACGACACGCTTCCTGTGACCCCGCGCGCAATGCGCGACGAGATGATTGTATTCGCAGTGATGGCGCTGCTGCTCGCAGCGGTGCCGTTCACGGGCGTCTATCCGTTCTTCGTGATGCAGGCGCTGTGCTTTGCGCTGCTCGCCTGCGCCTTCAATCTGCTGGTCGGCTATGGCGGCTTGCTGTCGTTCGGCCACGCGATGTTCTTAGGCACGGCCGGCTATTGCAGCGCGCATGCGCTGAAGGTCTGGGCGCTGCCGCCCGAGCTCGGCATTCTCGTCGGCGTCGCCGCGGCGTTCGTGCTCTCGATCGTCACCGGCTACATCTCGATCCGACGCCAGGGCATCTATTTCTCGATGATCACGCTGGCGCTGTCGCAGCTCCTGTACTTCATCTATCTCCAGGCCCCGTTCACCCATGGTGAGGACGGCATCCAGGGCATCCCACAGGGACGCATGTTCGGCGTGCTCGATCTGTCCAAGCCGACGGTGCTGTACTATGTCGTGCTGGTCGGCTTCCTCGCCGGCTTCCTCCTGATCTTCCGCATCATCAACTCGCCGTTCGGCGAGGTGCTGAAGTCGATCCGCGAGAACGAGCAGCGCGCGATCTCGCTCGGCTACCGCACCGACCAATACAAGTTCCTGGCCTTCGTGCTGTCGGGGACGCTCGCCGGCCTTGCCGGTGCGCTGAAGGTGTTCGTGGCGCAGAACGCTTCGCTCACCGACGTGCACTGGACGATGTCGGGCGAGGTCGTGCTGATGACGCTGGTCGGCGGGCTCGGCACCGTTTTCGGTCCCGTGGTCGGCGCCTTCGTGATCATCGCCATGCAGCAATATCTGGCCGGCTTCGGCCAGTGGGTGACGGTGATCCAAGGCGCGATCTTCGTGGTCTGCGTGCTCACCTTCCGCCGCGGCGTCGTCGGCGAAATCGCGCATTACTTCCGACGTTCGCTCTAAGTAACTGATATTGCATCAGTTTCATTGATGCATGAAAGCGGTGGATGACCCGGCTCCGCGGGCGTGAGGCGACACGCGCGCGGATCGAAAATGGTCTATGACAGTTTTATGACAGCCCTCACGGGCCTGACCATTTCCAACCGGTAGCCTACCCCCATGATGCGATGGTTTCGTGCGTTCCTGCCCAGGGAAGAGCGGTTCTTCGACCTGTTCGACCGCCATGCCCAGACCGTGATCCAGGGCGCGGTCGCGCTCCAGGGCATGCTCAACGGGGGCGAGGAGACGCCGGTCTATTGCCAGCGCGTCAACCAGTTCGAGAACGACGCCGACAATATCACCCGCGAGGTGCTGACGGCGGTGCGCCGCACCTTCATCACCCCGTTCGACCGCGGCGACATCAAGAACCTGATCACGTCGCTGGACGATGCCATCGACCAGATGCAGCAGACGGCCAAGGCCGTGATGCTGTTCGAGGTGCGCAGTTTCGAGCCGCCGATGCGCGAGATCGGCGGACTCTTGATCGAATGCGCCAATCTGGTCGGCCGTGCGCTGCCGCTGATGCAGGAGATCGGCAAGAACGTCGCCATGCTGACCGCGATCACCGAGGAGCTCGGCAAGCTCGAGGGCCGTGTCGACGATCTCCACGACATCGGCCTGAAGGAGCTGTTCCTCAAGCATCGCGACGGCAATGCGATGGATTTCATCGTAGGGGTCGAGATCTACGACCATCTCGAGAAGGTGGCCGACCGCTTCGACGACGTCGCCAACGAGATCAACAGCATCGTCATCGAGCAAGTGTAGGGCAGGGCCGCCGTGGATGCTGCGTTGGCTTTTCCCGTCCTGGTCGGCCTGATCGCCGTCGCGCTGCTGTTCGATTTCCTGAACGGCCTGCACGACGCCGCCAATTCGATCGCGACCATCGTTTCGACCCGCGTGCTGCGACCGCAATTCGCGGTGTTCTGGGCCGCGTTCTTCAATTTCATCGCCTTCCTGGTGTTCGGGCTGCACGTCGCCCAGACCATCGGCACCGGCATCATCGATCCTGCGGTCGTCGACGCCCAGGTGATCTTCGCAGCCCTCGTCGGCGCCATCGTCTGGAACCTCGTGACCTGGGCGCTCGGCATTCCATCGTCGTCGTCGCACGCGCTGATCGGCGGGCTCGTCGGCGGCGGCTTGGCCAAGGCCGGTATTTCGGCCGCGGTGTGGAGCGGCCTGTCCAAGACCGTGCTGGCGATCGTGCTGTCGCCGCTGGTTGGCTTCCTGCTCGCAATGGCGCTGGTTGCGATCGTGTCCTGGGCCTCGGTGCGCTCGACGCCGTTCGCGGTCGACCGCGCCTTCCGCATCCTGCAATTCGTCTCCGCTTCGCTCTATTCGCTCGGCCATGGCGGCAACGACGCGCAGAAGACCATGGGCATCATCGCGGTGTTGCTCTATTCGCAGGGCCATCTCGGCAGCGAGTTCTCGGTGCCGTTCTGGGTGGTGCTGTCGTGCCAGGCGGCGATGGCGCTGGGCACGCTGATGGGCGGCTGGCGCATCGTCCGCACCATGGGCCTGCGCATCACGAAATTGACCCCGATGCAGGGCTTTTGCGCCGAGACCGGGGGCGCGGTGACTCTGTTCATGGCGACCTACCTCGGGGTTCCTGTCTCGACCACCCACACCATCACCGGCGCCATCGTCGGCGTCGGTGCCGCCCGCCGCGTCTCGGCCGTGCGCTGGAACGTCGCAAGCTCGATCGTCTATGCCTGGGTGATCACGATCCCGGCCTCAGGCATCGTGGCCGCGCTGACCTGGTGGGTGGTCCAGCTCGTCAAGTGACGAGCTTCAGTCCGACGATGCCGGCGACGATCAGGCCGATGCTGGCGAGGCGGAAGGCCGTCGCCGGCTCGCCGAACAGAACCATGCCGAGCGTCGCGGTGCCGACCGCGCCGATGCCGGTCCAGACCGCATAGGCGGTTCCGACGGGCAGGGATTTGAGCGCAAATCCGAGCAGGATGACGCTGCCGGCCATGGCCGCGAGCGTGACCGCGGACGGGACAAGCTTGCTAAAGCCCTCGGTGTATTTCAGGCCGATGGCCCAGGTGATCTCGAGGAGACCGGCGACGAACAGGATGCTCCAGGCCATGACGACCCTCCATTCAAGGCAGGGTCGTCCCCGCGGCTGGTGTGCTGATGGGCAGGGAGGTCGTCCTCCCAAAAGGGGGATATGGGGCTGGCCGGAAGTCTCCGCAATCACCAAATGAGGCTTGATCAGGCCCGTTTTCCCTGCCACACGCTCCCGCCATGTCCGACATCGCCGCCACCACAGCCGAATCGCCGGCCCGTTCCCCGCTTGCCGCCGAGGTGGCGAGGCGGCGGACCTTTGCGATCATCTCCCATCCCGACGCCGGCAAGACCACGCTGACCGAAAAGCTGCTGCTGTTCGGCGGCGCTATCAACCTCGCCGGCCAGGTCAAGGCCAAAGGCGAGCGGCGCAACACGCGTTCGGACTGGATGAAGATCGAGCGCGAACGCGGCATCTCGGTGGTGACCTCGGTGATGACCTTCGAGTTCGAAGGCCTCGTCTTCAACCTGCTGGACACGCCGGGCCACGAGGACTTTTCGGAGGACACCTATCGCACGCTGACGGCGGTCGATTCCGCCGTGATGGTGATCGACGCGGCCAAGGGTATCGAGGCGCGCACCCGAAAGCTGTTCGAGGTGTGCCGTCTGCGCGACATCCCGATCATCACCTTCATCAACAAGATGGACCGCGAGAGCCGCGACGTGTTCGAGCTGCTCGACGAGATCGAGAAGACGCTGGCGCTCGACACCACGCCGATGACCTGGCCGGTCGGCCGCGGCCGCGACTTCCTCGGCACCTATGACGTCGTCAATGGCGGCGTGCGCCTGCTCGAAGGCGGCGGCGCCAAGACCGGCGCGGCGCTCGAGATCGAGATCGAAGAGCTCGCCAAGCTCAACGCCAATCTCGACGTCTCCGCCGTGAAGGACGAGCTCGAGCTCGTCACCGAGGCGTCGAAGCCGTTCGAGCTGGACGCGTTCCGCGAGGGACATCTGACGCCGGTCTATTTCGGCAGCGCGCTGCGTAATTTCGGCGTCGGCGACCTCCTGGAGGGCCTCGGCAAGTTCGCGCCCGAGCCGCGCGCGCAGGACAGCGACCAGCGCAAGGTCGAGGCCACCGATCCCAGGATGAGCGCCTTCGTGTTCAAGATCCAGGCCAACATGGACCCCAACCACCGCGACCGCATCGCGTTTGCGCGCCTGTGCTCGGGCAAGCTCAGCCGCGGCATGAAGGCCAAGCTCGTGCGCACCGGCAAGAGCATGCCGCTGTCGAGCCCGCAATTCTTCTTCGCGCAGGACCGCTCGGTCGCGGACGAAGCCTTCGCCGGCGACGTCGTCGGCATTCCCAACCACGGCACGCTGCGCATCGGCGATACGCTGACCGAGGGCGAGGATTTCAACTTCGTCGGCGTGCCGAGCTTCGCGCCGGAAATCGTCCGCCGTGTCCGTCTCACCGACGCGATGAAGGCGAAGAAGCTGAAGGAAGCGCTGCAGCAGATGTCGGAAGAGGGCGTGGTGCAGGTGTTCCGCCCCCGCGACGGCGCCCCGGCGCTGGTCGGCGTGGTCGGCGCGCTGCAGCTCGACGTGCTCAAGGCCCGGCTCGAGGCGGAATATTCGCTGCCGGTCGAGTTCGAGGTCAGCGAGTTCCAGCTGGCGCGCTGGGTCTCCTCGGAGGACCGCAAGAAGCTCGACAGCTTCATCGCCGCGAACAATTCGAGCATTGCCGACGATGTCGATGGCGATCCCGTCTATCTCGCCCGGAACGAGTTCTACCTCGGCTACACCCGGGAGCGCGCCGAGGGCATCGAGTTCAGCAACGTCAAGGATGTCAAGAAGAAGGGGTAATGTTTCCCAGACCTTTTCCGTGAAGCAGGACAGCGAGGTCGACGGTCATGAGGCGGCGCGAATTCATCATGCTCGTTGCAGGCGCGGCGGCCTATCCGCTGAGCACATCCGCGCAGGGGAATGTGCGGCGGATCGGTGTGTTGGCGGGAGGCAAGTCGAGCGATCCGGAGAGCCAGGCCGGCTACCAGAAACTGAGACAGCGTCTGGGTGAACTCGGTTGGGAACAGGGGCGCAACATCCATATCGAGTATCGCTGGTGGGCCGGCGATCCGAATGTCGCCGATGCTCAAGCGGCTGAGCTCGTGGAGTTGCGGCCGGATGTGCTTCTGGCAATCGGCACTCCCTCTGTGGAAGCCCTGAGGCGACGCGCGCCGACCTTGCCGATCATCTTCACGGTCGTTGCCGATCCCGTGGGTGCCGGTTTCGTCCAAAGCCTGGGCAAGCCGGGCGGAGCCTGAAATGGCCGGCAAGTGGCTGCAATTGCTCAAGCAGGCGGCCCCGGCGATACGACGGGTTGCCGCAGTCTTCAATCCGCGCACGGCGCCCATGATCTTGATGCCGTCCGTGCAGGCGGCCATTCCGGCAGTCCAGCTCCAGCTCGTTCCGGCGCCGGCGCACAACGCCGCCGAGCTCGAACAGGCGATCTCCCGCTTTGCAGAGCAGCCAGACGGCGGGCTGCTGATCTTTCCCGACGCATTTCCACTCGTTCATCGGCAATTGATTCTGAACTTGGCGGCCGCGCATCGTCTGCCGGCGATGTATCCGTTCCCGTCCTTCGTCACGGACGGCGGGCTGATGTCTTACGGAGTCTCGATTACGCAGCTCGTCGGTCGCTCGGCGGATTATGTCGATCGCGTCTTGAGAGGAACCCGTCCCGCAGACTTGCCAGTCCAACAACCGAATGAATTCCAGTTCCTGCTCAATCTCAAGACAGCCAATGCGTTGGGGCTGAATTTACCGCCCACGCTGGTGGCGCAAGCGGATCAGATTGTCGAGTGAAGCGAACCATCGCGGCCAGCCTTGAACCTTTCATAGCCGTCGCCACCTGTTGCAAATGCCATTGCGGTCCCGGTACATGTGGCGCTGCATTCTTGTTCTTGCCTTGCTGGCAATGACCTCGATCGCCGCCGACGCGCAGCGACGCCAGATCAATCCGATTCCGTTCGCGCACGAGCCTTGCAGCGTGCTCGACGGCGAGCCCTGCACGCCATCCTATTGCAGCCCGCTCGAGCCCGGCCCCTGTATTCCCGAGATCGACTACCCTTACGGCCAGAACCTCCAGCTCACGATCGAGAGCGTGCCTGCCGAGGCCGACCGCGCCAAATACCGGAAGCCCGATCACGATCTCGACACGATCGGCGACCTCTTCGCCGCGCTGCGCAGCTGCTGGTCGCCGCCATCGGACCATGCGCGCGCGGGCATGCAGATGTCGGTGCGTTTCAGCTTCAACAAGGCCGGCGGCCTGATCGGCCCGCCGCGCCTCACATACGCGACTGCGGGCGTGCCGGCGGACACCCGGACGACCTATCTGAATGCCATCAATGCATCGCTGAAGGCCTGTCTGCCGCTGAAATTGACCAGCGGGCTCGGCGGGGCGTTGGCCGGGCGGCCCATCGCGATCCGTTATGTCGACAATCGGGAGCTCGGCAAATAGCGCGCGAGTTGCGAGCATCGGCCGATCGATGATACCTCAGTGGCGGGGGCTGCTTTGCGGGGAGGATGTCGTGCGTCTGCTGGTCATGATCCTGGGGCTGGTGCTGTTTTTTGCATCCCATATTTTCACAACCAGACGGAAGGCCCGCGCGCAGGCGATCGCGAGGCTGGGCGAGGGGACTTACAAGCTCCTCTATTCGGCGGTCTCACTCGCGGGGCTGGCGCTGATCATCTGGGGCTATGCCCACTACCGCAGCTCCGGCTGGATCGACGTCTGGTATCCGCCGAAGGCGATGAAGCACATCGCGTTGGCCTTGATGCTGCCTGCAGTCATCCTCGTGGTGGCGTCCTACATGCGTGGCCGCATCTATGCGACGTTGAAGCATCCGATGCTGGCCGGCATCAAGCTGTGGGCGGCGGCGCATCTGCTCGCCAATGGCGATCTCGGCTCCATCGTCCTGTTCGGCTCGTTCCTCGCCTGGGCGGTCTATGACCGCATCTCGCTGAAAGCTCGCACCGACGCCGGTGCCCCGCCGATTCCGGTCGGCGGCCCCACCAACGATCTGATCGCGGTCGCGGTCGGCGTGGTCGCCTATCTGGCCCTGGCCTTCGCCTTCCATCCGGTGGTGATCGGTGTGCCCGTGATCGGGGTCTAGCCGATCAGCGCAAGACGGGGCTCGCCTGACCATGCGGGGAAGATAACGAGAGCAACAAGCCGAGGGCATCCCAATGGACTGGTCGCAATCTCAGATCCCGCCGATGCGGCGCGAGGCGCGTTTTGGCGAGCGGGTGGTGCCGGCATTTTGCGATCGGCCATCGAGCCTCTGGGCGATGATCGCGGAGGCGCGCGGCCGCAATGCCGATGGCGAAGCCTTGATCTGCGGCAATGTCCGGCTGAGCTGGCGGCAGGCAGCGGAGCAGGCGGCGCGGATCGCTGCGGGATTGCGTAAGCTCGGATTGCAGCGCGGCGATCGCCTCGCCATCCTGCTCGGCAACCGCATAGAGTTTCCGCTGCTGCTGTTTGCCGCGGCACATGAGGGGCTGGCGACCGTGCTGCTCAGCACGCGCCAGCAGAAGCCGGAGATCGCCTATGTGCTCGCCGATTGCGGCGCGAAGATCCTGATCCACGAGGCCTCGCTCGGCGAGCGACTGCCCGACGCAAAGGACGTGCCCGGTGTGATCCATCGCATTGCCATCGATGACGATGCCGCGCGGTCGAGCTTCTCTTCGCTCGCCGAAAACGCTCCGGCATCGGCACCGATCGAGGTGAGCGAAGAGGACACCGCGATGATCCTTTACACCTCCGGCACCACGGGCAAGCCGAAGGGCGCGATGCTGGCCCATTGCAACATCGTCCATTCCTCGATGGTGTTCGTATCCTGCCTGCAATTGACGGAAGCCGATCGCTCGATCGCAGCGGTGCCGCTCGGCCATGTCACCGGCGTCGTCGCCAACATTACGACCATGATCCGCTGCGGCGGGACGCTGATCATCATGCCCGAGTTCAAGGCCGCCGATTACCTCAAGCTCGCCTCGCGCGAGCGCGTCACCTACACGGTGATGGTGCCGGCGATGTACAATCTCTGCCTGCTCCAGCCCGATTTCGACGGCTATGATCTCTCGAGCTGGCGCATCGGCGGTTTCGGCGGCGCGCCGATGCCGGTCGCCACCATCGAGAAGCTCAAGGCGAAGATTCCTGGCCTGAAGCTGATGAACTGCTACGGCGCGACCGAGACGACCTCGCCCTCGACCATCATGCCGGGCGAGCTGACCGAGCGCCATATCGACAGCGTCGGTCTGCCGTGTCCCGGCGCGCGCATCGCTGTGATGGGCCCGGACGGGCGCGAGCTGCCTCCCGGCGAGATCGGCGAGCTCTGGATCCAGAGCGCCTCCGTGATCAAGGGCTACTGGAATAACCCGAAGGCCACCGCCGAAAGCTTCACGGGCGGATTCTGGCATTCCGGCGATCTCGGCTCGGTCGATGCGGAAGGCTTCGTTCGCGTGTTCGACCGGCAGAAGGACATGATCAATCGCGGCGGCCTGAAGATCTATTCGGCCGAGGTCGAATCCGTGCTGGCCGGCCATCCCGCCGTGGTCGAGAGCGCGATCATTGCCAGGCCTTGCCCGGTGCTGGGCGAGCGCGTCCATGCCGTGGTGGTGACGCGACAGCCGGTGACCGATACGGACCTGCGCGCCTGGTGCGCCGAGCGCCTGTCCGACTACAAGGTTCCCGAAACCATGGCGATCACGGCAGACCCGCTGCCACGCAACGCCAACGGCAAGGTGCTGAAGCGACAGCTGCGGGAGCTGCTGGGAGCTTGAGCCGGGCAGGGGCATCCGGGATGTCCCGGGTGGTTAACGCCTTGATCGGGCTCGCTTTGCCTTGCCACCGCCATATCGTTAGGCTACCTCGCCGCCACACGGGGACGGGATTCCTGACGCGAACGCCTTGGCGCGCGCACCCGGACGGGCATGGGATTGGCATAAGTGTCTGAATTATTTGACGAAGTCAACGAGGAAGTACGTCGCGAACAGTTCAAGAAGCTGTGGGACAAGTATTCGATCTACTTCATCGCGCTGATGGTGCTGATCGTCGCCGGCGCCGGTGGCTGGCAGGGGTATAGGTACCTGGAGGCCCAGAAGGCCGCCGCGGCCGGCGCCGCTTTCGAGAAGGCCGCCGAGCTGTCCGAGCAGGGCAAGCACGAGGACGCCGAGAAGGCCTTCACCGAGCTCGCCGCCAAGGCGCCGTCCGGCTATCGCACCCTGGCGCGGCTACGTGCTGCGGCGGAGGCCGCGAGCCGCGATCCCAAGGCGGCCGCGAAGATGTATGACGACATCGCCGCCGACCGCAGCATTGGCGGCGAGTGGCAGGATCTGGCCAAGATCCGCGCCGCGGGGCTCCTGCTCGACAGCGCCGGCTATGCCGACATCCAGCAGCGGCTGGAAGCTTCCGCCGCGCCGAAATCGACCTTCCGCCACACCGCCCGCGAGATGCTGGCGCTGTCGGCCTGGCGTAACAACGACATGACTGCAGCCCGCAAATGGCTCGAGGCGATTGACGGAGACGGCGAAACGCCGCCCGGCCTGCGCTCTCGCGCCGAGGCGCTCCAGGCTTTGTTGCCACCCGTCGCCAAAAGCTGACGACGGTTCTCTGACGTAACGAGACAGCAAGATGCGCCGCACGCCACGCTTGATCGCAGCCGCCGTCCTGATCGCCTTCACCGGCGCCCTGGGCGGCTGCTCCAGCTTCGATCCGAGCGATCTGCTCGACTTCCTCGACACCAAGAAGAAGCTGCCGGGCGACCGCAAGCCGGTTTTCCCCGAGGGGGTGCCGGGGCTCGAGCAGGGCGTGCCAAGGGATCTCTACAAAGGCGCACAGCAGCAGCAGCCCGACCCGAACGCACCTGCCGTCGCGGCCCTGCCTGCGGAGCCGGAGCCGGCCAAGCCGGCAAAGGGGGCCAAGGCAAAGAATACCAAGCAGTCCGCCGCGCCGGCCGAAGCACCCGTCGGCGAGGTCGACGGCGAGGCCCAGCCGGAGGCAGCACCAGCGACGTCCGCTCCGCCGCCCAAGCACAAGATCGTCCGCAGGCGCACCACCGCGCCGCCGCCAGATCAGCCGGCCCAGCAGGCGCAGCCGACCCAGCAGGCGCAGCCGACCAAGCTCCCGCAGCAGCAATCGCAGAGCGCCTTCCCGGCACCGCTGCCGAGCGGCAGCTTCTCGCGCTAGAGCATGATCCGGACCCGGAGGGCCGCGCTAGCGCAAAGTGTGAAGCGGTTTTCCGAAAAGATCATGCTCAAACAATATTTCCCGTTGCATTGACAGGCGCAGCCTCGGCAGCGCACGAAAGACCGATGTCCTTCACGATCGCCATCATCGGCCGGCCCAATGTCGGCAAGTCGACGCTGTTCAACCGCCTGGTTGGGCAGAAGCTCGCGCTGGTCGATGACCTGCCGGGCGTCACCCGCGACCGCCGCGAAGGCGAGGCCAGGCTCGGTGATCTCCGCTTCACCATCATCGATACCGCCGGCCTCGACGAGGGCGCCAAGGGCTCGCTGACCGCGCGTATGCAGGAGCAGACCGAGACCGCGATCGCGCAGGCCGACGCGCTGTTCTTCGTGATCGATGCCCGCATCGGCCTGACGCCGACCGATCGCGCCTTCGCCGATTTCGCCCGCAAGGCCGACAAGCCGGTGCTGCTCATCGCCAACAAGAGCGAGGGCAAGCACGGCGATGCCGGCGCGATGGAAGCGTTCGCGCTCGGCCTCGGCGATCCCATCCAGATCTCGGCCGAGCATGGCGAGGGCATGGGCGAGCTTTACGACGCGCTCGCGAGGCTGATGCCCGAACCCGTCGAGGAAGACGACGATGAGGACGACGCGCCGATCTCGGAGGAAGAGGCCGCGACGCGCCCGATCCGGGTCGCGATCGTCGGCCGGCCCAATGCCGGCAAGTCGACGCTGATCAACCATCTGCTCGGCGAGGAGCGCCTGCTGACGAGCCCCGAGGCCGGCACCACGCGCGATTCCATCGCGGTCGAGATCAACTGGAAGGGCCGCGATTTCCGCGTCTTCGACACCGCGGGCCTGCGCCGGCGCTCGCGCATCGAGGAGAAGCTGGAAAAGCTGTCGGTTGCGGATGCACTGCGCGCGGTGCGCTTTGCCGAGGTCGTCGTGCTGATGATGGATTCGCAGATCCGCTTCGAGGAGCAGGACCTGCGCATCGCCGACCTGATCGAGCGCGAGGGACGTGCGGTCGTGCTCGCCGTCAACAAATGGGATCTGATGGAGACCAAGGGCGGCGGCGCGATCTCCGGCCTGCGCCGCGATGCCGACCATTGGCTGCCGCAGCTCAAGGGCGTGCCCATCGTCGCCGTCTCGGGCTTGATGGGCGAGGGCATCGATCGCCTGATGCTGGCGATCCAGGACGCCTATGCGATCTGGAACAGGCGCGTGCCTACCTCGGCGCTCAATCGCTGGTTCGAGCAGGCGATCCAGGCCAACCCGCCGCCGGCGGTCTCCGGCCGCAGGCTGAAGCTGAACTACATCACCCAGACCAAGGCCCGGCCGCCGAGCTTCGTGTTGTTCTGCTCGCGTGCCGACGCCGTGCCGCAATCCTACTTGCGCTATCTCACCAATTCCATGCGCGAGACCTTCGAGCTGCCTGGCACGCCGGTGCGCATCACGCTGCGCGAGAAGGCCAATCCCTTCGCGCACAAGCGCAAGCGGCCATCGTGAGCGACGGTGCCGGCGAGGCGGTGGTGCAGGACGCAGCGCCGGCCCCGCGCGGCGCGGTCGCCTTCATCTTCGTCACCATCCTGCTCGACATGGTCGCGCTCGGCGTGATCATGCCGGTCCTGCCGAAGCTGATCGAAAGCTTCGTCGACAACGACACCGCACATGCCGCGCGCATCTTCGGCCTGTTCGGCACCGCCTGGGCCTTGATGCAGTTCGTGTTCTCGCCGGTGCTTGGTGCGCTGTCCGATCGTTTCGGACGCCGGCCGGTGGTGCTGCTGTCGAATTTCGGGCTCGCGGCCGATTACGTCTTGATGGCGCTGGCGCCGTCGCTTGCGTGGCTGTTCATCGGCCGCGTGATCTCCGGCATCACCTCGGCGAGCATCTCGACCGCCTTCGCCTATATCGCCGACATCACGCCGCCGGAACGGCGTGCGGCGGTCTTCGGCCGGATCGGCGCGGCCTTCGGCGCCGGCTTCATCTTGGGGCCAGCGCTCGGCGGCCTGCTCGGCGATATCGATCCGCGCCTGCCGTTCTGGGCCGCGGCGGCCCTGAGCTTCGCCAACGCGCTCTATGGCCTGTTCGTGCTGCCGGAGTCGCTGGCGCCCGACAAGCGCGCGCCGCTGCGCTGGCGCAGCGCCAGTCCGCTCGGGGCGCTGCATCTGCTGCGCTCCGACGCGGTACTTGCCGCGTTGTCGATCGTCAACTTCATCGCGCAGGTCGCGCACGTCGTGCTGCCCTCGACCTTCGTGCTCTACGCGACCTATCGCTATGGTTGGGATGCCAAGACGGTGGGCCTGACGCTCGCCATGGTCGGCATCTGCGCCATGGTGGTGCAGGGCTTTGCGATCGGCCCCATCGTGCATGCGCTCGGCGAGCGCAACGCGCTCCTGCTCGGCCTCTGCTGCGGCGCGGTCGGATTCGTGGTCCTCGGCGCTGCGCCGACCGGACTGCTATCGTGGCTCGGGATTCCCATTCTGGCGCTGTGGGGCATCTCCGGCGCCGCCTCGCAAGCGCTGATGACGCGGCTCGTCGCGCCGGATCAGCAGGGCCAGCTGCAGGGCGCAACCGCGAGCGTGCAGAGCGTGTCGCAGCTCGTCGGCCCGTTCCTGTTCACGCTGACATTTTCCTATTTCATCGGCGCCAGCGCGCCGTTGCATCTGCCCGGCGCACCGTTCCTGCTCGCCGCGGTGCTGATGGTGGTGTGCGTGGCGATCGCGGTGCGGTCGCTGGGTGCGACCAGGACAGTCTCGTAGGGTGGGTTAGCCTCGCGGTTCGCGCGAAGCGCAAACCGCGAGGCGTAACCCACCTCTTTCATTTCCGCGGAGGCGGAAGAGGTGGGTTACGCCAGCGGACTGCGCTTTGCGCAGCCGCATGCTAACCCACCCTACGATCCTACTTCTTCACCAGCGGGCAGTCGCTGTCCTTGAGCGGCTTGGCCGCATCTTCCGGCGCGATGGTGGCGACCAGCTTGTAATAGTCCCACGGCCCCTTCGACTCCTCGGGCTTCTTCACCTCGAACAGATAGGCGGGGATAAGGCGGCGTCCGTCCTGGCGCAGCGGGCCCTTGCCGAACAGCGGATCGTCGGTCGGCAGCTCCTTCATCTTGGCGACGACCTTGGCGCCGTCACGCGGATTGCTGCCGAGCGCTTCCATCGCCTTCAGGTAATGCAGGATCTCGGCGTAGAGGCCCGCAACCGTCATCGAGGGCATCGAGCCCTTGGGCGAGACCTTCTGGAAACGCTTCGACCATTCGCGGGTCTGGTCGTTGAGGTCCCAGTAGAACGACTCGGTGAAGGTCAGGCCCTGCGCGGTCTTCAGGCCGAGCGAGTGCACGTCGTTGATGAACAGCAGCAGCGCGGCGAGCTTCTGGCCGCCCTGGACGATGCCGAACTCGGCGGCCTGCTTGATCGCGTTGGTGGTGTCGCCGCCCGCATTGGCAAGGCCGATGATCTTGGCCTTGGAGGACTGCGCTTGCAGCAGGAAGGAGGAGAAGTCGGCCGTGTTCAGCGGATGCTTGACGCCGCCGAGCACCTTGCCGCCGGTCGCCGTGACGACCGCGCCGGTATCACGCTCCAGCGCATGGCCGAAGGCATAATCCGCGGTGAGGAAGAACCAGCTGTCGCCGCCCGCCTTGGTCAGCGCCTTGCCGGTGCCGTTGGCGAGCATGTAGGTGTCGTAGGTGAAGGACACGGTGTTGGGCGTGCAGGCCTTGCCGGTGAGGTCGGCGGTGGCCGCACCCGAATTGAGCAGCACCGCATTCTTTTCCTTGACGAGGTTGCTCACCGCGAGCGCGACGCCGGAGCTCGGCGTGTCGGCGATGGCGTCGACCTTGTCGGCGTCGATCCATTGCCGGGCGATGTTGACGCCGATGTCGGGCTTGTTCTGGTGATCGCCGGAGAGCACCTCGATGGTCCAGCCCTTGGCCTTCAGGCCGGAATCCTCGACCGCCATCTTCACTGCCGCCACCGAGTTCGGGCCGCCGATGTCGGCATAGAGGCTCGACATGTCGTTGAGCACGCCGATCTTGATGGTCTTGTCTTGCGCGAAGGCGGATGTGGCAAAGCCGAAAGCGGCACAGGCCAGAAGAGCCGCGGCGCGGCGTGCGGGCATCGTCATAAAGGCTTCCTCCATTGTCAAATATGCGGACGGCTCTCTTCGGGAGCCTTGTTCCAATTGACGCTCTACAGTGTCCCATGGCCGACGGCAATGCACCTAAAGCCGGATGACGCTGCGTCGTAGCGTCATCCATCGGTTAACTTTTGGGCAAAATGCGTTGAGACGCTATTTCAGCGCGCTCGATGTCGGCTTGAAATTCTATAAATGTGCTTTCCGGTATCGGACTCGGCGGTACGGACATTACCGCCGGCATGACGTCCAAGGCGTCGGAGGGCAATCAGGCCGGCGCGCGGAAGCTCATCAGGGTGCGGGTCTTGTAATCGTAGAATTTGCCGGTCTCGGTCCAGTCGGGCGCGCACAGCGGCACGATGAATTCTGCGACCTGCTCGGGCGTGTCGAGCGTCGCCGGATCCTCGCCGGGCATCAGGGTGGCGCGCATGCGGGTGCGCACCGGGCCCGGATTGAACAGGTTGACGCGCAGCTTGGTGTTTGCGGTTTCCTGCGCCCAGGCACGCGCCAGCGTCTCCAGTGCGGCCTTGGACGCGGCGTAGGGGCTGACGTAAGCGGTGGCCTTGTTGGCGGCACCCGAGGTGATGAACACGGCGCGGCCGGCATCGGACTGCTTCAGCAGCGGTTCCATGCAGCGGATCAGCTGGAAGTTCGCGGACACGTTCACCGCCATCACGTCGTTGAAGGTCTTCAGCTCGATATGGCCGATCGGCGAGGAGGAGCCGAGCACGCCGGCATTGCCGACGAGGATGTCGAGCTTGCCATAGCGTTCGTGCAGGCCGGCGCCGAGACGCGCGATTCCGTCGGAATCGGTGAGATTGAGCGGCACCAGGGTGGCACTGCCACCCTCTTTCCGGATCTCGTCGTCGAGCTCCTCGAGCCCTCCTTGCGTACGCGCCGTCGCAACGATGTGCGCGCCGGCTTTGGCCAGTGCGATTGCGGTGGCATAGCCGATGCCGCGCGAGGCGCCGGTGACGAGAGCGATGCGGTCAGCGAGGGGCTTTGTCATGGCGGGGTTTTACAGCCGTGGACGGCTGGGACAAGGCCGGCCGTGACGGAATTTTGCCCCGCGGCCGCCTTACTGAATGTTGTTGCTGTTGGGTCCATTTCCCGAGCTATCAGGCGTCACCTTCAGGCCTTGCCTGAAGGCGAAGACAATGAAGCCGATCAACACCAGTCCGCAGACTATGGCGATGGCAACCTGCATCGTCGCGGCCTCGCGTCAGCTCGCCTCCGCCAGCAGCGACAATTGCCGCGGCTGCGGCTCGGTCTGGGTCTGGTCGGTGAGGTGGGTCGGGTAGGCGCCGGTGAAGCAGTGATCCGCAAACTTCGGATTGGCGGGGTCGCGGCCCGGCTCGCCCATGGCGCGGTACATGCCGTCAATCGACAGGAAGGCGAGCGAGTCGGCGCCGATGAGCTCGCGCATCTCCTCCAGCGTATGTGTCGCCGCCAGCAGGCCGCCGCGGTCGGGCAGGTCGATGCCGTAATAATCGGGATAGAGGATCGGGGGCGAAGCGAGGCGGAAGTGCACTTCCTTGGCACCGGCATCGCGCATCATGCGCACGATCTTCTTGGAGGTGGTGCCGCGCACCAGCGAGTCGTCGATCAGGATGATGCGCTTGCCTTCGATCGCGGCGCGATTGGCCGAGTGCTTCATGCGCACGCCGGATTCGCGGATCGCCTGCGTCGGCTGAATGAAGGTGCGGCCGACATAATGGTTACGGATGATGCCGAGCTCGAACGGCACGCCGGAATACTGGCTGTAGCCGACCGCGGCCGGCACGCCGGAATCCGGCACCGGCACCACGACGTCGACCGGAACGTGGCTCTCGCGCGCGAGCTGCGCGCCGAAATTCTTGCGCACCTCGTAGACCGAGCGGCCGTGCACGATGGAATCCGGCCGCGAGAAGTAGATGTATTCGAAGATGCAGGGGCGCGGCGCCATCGGCGGGAACGGCTTGTGGATGTCCTGGCCGTTCTCGTCGAACACGATGACTTCGCCGGGCTCGATGTCGCGCACGAAGCGCGCGCCGATGATGTCGAGCGCACAGGTCTCGGAAGTCAGGATCGGGCAGCCGTCGAGCTCGCCGAGCACCAGCGGGCGGATGCCGCGCGGATCGCGGGCACCGACCAGCTTCTTGTTGGTCAGCGAGACCAGCGCATAGGCGCCCTCGATCTCGCGCAGCGCGTCGATGTAGCGCTCGATGAAGCGGACGCGCTTGGAGCGCGCCACCAGGTGCAGGATCACCTCGGTGTCGGAGGTCGATTGCATCATCGCGCCGTTCTTGACGAGCTCGCGGCGCAACGTCAGGCCGTTGGAGAGGTTGCCGTTGTGAGCGACCGCGAGACCGCCGGCATTGAGCTCGGCGAACAGCGGCTGCACGTTGCGCAGGATGGTCGCGCCGGTCGTGGCGTAGCGGACATGCCCGACCGCGACATTGCCGGGCAGGCGGTCGATCACCTCGCGGCGGGAGAAGGTGTCGCCGACGAGGCCGAGGCGGCGTTCGGAGTGGAAGCGGCTGCCGTCGTAGGAGACGATGCCGGCGGCCTCCTGGCCGCGGTGCTGGAGCGCGTGAAGGCCGAGCGCGGTGATGGCGGCCGCATCAGGGTGGCCGTAGATGCCGAACACGCCGCATTCCTCGCGCAGCGTATCGCCTTCCAGATCGTCCTGAAGCTCAAGCGCCGCCGGGCCTGGACCGGCGTTTGGATCGAGATCAAGCAGGGCGTCCTGGTCAGGGTGTCGCATCTCGTTCTCGCCTCTCTTTTGGGGCCCTATCAACGCGCCGCAGGTTTCTCGATCAGCTTTTTCATGCCGTCACGAGCCGACTTACTGTACCCGTCGCCACTGCCCGAAGGCTGCTGCTCGGATTCAGCTTGATCATCATCTGGTTTGTTTTTCTTGAATCTCTTCAAGATGGTGTTCTCGGGGTCGTCAGGCAAGAGGGCCATCAGCCAATCGCCGGTTCCCTGCAGCACGACGCGGGACTTGGCCCCGCTGACCCAGTCGGGGCGCTGCTTGTCCGGCACCAGCCAGGTGAAGAACAGGAACGCGACCACGACGATCAAAAGCCCGCGAGCCAGCCCAAACAGGAAGCCGAGGGTCCGATCCAGCGCGCCGATCCGCGAATCCAGGATCATGTCGGAGATCCGGACCGTGATGACGGAGACTACGACCAGGGTGCCGATGAACACGCCGGCCACCACGACGACGCTCGCGACCGTGTCGTTGTTGAAATAGGTCTTGGCGGTCGGCAGCAGCTTCGAGAACGAATACAGCGTCACGATCGCCGCGGCACCCCAGGCCGCGATCGAGAGAATTTCGCGCATGAAGCCGCGAACCATCGCGAGCAGGCCCGAGATCAGCATCACACCGAGCAGGATCAGGTCGAGGATGGTTACTGGCATCGGCTGGTCTGGTCCGCTCGTACTTCAAAGGTGCTCTAGCGAATCGGTGCTTGGCCGCTGCCCTAAAAGAAGGGCAGACGGCGTTCCCGGCAAGGCCGCAACCACGCAATCCCATGCTGCTTTTGTGACGGCTGTATAGCGGCGGAGGCCTCCGGCGTCACCTCCACCTAACCCTCTCCGCGGCGGAATCTGGCCGGTGTGGCATTTTTCTCTGGCTGTGCACCGGATTCGCCCCGGCGGGAGCCCCGCGCTGCGATCTCGGCCACCAATGTCGTCAGGCTGTTCACCGCGTTCAGGGACAGTCCGGCATCGCCGCCCGCATCGCCCCGTGCCGATTCGGGCAGCACGGCGCGCTGGAAGCCGAGCTTTGCCGCTTCCTTGAGCCGGGCCGGGGTCTGCGCCACCGGGCGCACCACGCCCGACAGCGAGATTTCGCCGAAATAGACGGCATCGGTGGGTAACTGCGCATTAACCAGCGACGACACCAGGGCCGCGGCGGCGGCGAGGTCGGCCGCGGGCTCGTGGATGCGAAGGCCGCCGGCAACGTTCAGATAGACGTCGTGGCCGGACAGCTTGACCCCGCAATGGGCCTCCAGCACCGCCAGCACCATTGAGAGCCGGCTCGGATCCCAGCCGACCACGGCCCGGCGCGGGGTGCCGAGCGAGGTCGGGGCCACCAGTGCCTGCAATTCGACCAGCACGGGCCTCGTGCCCTCGATGCCGGCAAAGACCGCGGTGCCGGGCGTGCCGAGGTCGCGCTCCGACAGGAACAGCTCGGACGGGTTGGTGACCTCGCGCAGGCCGAGGCCCGTCATCTCGAACACGCCGATCTCGTCGGTCGGTCCGAAGCGGTTCTTCACCGCGCGCAGGATGCGGAATTGCTGTGAGCCTTCGCCCTCGAACGACATCACCGCATCGACCATATGCTCGACCACGCGGGGGCCGGCGATCTGGCCGTCCTTGGTGACGTGGCCGACCAGGATGATGGCGGCCCCGGTCTTTTTGGCGAAGCGGATCAGCGCCTGCGCCGAGGCGCGCACCTGCGTCACCGTGCCGGGCGCCGATTCCACCGTGTCGGTCCACATGGTCTGGATCGAGTCGATCACGATCAGCCGGGGCACCGCGCCCTCCGACAGCGTCGAGACGATGTCCTCGACCGAGGTCTCGGCCGCGAGCTGCACCGGCGCGTCCGACAGCCCGAGCCGCTCGGCGCGCAGGCGCACCTGGGCGACCGCCTCTTCGCCGGAGATGTAGACGACGCGGTGGCCGGCGCGCGCGAGCAGGCTGGTCGCTTGCGTCAGCAGCGTCGACTTGCCGATTCCGGGATCGCCGCCGACCAGCAGCACCGAGCCGCGCACGAAGCCGCCGCCGGTGACGCGGTCGAGCTCTGTCATCCCCGAGGACAGGCGCGGCGCATCCGGGCTCTTTCCGGCGAGACTCTCCAGCGCGAAGGTTCTTCCCTTGCGCTTGGAGCGGATCGACACCGGCACGCTGCCGCTGGTGTCTTCTTCCGCCAGCGTATTCCACTCGCCGCAGGACTCGCACTTGCCCTGCCAGCGGTTATAGGCCGCGCCGCAGTTCTGGCAGACGAAGGACAGTGTGGATTTGGCCATGGGGAGCGCGAGTCGCGGGTTTCAGATGTGCTGATAGCACGGATTGGCAGGCCGATCGCCGGCGCTTCGAATATCTCAATTCGGCACGGGAGATATACCTTTCGTTAGCCCTGCGCCGCTGTGCCCGGTGCGATTTTGCCAATTCTTAGCGGACGTGGGTCCAATCTCGGAACCAATGGGGGCGGCGAAATTGACGAGATTCCTGCGAATATTGCTCGCGGCGGGCATGGCCTGCGGCGTCTTCGGGTCCGTTGGCGGTAGCATCGCCAAGCCCCTCAACATCGTCTTCGTCAATCCCGGCAAGTCCGGCGAGGTTTATTGGGACATGGTCGCGCAGACCATGCAGGCCGCCGGCCGCAAGCTCGATGCCCATGTCGAGGTGCTGACCAGCGAGCGGAACCACCGCACCATGCAGGAGCTCGGCTTCGGCGTGGTGGCCCGTCCCGACAAGCCCGACTTCCTCATCCTGTCGAACGAGGAATCCGCCGCCGTTCCCATCCTGGAGGCGGCCGAAGCCGCGGGCGTCAAGACGCTGCTGCTTTCGAACACGCTGATCGGCGAGGACGCGGTGCGCTTTGGACCGCCGAGGCAAAAGCTCAAGACCTGGCTCGGCGACATCACGACCGATCTTCAGACCGCGGGCGCGCGGATGGCCAATGCGCTGATCACCGCGGCGCGTGCCGAGAAATGGCAGAGCGCGGACGGCAAGATCCACATTCTCGGCATCGGTGGCGACGAGACCACGCCTGCCTCGATCGCCCGCAACGCCGGCCTCACGCTCGCGGTGGATGCTGCGTCCGACGTCGTGGTGGACCGCATGCTGTTCGCCAACTGGACGAAGTCCGAGGCCGAGCGGGTCACGGCAAACTACCTGAGCTGGGCCGCGCGCAAGCAGATCCGGCCCGCCGGGATCTGGGCCGGAAACGATCCGATGGCGCTCGGCGCGCTGCGCGCGACGATCGCCGCCGGCCTCGTGCCCGGCGAGAACATCCAGGTGGTCGGCCTCAACTGGTCGGAGGATGCGCTGCGCGAGATCAAGGCGGGCCGCATGCTCCTGACCGATGGCGGGCATTTCCTGCTCGGCGGCTGGTCCGTCGTTCTCCTGCGCGATTATGCCGATGGCTGCGATTTTGCTGCCGTCTCGCCCCGCGTCGAGGTCAAGACGTCGGCGATCACGCGCGACAATCTCGCTTCGGTCGCCGACCTCATTAAGACCCGTGCGTTCGACCGGATCGACTTCGCGCGGTTCCGGGCGAAGGCCTGGCGCTGCGGTCAATATGACTTTTCCCTCGATGCGCTCATCTCGTCGCTGCCGGTCGCCGAAGGCGTTGCCGACTGATGCGCAAGGATGAGGCGATGACCGAGCCGGATCGCAACGAGCAGGCAGCGCCGCCGCGCTTGCGCTCGGTCGTCGACGCGATGATCTGGGCCACCGTGCCCGTTCTGCTGCTGGTGCAATTGCTCGCCTCCGCCGGCGTCGAGGCATCGAGCTTCTGGTCGCAGCTCAGGCAACTCGACGCCCGCATGGCCCGCGTCGCCGAGAGCCGGGCCGAGCTGATCGCCGAGCCGCTCTGGAAGATGCGCTACGACCAGGTCACGGGCGTGCTCAACGAGATCATGCACGACGAGACCATTGCGGCGGCGGCCGTCTATGACGATACCGGCGCTGCGATCGCCCGCGTGGTCGCGCGCCCCCAAGGCCAGTCGGTCGCCGAAGTCTCGCACCCGATACACTACAGCAACGGCAATATGGCCGTTCAGGCCGGCCGCATCGCCATCGCCTATTCGCGTGCGACGCTGTACGCGGATGCGGGCAGCCGCCTGCTGCTGCTGCTCGTCGTCGGGCTGCTGGCAACGTTCGCGACCCTGATCGCCATGCGCATCTCCGCCAACATCTTCATCGGCCGGCCGCTCGCGGCCATGATGTCGGCGATCCAGCGCAGCAAGCAGGACGGCCGGGCCTATCCGGCCGATGTCACGTCCTCGAACGAATTCGGGCAGCTCGCGCGCGCTTTCAACGCCATGCAGCACACGACGTCCGGCGCGCTGGACCGGCTCGGGCACATGGCGACGCACGATCCGCTCACCGGGCTGCCGAACCGGCGCTCCCTGACCGAGCGCCTCGCCGTGACGAGCCAGAATGGAGGCGCGCCGGATACGCTGGTCGCGTTCTGCTTCATCGATCTCGACGACTTCAAGGGCATCAACGACACCTTCGGTCACGAGGCCGGCGATGCGTTCCTGGTCCAGATTTCGCAGCGCCTTCGTCGCGCGGTCGAAGCCGAGGACTGGGTCGCCCGGCTCGGCGGCGACGAGTTCGTCGTCATTCGCCCCGAGGTGAGCGACGAGCAGGCCGCGCACGCATTCGCTCAACGCGTGCTCGATGCCATTTCCGAGCCGATCCGCCTCCATGACAAGCAGGTGGTGCCGCGCGCCAGCATCGGCCTTGCCGTGCGCCACGCCGACGATCCGGAACTGTCGCATCTGCCGACGCTCGCCGACATCGCGCTCTACCACGCCAAGAGCAAGGCGCCCGGCACGGTCGCCGTGCTGGACGAAGCGCTTCAGCGCGACTATCGCCGCCGCAGGGATCTCGAGCTCGCAATTCCCACCGGCTTCGCCGAGGGCCAGTTCGAGGTCTGGTACCAGAGCCAGGTCGATCTCGACAGCCATGAGGTCGTCGGTCTGGAAGCGCTGATCCGCTGGCGCCATCCCGAGCACGGCGTGATCGGCCCCGGCGAATTCCTGCCGCTGATCGAGCGCAGCGGGAACAATGCGCGGCTGACCCGCTACGTGCTGACCGATGCCTGCCGGGCCTTGCAGCAATTGGCCGCTGCGGGCAGGCCGCAGCTGCGGATCGCGATCAATCTGCCGCCGTCCGAGCTTGCCGACCACTCGCTCGCCGCCGAGCTACGCGCGACCTGTGCGCGCTTCGGTGTCGCGGCATCGATGCTCGAGCTCGAGATCACGGAAGGGTCGCTGATCAACAACATCGCCAGCGCCTCCGAAACGCTGCATCGCCTGCGGCGCCTGGGGGCCACGATCGCGCTCGACGATTTCGGCACGGGCTACTCTTCGCTCGCCCATCTGCGCCGGTTTCCGCTCGACAAGGTGAAGATCGACAAGGCGTTCATCAGCGAGATCCCCGACAGCGCCGAGGACAAGGCCATCGTCGGCGTCATCGCATCGCTTGCCGCCACGCTGGGGCTGACCCTGGTCGCCGAAGGCATCGAGCGCGCCGAGCAGGCCGAGGCCATGCGTGAGATGGGCGTGAGGCTCGGGCAGGGTTTCCTCTATCAGCGGCCGCAGCCGCTCGGGGCCGTGCTGCAATGGCTCGACGGGCAGCCGGCCGTGGTGAGCCGCGTCGTCGCTGACAGCCCATCGATCACCCCCGAATTCGCCGTCTGAGTAGCGGCTGGGTCACGGCTGCGTTGCGGTCCAGAGCATCGAGAGCCCCGCCGCGATCATGATCGCGTCCATCAGCAGGCGGAAGGTTTCCGGCCTCAGATGCAGCACGAAGCGTTTGGCGATGAAGGCGCCCGACATCAGTGAGGCGCCCGCGATCAGACCCTTGATGAAGACCTCCCCGGTCAGGGCGCCGAAACGCTCGAAAGTCACCGACTTCGCGAAATAGAGCCCGAGCGAGGAGGCCGCTTCGGTGGCGAGGAACGCGCCCTTGGACAGGCCATAGAACAGGAACAACGGCACGCTGAGCGGCCCGGTCGAGACCACGATGCCAGTGAGATAGCCGATCAGCGCGCCGCCGATGGCGAGATGCCAGAGATTGGCCTTGAGCTCGTGCCGCGCCAGAAAGTGCCGCACCGGCACCATCGCGATCAGGAAGAGGCCGATGGTGAGATCGACGGCATGCGAGGGCAGTGCCAGCAGCGTCCGCGCGCCGAGCGCCGCCGCCGGGATGCCCGTGACCGAATAGGCCGCGCAGGCCCGCCAATCGACCTCGCGCCACCAGGCCAGGATCCGCGAAAAATTCGCCATGACGGAGGCCACCGCCATGATCGGCACGGCCTCCTTCGGCCCATAGGCATAGACCAGCACCGGCATCAGCATGATCGACGAGCCGGTGCCGACGATGCCGGAGATGGTGCCGGCGACGAGGCCGACGGCGAGGACGAAGAGAAAGGCCAAAACAGCCTCCAGGAATCGGGAGAGTTTAGCCGCGGGCAGCGATGCGGGCGATCAGTCCTACGCGAGGGAGCCCATCGCGCTGCGCATGGGCATGCCGGTCTGGGCGCCGGCCTTGAGGCATTTCAAAGCCGCCGCTTCGCAACTCACTTCGAGCGCGCGTTGCAGCGACACGCCTTCGCTGATCATCGCCGCAAAGGCGCCGACGAAGGTGTCGCCGGCGCCGGTCGTGTCCACCGGCGTGATGCGCTGGGCGGGCGCCCGCAGGCGGGTGCCTTCCGCCGTCACGGCGAGCGCGCCTTGTGCGCCGGCGGTGACAATGCAGGTGAGGTTGCCGGACTTCGCGAGTCCGGCGCTTGCGGCTTCGTAGTCGGCGGACGCCAGGCCGATGGCGGTGGCGGCGTCGCGCGCCTCGTGCTCGTTGACGAGGAGATAGTCGGTGACGGCGAGAAGCTCGGTGACCATCTCACGCGTCATCTGCTCCGGAACGGGTGCAAGGTTCCAGATGACGGTGCCGGAGGCCGCGGCGGTTCTTCGGGCAGCTTCCAGCGCGTGCGCAAAGGGCACCTCCATCTGAAGCACTAGCACGGTGTCCAAATTGAACAGCTCGCTCGCAAGATCGCCGGCACGCGCCGTCATGTTGGCGCCGCTCGCCACCGTGATTGCGTTCTCGCCGGCCTGATCGACGGTGATGAAAGCGCAGCCGGTCGGCTCGTCGGCTCTGATGACGCGGTCGGCGTCGACGCCGTTGGCTCTGAGGTTCTCGATCGCGCTGTCGCCAAATCCGTCCCGGCCGACGCGGCCAGCCATGCTCACGCGTCCAGGCCCGGCGATCCGCGCGGCGGCAACGGCCTGATTGGCACCCTTGCCGCCGAAATGCGTCCAGTAGGACGGCGCCAGCACCGTTCGGCCGGGACCTGGAATCACCGGGACCTGCGCGACCAGATCGATGTTGAGCGATCCGAACACCAGGATCATGGCGGAGAGCCCTCAGCCTTCCTCGTCCATGACGCGCAGCTTCTCGACGCGGCGGCGGAAATCCTCGTCGGTGGAGAATTCGGCGGACAGGTACGACGACACGAGATCGACAGCGAGCCAGGCGCCGACGATCTGCGCGCCGATGCACATGACGTTGACGTCGTCATGCTCGACGCTCTGATGCGCGGAGTGGACGTCGTGGCAGACCGCGGCGCGGATGCCCTTCATCTTGTTGGCGGCGATCGAGGCGCCAACGCCGGTGCCGCACACCATGATGCCGCGCGCGGCTTCGCCCGACGTCACCTTCGCCGCCACGGCGCGGGCGATGTCGGGGAAATCCACCGGCTTGTCGTCATAGGAGCCGACGTCGATGACCTCGTGGCCGAGCTTGCGGATGTGGTCGATGACGGTCTGTTTGAGCGGCCAGCCGGCGTGGTCGGATCCGATGACGAGACGCATTCTTTGTCCTTCTTGATCTTTGCATTGATCGTGACAGCCGCGCGCGGCTGTCACGATGTCTTTCCCCGTGGTTCAGCTGCGCATGTCCGCCGGCAGATCGACGCCGTGGAATTTCTTGTAGATGGCGTTGAGCTTGCCGTTCTTGACGTTGTCGGTGATCCAGGCGTTGAGCTTGTCCATCAGCGGCTGCTCACCCTTCTTCAGGCCGATCGCGAGGTCGAAGGTCGCCAGTGGAATCCGGGACTCGAACACGCGCGAGGGATTCTTCACGCCGATCTGGTTGATGATTGTCGCGGACGAGCCGACGCAGTCGACCTGGCCCGACACCGCCGCCGTCACCATGGTGGCATCGTCGTCATAGCGCGCGATCTTGAGGTCCTTGTCCTTCATGTTGGACAAGGTCGTGTCCTGCGTGGTGCCGCGCGAGACGCCGATCGACTTGTCCTTCAGGTCCGGCCAGTCCTTCACGGTCGACGATTTCAGGCAGCCGACGTCGGATTGCAGCGTCGCATAGCGCTTGGTGAAGTCGATCACCTTGGCACGCTCGGCCGTCACCGACAGGGTCGAGATGATGATGTCGGCCTTGCCGGTCAGGACGTTCGGGATGCGGGTCGCACCGGTGGTCTGGATGAATTCCAGCTCGAGGCCCCAATCCTTGGCGAGCATCTGCGCCACTTCGACATCGGAGCCCGTCGGCTTCATGGTGGAATCCATCATGCCCGAGGGCGGGATGGCGAGGTCGGTCGATATGCGGATCTTCTTCGCCTTCATGATGTCGTCGAGCAGATCGGCCGACGCGGGCGTTGCCGCCATCATGATGAGGCCGCACAACGCGGCGGCAGTCCCCAGCACCATTCTGTTGGTCATTCCTTGGTTCTCCTCTCCCTGTTATGATTTTAGGTTCCCCGTCCCCACGAATTGCGTGAGTTCGGGCGTGGTCGGCGACGTCAGGATCGAGGCAGGTCCGGTCTCGTGGACCTTGCCGCGATGCATGAACACGATCCGGTCGGCGATGCCCTTGGCGAAGCCCATTTCGTGGGTAACCATCACCATGGTCATGCCGTCAGCCGCGAGCTGTTCGATCACCTTCAGCACTTCGCCAGTGAGTTCGGGATCGAGCGCGGAGGTGACCTCGTCGAACAGCATCACCTTCGGCTGCATGGCGAGCGAGCGGGCGATTGCGGCGCGCTGCTGCTGGCCGCCCGAGAGCTGCTCGGGATAGGCGTGCAGCTTTTCATCCAGCCCGACCTGCGCCAGAACTTTTCGTGCGAGATCCTTGGCCTGCGACGTCGCCATGCCCTTCACCGCGCAGGGCGCGAGCGTGATGTTCTGCTCGATGGTGAGGTGCGGAAACAGATTGTAGCTCTGGAACACGATGCCGACGTCCTGGCGTAGCGCACGCAAGTTCACGTCGGGACGGTCGACGCGATGCCCGCAGACCACGATCTGGCCGCCGTCGACCTTCTCGAAGCGGTCGATGCAGCGCAGCGCCGTGCTCTTGCCGGAGCCGGAGCGGCCGATCAGGGCGAGCACCTCGCCACGTGCAACGGCAAAGGAGACGCCGTCGAGCACGCGGAGCGCGCCAAAGCTCTTCTGCACGTTGTGGAGCGACACGATCGGTTCGGAGGAGGGGGCGTTTTGCTGCATGTCAGGTTGGCGCGAGGTTGGACCTGCCACGACCCATCTGCCGTTCCAGCCTCTGGCTGAACAGCGACAGGGGATAGCACATGGCGAAGTAGGTGACGGCGATGATGGCGTAGATGGCGAACGGTTCGAACAGCGAATTGTTGACGATCTGGCCCGAGCGCATCAGCTCGACGAAGCCGACCACGGACGCGAGCGAGGTGTTCTTGATGATCTGCACCATGAAGCCGACGGTCGGCGGCGTCGCGATGCGGATCGCCTGCGGCAGGATCACCTTGACCATGCGCTGGGTGCGGCTCAGCGCCAGGCCTTCGGCGGCTTCCCATTGCGGCTTCGGCACAGACTGGATGCAGCCGCGCCAGATCTCGCCGAGATAGGCCGCGACGTAGAGCGTCAGCGAGGCACCGGCCGCGACCAGCGGCGAGACCTTCAGGCCGATCGCGGCAAGACCGAAATAGCCGAGGAACAGGATGACGAGCAGCGGCGTGCCCTGGATCAACTGGACATAGATCGCACTGGCGAGCCGCACCGATTTCAGCGGCGAGATGCGCGCCAGCGCGATCACGAAGCCGACGATGCCGCCGCCGATCAGCGCGATCAGCGACAGACCAATGGTCCACAGCGCGCCCTGGCCGAGGAACATCAGGTGATTGATGTTGAGATGTCCGCCCATGGTCATCTCACAACGGCGTGCCGAGCCGGCGCCGGCGCGGAAACAGGAGGAGGCCGAGGCCCCAGAAGCCGGCACGCATCACCAGCGACAGGATGACGTAGAGCACGGCGACGATGATGTAGGTCTCGAACGCGCGATAGGTGTCCGACTGGATGTAGTTGGCGACCGCGGTGAGCTCCTCGGCCGAGATCTGCGAGCAGACCGAGGAGGCCAGCATCAGGAGCACGAACTGGCTCGTGAGCGCAGGATAGACCTTCTCGACCGCCGGCAGCAGGATGATGTGCCAGTAGATCTGGAAGCGCGACAGCGCCAGCCCCTCGGCGGCCTCGATCTGCCCGCGCGGGATCGCCTCGAAGCCGGCCCGCATGATCTCAGCGGTATAGGCGCCGACATTGATGGTCAGCGCCGCCACCGCCACCGTGAAGGCGGAGTATTTCAGGCCGAGGCTGGCGAGGCCGAAATAGACCAGGAAGATCTGCACAAGCAGCGGGGTGTTGCGGATGGTCTCGACATAGACTTTGCAGGCACCTGCAATGAGCGAATTGTGCGCGCCGCGCCCGACCGCCGCGAGCGTGCCGAGCAAAGCGCCTAGCACGGTCGCGAAGAATGCCAACTCAAGCGTGAGGACGGCGCCGGCCAGAAAGCTCGGCCAACGCTCCAGCACTGCGGGAAAGTCGAGTTGGAGGCTCATCGTTCCAGGGTCAGCCGGTGGTCTGGTTGGTCATGCGGTCATAGACGCGGAACAGCGCCTGATTGCCGTTGCTGCCTTCGCCATGGGCGCGCGCATCGACATATTGGCTGGTGACGAGCGCGGTGCCGGGCAGGGGCACGTTCAGGGCCTGTGCGTGCTCCTGCACCAGGCGAAGGTCTTTGAGCTGCAGATCGATCCGGAAGCCCGCGGAGACGTCGCCGGCGATCATCGCGGGGCCGAGCTTGTCGAGCATCCAGGAAGCGGCGGAGCCGCCGAGCAGCACCCGGCGCAGCAGGTTGAGATCGAGGCCCGAAGCGCGGCCGAGCGCGAGCGCCTCGCAGATCGCCTGGATGTTGATGCCGCAGATCAGCTGATTGCAGAGCTTGACGGTCTGGCCGGCGCCGGATGCGCCGACATGGGTGATGGTCGTGCCCATCGCGCGGAAGAACGGCTCGGCCTTGGCGAACGTGTCCGCATCGCCGCCGGCCATGATCGAGAGCGCGGCGTTCCTGGCGCCCACCGGCCCGCCGGAGACCGGCGCGTCGATGAAGCCGACGCCTGTCTTCTGCAGGTCCGAATGGATGCGGCGGACGGCGACCGGCGAGATCGTGCTCATGTCGACGATCAGCTTGCCCGGCGGCGGGGAATTCAGCAGGCCCTGCTCGCCGTAGATCGTCGCCTCGACGTGCGGCGTGTCGGGCAGCATGGTGATGACGATATCGGTGCCTTGCGCGGCATCGGCAGGGCTTTTGGCACGCGTCGCGCCTTCCTTGACGCTGTCGGCCAGCGCGGCTTCGTTCAGATCGAAGACGCGGACCGCGTGGCCCGCCGCCTGCAGGTTGCGCACCATCTCCCGCCCCATCGTGCCGATGCCGATGAAGCCGACCTTGCCCTTGTCGTTCCGTCCCATGTCGTCAGTCCGTTTCTTGTTTAATTGGCGTCTTGATTGAAGGGCTGTGCGCGATCAGCCCGAGGCACTGGTCTTGTCGATGTCGCCGACGACGGCGCGTCTGCGGTATTCGTCGCCGATGGCGAAATGCTTGCGCAGCGTCGCATCCGCGCGCTCGGGATCGCGCGCAATGAGGGCTTCGAAGATGCGGCGGTGATCGTCGACAAGGTAGGTCTTCATCGACGGGAAGGCCTGCACCAGCTCGCGGCGGCTGCGATGCGAATGTGTCAACAGGCCCGCCATGGAGGCGTGCAGCACGCTCAGCGTCTCCGAATGTGAGGCGACGACGATCGCGCGGTGGAAGTCGAAATCCGCCATGCCGCCGGCATCGGCTTCGTCGATGGTCTCGCCGATCTTCGTCAGCGCGCGCTGCAGCCGTTCGAAATCGGCGATGTTGGCGCGCTCGCAGGCGAGCCGGATCGCCTGGCATTCGATCGCGACACGCGCCTGCATGACGTCCTCGAGCATGTCGGCCTGCTGGGCGAGGGCGAAGGTGAAGAAGTCGTTCAGCACCGAGACATCTGGCCGCGTCACGACGGTGCCGATGCGGTCGCGGATCTCGACGATCCCGAGGACGGTGAGGGCGCGCAGCGCCTCCCGGACGATTGGCCGGCTGACGCCGAGCAGGGTGGCGAGCTCGCGCTCCGAAATCAGGCGGTCGCCCGGCCTGAGCGAGCCGGTAAGCAGGCGCTCGCGCAGGAAGGCAAATACCTTCTCGAACCCCTTTTCGCCGTCGGCGGCTCGCTTGAACTCCATCCCCGTCTCTTGGTCTGATCGTGGTCAGACCAGTATGCTTACCAGGCCGCGGAGGTCAAGAGGCTTCCCTCCGAGTGATCAGCGGGGCGAACTCGATCGCGGGGCACCGCAATGATGAGGCTTCATGGCGCCGCCGTCGGCTCGCTTTGCATCTTCGTCTGACGGCTCAGCCTTGAACGTTCCGACCGGCTCTCCTCGCGTGCTCCTGATGTTCGACGGACGCAAGGAGCTCCAGTTGGCTCGCCAGAGCGAGATAGGCGTTGGAAACGCTCAGAAGCACATTGGCGAGGCGCTTCGCCGATGTGGCATCATTCGCGCGCGCTCGATATTGCTCCGCAAGCTTGCGACAATCGTCGGGTTTGAGCATTCAGCCCCCAAAGAGAGCTGAACACCGCGTCGCGGTCCGGGTTCCTAATCGCGAGGCCCACTCTAGCTATACAGAGCGTCGGTTGCGGCACACGCTCCGAGTTGCCATCATCCGTGCAAACCGCGATCATGGTGCAGTGACCCTCACGTCTCTCAAAAGCAACGTCCGACTCCTTTACGAGGGCGCAACGCCGGACGGCGTGCGCTTCCGTTATGCGCTGCTCATCTTCGATATCGTGACGGTGCTGTTCATTATTGCGACCTCGTTCCTGCCGCCCAGTGACATCGTCGAGACGCTCGACGTCCTGTTCGGCGTTATTCTGCTGGCCGACTTCTCCGCCCGGCTCCTGGTCGATCGGCATCCGTTTCAAAAATTCACCCAGCTCGCGACCTGGGCTGACATGGTCGCGATCGTATCCTTCCTGGCGCCGCTTGCCGGCGAGGCGGGCGGTTTTCTCCGGATCCTGCGAACGCTGGGGCTGCTTCGCGACTACCAGATGCTGGTGAGGCTGCGCATCGATTCCCCGTTCTTTCGTCGCAACGAAGAGGTCATCTTCGCCGTCACGAACCTCGCCGTTTTCATCTTCGTCATGACCGGGATCGTGTACGAGACCCAGAAGTTTCGCAACGACGAGATCCGGAACTATGCCGATGCCCTGTATTTCACCGTCACGGCGCTGACGACGACCGGCTTCGGCGACATCACGCTGGCGGGTACGTTCGGTCGTCTGATCACCGTCGTGATCATGATTTTCGGCGTGACGCTGTTCTTCAATCTCGCCCGCGCGCTCCTCAGTCCCCACAAGGTGCGGTTTCCATGCCCGACGTGCGGGCTCCAGAGGCACGATGCCGACGCGGTGCATTGCAAGGCTTGCGGCACCGTCCTCAACATTCCCGATGAAGGGGCGATCTGAAGAGCCCTCGGCGCCACGTGGACGCCTTCGATGGTGACATCATGCCAGTGTTTTGCCCGACGGATCAACTTTGATTTCGGTTTACCCGTAAGTCATTGAGCGGACTGGGGCCAGCTACTGTGCATGGGGTTGTTTCTCAGGTTTTATCGGGCGGCCCGCTGCTGACTGCGTTTGGGTCACCGCAATACCACCCACGCCGGCGCGTGATCGCTGGCGCCGTCCTCGCCGCGGATCTTCTTGTCGACGCCGGCTTTGGCGAGGCGCGGGGCGAGGGCAGGGCTGAGCAGGAGATGGTCGAGCCGCAGGCCCGCATCGCGCGGCCAGCGGTTCCGCTTGTAGTCCCAGAACGTGTAGATGCGCTCGTCCGGATGCAGCTCGCGGATCGCGTCGCACCAGCCTTGCTCGACCAGCGCGGCAAAGGCTGCGCGGCTCTTCGGCTGGATCAGCGCATCCTTGTCCCATGAGCGCGTCGGATAGATGTCGATCTCGGTGGGCGCAACATTGTAGTCGCCGGCGAGCACCACCGGCAGGTCCTGCTTGATGAAGGTGTTGGCGTGGCGCCGCAGCCGCGCGAACCAGTCGAGCTTGTAGTCGAATTTCGGTCCCGGCTGCGGATTGCCGTTGGGCAGATAAATGCTGGTGACGATGACGCCACGCACGGCGGCCTCGATGTAGCGCGCTTCGAGATCGGCAGGCTTTCCCGGCAAACGGTCGCGCGTCAGCACGGGCTCGGCATTGCGGGCGAGGATGGCGACGCCGTTCCAGGTCTTTTGTCCACGCCACACCGCGCCATAGCCGGCCCTTTCGATGGCGGCTGCCGGAAATTCGCCATCACTTGCCTTCAACTCCTGGAGCGCGACGACATCGGGCCTCGCCATTCGCAGCCATGCCAACAGATTGGGCAGGCGGCGGTTGATGTTGTTGATGTTGAATGTCGCGATCTTCATCTAGAGCTACCGGCTCTGCCTTTCGTCCCCGGAGATACAATGTCCAAGTTGAGCTTTGCCGCTACCGCCTTCATCGTCGCGTTCTCCGGGGCCACGGCACAGTCAGCCGAAACGCGCGGCGCGTGCAAGGCGGACTACGACAAATTCTGCGCCGGCATCGCGCCGGGCGGCGGCATCGTCGCCTGCCTCAACGCCAAGCGCGACCAGCTCACCGCCACCTGCAAGACGGCGCTGGACAGCCGGAAGAAGAAGTAGGTGCGGGTGGTTTAACTCGGCAGCGGCGGCAACGCCGACGGCTGTTCGATCGACGGTGGGGAAGGCGGCTGCCCGGCGTTCGAGACGGGCTCCGGCTTCGTCAGCGGCTCCTCGACATTGCCACCCTTGTAGACGCGGGCATAGCGGCGGCCGAGGCTGGTCAGCACCTCATAGCCGATCGTGCCGAAATGGTGCGCGAGCTCGTCGACGGTGATGCCTTCGCCGAGCAGCGTCACCATGTGGCCGCGCCGCACCGCGTTCGGCGGCAGATCGGTGATGTCGATCGCGATCAGGTCCATGGAGATGCGGCCCGCGACAGGGCAGCGCTTGCCCGCCACGATGACATCGGCGCCGCGGGTGCCGTCATTGGAGCTGGCGGCGCGGAAATAGCCGTCGGCATAGCCGACCGCGATGATCGCCAGTTTCGTCGGCCGCCGCGCGGTCCAGGTGCCGCCATAGCCGACGGTCTCGCCGCGCTCGATGCTGCGGATCTGCACGATGCGCGCCTTGAGGTCGACGACCTGCTGCATGGGATTGTCGGCCTCCGGCGTCGGGTTGACGCCGTAGAGCGCAGCTCCCGGGCGCACCAGGTCGAACTGGAAGGGCGCGCCGAGGAAGATGCCGGAGGAGTTGGCGAGCGCCGCCGGCACGCCTGTGAACTCACTGGCGATGCTGCGGAAGGTCGCGAGCTGTCTGGCATTGATCGGGCTGTTGAGCTGCTCGGCCGAGACCAGATGGCTCATCACCAGCGTGATGCCGTGATCGCCGGCGTTGATGCGGGGGATGATGGCCTGCGCCTCCGACAGCGTCAGCCCGAGCCGGTTCATGCCGGTGTCGATGTGAACAGCGGCGCCCCCGTTCCAGCCGGTGCGGCGGCAGAACACGTCCCATTCGGCGAGCTCGTTGAGATCGCCGATCACCGGACGGCAATTGATCTTGGCGTAGTGCTCGCCGGTGTTCTGGAAATAGCCGCCGAGCACGTAGATCGTGGGCTCCGGAACGGCGGCGCGCACCTTGCGCGCTTCCTCGATGGTGGCGACGAAGAAGGTCTTGCAACCGGCCTTGCTCAGGGCGCGCGACACCTGCTCGGCGCCGCAGCCATAGGCGTCGGCCTTGATCACCGCCGAACATTCGGCCGGCACCGCGGTCTTCTCGAGCTTGCGCCAATTGGCGATGATCGCATCGAGATCGACGGTCAGCACGCCGCCGAAGGCGGCGAGCGCGGCAGCCTGGTTGGCCTCCGGGGAGAGTGGGCCGGATTGCGGGATTGATTTCGGGGCGGACGCCATTGTCATGGCGTCGTTTTACGCAAGAGACCGGCCCCGTTCAACCCGGGGAACAATCTAGTAGTCGCTGCGGTCCGGCAGCTGGCCGTCATGCGCGAGGTCGCCGAAGCGCGTGACCGAGGCATCGAAGTGCAGCTCGACGGTGCCGGTCGGACCGTGGCGCTGCTTGCCGATGATGACTTCGGCGCGCCCCACGGTACGTTCCATGTCGGCCTGCCATTTGGCATGCTCTTCGGTGCCGGGGCGCGGCTCCTTCATGGCGAGGTAATATTCCTCGCGGAACACGAACAGCACGACGTCGGCGTCCTGCTCGATCGAGCCGGATTCGCGCAAGTCCGACAGCTGCGGCCGCTTGTCGTCGCGCGATTCCACCTGACGCGAGAGCTGCGACAGCGCGATCACGGGAACGTTGAGCTCCTTGGCCAGCGCCTTCAGGCTGGTCGTGATCTCCGTGATTTCCTGCACGCGACTGTCGCTGGCGCGCTTGCCCGAGCCCGAGAGCAGCTGGATGTAGTCGATCACCAGGAGATCGAGGCCCTTCTGGCGCTTGAGTCGGCGCGCGCGCGCCATCAGCTGCGCGATGGAGAGGCCGCCGGTGGCGTCGACGTAGAACGGCAGCGACTGCAGCTCGATCGAGACCTGCCGGATCTTCTCGAAATCGGCTTCCGTGATGCCGCCGCGGCGGATGTGGGAGGAGGGAATGCCGGTGCGCTCGGCCACGATACGCGTGGCGAGCTGGTCGGCCGACATTTCGCAGGAGAAGAAGCCGATCACGCCGCCATTGGCGGCCTTCATGGTGCCGTCGGCCTGAAGCTCCGGCACGTAGGCCTGCGCGACGTTGTAGGCGATGTTGGTCGCCAGCGACGTCTTGCCCATGCCGGGGCGTCCCGCGACGATGATGAGGTCGGAATGCTGCAGGCCGCCCATCTTGGTGTCGAGGTCGCGCAGGCCCGTCGAAATGCCCGACAGCTTGCCGTCGCGCTGGAATGCCTTGGCCGCGAGATCGACCGCGACCGTGAGCGCCTGCGAGAATTTCTGGAAGCCGCCGTCATAGCGGCCGGACTCGGCGAGCTCGTACAGCTTGCGCTCGGCGTCCTCGATCTGCGCCCGCGGTTGGAAGTCGACCGGGGCGTCATAGGCGACGTTGACCATGTCCTCGCCGATGCCGATCAGGTCGCGGCGCAACGACAGATCGTAGATGGTGCGGCCATAGTCCTGGGCGTTGATGATGGTGGTGGCTTCGGCCGCAAGCCGCGCCAGGTATTGTCCGATGGTCATGCCGCCGACATCGGTATCGGCCGGTAGGAACGTCTTCAGCGTGACCGGGGTGGCGATCTTGCCCATCCGGATCAGGCTGCCGGCGGTCTCGAAGATGGTCTGGTGCAGCGGCTCGAAGAAGTGCTTGGCCTCCAGGAAGTCGGAGACGCGGTAGAAGGCGTCGTTGTTGACCAGGATTGCGCCCAGAAGGCTCTGTTCCGCCTCGATATTGTGCGGTGCGCTCCGATAGGCGGGAGTTCCGGCATCGGGCGCGAGTTTGAGAACGTTCGAATCAGTCAGTGCCATGGTCGGACGTGCTTAGCAATTTTCTTGGGCGGATGCGGGGCCGGGATAAAGCGCCGCCGCAGGTCAAAGCGGAAGCAAAAGCTGACCGCTATCAACCGCTCAGTTAAAATGGTGGATGATTAGCAGTCGCAGCACGCGCCGCGCTTGACTGGATTTTGGCGGAACTCGCTCGGCGCAGAGGGCTGTGATCGCGCGGCGGAAAAATCCTGATACCCGTGAACCCTGGGGGCTGACGCGCAGACCTATCGAGAGGCGCGCGAAATGACGCACGCTGACCGATTCGGCTCGGCTTCAGACCAGCAGGAGGTAGACCAGCGCAACCAGAGCCGCCCCAACGCCGGTGACGATCAGGGCGTAGTCGGTGCGGAGGTCGTCCTGCACGTCGAATGAGGTTTGGGTCTCTTTGCTCATGGCGACGGTCTAAGCCAGGGCCGACCAGACTTCTGTGAAGCAGATCACATCTCCCCGGATTCTTTCGGGTGTCATGTCGGAACAGGCGGATGGGCAGGGGATTATCTCATTCCCCGCCAACAGGGATACGAGGCGAGCGATGCAGCCAGAACGGCAGCACCAGAACTGGCGAAGCGAGGCAGGCAGCCGGCTTTGGCTGTCGGGGCTGATCGCGGCTATGAAGCACGCGGAGCGGCCCGAGGTACGTCGCCAGCCGGTCGCCCCCGAAATCCTGCTGGAATTGCGGGCGCAATTGGCGTTAACGGCGTCTTTCCGGACGTCCGGGATTTCGACCCTGCGTCACTAGGATCCGGACCTATTCACCAGCCAGCTTGAGCTTCGGCATGGCCGCGCCCTCCCGGGCCCGCAGCCGGGCTTCTTCCTGCGGGATATAGTCGCGGGTCATCGGCACCACGCCCTGGCGACGGGTGATCTGGATCTGGAAGTTCATCATGGCTTGCTTGCGGAACGTCATCTCGCAGGCCGCGAGGTAAAATTCCCACATCAAGGCGAAGCGCTCGTCGTAGAGCTGCACGGCTTCCTCGCGCCGCGCCATGAACCGCTCGCGCCAGGCCTTCAGCGTCTCGGCGTAGTGCAGGCGCAGAATCTCGATGTCGCAGACCAGCAGGCCCGCGCGCTCGATCGCCGGCAGCACCTCCGAGAGCGCGGGAATGTAGCCGCCGGGGAAGATGTATTTGGCGATCCACGGATTGGTCGAATCCGGGCCCTGCGAACGGCCGATCGAATGCAGCAGCATGACGCCGTCTTCCTTCAGCAGCTCGGCGCAGCGCTGGAAGTAGGCGTCGTAGAACCTCGCCCCGACATGCTCGAACATGCCGACGGAGACGATGCGGTCGAACGTACCTTCGACGTCGCGATAATCCTGGAGCTGGAATCTGGCCGAGCCCGTCAGGCCCTTTTCGGCGGCGCGCGCATTGGCGACATCCAGCTGCTCGGTCGACAGCGTGATGCCGGTGACGTCGGCGCTCGCGATCTCGGCGAGATAGAGCCCGAGGCCACCCCAGCCGGAGCCGATGTCGAGCACGCGCTGGCCATTGCTGACGAGAAGCTTCGCCGCGATGTGCCGCTTCTTGGCAAGCTGCGCGTCGTCCAGCGACATCTCGGGCGTCTCGAAATAGGCGCAGCTATATTGCTTGTCGGCATCGAGAAACAGCGAATAGAGCCGGCCGTCGAGATCGTAATGATGAGCGACGTTTTGACGGGAGCGCGGGCGGGGATTGAACTGCTTGAGGTGCCGCGTCAGGTAGCGCAGGTGCCACCACGGCTTTGCCCACTGCGGCAATGGGTCGGGTTGATCGAGCAGGATCGCGAGGGCATCAGCTATGGTGCCGCGCTCGACCACGAACTCGCCGTTCATGTAGGCCTCGCCCAGCCCCAGCTCGGGATTGACGAGGACCCTCCGCTCGGAGTCCGCAGTGACGAAGCGGACTGCGACCGGCTCGCCGGAGCCGTCGCCGACGGTGAACTTCGACCCGCTCGCGCTGGTCACCGTCAACGACCCGCGGCGGATGAATTGGGACAGAAATCGACGCAACAAACGGTCCATCGGCAATCCTCTCGAGCGAACCCGAAAGATGCGACTACCCGGCCTTTATAACTGACGCCCAGGCGCCGCAGCGGTTCCTATGCGTTTGCATTCAAATCTAGCGAGCCGGTTCCGGCTGCGCTATTGCACTGTGTTCAAAGTAGATATTCGAAAACCGCTTAATCACATCCTTGCGCGCGGACCTGCTTCCATTCGCGGCTCAATCGGTTAAAAGGTGACCGCCGCCGCGCCGGATGCCGGCTGCATTTGCGGAAATTCAACGGAGATGATGGGAATGTCGAGCCGAGCGCTCAGCCTCGCGACGGTGTTGCTTCTGATTGGCTTCGGTGCGGCTAATTCCGTTCTTGCGCAGGCGACGAACCTCGAGGCTGGCAAGACCCCGTCGCAGCTGTTCTCGCAGACCTGCAATGTCTGCCACAAGAGCCCGCGCGGGCTGCTGAAGTCCGTGTCGCCCGGCTCGCTGCCGGGATTCCTGCGCCAGCACTACACGACGAGTTCGGATATGGCGGGCGTCCTCTCCGCCTATCTGATCTCGAACGGTGCCACCGACACGCGCTATCAGGCCAAGGACGCCAAGAAGGACGGCGCCGCGCCTGAACAACAGGGTCGACGCCAGCGCGCGCAGGATGCCGCGAGGCCGGAGGGCGAGGGCGCTGCTCCTGCCGCCGAGGGTACGCGCCAGAAGCGTGCGGCTCGGCCGGCCGAGGAGGGTGCCAAGCCGGAGGGAGAGGCTGCGCCCGAGGCACGCAAAGGCAAGCGGCGCGCCAAGCCCGGCACGGAGGAAGCCCCGAAGGTCGATGCCGCGGCGCCGACGACCGACGACAAGAAGACCGAGCCGAAGCCGGAGCCCGTCAAGCCTGACAGCGCCAAGGTCGAGCCGCGCAGCGAGACGCCGGCGCTGCGGCCCGATCCGGTCCCGCAGGTGACGCCCGCCGCTCCAGCCGCCGCCAAGCCCGCTGAGCCGGCCGCGCCCAAGCCGGTGGAAGAGGCTGCTCCGAAACCTGCCGAGCCGGCCCCCGCGGCCAAGCCGCAGGAACAGGCGCCGCCCGCGACCGCTGCAGCCCCGCCGCCGCCGGCGCCGCCTGCGTCCTCCGGTCCGCCGGTGCCGCCGATCTCGCGCTAAGTCACCCGGATCTTTCGATCGACGATGCGAAGGCCGCGCCCATCCGCGGCCTTCGCATCGACTTGACCGCCATTAGAGTAGTGCTCTAGAGTATTGCTCTAGGAGGCGCCCATGGCGGCGAGCGTACGAGACGATCTGTTGGCGGCCGGCCTTGCCGTGTTCGACCGCGTCGGCTTCGAAGCCGCGACGGTGGCTGCGATCCGCACCCGCGCGCGGGCTTCCAACGGCAGCTTCTTCCACGTCTTCGGTTCGAAGAAAGAACTTGCCGGTGCGTTGTTTCTGGAGGTCTTGCGGCACTATCACGCCGCGATACTGGCCGCGCTCGATCCCGGCCCCGACGCCGAGCGGGGCATCGATCGCCTGATCCGGGCGCATCTCGACTGGGTCGTCACCAGCCGGCGCGAGGCGCGCTACCTCTTCGAGATCTCGCGCAGCGAGTGGGGCGAAGACGTGCGCGACGCCCAGCGGGCGCAGAATGCGCGGCTTGCCGAAGGCATTGAGCGCTGGCGCGCGCCGCTGGTGGCAAGCGGCGAACTTCTGCCGATGACGCCGGTGATGTTCGTCAGCCAGCTGATCGGTCCGGCGCAGATCTTCTGCCGCGCCTTCCTGTCGGGTCGCGAGCGAACCGATCCGCGCATCGAGGCGGACACGCTGATCGCCTGCGCCAATCGTGCGCTGAGGCCGTTCGATCGCATCAACAAGCAATAAGGGGAGATCGCATGCGGGCCGAAGCTGATCCGGAATTTGCGCCGATTGCCGAGCGCATCCACGCCAATATCGGCCGGCAGGGTTTCATGAACCTGGTCGGCGCCGAGCTCTCCGAATTGTCGCGCGGCACCTGCACCATCGCCGTGGAGCGCCGGCCGGAGCTGTTACAGCAGCACGGCTTCTTCCATGGCGGCGTCACCGCCTTCCTGGTCGACAACGCCACCACGATCGCAGCCGCCACGTCGCGCGGCCAGCCGGCGCTGACGGCGGAATACAAGCTCAATCTGTTGTCGCCCGCGGTCGGCGAGAAGCTGATCTGCCGCGCCCGGGTGATCAAGCCGGGCCGCCAGGTCGCGGTGGTCGCCGCCGACGTGTTCTGCGTCAGCGACGGCGTCGAGAAGCATACGGCCACCGCGCTGGCCTCGATCGCGATGCTGAGCGAGGACATCGCTGCCAAAACGAAAAGCCCGGCCGCGTGAGGCAGCCGGGCTTTGATCGGGATCGTCATCCGGGTCTGGTCTTGCGGACCGTCCCGGAATGACGAGTTGAGCTGCTTACTTCTCTTCCGCAGCCGGCGCCGGCGCGACCTCGTCGTGCTGGGCTTCCGGATCGAAGAACTCGCCGGCGGCGGCGATCGCCTCGGCGGCCGCATCGCGATCCTCATTGCGGGTCGAGATGTCCTCGCCGCGGTTGATGCGCTCGGCCTCGTCCTGGCTGCGGGCAACCGTGACGGTGATCTCGACCTCGACTTCGGGATGAACGGCAACGGTGATCGAGTGCTTGCCGATGGTCTTGATCGGCGCGTCGAGCTGGATCTGCGGACGGGCGAGCGAAACGCCGTCGGCTTCGAACGCGAGCACGATGTCACGCACGTTGACCGAGCCGAACAGCTGGCCGGCTTCCGAGGCCTGGCGGATCACGATGATGTTCTTGCCCTCGATCTTCTCGGCGACCTTGGACGCCTCGGCCTTCGAGGCGAGGTTGCGCGCTTCGAGCTCGGCCTTCATGCCGTCATACTTGGCCCGGTTGTCGGCGGTGGCGCGCAGCGCCTTGCCGCGCTTGAGCAGGAAATTGCGAGCGTAGCCGTCGCGAACCTTCACGACTTCGCCCATCTGGCCGAGCTTGTTGACGCGTTCCAGCAAAATGACTTCCATATTCGTTCTCCTTTTGAAGTGCTCTCGAAGGTTTCAGTTTCGGGGTTGAACTCAAGGTGTAGGCAGTGGCGGCGGCTGCCGGCTGCGCAGGAAGCGTTCGCGCAAGCCAAACAAGGCATCCGCAAGCCCAAGGATCACCATCGCGACCACGGGCCATCCGAACACGACCACGGCGGCGTAGGTCGAGCCGAGCCAGAACGTGCGGCCGTTCAGCGCGAGCGTCAGCGTATGCAATACGGCGAAACCGGCCAGCGCATAACTCATCATCAGCGCGGCGGTGGCGATCTGCGCCACGATGCCAAGCAGCCCCCCGGTGAAGCAGAAGGCGAGGGAGATGCACAGCACCACCAGCGTCATCTGCGGCAGCTCGGTGGTCTTGAGGTCCGGCCAGGGACGGCGCAGCCGGCCCGACGTCGCGGTCACCTTGGCGCTGAGCCAGAGGTTGAGAGTGAGCGTCATCGTCGCGGCAATCGTGGCGGCGGCGGGTGCGATGCGCACCAGCGCGTCGACGAACTGGCTGGCTTCGCCCGAAGTTTGCGGGTCGGTGGCGCGCAGGAGGCGCGTCAGGCCACGGCGCAACGTGCCGGTGATGGTCTCCGCGTCGGTCCCGAGAGTGAGCAAAGCGGCCATCGTGGTCAGCGTCGCGAAGCCTGCAATCCAGAGCAGGATGCGGCCGACCGGGTACCACTCGACCTCCGGCTCCGCGGAGGGCGCTGTGCCGGTGGCAGACGCGGCGCTTCCCACCTGACGTCCGAGCAGGACGAGATGGCCGAGCCACCACGCCGGCAACGCGACGGTGACGGCGAAGGCGATGCAGTAGGGCAGGCCGAACAGGGCGCCGAGGCCGATCGCGGCGGCGATGCCACCAATGCTCGCGCAAAGCGGGCCCCAGCCGATCGCGGCGACCATCAGGGGGAGCGGAGCGAGATAGAACAGGACGAGCGCGATCAGCGCCCCCGAGATGATCGAGGCGAACATCAGGGCCGACGCAGCGCCGGCGATCAGGGCTATCAGTCCAAAGGCCATCATCAGCTGTCCCGCTCCCTTCGAGCGGTTAGAGGCGTCGCTTGCCCCAACCATCGGCGACCGGACGACCCGGAAGCCTTATGAGTTCGAAAAGTCGCGACCGGCGGCGCTAGCGTCCGCCGGTCGAATTGGTCGTATCAGCGAATGACGTAGGGCAGGAGGCCCAGGAAGCGCGCGCGCTTGATGGCGCGGGCGAGCTCACGCTGCTTCTTCGCGGACACCGCGGTGATGCGGCTCGGCACGATCTTGCCGCGCTCGGAGACGTAACGCATCAGCAGCTTGGAGTCCTTGTAGTCGATCTTCGGAGCATTGGCGCCCGTGAACGGGCAGCTCTTGCGACGACGGAAAAACGGACGACGTGCACCAGCTTCAGCCATTGGTCTTACTCCCCATCCGTGGTTTCAGCTTCGTCGCGCGGACGGCGCGGACCGCGATCGCCGCGGAAACCGCCCTCGCGGTCGCCACGGAAGCCGCCTTCACGCTCGCCGCGGAAGCCGCCGCCGCGATCGTCACGCTCGCGATCACGATCGGCCTTGCGCATCATCGCGGACGGGCCTTCCTCGAGCTCCTCGACGCGGACGCTGAGATAGCGGATCACGTCCTCGCTGATGCGCTCCTGGCGCTCGATCTCGGCGATCGCCGCGGACGGCGCGTCGATGTTGAGCAGCACGAAGTGCGCCTTGCGGTTCTTGTTCATCCGGTAGGTGAGGGAGCGCACGCCCCAATTCTCGGTCTTGGTGATCTTGCCGCCGAGACCTTCGACGATACCGGTCATCTGCGCAGTCAGCTCTTCGACCTGCTGCGGGCTCGCGTCCTGACGCGCGAGAAAAACATGCTCGTAAAGAGGCATGGTCGTCCTTTCCTCATGTTGGCGCATCGCCCGGCGTCAAACCCTTAAGAGGCCTTCGGAAAGGACTCTGGGATCAAGCTCAGAAGGCGGAAACACGGGACGACGGGCCGACTGGCCCTGCCACACCAAAATCACGAATGATTTGCTGAGACCGTCCGTTCAGCTCCCGGCCGGGGTCTGCGGATGGGCGCCTTATACGGATTTTGGCCGGCTTTGCAAGGTGGAGGGGCATCTTCGAGCCGAGCCGGTCCGCCCTCCAACGGGAACAAGAACCCCATCCTCCATACCAAGATTTGGCTTGATCTGTTTGTTTGTATAACATACAAATAAATCAGCGAAGAGGATCCCATGGCAGAAGCGTCGGCCGATGCGCCGCTCGAAGCGGCAGGCGACCCCAAGCACACTGCGCGCGCGACGCGCTCGGCCGGCCGCAAGATGCGGTCACTGCTCCTGGATGCTGCGAGCCCGCTGTTTCGGGAGCGGGGGCTGTCAGGCACGTCGATTACCGACATCGCGGCCGCCGCGGACGCGTTCCCGAGCCAGATCACCTATTACTTCCGCACCAAGGAGGCGCTGTTTGTCGAATGCGCCTGCCGCGATCTGTTGTATCTGGCACGGGCCACCGAGCAGGCGGCGCTCAAGGCGCGGACGCCCGGGGAATACACCCACGCGCTGGCCGAGACCGTGACGGCGAGCGATTCGGTCGCCTTCTTCGCCGAGGCGCTGACGCTGACGCGGCGTCGCCAGGATCTCGCGCCACTGGTGGAGCGCACCATCGAGCGCCTGCACAGCGAGGGTGCGCGCGCTTATGCGGGGCAGGTCGCGCGGCACGGCTGGCGCTCGCTGCGCGCGCCCGACGAAAGCTCGCGGCGGTTCTGGGCCGTCGCCATCGGCGTCATTCTCGAGGGCTACGCGATGGGCCGCTCGCCCGAGGCGCTCTGCGCCGAGATGCTGCGCGTGCTGGGCGAGCAGGCGAAATCTACTGAAGACACCGCCCGCCTGCGTCTCGTCGAGGCGCGCGAGGCATCCGACAATTCGAATGGAAAGGGTTAGGCCATGACCACGCTTCGCATGCGTGCCCGCGATTTCCTGACCGACGATCAATTGGCCGAGGTGCGCCAGCGCGCGACGTGGAAAGGCGCTGCGCTGATCGCGCACGCCTGGACGCTAATCATTGCAGCCATCGCGCTGGTCGCGTGGCGGCCCAATCCGCTCACCTATATCTTCGCCGTCGCCATCATCGGCTCGCGCCAGCTCGGCCTTGCGATCCTGATGCATGACGGCGCACATGGCTGCCTGTCCGCCGACGAGAAAACCAATCTGACGCTGAGCCAGTGGTTCTGCGCCTATCCGCTGTTTGCGGAGACGCGCAGCTACCGGCGCTATCACCTTCAGCACCATGCGCGCACCCAGCAGGAGGACGACCCCGACCTCGTGCTGTCGGCGCCGTTTCCGATCACCAAGTTGAGCTATCGCCGCAAGTTCATCCGCGACATCACCGGGCAGACCGGCTACCAGCAGCGCAAGGCGCAGTTGCTCAACGCGCTCGGGCCAAAGGACTGGTCATGGCGGCAACGTGCAGCGCATTTCTGGGAGATGCTCGGCCCGCAATGTGTGGTCAACGGGATCATGTTTGCCGCGCTCGCCGCGGCCGGCGTGTGGTGGGCCTATCCGCTGCTCTGGCTGGTGCCGCTCTTGACGTGGATGATGGTCATCACCCGCATCCGCAATATCGCCGAGCACGCCGTCGTCCCCGATAGTAGCGACCCCTTGCGCAACACGCGCACGACGCATGCCAATTTTCTCGAGCGCCTGTTCATCGCGCCGTATTACGTGAACTATCACCTCGAGCATCATCTGTTGTTCTACGTGCCCTGCTACAATCTGCCGAAGGTGCACCGGCTGCTGAGTGCGAGCCGGTACGCCGATCGCATGGAAGTGCAGCCGAACTACGCTTCGGTGCTGCGGCTGGCCACGGCAAAGCCGAACCGCGAGGATCGGCCGGGGCAACTGGTGAACAGTGCGCGCCGAGCGCGGGCAGGAGCGGACGTCGATGCCAACCAGACCGCCGGCGGGTTTTGAGGGGCTTATTCCCCGTTGAATGCTGCTCCAAGTTCCCGTCTCGGCTTGACAGTGCGGCCCCGGACGGTGTCTACGGCCCCCTTTGGAGCATGATCCGGAACCATGGCCCAAGGAACCACGGCCTAAGGCCGGGCGTAAATCGGCTGCCGGTTCGGAACAGGGATCATGCCTGACAGCAGGGAGCGCCGATGACGGCTGCATTCACATTTCCTGGGCAGGGTTCCCAGGCTGTCGGCATGGGCAAGGCCCTGGCCGACGCCTTTCCGGTGGCGCGCGCCGTATTCGACGAGGTCGATGCCGCGCTCGGGGAGAAGCTGACGGCCATCATCTGGGAAGGTCCGGCCGAAACTCTCCAACTCACCGAGAACGCCCAGCCGGCGCTGATGGCCGTGTCTATCGCGACCTTGCGCGTGCTCGAGGCCGAGGCTGGTTTTTCCGTGGGACGAGACGCGGCCTTCGTCGCCGGCCACTCGCTCGGTGAATATTCGGCGCTGGCGGCGGCCGGCAGCCTGACGGTTTCGGATACCGCGCGTCTGCTTCGCACCCGCGGTCTCGCAATGCAAAAGGCGGTCCCGGTCGGCGCCGGCGCGATGGCCGCGCTGCTCGGTCTCGACTACGAGGCCGCCATGGAGGTCGCGGGCGAGGCGGCGCAGGGGCAGGTCTGCCAGGCCGCCAACGACAATGGCGGCGGCCAGGTCGTCGTCTCCGGCGACAAGGCTGCGGTCGATCGCGCCGTCGAGATCGCCAAGGCCAAGGGCGCCAAGCGCGCGATGCTGCTGCCGGTGTCCGCCCCGTTCCATTGCAAGTTGATGCAGCCGGCTGCGGATGCCATGGCGGAGGCGCTGTCGAAGGTTACGATCAAGGCGCCGGCCGCCCCGCTGGTGTCGAACGTGCTGGCGAGCGCCATCACCGATCCCGACGAGATCCGCCGCCGCCTGGTCGAGCAGGTCACCGGCACGGTGCGCTGGCGCGAGTCGGTGGCTTACATGGCCGGGCAGGGCGTCACCCGCTTCTTCGAGATCGGCGCCGGCAAGGTGCTGACCGGTCTCGTCAAGCGTATCGCGGACGGTGCCGTCGGCATTGCGGTCGGCGGCCCGAACGATATTGCCGCCGCCAAGGATGCATTGGCCGCTGCGAAGCAGGCTTAAAGGAGTCCATCAATGTTCGATCTGACTGGCCGAAAGGCGCTCGTCACCGGCGCGACCGGCGGCATTGGCGGCGCGATCGCGCAGGCGCTGCACGCGCAGGGCGCCACCGTCGCCATTTCAGGGACGCGCAAGGAGGTGCTGGACGAGCTTGCCGGCAAGCTCGGCGAGCGCGCCCACGTGCTGCCCTGCAATCTCTCCAAGGCCGATGAGGTCGAGGCGCTGGTGCCCGCTGCGGAAGCGGCGATGGGCCAGGTCGACATTCTCATCGCCAATGCCGGCATCACGCGCGACAATCTCTTCGTGCAGCTTCGCGACGAGGACTGGGACGAGGTTATCAACGTCAATCTGACCGCGACCTTCCGCCTGGCGCGCGCCGCGACCAAGCTGATGATGCGCAAGCGCTTCGGCCGCATCGTCGCCATCACCTCGGTGGTCGGCGTCACCGGCAATCCCGGGCAGGGCAATTATACGGCGTCGAAAGCCGGCCTGATCGGCATGATCAAGACGTTAGGGGCCGAATACGCCAAGCGTGGCGTGACCGCGAACTGCATCGCGCCGGGCTTCATCAAGACGCCGATGACCGATGCGCTCAACGACAAGCAGCGCGAAACGATTCTCACCAAGGTTCCGGCCGCCCGCCTGGGGACGCCCGAGGACATCGCAGCGGCCGCCGTCTATCTGAGCTCGAACGAAGCAGCCTACGTCACCGGGCAGACCATCCACGTCAACGGCGGCATGGCCATGATCTGACATCTCGTGCCGCGTCGCCTGTCACGGCGGTGCGGCATGCGGCAAACGGCCGTTTCCGGAGCGAAATGAGGCTTGTAGTCAAGGCAATTGAAGTATGATAACCGGACCTCCAACGGATGGGCAAAGAACGCCATTGCAGGTTTTTGAAACCCTGTATATTGGCGATGCGGAGCCTTTGGCCGTCGTTCGCCGGGGCCTCCATCGGTTAGGATGGGCCAAATCAAAGTTCGTAAGCGAAGGCAGTCAAACGACCACGACGGCTCGTATCGTCCCGGGGGGTCGGGTCTACAGGGAACAACACGAGGTTAAGCAATGAGTGACATTGGCGAGCGGGTTAAGAAGATCGTGGTCGAACACCTTGGTGTTGAACCCGAGAAGGTTGTCGACAACGCGAGCTTCATCGACGACCTCGGCGCCGACAGTCTGGATACCGTCGAGCTGGTGATGGCGTTCGAAGAGGAATTCGGTTGCGAGATTCCGGACGACGCTGCGGAAACGATTCTCACCGTCGGCGACGCTACGAAGTTTCTCGAGAAGAACGCGAAGAGCTAAGGCTCTTCAATTTCGCGGGGACAACATTGAAACCGGACGGGCCGCTTCGCAGCGGTCAGCCGGTTTCTTGTTATTGGCCGTGATTCTTTCGATGCGGAGTTTTCGGATATGAGGCGGGTTGTCGTCACGGGTCTCGGCATGGTCTCGCCACTCGGCTGTGGCGTCGAGCCGACCTGGAAGCGCATCCTCAACGGCGAAAGCGGTGCGCGCAGGATCGAGAGCTTCGATGTCTCCGATCTGCAGACCAAGATCGCCTGCACGGTCGTGCGCGGCGACGGCTCGAACGACAGCTTCAATCCGGACAAGTGGATGGAGCCGAAGGACCAGCGCAAGGTCGACGACTTCATCATCTTCGGCATGGCCGCGGCCGGTCAGGCGCTCGACGACGCCAACTGGCATCCCGAGACCGAAGAGGACAAATGCGCGACCGGCACCATGATCGGCTCCGGCATCGGCGGCCTCAACGGCATCGCCGATACCGCGATCCTGCTGAAGGAGCGCGGGCCGCGCCGGGTGTCGCCGTTCTTCATTCCCGGCCGCTTGATCAATCTCGCCTCCGGCTACGTCTCGATCGCGCACGGGCTGAAGGGGCCGAACCATTCGGTGGTCACGGCATGCTCGACCGGCGCGCATGCGGTTGGCGATGCCGCCCGCCTGATCGCGCTGGGCGATGCCGACGTGATGGTCGCGGGCGGCGCCGAGTCGCCGATCAGCCGCATCGGCATTGCCGGCTTCAACGCCGCGCGCGCGCTGTCGACCGGTTTCAACGAGACTCCCGAAAAGGCCTCGCGTCCCTACGATAAAGACCGCGACGGCTTCGTGATGGGCGAGGGCGCCGGCGTCCTCGTGCTGGAGGAGCTGGAGCACGCCAGGCGGCGCGGCGCGAAGATCTATGCCGAGGTGATCGGCTATGGTCTGTCGGGTGATGCCTATCACATCACCTCGCCGTCGCCCGACGGCGATGGCGGTTTCCGCAGCATGTCGGCCGCGCTCAAGCGTGCCGGGTTGACGCCGTCCGATCTCGATTACATCAATGCGCACGGGACCTCGACGCCGCTCGGCGACGAGATCGAGCTCGGCGCGGTCGAGCGTCTGCTCGGCAACGCCGCCTCCAAGGTCGCGATGTCCTCGACCAAGTCGTCGACCGGCCATCTGCTCGGCGCGGCCGGTGCGATCGAAGCGATTTTCGCGATTCTGGCGATTCGCGATAATGTCGTGCCGCCGACGATCAATCTCGACAATCCGTCGGTCGAGACCGCGATCGATCTCGTGCCGCACAAGTCGAAGCAGCGTGAGGTCAACGTCGCGTTGTCGAACTCTTTTGGTTTTGGCGGTACCAATGCGTCGGTGATCGTCCGGCGCCTAGTCAGTTAGTTTGTGTTTGAGACGAATCCACCGTTTTGCCGTATTCGGCGATAGTCATGGACGTGGGCGCGTGCGTTTTTGGCAGGGCAAGCGATTGTCGGGCCGCTATTGAACCGGCAGGATTCAGGTTGTTTCGATGAGTGAAAGGCCGCCCATTTCACCCCGGAGTCCGCGGGCCGCGCTCGAGCCCGAGCAACTTCCGCCGCCGCCCAAGCGGTCGGACCGCGCGCGCAATCCGTTCGTCGTCGTCGGCAACGCCATCATCACGCTTCTGCTGATCGCCATGCTCGGCGCCGGCGGCGTCTATTATTACGGCCGCCAGGTGCTCGAGGCGCCCGGACCGCTGAAGGAGGACAAGATCGTCAACATCCCGCAGCGTGCGGGCAAGCGCGACATCGCCGAGACGCTGAACCGGGAAGGCGTGACCGACGTCAATCCCTGGGTGTTCATCGCCAGCGTCGCCGCGTTGAAGGCGAGCTCGGACCTCAAGCCGGGTGAGTATTCCTTCCAGAAGAACGCCTCGCTGCGCGACGTCATCGGCACCATCGTCGAGGGCAAGGTGGTGCAGCACGCCGTGACGATTCCCGAAGGCCTGACCTCCGAGCAGATCGTGGCGCGGCTGTCCGACAACGACATCTTCACCGGCAGCGTGCGCGAGCTGCCGCGCGAAGGCACGCTGCTCCCGGAGACCTACAAATTCCCGCGCGGCACCCCGCGCGAGCAGGTGGTCCAGCGCATGCAGCAGGCGCACAAGCGTGTGCTGTCGGAGATCTGGGAGCGCCGCAATCAGGACATTCCAGTCAAGACGCCGGAGCAGCTGGTCACGCTGGCGTCCATCATCGAGAAGGAAACCGGCAAGGCGGACGAGCGCAGCCGTGTCGCCGCGGTGTTCGTCAACCGGCTGAAGCAGCGGATCAAGCTGCAGTCCGATCCGACCATCATCTACGGCCTCGTCGGCGGCAAGGGAACGCTGGGCCGGCCGATCAAACGCAGCGAGATCACGCAGCCCTCGCCCTACAACACCTATGTGATCGACGGCCTGCCGCCGGGCCCGATCTCCAATCCGGGCCGCGCCTCGCTCGAAGCTGCCGCCAACCCGGCCCGCACCCGCGACCTCTATTTCGTCGCCGACGGCACCGGCGGGCATGCCTTCACCGAAACCTACGACGCGCACCAGAAGAACGTCGCCAAGCTCCGCGCGATGGAGAAGCAGATCCAGAACGACACGGTCGAGCCGCCCGAGGACGCGCAGCCGCCGGCCGTTGCCGCGCCTGGCGCTGCCGACGCGCCGACCGCGGCCACGCCGGCACGGCCCAATCAGCAGAAGAGGCCGCCGGCAGCACGCCCGGCTGCTCCAGCCAATCCCCCACCGGCCCGGCAGGGCGCGGTGCAGGGCTCGCCGCCGGTGGTTCAGCGCTGAGCCTTGCGCGCAGATCGGCTTGCGGACATTGCCGATTCCACTTTCCGGCAAAATAGTCTTAAGATTCGCGTGGCTTGATAGCCTCGCGAATCCCGTGTTCCTGGAGAATTTGAACTGATGGCGCTGTCGTCCATGACCGGCTTTGCGAGATGCCACGGCGCAAGCGGGCCGTATACGTTCGAATGGGAGTTGAAGTCGGTCAATGCCAAGGGCTTCGACTTGCGCGTGCGGCTGCCGCAGGGGTTTGATGAGCTCGAGGCCCATGCCAAGAAGCGCGCGGGCGAGCTGCTCTCGCGCGGCACCGTCTATGCCAATCTCACCGTCAAGCGCACCAATGCCGCCGCCACCGTCCGCATCAACGAGGACGTGCTCAACGCGGTGCTGAAGGCCGCCGCGCTGATCTCGGGGAAGGTCGACGCGGTGGCGCCGAGCATCGACGGCCTGCTCGCCATCAAGGGCGTCGTCGAGGTCGCCGAGCCCGAGGGCGACGAGGAGGAGGACAAGGCAGCGCGCACTGCTGCCGCCGAGGCCTTCGACAAGGCGCTCGACGAGCTCGTTGCGATGCGCAAGCGCGAGGGCACTTCGCTTGGGCAGATCCTGACCCAGCGCGTCGACGAGATCGAGCAGCTGGCGAAGAGAGCGGAGGCCGCGCCCGGCCGCAAGCCGGAGGCGATCAAGGCGAAGCTCGCTGAGCAGATCGCAGCGCTGCTCGACACCTCCGACCGTTTCGACTCCGACCGCCTGATGCAGGAGGCGATCCTGATCGCGACCAAGGCCGACATCCGCGAGGAGCTCGACCGCATCGCCTCCCACATCGCGCAGGCGCGCGAGCTGATCGGCAAGGGCGGCCCGATCGGGCGCAAGCTGGATTTCCTGGCGCAGGAGTTTCACCGCGAGGTCAACACCTGCTGCTCGAAGTCGAACGACATCGAGTTGACCAACACGGGCCTCGCCATGAAGAACGTGGTCGAGCAGTTCCGCGAGCAGGTGCAGAATCTGGAGTGATCGATGACGACGGGCGGTCACGGAACTGACGGTGTCGAGCGGCGCGGATTGATGTTCGTGCTGTCCTCGCCATCAGGCGCGGGCAAGACGACGCTGTCGCGCATGCTGATCGACCGGATGCCGGGCTTGAAAATGTCGGTTTCTGCGACCACGCGCGCGATGCGGCCGGGCGAGGTCAACGGCAAGGACTATACGTTTGTCGATAAGGCGACGTTCGATGCCATGGTGAAGGCCGACGAACTGCTGGAATGGGCGACGGTGTTCGACAACAGCTATGGTACGCCGCGCGGCCCCGTGGATGCGGCGTTGTCGGCCGGCCAGGATGTGCTGTTCGACATCGACTGGCAGGGCACCCAGCAATTGAAACAGAAGGCGCGCGCCGATGTCGTCAGCGTCTTCATCCTGCCGCCCTCGGCCGCCGACCTCGAGAAGCGCCTGCATTCGCGCGCGCAGGATTCCGACGAGGTGATCCGCAAGCGCATGAGCCGCGCCAGCGACGAGATGAGTCACTGGGCCGAGTACGACTACATCGTGATCAACCACGCGGTCGACGAAGCCTTCGCCGAGGTGCAGTCGATCCTGAAGGCCGAGCGTCTCAAGCGCGAGCGGCGGATTGGCCTCGTAGGCTTCGTGCGAAGTTTGCAAGGTCAGCTTCAAGGTTAGGCCGCGACAGGCGCGGCCCTTCCTTCGCCAGCTGCTCCAGCATCGTCGTGATCGCGTCGACATCGACGGCATCGGTATCCCGACCTGCCGGCGCGTCATCGCGATCCGCCTCAATTTCGTTGGCGGCAAGCTTGGGTGCAGCAGCCCGATCGAACAACTTGATCTCGACCTTGTCGCTTCTGGACTCGACCGGTTTTGCGGCCGGAGCGGCGGCACGTTGCCTGCGTGCGTCGATCAGCTCGATCTCGCGGCCGATCGCGGCGAGTTTCGTCGCCTGTCTTGTCGGTTGCGGACGTGCCGCATCGAAGTCGATCGGGCGGGGCGGCTGGGCGGCGGCCGGCGGTGAATCGCGCCAGGGCGCGTGGCTTCCGTCATGGTCCTGCGGCGCCCAATCGTCCCAATGCCCGCGGCGGTCGGCGGCCCTGGCGCGGACCCGTCCGCCGGCGAAGCGGTAGATGACGCTGGCGAGGATGCCGGCGAGCGCCAGCGCACCGCCGATCACAAGCATCAGCATCTGCAGCGAACCGCCGGACTTGTCAGTCGTGCCATCGGCCGCGGGCGGGAGCGGAGCAGGGGATTTTGACAGCTTCGCGTTTGGCTGCGCGGCTGCTGCAACCGTGGTTTCCGCCGGCTGAGGCGCTGGCGCGGTGGACGCTGTGGAGGCCTCGGGCCAGCGCGCGGTCACGGCCGGCTGCTGCGCGTTGGTTTCGGCGACGCTGCTCGGCGGCTGCGGCGCGACCGCGGGTGCATTCGCTGCAGCCGGCGCGGGCGCGGCCATGTTCGGCGTGCCCGCTGCGGCACTCGTCTGCGGCGCGATATATTCCGCGCGCGCGTTCTGCACGGCCTGCGGCGGTGCTGCATCCGGCTCGGATGTATCGGTCGTCGCCTGCGCGGTCTGTGCGGCTTTGCCGCCTGCGGCGCGCAGATACCAGCACTTGCGCTTCGTCGTGCGATCGAGGCGGTAGTACCAGTGCTGGCCCTGCGGCGTGGCATCCTTCGGCGAAGCCAGGCAGTCGGGCGCCGCGGCGGCCGTGCTCGATGGCGTCGGCGCGTTCTGCGATACCGCGGCCAATGGCGCGCCCGCGAGGATGCTGGCGACGAGGGTCGAAATGAACTTTGCGGCGCGGTTGCCCATCCTGGTCTCCCGGTTACGCATGACGCAACTCTCAACGAGCCCCTTCTCGTCAAAGACTTGGGTGGCAATGAGCCGCAAATCCGGAGAGGATGTGGCTTGAATCGGGCCTGCGCGACGTTCGTTCCGCCCCGGATGAGACTCTCCCAACGTCACGATCAGAGTTCCACGCCACGACCTGAGCCGGTTGACACGATCATAAGTCAGTACTAATCATTAGTAGTAACTTATGACAAGCGTGGCATGGAGCGGTGAGTGTCTATGGCTAAGGACAGCGCACAACTGGCCGCACTCGGCGATCCCACCCGCAGGCGGATATTCGAGCTTGTCGGTGCACGGCCACGCACGGTCGCCGAGATCACGCGACAGCTGCCCGTGTCCCAGTCGGCCGTCTCACAGCATCTCAAGGTGCTGCGCGAATCCCGCTTGGTTCGTGCAGAGCCGAAGGGCGCCAGCAACGTCTATTACGTCGATCCGGCGGGACTCGGCCAGATGCGAGCCTGGCTCGACCGGTTCTGGAGCGACACGTTGGCCGCTTACAAACTAGCCGTCGAAAAACCATCGGAGGGATCCAGATGAACACACGTGTATCGATTGCGCCCGTCAAACATTCCATCGTCGTCGAGGCGCCGATCGAGCGCGCGTTCAAGGTCTTCACCGAAGACTTCGGCAGCTTCAAGCCGCGCGAGCACAATCTGCTCGCCGTTCCCATCGCAGAGACCGTATTCGAACCTCGGGTGGGCGGAAGCATTTATGATCGGGGGATCGACGGCAGCGAATGCCGCTGGGCGCGCGTGTTGGCGTTCGAACCACCCAATCGAGTCCTCTTGAGCTGGGACATCAGCCCGCGCTGGCAAATCGAGACCGATCCCGCCAAGACGAGTGAATGGGAGGTCCGGTTCATTGCGGAGACACCAAGCCGGACCCGCTTGGAGCTGGAGCACCGTCGCCTCGATCGGCATGGCGAGGGCTGGGAAGGCGTCCGCAGCGGCGTTGACAGCGATCAGGGTTGGCCGCTCTATCTGCGGCAGTTTGCCGAACTGATTGCCGCCAAGCGTTGACGCGCTTCCTTCCGACGCCGCGTCATGACGAGGAGAGGCCCTGTCGGGCCTTGCTCCGATCGGGCCCGGAAACTTCTCACCTCCGCAGCCGTTATTTCGCGGCTGAGGAGACGTCATGCCGGTCAAGGATCAGATCAAGAACTTCGCCAAGAAGCTGGTAGAGGAGCAGCCCGATGCAGCGACGCTGCGGGGGCTGGTACGGGCCCGCAAGCCCACGGCCATGCACTTTCGCGATGACGGCATCGTGCCGAACCATCCGCGCTTCCCGGCGCTGCTCTATCGCGGCGCGGTGAAGCTGAACGGTCGGCGCTTTCCGCCCGAGGTCGTCATCGATACGCTGTTCGACACCAATGGCTGGGGCCGATCGTGGCGCGACACCGTGTACGACTTCGTCCACTATCATTCGCAGATCCATGAAGTGATGGGCGTGGCGCGCGGCACGGCGAGGATCGAGTGCGGCGGGATCAAGGGCCGCATCCTGAAACTGAAAGCCGGGGACGTGCTGGTCCTGCCCGCGGGCACCGGCCACCGGCTGATCGAATCCAGCCGGGACTTTATGGTCGTCGGCGCCTACCCGCAGGACGGCACCTATGACGAGTGCACCGACACACGCCAGCGTCCCGACGCGGTCAAGCGCATCGCCAAGGTCCGCAAGCCGAAGACGGATCCCGTGCTGGGGAGCGGCGGACCGCTGCTCGCCGCGTGGCGGTCCGCTCAGCTTAGATAATCCGGCGAGAAATCCGCAAGTCTGCGCAGCTCGTCGGGCTGGAGCAGCTCGATCTCGCTGCCTTCCCACGCGATCAATCCGCGGTGCCTCAGCTCCTGGATGGTGCGGTTGACGTGGACGATGGACAGGCCACAGGCGTCCGCGACGTGGCGTTGCGTCATTGGCATCTGGAAGCAGTTGCGCTTGACGAGGCCGACGATCTCCAGCCTTGCGGCGAGCTCGCAGATGAGGTGCGCGACCTTGGGCAGCGCCGCCTGCGCGCCGAGGCGGGCGATCCATTGCCGCGAGATGGCCGCGTCGATCAGCGTCTCGCGCCAGAAGACGCGGGTCAGGTGGATCGAGCTGTCGAGCAGCTGGCGGAGCTGGCTGTGGGCGACGGTGCCGACGATGGTCGGGCCGAGCCCCACGAGATCCGCGTCCATCGGCGAGACCAGCAGCGTGTGCAGGCATGGCATGTCGCCGGGAACATGGAAGGCGAGGGTCTGGCTGCGATCGCCGACGATGCGCGACTGGTAGAGGAAGCCGCTGACGACGAAGACGCAGCGGCTCGCGGCCTCGCCTTGGCGCAGCACGATCTCGCCATCCGCGACCTGGCGCAGCGTGGACGGCAAGCCCGCGATCTGGCGGCGCTCGTCCTCGGACAGGCCTTCGATCGTCTGCAGACGGACGATGAATTTCGGATGTGGCATGGGCCTCGCGTGCAGCTTCAGCCGTCCCGCGGCACGGACGCCTCGGCCAGGCGACGCGACAGTTTCGCAAGCGTCCAGTCGGAAACCGGCACGGAGCGGAACTCGCGGATGGCGCGAGCGAGCTCCTGATCCGACATCGGCCGGACCGGCTCCCTCAGCGTTCCCTTCAGCAAGGCGTCGCTGATGCTGTCCAGATGCTCGCCGGCATCGGATGCGAACAGGCGCCGGATGCGCTCCAGGAGAGTGGTGCTTTTCATGTTAAGGCCGGCTGGTCCGAATGGGGGGATGGGGGTGGCTGCGATCGATGCGTCGCAAGCCGGTTAGCAACCTGTGCTTCCGATCTGCGTTCTAGTCCGCTGAACGCAAGCCGGACGTATCATTTGATAGAACCGGCGCGATTTTTGGCGGCTCCATGGAAAAGGCTCACGACGTGCTGATACGGAACCTCGGCGAGCACACCGCGCTCGCAGAGGAGGATATTGGCGAGATTCGCGCGTTGACCTTCATGCTGCGCGATTTCGCAACCAATGAGGATTTCATCCGTCAAGGCGATGAGCCCGAGCATTCCGCTTTGGTCGTCTCCGGCATGGTTGCCCGCTATCACCTGCTCGGCAGCGGGCGGCGGCAATATCTGGCGTTCCATCTCACCGGCGATCTTCCGGATGCGCAGGGGTTGTTCATCGACCAGATGGATCACGGGCTCAGTGCGCTCGGGCCGGCGTCGGTGGCGTTCATCCCGCACCGCGAACTGTTCATCGCGTTCCGGCGGCGGCCGACCTTCGCCCTCGCGGTCTGGCGCGAGACGCTGCTCGATGCCGCGATCTTTCGCGAGGCCATCACCAACAACAGTGCCCGGCCGATGCAGACCCGCATGGCGCACTTGTTTTGCGAGCTGTTCTACCGCGCCCGCGCGGCGCAGCTGGTGCACGGCAATCGTTGCCGCATGCCGATCAGTCTCGCGCAGCTCGGCGAGACGCTCGGCATGGCGATCGCGACGGTGAACCGGACGCTCGCCGATCTCAGGCGCAGCGGCGCGATGGATCTTCGTGATGGCGAGCTGGTCGTGCTGAAATGGCGCGAGCTGCAGCGGCTCGGCGATTTCAGTCCGACCTATCTGCATCTGAAGCGGCAGTCGCCGCCGCATGCGTGAGGCGGAGGCATCAACCCTCCGCGGGTGCCGCTCCACCGCGCACCTCGTGGAAATGCTTCTTCACCCAATCGTTACAGCAGCAGGCTCTCGCTTCGAGCGCTGCTGCGTCGAGGATCAGGATGGCGCCGCGGCGGGTCGCGAGGATGCGCCGCGCCTTGAACATCTGGATGACGCGGCTGGCATAGCTGCGGGAGACGCCCAGCATGCCGGCGAGCTGCTCGTGGGTGAGAGGAATCTCGGCTCCGCCGATATGTTCCTGCGCGGACATGATCCACTTGGCGGCCCGCTGCTCGATCGAATGCGCAGCGTTGCAAGCCGCAGTCTGCAAGAGCTGCGCGAACTGGCAGTCGGCATAGCGCGCGAAGGCCTCCTGGAGCGTCGCCGATCTCTGCTGCGCCTGCTCGAGCGCGCGCAACGGCAGCCGCACCAGGGTGCCGCCAAACTTCACGACCATGCGCGAATAGGCGAGCGAAGGGCTGGGGCCGGCGGCGATGCCGACCGCGCCCTCGCGCCCGACCAGCAGGCTTTCGACCTCGCGATCGTCCTCGACCGGCACGGCGAACGACACCAGCGCGGGACCGCATGGAAAATGCACCGCGGCAATGTCGTCGCCGGCGTGATGCAGGACCTGACTCGCCCCGACGTCGATCGGCTGGAGGTGAGGCGCGAGCAGTTCGAAATCCTGATGATTGAGCTGCCGGAGCAGATCGTTCTTGGGCCGACCGGTCACATTGCGTTCTCTTGGGCGGGCCGGGAATCGGCGCCAGCGGCAAACCTACGTTTCCGCGGCGGAACCGACGGTTCCAAAGTGCACACAACGGACGTTCGAACGTTGAAAACCAGAGCACGGCGTCGCGGCTTCAGCGGGCTGGACGGCAGCGAGGATCGTCAGCCGCAGCGGACTTCGCGATCCCCCGTCAGTCGGCCCTGTGACGCAGCGGCGCGGTAAGCGTCGATCGCCCGGTTGGCGAGCATCAATTGCCGGCGCTCACCGGTTCGAAGCTGGGCCTCGATGGCGTCGAGCAGGAAGTTCGCGCTCGCGTCCGGCGGCCCGAGCTCGCCGCTCTTCTCCAGGCAGCTCCAGGCGATGAAGAATGCGCTTTCGACGGTGCAACGGATCGACATGCGCAGCCAACGCGGCGCGGCCGCAGGCGTTCCGTGCGGCGGGCGAGACTTGCGTCGGACCCGCCGCGCCGCGGTCAGTTCTTCAGGACGATGCGGCCGACGACCTTGCCGGCACGCAATTCGTCGATCCATTTCTGCACGTCGCCCATCGGCTCCTCGCGCATCGGCGTCGGCTTGATCTTGCCGGCGCGGGCGAGCGCCATCAGCTCGTGAGCCTCCGCGAGCGTGCCGACCATGAAACCTTCGATGGTCATGCGCTTGTAGACCCATTGCACCATCGGCAGCGTGAACTGGCCGCCCATCAGGCCGGAGACCACGATCTTGCCGCCGCGCGCGGCAACGGCGACGGCAAAGGCCATCGACTTCTCGTTGCCGGCGAAATCGACGATCTCGTCGAAGCCGCCCTCGGTCTCCTTCAGGATGCGCTTGATCACGTCGGGCTCGGCCGGATCGTAGGCGACGGCGGCGCCGTTCTTGAGTGCGGTCTCGCGCGCGGCCGGCGAGAGGTCGGCGACCGTGATCGGCTGCTTGAACATCGCCTGCGCGAACGACAGGCCCATCATGCCGACGCCGCCGAGGCCGATCAGCAGCAAATTGCGCTGGCGCGGACGGTCGACCAGGCGCTTGAGCGCGCCATAGGCGGTGACGCCGGAGCACATCAGGGTGGCGGCCTGGTTGACGGGCAGGGGATCGTAGTCGAGCAGATATTTGGCGTCGGGGACCAGAACGTGGGTGGCGAAGCCGCCGTCGATGGAGACGCCGAGGAAGCGCTGCTTCACACAAAGATTCTCGTCGCCATTGGCGCAGTCGCGGCACTGGCCGCAGCCGATCCACGGAAACACCGCCTTCTTGGCGCCGACGAGGCTGGCCGGAACATCGGGGCCGACCTCGTCGACGACGCCCGCGATCTCGTGGCCGAGCGTGAAGGGCAGCGTCATGCCGCGCGTGGTGTCGAGCTTCTTGCCGCCGCCGAGATCGGCATAGCCGTCCTGGATGTGGAGATCGGAATGGCAGAGACCGCAGCGCTCGATGCGGACCAAGACCTCACGGCCCTGCGGCTTGGGCGTCTCGACGATGGTCTCGCACAGCGGCGCATCGAACTTGACCAGGGACTGCCGACGCATCAACGCCATTTTCTTTCCTCCGGAATTCTTGGTTACTCAGTTTTCGCTGCGTATATCCGCCAATTCACGCGCCATGGCAACAAAGCCGGAGATGGGAATGGTCTCGGCGCGCCGCGTCGCGTCGACGCCGGCGGCTCGTGCAAGCCGCGCCGGATCGACATTCAATGATTTCAGGCTTTGCCGCAGCATTTTCCGGCGCTGGCCGAAGGCGGCGGCGGCGACCTGCTCGAGCATCCTGCGATCGCAGGCAAGCGGCTCTGCGCGCGGCTTGAGACGCACGACGGAGGAGGTCACCTTCGGCGGCGGCACGAAGGCGGACGGCGCAATGTCGAACAGGATCTTGGTCTCGCAGCGCCAATTGGCGAGCACGCCGAGCCGGCCATAGGCCTCCTCGTCCTCGCGCGCGACGATGCGCTCGCCGACCTCGCGCTGGAACATCAGCACCATCATCTCGTACCAGGGCGGCCAGGGCTCGGTAACGAGCCAGTTGATGAGAAGCTGGGTCGCGATGTTGTAGGGCAAGTTGGCGACGATCTTGGCGCGTTCGCCCGCGAGCAGCGGGCGTGGATCGAAGGTCATGGCATCGCCATGCACGATCTCGAGTCTGCCCGGGTAGCGCGCGGAAATATCCTGCAAGGCGGGGATCGCGCGCTCGTCGTGCTCGATGGCGATGACGCGGCGGGCGCCGAGCGCGAGCAGCGCCCGCGTCAGCCCGCCCGGGCCGGGGCCGATCTCGACGATGGTGGAATCCTCGAGCGGTGCGGCCGCACGCGCGATGCGCGCGGTGAGATTGAGGTCCAGCAGGAAGTTCTGGCCGAGCGATTTGCGCGCCGACAGCGCGTGCTGGCGGATGACCTCGCGCAGCGGCGGGAGGTCGTCGATCGCGCTCATCAGCTTGTCGCAGCCGCCATGCGGCTGGCGAGCCGCAGCGCGGCGATCAGGCTCGCCGGATTGGCCTTGCCCGTGCCGGCGATGTCGAAGGCGGTGCCGTGATCGGGCGATGTGCGGATGAAGGGCAGTCCGAGCGTGACGTTGACGGCGTCATCGAAGGCGACGGTCTTGATCGGGATCAGCGCCTGGTCGTGATACATGCAGACCGCGCAATCATAGGTCCGTCGCGCCGCCTCGTGGAACATGGTGTCGGCGGGCAGCGGCCCTCTGGCCTCGATGCCGTCGTTGCGCAGCGCTTTCAGAGCCGGGACGATGACGGTCTGCTCCTCGTGGCCGAGCGAGCCGTCCTCGCCGGCATGGGGATTGAGACCGGAGACCGCGATGCGCGGCCTTGCGATGCCGAAGCGGGACTTCAGCTCGGTGGCGACGATGCGGACGGTCGAGACGATCAGCTCGCTGGTGAGCTCGCCCAGCGCATCGCGCAGCGAGACGTGGATGGTCACGGGCACGACGGCGAGCTGGGGCGACCACAGCATCATCACCGGCTGCGGCACGCAGCCGTTCTCCGCGGCGAGCTCGGCGAGGAATTCGGTATGGCCGGGATGACGGAAGCCGGCGCGGTAGAGCAGGCTCTTGGCGATCGGGTTGGTGACGACGGCGCCGGCACGGCCCGCGCGCACGTCGAGGACCGCCTGCCGGATCGAGGCGAGCGCGGCCGGCGCGCTGGATGAATCGGGCTTGCCGGGCTCGGCGGTGGCGCGCTCGCCGGTCGCGACCACGGGCAAGGCGTCCGTGAACGCGGAACCCGCTTCACTGGGGCCCACCGCGGCGATCCTGATATCGGCGCCGAGCGCTTTGGCGCGGCGCGCGATGAGGGCCTCGTCGCCGAGCAGATAGAAGGCGGGCAGGTTCAGCTCGCCCCGCCTGAGCCAGGCCGCGATCGTGATGTCGGGGCCGATGCCGGCGGGCTCTCCCAGGGTGAGGGCAAGGGGCTTGGCTGCAAGGGGCTTGGTTGCAAGAGGCTTGGCTGCGGACTCGGTGGTGGGCTCTGAGAAGGGCTTGGCCATCAGCGGTTGCGATATTCGATCATCGCCGCCTTGCGCAGCTCGTCGAGATAGGCCTTCTGCGTCTTCTCGTACTTCTCCTGATACATCTTCTCGCGGACCTCACGCTTCTTCGGCGTGTCGATCATGGTCGGCTTGCGCGAGCACAGCACCACCATCTCGATGCCGTTCTTGGTCATCTCGGGCGCGGTCAGGCGGCCGATGGGGGTGTCGTCGAGCACCTTGCGCAGCGGCTCCGGCAGCTCCGCGGTGGTCTTGGTGACGGTGTCGCGGATGGTCGCGTTCGGGGTCGAGCGGAACAGCGAATTGGCCTCCTCGCAGCTCCCGACGCGGGCCCGATAGGACTCGGCTTCTTTCTTCCGGGTTTCCAGGAACGCCGCCGACGAGCCGCGCGGCACGATCAGCACGATCGGCTGCATCTTGTACTCGGTGCCCTCGATCTGAAGCTTTTCGCCGGTCTGCGCCTGCACGGCCTGCGCGACGTCACGCTCGCCGACCAGCAGCTTCTCCTTGAAGCGGCCGCGCACGAGGCTGCCCCAGACCATCTCGGCCCTCATGCGGCTCTTCAGCGTCTCCGGGCGGACGCCCTTGGATTCGAGCGACTTGGTGAGCTGATCCGGCGTGATGCGCATGCGCTGCGCCATGCCGTCATAGGACTGGTTGATGTCGGAGACGCTGGGATCGACGCCGTATTTCTTGCCTTCCTTGATCTTGACCTTGTCGTCGATCAGCACGTTGATGACCTCCTGCCGGCTGGGGGTCTTCTGTGTCGACAGCTGGTCGAGCTTGATGCGCTGCTCGATGTCGAAATCGGTGATGGGATCGCCGTTGACCATCACGGCGATGTTCTGCGCGCGCGACGGCGAGGGCAGGGCGGCCAAGATCAGCCCGGCACCGATGGCGAGAAGGAGGCGGAAGACAGGCAATGGCGTCGTCATGATGTCGCTCGCATGTCGGCCGCGTCGAGATAGGGCAAACGCGGCCGGCACTTCAAACCATTTACTGGAGGCCGGCGGAACTGCTGGACGTCGTTGAGTTCGCCAGCGTGCGCAGGCCGATTTGGAACATGAACGCGTGGCTCAGCGTGGGCGGTGCGGTGCCCGCCGAATAGCTATACGAAGTTACGTAATTCGCCGCCAGCACGAAGCAATCGTCGACATAGCCGGCACCGAGCACATATTGGTTGATCTTGTTGGTCTCGAGGTCCCAGCGCGCCGAGCCCGACACCACCCAGTTGGTCGCGACCTTCAGCGAGCCCGTCGTCAGGATGCCTTCGCGGCGGGTCAGATAGCCCAGCTCCGGCTGCTCTGCGTAATTGCCGTACAACACGCTGACCGACCAGCGATTGAAGTTGGCGCGGCCTTCCGCCTCGAAGCGCTGCACGTTCCAGGTCTGCTCGTCCATGCGGGAGCGGACGCTGAACGTGTAGGTGCTGTTCGGCGAGTAGTTGGCGCTCGCAACGTAATCCGACCGCGGCTTGTCGAGGCCGGAGTTGAGGCCGGTATTGATGGCATCCTGCACCGTGAAGGAGTTCAGGCCGAACAGGTGGTAGGACTGGCCGAACAGCACCTTAACGGCGCCGCCCCTGTCGAACTGCGTGGTGGACTGCACGCCGACATTGGCGCGGCCGCCGCCCTCGACGCGGTCGTAGCCGGAGAACTTGTCGACGCTGAACAGGTTCGAGGCGTCGAACACCAGGCTCTGGGCGTCCTCGTTCGGCAGCCTGCCGGCATAGGTCTCGTTCGGCCGGATGATGATCTGCGCGATCGGCTCGAGGGTGGTCGAGCCCCAGGGCTGAACGTTGATGAAGGGATAGCGGTACTCCAGGCCCAGGGTCGGCATCAGGCGGAACGCCTCGGTGTCGCCGACGGGCAGGTAGTTCGACACGCCGGGCTGGTTGGAGACCGAGGACCTGATCGCGTCGGCACGCAGGCTCGCGAACGGCGTCCAGATCTGGCCGAACGGGTCGGTGAAGGACTTGCGCCACTGCGCTTCCGCGGTGAGGCGGGTGTAGGTGCCGGGGAAGCCGCGCAGCAGGCACTGCGAGGGCATCCGCGCCAGCGGATCGGCCGATGCCGTGGTGCACAGGCTGTTGGTGTTGGCGAGCGTCGTGATCGGGTCGAACACCGCATCGTCGCGCGACAGGTTCACGAAATTGGTCTTGTAGCTGACCTCGCCGCCGAAGACGGGATAGTTGAGCACGTTGGAATAGTCGATCACCGGGTAGACGATCGGCACCTGGCTCTGGTTGCCCGAATAGCTCAGCCAGTACATCGTGCGCGCATCGAAGAAGCTGCGGTTGCCGACGCCGGTCAGATAGAGCTGCGACAGCGCTTCCGTCGGCAGCAACAGGAACGAGCCGAGCGGATCGCGGTACTGATAGAGCCGGTAGTCCGAGAAGAAGTAGTAGTCGGACATCAGCACGCCGTCCCAGCCCCAGACCCATTTGTCGTTGAGGGCGAACTGACCCTTGGTGTCGATGGCGCCGCGGAACTCGCGGTCGCCGGGCAGCCCGGCGAATGCTCCGGGATCGAGCTGGTAGATGCCGTAGGCACGGATCTGGTAGGCGCCGTCGATCAGGCGCTGGCGGAATTCGCCCTGCAGCAGCGCGCCTTGCCGCGACAAGAAGCGCGGGGTGATGGTTGCGTCCATGTCGGGCGCGATCGCCCAGTAATAGGGGACCTCGACGCCATAGCCCGTTCTGTCCGTGCCCGAAATATAGCCCGGCATCAGGAAGCCGGATTTACGCTTCACGGTCGGGTCGGGCGTCGAGAAATAGGGCATGTAGGCGAGCGGCACGCCGAAGAACTCGATCTGTGCCGTCTCGAAGTACAGCATCTTCTCCTGCTGGTCGTGGATGATGCGGGCACCCTTGACCTGCCACAGCGGCGGCTTCTTCGGATCGTCCTTACACGGCGCGCAGGCCGTGTAGACGCCATTCTCGAACACCGTGTAATTGCCGCTGGAGCGGTCGGCGCGGCTCGCGGCCATGCGGGTCTGGTCCGCCGTGTCCACGCGCAGCGAATCGACGAAACCGTCGCGGTAATCGTCGGAGAGATCCAGGATCTCGGCATAGGTGATCTTGCCGTCGGCATCCGTCATGCGGATGTTGCCCTCGGCATGCAGCCGCTTGGTCTTCTGGTCGTAGATGACCCGGTCGGCCTCGACGCTGGTGCCGTTGTAGAACAGCTGCACGTTACCGACCGCGGAGACGCGCGAGTTGTTGTAGTCGTAGTTCACCTCGGTGGCCTGAACCAGCATCTGGTTGTCGTTGGGGGCCTTTGGCGGCTTCGCACGCGGCGGCAGCGGATTGTAGGTGAAGCTCTGGGCCTTCGCCGGCGCCACGGCGGCAGCGTCGATCAAGCCGCCGAGCGAGGCAGCCGCGACGACGGCAATCAGGAGCCTGCGGACGGACAAGTCGCGCCCGTTCGCGCGCACCCATGTGCGCCGCGTCAAACGAGACACGAGCCCTCGGCGGACGGCAGTCACTATCCGTCCTCCTGATAGAGCAAGGCCAAAAAGCCGGTGAGGCCGCCCACCACAACGGGCAACCACGCCGCAGCGATCGGATGCATCAACTCAGCCTTGCTCAAGTCCTCAGTTACTTTCGACAGAACGTAGAGCAGAAAGCCTGCGCCCACGCCACTCAAAACCATCTTCTGCACGCCGCCCATCCGGAAGAAGCGCAACGACACGGAGGCCGCGAGCATCACCATGGCTGCGAGCAAAAACGGCTGCGCCAGAAGCTTCTGATACTGGAGTCGGTATCCCGCTGTCGCGAAGCCCGAGCTTTCGGAGGAGCGGATGTAGCTCGGTAGTTGCCAAAAGGACACAGTCTCGGGGGTGGAAAAGCTGTTGCGGACCTGCGCCTCGGTCAGCGTGGTCGGAATTTCCAGGGTGGCCTGGTCGATCGGCGGTCCGTCCAGCGAGAAGCGGCGGACGCCCTTGAACAGCCAGCGGCCGGCATCCAGCGTCGCCTCGCGCGCCTCGACCCGCTCCTTGAAGTGCTGGTCCTGGTCGAACCGGAACAGCGTCAGCCCGGTCAGCCGGATGCCCTGCTGCTCGCTGCGCGCCGCATTGATGATGGTCTGCCCGTCGCTGGTCATCTGGTTGAGCCAGAAGCCGGAGGCGTCCTGGATGCCGCCGCCGGGTGCGGAGCCGAACAGCTCGGCCTCCATGCGCTTGGACAGCTCGCGCAAATTGGCCGACATCGGATTGTAGGCGACGGTGGCGATCACCCCGATCAGAAGCGCGCTGCCGAGCGCGGGCGCGATGAACTGCCAGGCGGAGATGCCCGCGGCGCGCGCCACCACGAGCTCGAGCCGGCGGGAGAGGGCGAGATAGCAGGTCATGGCGCCGATCAGCATGCAGAACGGCGTCAGCTTCTCCAGGAGCTGCGGCACCCGGAACAGCGAGGTCTCGGCCACCATGAGCGCGGAGGCGGATGCAAGGCCCGAGGTCTTGCGCACCATCTCGATGTAGTCGACCAGCACCAGCAGCAGGAAAATGCCGCCGAAGACGCCGAGCGCCGCGACCACGAAGCGGCCGGCGAAATAGCGCCCCAGTGTGTTGGTGAGCATGCTCATGCGGTGGCCGGACGTCCGAACAGCCGTGCGATCCGTGCGTTCGACCGGTTGATGGCCTCCATCAGGCCGGGAGGCGGCTCGACCACGACACCGCGGATGATCATCCACAGCCCGACGCCGATGGCGCCGAAAACCATCGCATATTGAGCCAGCACCGCGCCCGGCGACTTCACCGCCATCACCGAGCAGGCGAAACCGGCCATGCGCAGGCCGAACACCGCCACGATCGAGGAGGCGATGGAGAAGTTGCGGCTCTGGCGAGTGGTGCGCGGCGCTCCGAGAAAGGCAAAGGTCAGCACCGCAAAGGCGAACGGATACATCGGCGCGAGCAGGCTGTCATGCAGGGCCGCGCGGAACTGCCCTGGAATCTGCTTGTAGACGGGATCGTTGTCGGATGGCGAGAACAGCTCCCAGAGATAGCGCTCACGGATGCCGAGGGTGACGTCGCGGCCCTTGGCGAATTTCGACATGTCGAAGCCGTAGCGGCCGAAGGCCACGAGCGCCGGATCGCGCTTGCCCGCCTCGAAGCGCTGGAGATTGCCGGTTTCCAGCACCAGGAACGAGCCGGTCTCGTTCTTCACGACCTCGCCGTGCTCGGCGACGATCGAGACGCGCTCGTTCGGATCGCGGCGGTCGTCGATGAAGATGCCGGCGAGGATGCCGCCCGGTTGGCGTTCGCGAATCCGGATCGTGAGGTTCTCGTCGAGCCGGGCGAAGCGGCCGGGCTGCAGGATGTTGGTGAGCACGTCCGCGGTGATCTCGGCATCCCATTGCTTGATGCGCCGCATCCCGTCTGGGGCGAGATAGGCCGCGATGAAGGCGACCAGCAGCGCCACCACGCAGGTGGCATAGAAGAACGGAACGAACAGCCGGATCGGCGAGAAGCCGGCGGCATTCATCACGATGATCTCGGAATCGGTCGCGAGCTTGTTCAGTGTGTGCGAGATCGCGATCATCAGCGCGATCGGCGAGATGATCAGGACCAGGGCCGGGATCACGAGGCTGGTGATGCCGAGGAAGGTGAGGATGGTCTGACCCTGGCTCGTCATCAGGTCGATGCCGCGCAACGCCTGCGTAATCCAGATCACGCCGGTGAGGCTAACCAGGACCAACGCAAACGACGCCAGCGTCGTGCGGAAGATATACCTATCGATCGACCCCATGCGCTACCGCACGAATTCCCACCAAGCCCCAATTCCGATCGGAATTCCGGCTGCCCAACCAATCCCCGATCAGGGGATCCCCAAGGTCGGCCAACAGCTCTTCCGCCAGTTCATCCTCTCACTACCATCCCTTTGATCCGTCAACAAAATGGCTGCCCCGTGGCACCCTCATCATATGGATAATATTTCGCTGTTGTGGCGTGGGGGCCACGGCGGAGCTTGGCATCTGCCGGGCGGGTGGCCCATAGTGGGGGACGCCTCAGTGAATCGCCGTTCAGCTCCGGTTGTGGCTGGAACGCCCGAACGACGAAAAGCCCCATCTTTTGGAGGAGTTATCCATGTCCGATGCCATCAAGGTCGGCTTTGTCCCGCTGTCTGCCGCCCCTCGTGGCATCCTGGTCGTGTTCTGCGACGACGGCCTGAAGCTCGGTCCGGCGACGGTCAAGGCCCTCGGCGGCGCTGCCGAGATTGTGAAGCGCGCGGCGGCTGCGGCCGCCTTCAAGGGCAAGAGTGGTGCTGCGCTGGACATTCTGGCGCCGGAGGGGGTGAAGGCGACCCGGCTGATCGTGATCGGCGCCGGCAAGGCGACCGGCCTCAAGGCCAACGATTTCCTCAAGTTCGGCGGGGTGGCGGCCAGCAAGCTGCCCGCCGGCACCACCGCCATGACCATCCTGGCGGAGCTGCCGGGTGGCGCCCTGACCAGCGAGCAGGCGGTTGCGATCGCCTCGGGCCTGCGCTTACGCGCTTACAAGTTCGATCGCTACAAAACCAAGAAGAAGGACGGTGAGGAGGGCGGCGCGCGCGCCGACGTCTCGCTTGCGGTCGGCGATGCCGGTGCGGCGAAGAAAGCGTTCGCCGCGGCCGGCCATGTCGTCGACGGTGTGATCATCGCACGCGACTTCGTCAACGAGCCGCCGAACGTGCTTTTCCCGGAGGAGTTCGCCCGCAGAGCGGGTCAGCTCCGCAAGCTCGGCGTCAAGGTCGAGGTGCTCGACGTCAAGGCGATGCAGAAGCTCGGCATGGGCGCGCTGCTCGGTGTCGGCCAGGGCTCGGCGCGGCCGAGCCGCACCGTGATCATGCGTTGGGACGGGGCCAAGAAGGGCGAGGCCCCCATCGCCTTCGTCGGCAAGGGCGTCTGCTTCGACACCGGCGGCATCTCGATCAAGCCGGCCGGCAGCATGGAGGACATGAAGGGCGACATGGGCGGCGCGGCCTGCGTCGTCGGCCTGATGCATGCGCTCGCCGCGCGCAAGGCGAAGGTCAACGCGGTCGGCGCCATCGGCCTCGTCGAGAACATGCCCGACGGCAACGCGCAGCGGCCGGGCGACATCGTCACCTCGATGTCCGGCCAGACCATCGAGATCATCAACACCGACGCCGAGGGCCGCCTCGTGCTCGCCGACGTGCTTTGGTACGTCGCCAAGAAGGTGAAGCCGAAATTCATGGTGGATCTTGCGACGCTGACCGGCGCCATCATGGTGGCGCTCGGCACCGAGCATGCCGGCATGTTCTCCAACAACGATGAACTGGCCGACCGGCTGCTCACGGCAGGCATCGAGAGCGGGGAGAAGGTCTGGCGCATGCCGCTCGGCCCGGAATACGACAAGCTGATCGATTCCCAGTTCGCCGACATGAAGAACACCGGCGGCCGCCATGGCGGCTCGATCACCGCCGCGCAGTTCTTGCAGCGCTTCGTCGACGGCGTGCCCTGGGCCCATCTCGACATCGCCGGCACCGCCATGGGCGCGCCGAAGACCGACATCAACCAGAGCTGGGGCAGCGGCTACGGCGTTCGCCTGCTGGACCGCCTAGTCGCCGACCATTACGAGCGCAAATGACCCGACATGACTGAAGTGCTGTTTTACCATCTGCAAAACATGACGGTGGAGAATGTGTTGCCGCCGCTTCTCGAGAAATCGCTCGAGCGCGGCTGGCGCGTCGTGGTGCAGTCGACCTCGGAGGAGCGCGCCGATGCGCTCGACTCGCACTTGTGGACCTATCGCGACGATTCATTCCTGCCGCACGCGACATGGCGGGTGAACGATGTTGCCGACCAGCCGATCGTGCTGGCGATCGAGGGCGGCAATCCCAATGGGGCCAATGTCCGCTTCCTGGTCGACAACGCCGCGCTGCCGGAGGACGCGCAGGGCTATGAGCGCATGGTGCTGCTGTTCAACGGCGACGATCCCGACGCGCTTGCGCTCGCCCGCACCGCCTGGACGGATTGCAAGGCGCGGGGATTTGATGTCACCTATTGGCAGGCCGACGACCGCGGCCGGTGGCAGAAGCGCAATTAGCCGCAATTAATGATAATTTGCACTTTTCGGGCGATGCTGGCTTCGGCCACCTTCATGCCGCAAAGGGATGTTGGGACAATCGCTTAGGGCTGGTCCTTCACGTGGGGAATTCGTTTATCGTGCGACATCAAAAGCTTCCCGGCTCGCTCTTGATTGCGTTGGCTGCCGTAGCACCGCTGGTCGCGGGCTGCGCGGGCGGGGCCGATTTGCTGTCGAAGGATGCCGAATGGTTCCAGAAACCCGGCCGCCTCTTCATCAAGAACATCTCGATCGAATCGCCGCCGCTGACCCCCGACAAGCCGGTGCGGGCTGAGGATCTCGTCAGCGCCGACGGCGCCTGTCCCGGCATGGCGCCGCCGCCCGGACCGGCCGATGCCAATGCCTCGACGACGCCCGCGCCGATCGGCGGCACGGTCGCGCTCGGCCACACCGAATGCGACGTGGTGCGCGGCATCGGCGCGCCCTCGACCGTCAACCTGTCCAACGACGCTGGCGGCCGCCGCGTCGCCGTCGTCACTTGGACCACTGGTCCGCGCGCCGGCATCTACACGTTCACCGCCGGACGTCTGTCCTCGATCGAAGGCAATCCGGACCCGCAGCCGGTGCCGAGGGCGGCCAAGGGGAAGAAGAAGCAGGCATAGGCGGGGATCACTTCCGCAGCAGTGAAAGAATCTTCGCGCTCAGAGGATCGGCTTGGTGCTCAAGCGATCAGGCTCGCGAACGCGGAAACGGCCCTTCATCTTGAGGCCGTCACGCATGTTGAGACCGAGCAGAACGATGTTCGCTGCTCCGGCGGCCAGCTCGAGAGCCTGCACGGCGTAGAACGTGGTGTCGAACTCCGCGGCCTTCGCCTTGGAGGCAAGAAACAACGCGGCGGGAATCAGAATCAGGATGCCGTTGCCGGCAATGAACGGCATGCGTTTGATCTTCGCACCGATCAGGCCGGCGCGCCGCTGCTTTGCCAGGACGAATCCCGAGCCTCCCGTCGCCGCAAGCATCGGAATGAGCAGCAGGAAGCCCCACGGTATGGCGGTCTTCACCATGGCTATGGTCTCGTGTGACGCAAACAGCTCGGTGAGAGCCGTGGAAAGCCAGAAAGTCGCAATGGTGATCAGTGCGACCGCTCCCGCGACTGGGTGGATGATCTTGGTCATGGTTCTGCCGTTTTCGAAGCGAGCTACGCGACGCAGATGCCGGGCACCGCGACTTTCTGGAACAGGTGCGGGGAGGCGACCGCGGATGCAGGGTAAGCCGAGATCTTCGACCTGAACTCGGGGTGCGTGAACGCAGCCCGGAAGTCGGCATTCGTCTGCCAAACTGCGTAGTTCAGATACGTGGGGCTTTCGCCGATCGCCCGATGAAGTTGGGTGGAGATGAAGCCGGGCTGCCGCTTCATGAAGGCGGCATCGTCCTGCCAGACCTGGAGAAAGCTTTGTTCGTCGGCCTTGTCGAGCGTGAACAGATTCACCAGCACCAAAGGGCCGGTGTCGATGCCGAGCTGACGCTCGATGGGAAAGTCAGGGTCCAGTGGGCGTAAGCGTGCCATGACGAACTCCGTCGAGATGGTTTTATGATGTCAATATGGTACTATATGCAATCTAGTAATTTGACATCATGATGTCAATAACTGTCTATGGTGACGGATGCGGAAATCCCAACGGACGCCGGCCGGCGATGCCCTGACGAACCTCATGCTTGACTTGTTCCGGCTGAACAGCCTGCTCCTGACCGCAGGGGACCGTTTGGTGGCCCCGCTCGGGCTCACCAGCGCCCGCTGGCAGATTCTCGGCGCCATCGTGCAGGCAGAGCGACCGCAGCCGGTAGCCTGGCTCGCCCGCGATCTCGGCGGCAACCGCCAGAACGTGCAGCGGATCGTCAACGACCTCCATGCGGAAGGCCTCGTTGCCTTCGAGGCCAATCCGCATCACCGCCGCGCACAGCTCGTCGTCCTCACCGACAAGGGGCGGCGCGCTTTCGACGCCGCCATGGCTTTGCAGATGCCGTGGGTCAACAGCCTTTCCGAAGGGCTTGCGGTCAAGGATCTGCAAACGGTTCATCGCATCGTCGCGGCACTCCGTAACAAGCTCGAGAGCGATGCCGAGCAGCAGACGTAGCCCTTGGGCGAACGGCAAGGTCGCGCGGGCACACCGGATGCAGTGTGGTCGGCATCGGTGCACCTTCGACCGCTGCAATGTTCCTGACGACGTTGCTTTCGTGATGGCCGCGCGCCCCGGAATGCGCTTTGATGGCGCAAACAAACAATCCGGAGGAAACTAATGCGGTTCATAGCCCTCGTATCGGCTCTGCTCGTGTCGTCTGGCGCGGCGTTTGCCCAGGACTATCCGACCCGGCCCATCACCATGCTGGTTCCATTCGCCGCGGGCGGGCCGACCGACACCATCGCGCGCCTGACCGCGGCCGGCATGGCGAAATCGCTGGGACAGCAGGTCATCGTCGAGAACGCGACCGGTGCCGGCGGCACCATCGGCACGACCCGCGCTGCGCGCGCCCAGCCGGACGGCTACACGCTGCTGATCCATCACGTCGGCATCTCGACCGCGGCGACGCTCTACCGCAACCTCAGCTACGACACCAAGACGGCCTTTGCGCCGATCGGGCTCGTGACCAACGCGCCGATGACCATCATTGCGCGGCCCGATTTCCCGGCCAACACGCTCAAGGAGCTCGTCGCCTACGCCCAGCAGCAGGGCGACAAGCTGACCTACGCCAACGCCGGCCTGGGTGCGGCCTCCCATCTGTGCGGCATGCTGTTCATGACCGCGATCCAGAAGCAGCTCACCACGGTGCCCTACAAGGGCAACGGCCCGATCATGAACGACCTGCTCGGCAAGCAGATCGATCTCACCTGCGACCAGGCGACGAACACGACCGGGCCGATCACGGCCAAGCAGGTCAAGGCCTACGCGATCACCACCAAGGAGCGGCTGAAGAGCCTGCCCGATCTGCCGACGGCCGACGAGGCCGGCCTGAAGGGTTTCGAGCTCGGTGTCTGGCACGGCATCTATGCGCCCAAGGGCACGCCGCCGGCGGTCGTTCAGAAGCTGACGGCGGCGCTGCAGACCGCGCTCAAGGATCCCGCGCTGATCGCCCGGTTCAACGACATCAACACCGAGCCGGTCCCGCAGGACAAGGCGACACCGGAGGCGTTGGGCGCGATGCTGACCAGCGAGATCGACCGCTGGGCGCCGATCATCAAGGCCGCCGGGCAATACGCGGATTGAGCTATTGCGTCCCGCCGGGCTTGAAGGCCGAGCGGGCAAAAAGCAGCTTGTTCAAAGGCTCGCTTGCCGGTGTCATAGTGCCGGTACTGTGCATGGGGTTGTTTTGCACGTTTGGTTGAAGCGCGGAGGAGCGCTAGCCCGCCGCCCCGTCGAACTGCGCGCTCGCCTCGAGCCATTGCTCCTCGGCGCGCGCCAGCGCGTCGGCGGCATTGGCACGCGCCTTGGACAGCTGCGCCGCCTGCTTGGGATCGCGCGTGAAAATGTCGGGCAGGGCCAGCGCCGTGTCGATCTTGGCGATGATCTCGCTGACGCGGGCGATCTCGGCCTCGGCTTCGGCGATGCGCTTCTTCAGCGAGCCGCGATTGTCCGCTTTCGGCCGCTGCGGCTTTTCAGGCGGCGCACTGCGCTCGCGCGGGGCTTCCGCGTTGCGCGTGGACAGCACCAGGCGGCGATACTCGTCGAGATCGCCGTCGTAATTGGTCACGGTGCGATCGGCGACTATCCAGAGCCGATCGGCGCAGGCCTCGATCAGGTAGCGGTCGTGCGAGACCATGATCACCGCGCCGGGAAATTCATTGATCGCTTCTGCAAGCGCGCCGCGGCTGTCGATGTCGAGATGGTTGGTCGGCTCGTCCAGGATGATCATGTTGGGGCCGAAGAAGGTCGCAAGGCCCAGGAGAAGGCGCGCCTTCTCGCCTCCTGACAATTTGCCGGCCTTGGTATCGGCCGCCTTGCCGGAGAAGCCGATCGCGCCGGCGCGGGCGCGCACCTTGGCTTCGGGCGCATCGCCCATCAGCTTGCGGACGTGGTCGTAGGCGGAGGCGTCCTCGTTGAGCTCGTCGAGCTGGTGCTGCGCGAAATAGGCGATCGACAGCTTGTCCGCGCGCGTCACCTTGCCCGAGAACGGCGCGAGCCGTCCGGCGAGCAGTTTTACAAGCGTCGACTTGCCGTTGCCGTTGGCGCCGAGCAGCGCGATGCGGTCGTCGTTATCGATGCGCAAGGTGACGCGGCCCAGCACCGGGCTCGCCGGGTCGTAGCCGACCGAAGCGTTGTCGACGGCGATGATCGGTGGGGACAAGATCTTCTCCGGTGCCGGGAAGCTGATCTCGCGCACGTCCTCGGTGACCAGCGCCGTGATCGGCTTCAGCCGCTCCAGCATCTTGACGCGCGACTGTGCCTGCCGGGCTTTCGAGGCCTTGGCCTTGAAGCGATCGACGAAGGACTGCAGGCGGGCGCGCTCGGCCTCCTGGCGCTTGACCGCCTTGGCGTCGAGCAGCTCGCGCGCGGCGCGCTGCTCTTCAAACGAGGAGTAGCTGCCCTTGTAGAGCGTGAGCTTGCCGCGCTCCAGGTGCAGGATCTGGTCGACCGAGCTTTCCAGGAGGTCGCGGTCGTGGCTGATCACGATCACGGTGCGCGGATAATGCGCAAGGTGATCCTCCAGCCACAGCGTGCCTTCGAGGTCGAGATAATTGGTGGGCTCGTCGAGCAGCAGCAGGTCGGGCGCCGCGAACAGCGTTGCCGCGAGCGCAACGCGCATGCGCCAGCCACCGGAGAACTCGGCGCAGGGGCGGAGCTGATCAGCGGCGGAGAAGCCGAGGCCGGAGAGAATCGCAGCCGCGCGGCTCGGCGCCGAATGGGCGTCGATGTCGACGAGGCGGGTCTGGATCTCGGCGATGCGGTGCGGATCGGTCGCGTGCTCGGCTTCATTGAGCAGCGCGTCGCGTTCGAGGTCGGCCTTGAGCACGACCGAGATCAGGCTTTCGGGACCGTTCGGCGCTTCCTGCGCAAGGCTGCCGATGCGCCAGCGCGGCGGCAGGGTGACCGAGCCGTGCTCGGCCGCAAGTTCGCCGCGGATCACCTTGAACAGCGTCGACTTGCCGGTGCCGTTGCGTCCGACCAGGCCGACGCGCGATCCGGGCGTGATCTGCACGGAACTCTGGTCGATCAAAAGGCGTCCGGCGAGGCGGATGGAGAGGTCGGTGATGGCGAGCATGCGGCCTTGTCACCGCAAGGCGCGGCGAACGCAACTCGTTTTTGCGTTAGTGCGTCTCGCGCTCGCGCCGCTGCAGCTCGTTCAGGAGCTGCTCGAGATGGGTCGGAAGCCGCGGCTCGGGCCGGAGGCTCTGCTGCAGCCGTTCGCCCACGGCATCGCAAATCGAGCGGCTGGTGCGCCGGTCGATCTGTTCGCTGTCATTGGCAAAAAGCCCAGCCATCGCAAGGTTCCGTGTTCTCGAAGTAAAGACACGGTACCAAGTCATTGCCGGCGAAATGGTTTCGCTGGCTGTGGGGAAAGCCGGGTATTCTCGTAAAAATTGTATGAGCGGCGCTTTGTACGCTCAAGGCAAAGCCCCGGCGAGGGGGGCGCCGGGGCTTCTCTTGGAAGGTACCTGGGGGGCTTAGGTAGCCTTCGGAAGGTGCTGACGGATTCAGTAGCAGCGGTTGATTAGCCGCCAGCGGGGTCCCCAGGGGGTCGGGACCAGCCGGCGCACATAGCAGCCGCCATAACCGTAGGAGACGGGACCGCCAGCGTAGAAGCGCGGTCCGCCCCAGCCATGGCCGTGGTGATGGCCGTGGTGATGGTGCGCGTGCCCGTGGTGCCGGCCACCGCCATGCCCGCCGCCTTGCCAATGAGCGGAGGCCGAGGTCGGCGCCAGCGCAGCTCCCAGCGCGACCGCGGCGACGGCGGCAAGCGAAAGTTTCCTCAACATGGTTATCTCCTGAAGACTGCCAGCGCGGGGCTATCGCGCCGATGGAAAGGCCGCCGAAACGGTCCGCCTGAGGTCAGGCTTCGGTTTCGATGGGCCCAACCTTACGCCGGGGAAGCTGAACCGGATCCTGACGGCGGTTTCAGATTGGGTTCATCTGGGTGAAATTGTTGTCATCCAGCGGATCGGGAGCCATCCCCTCGCGGAAACCGCCTATGAGGCTGTTCCGCGGTCGCTTGCCGTCCGGCAAAGGCGCCGATATAAGCCCCGCAACCCCGAACCCCCGCTTTCTCCCCAAGGACAAGATCATGGCCATCGAACGCACTTTCTCGATCATCAAGCCCGACGCGACCGAGCGTAATCTGACCGGCGCAGTCAACGCCGTGATCGAGAAGGCGGGCCTGCGCATTGTCGCGCAGAAGCGCATCCGCATGACCAAGGAGCAGGCCGAGACCTTCTATGCCGTCCACAAGGCGCGCCCCTTCTTCGGCGAGCTCGTCGAATTCATGACCTCCGGCCCGGTCGTGGTTCAGGTCCTGGAAGGCGAGGGCGCGATCGCCAAGTACCGCGAGGTGATGGGCGCGACCGATCCGTCCAAGGCTGCCGAGGGCACCGTGCGCAAGCTCTACGCTAAGTCGATCGGCGAGAACTCGGTGCACGGTTCGGATGCGCCGGAGACCGCCGCGATCGAGATCGCGCAGTTCTTCTCGGGTAACGAGATCGTCGGCTGATCCAGTCGGCAGACTAGAGGCGACCGGCGAAGGGACTCATTGTGGACTGGCTCTGGCAGATCTTCGATCCCGCTACGATCGGGAGCTTCTTTACCCAGTTCCGCAACGAGATGGCCGCACCGACTTTCTGGATCGCGGTCGGCAAGATCATCTGGATCAACATCCTGCTCTCCGGCGACAACGCGCTGGTGATTGCGCTCGCGTGCCGCGGTCTGTCGCCGCGGCATCGGCTCTGGGGCATGATCTTCGGCGCCGGCGCAGCGGTGATGCTCCGGATCATCTTCACCGGCATCGTCGCCACCCTGATGGAGCTGCCGTACCTCAAGCTGGTCGGCGGCTTTGCGCTGATCGTGATCGCGGCAAAGCTCCTGGTGCCGGAGAACGAGGACGAGAACGACGTCGACGCTGCCGCGCATCTGTGGCACGCCATCCAGATCGTCGTGGTGGCCGACATCGTCATGAGTCTCGATAACGTCATTGCTGTCGCTGCCGCGGCCAATGGCAGCGTGCCGCTGCTGATCCTCGGCCTTACCATCAGCGTGCCGCTGATCGTCGCCGGCGCCGCGCTGATCATGGCACTGCTCACAAAGCTCCCGGTGCTGGTCTGGGCCGGTGCGGCGCTGCTCGGCTGGATCGCGGGCGAGGTGATGGCGACCGATCCCGGGGTCACGCCGCGGCTGCACGCGCTGTTCGAGGGGCCGTTCGGCGCCTCGCTCGACGCCATGCTCGGGGTCTCGCGCATCCCGCCGCAATTCGGCCATGGCGGGGCCGGCGGCGAGTATTTCTGTGCCGTGATCGGAGTCGTCGTCGTGCTGGTGGTCGGCACCATCTGGCGCCGGCGCAGTCTCACCGCGGCCGCCCTCGAATCCTCCGAACGGCACGCCAAGGCCTCCGCGGAGTGACGTTGAAGCGCTGATCGGTGCGGCCGCCCCTCCAGCGACGAGAGGCGTCCACATCACTGGGGCGCTTCCCGCGTTGGCAGGACGCGAGCGATCACCGGCCAGGGGTTCGTCCGAATCCTCCCATCATTGCATTCGTATGACCGGCGCGCATCACGCTTCGCGAGAGCTCGCGTCGCGCGCGCGTGCGCGCGGGCGTTGCGTGGAGAGTGGTCGTTCGCAACCCTCACGCGATTTAGACCTTGTCTTATTATAAACTACTGAGATTCATGGGTGCTTTCGTTGACTCGACGAGGGTTCCCACGGCACCTCGCCCCGACGTTCATGTTCATGAAATCGGAAGGTGCGATGTCGTCGAAAGTGTTTTGTCGTCCTGTTGCCGTTCTTGCCGCTCGCATCAAGACGCTTCTGACGTGCGCCAGCCCGAGAGCCTTCACGGTTTCCGTGGTCTCCATTGCCTTGTGCAGCGACGGCGTCCTGCACGCCAGCAGCGCGCAGAGCGCTGCGCCCCAGGCCGTGGGGGGAAGCACGTTGCCGGCGGTGACCGTCACCGCAGACGCGCCGAAGCCGCGCGCGCGTCCACGAGCCAATCCAGTCAGGAGGGCGGGCCGCGGCGCGCCCGCGAACGAGCGGGCTAAATTGCAGGCGGAAGCGACCCCGACGGCTGCGAGGCCCGGTGCACTGCCGCGGACTTACGCAGGCGGGCAGGTGGCACGTGGAGGCCAGGTCGGTTTGCTCGGCAACAAGGATTTCATGGATACGCCCTTCAACATCACAAGCTACACGGCGAAGAAGATCGAAGATCAACAGGCCGTCACCGTCGCCGACGTCGTCAGCAACGATCCCTCGGTCCGTTTCACCGGCCAGACCGGCGGCATTCTCGATTCCTTCTTCATCCGCGGCTTTCCGATCGGGGAAGGCAATGTCGGGGAAATCGCCTTCCACGGCGTCTATGGCGTTGCACCGAACTACCGCGTGTTCACCGATTACGTCGAGCGCATCGAGATCGTCAAAGGCCCGACCGCGCTGCTCTACGGGATGGCGCCGAACAGCAGTGTCGGCGGCACCATCAACATCGTTCCGAAGCGTGCCGGGGATGTCGATCTCACGCGGGTCACGACTGACTACGCGTCAAACACCCAGCTCGGCACGCATCTCGACGTCAGCCGGCGGTTCGGCGAGAACCGCGAATTCGGCATTCGCGTCAATGGCAGCTATCACAACGGCGATACGCCGTTGGACAATCAGTCCCGCGAGGCGCATGTCGGCTCCGCAGCGTTCGATTATCGCGGCGAGAAGTTCAGGGCCTCGCTCGATTTCATCGATCAGGAGGAAAAGTTCGACGCGCCGACGAGACCGTTCCTGGTCGCAACCGGCGTCGCCGTTCCGACCGCGCCGGTCGGACGGCGCAACGTCACGCAATCCTGGGAATTTGCCAAGGTTCACGACAACTCGCTTCTGGCGCGCGCCGAATACGACGTGACTGACGCAGTGACGGTGTTCGCCAATGTCGGCGGCGGCAGGACCCAGGTCGACCGTCTGTTCGGGACGCCGACGATCCTGAACGCGGCTGGCAACACCACATCGACGCCGGGACGGGCGAAATTCGACATCGAGAGGAACGTGGCCGACGCCGGCGTGCGGGCCCGGATCGAGACCGGCGCGATCAGCCATGCCGTGAGCTTGCAGGGCAGCTACTACATGGACGAGGTTGCGCGCGGCTTGGTGAACGGCACGCCGGTGCTGTCCAACATCTATGCGCCGATCGCCCGTCCCCAGCAGTTCGTTGCGGCTCCCGCGACCGTGCCGCGGCTGTCGGACACCGAGCTGACCGGCATTGCGCTGGCCGACACCATGTCGGTTCTCCAGGAGCGGCTTCAGCTGACGGTCGGCGTCAGGCAGCAGGGCGTCAGGTCGAACAACTACAACACCACCACGGGCGCCGTGAGCTCGGCCTACGACCAGACGGCGTTCACACCGATGGTCGGCGTGGTCGTCAAGCCCTGGAGCAACGTTTCGCTCTACGCCAACTATATCGAAGGGCTCAGCAGGGGCGATACCGCACCGACGACGGCGGCGAATCAAGGCGAGGTCCTTGCGCCGTATCTGAGCAAGCAGAAGGAAGCAGGCGTCAAGGTCGATTTCGGCACGCTCGCGACCACGATCAGCCTGTTCGAGATCACCAAGCCGTCGGGGCAGACGGGTGCCGGCAACGTCTTCCGGGCTGATCAGGAGCAGCGCAATCGCGGCGTGGAATTCACGGTGTTCGGAGAAGTGCAACCGGGCATTCGCGTTCTTGGCGGCGTGACGTTGATCGACGCGGAGCTGACGAAGACGAGCACGCTGGCCAATTTCGGCAAGACGCCGATCGGAGTGCCCGAGGTGCAGGCCAATCTGTCCGCCGAATGGGACACCCCGTTCGCACCAGGGCTGACATTGGTCGCCAACACCATCTATACCGGGCACCAATATCTGAATGGGGCAAACACGCAGGTTGTTCCGGCCTGGACGAGGCTCGATCTGGGCGCGCGCTACACCACGCGCATCAACAACCGGCCAGTGACGGTTCGGGCCCTGGTCCAGAATGTGTTCGACACCAACTACTGGGCTGGCGTCGCGAGCTTCTCTGCGCTAGCGCAAGGCTCGCCCCGAACCCTGCTCTTGTCGATGTCGACCGACTTCTGAGCTTTGGCCTCCTCGGGCCGGCTGCGGAGCTGGATCGGGCGCAGACGACGGATGCTCTGAATGGACCAAACAATCAGGGCACCACGTCGAGGCGGCTCGGCGCCCGCCCGATCCAGGATGATGCCCGGACGCGTGCAGCACGCGCTGCTGTGGGTGCACCGTTGGTTCGGATTGATCGGCGGCATCGTCGTGGTGCTGATCGGCCTGACTGGAAGCTTCATCGTCTTCTACCGGGAGATCGATGTCGCCCTGAATCCGGCGCTCTATGCGCCCGCCGGTCCGGAGCAGAGCGTCACGTTAGCGGAGGTGATGCACGCCGCCGCGGCAGCGGATCCCGCGCCGATCGCGACGATCCTGGCGCCAGACCGGACCTGGCCGGTCTGGATCGTGATCCATTCGCACGAGACCACGCCAGGCAGCTACCCGAACCGGTGGACGACTATGGTCGATCCTTCCAACGGCAAGGTGCTCGGGCAGCGTGACTACGCCAACGCGTTCGCGCTCAAGGTTTACCGTCTCCATTTCACGCTGCTGCTCTACGAGTTCTGGGGCAAGGAACTGGTCGGCGTGGCCGGGTTCGTGCTGCTCGGCTTGGCGGTCTCGGGTCTCTTCCTTTGGTGGCCGAAGCCGGGGCGATTTTGGCGATCGATCTCGGTGCGCAAGAACGTCTCGCTGCTTCGATTTGTTCTGGACCTTCACGGTGCGGCAGGCTTTTGGGCGCTGGCCGTGCTCTTGTTGATCTCGATCACCGGCGTCGGCATCGTTTTTCCCGACCTGGTGCGGCCCATCGTCGGCCTCGTGTCGCAGCCGACGCCTGATCGCTCGCCGCGAGTCGAAATGCCGCCTCCGGCAGGGACGCCGGTGCTCTCACCTGACGCGATCATGCGACGCGCGCAAGAGGTCAAGCCCGGTGCGACGGTCGCCATGCTCAATCCGCCGACCGCAACGCGCAACACCTGGCGGGTGCAATTCCGTCCTGATGGAGCTGATCCCGCGGTGCGGTCGCGTGGAGCGATCTGGCTCGATCCGTGGAGCGGCGCTGTGGTGCACGACCGCACGCCGGGCACCCTGTCGATGGGGGATCGCTATCTGGCCGAGCAGCTCTGGCTCCACAATGGCGCGACGTTCGGATTCGCAGGACGCCTACTGGTGTTCGCGGCCGGCTTCGCACCGCTAGTCCTCTTCGTCAGCGGCGCGATGATGTGGCTCAAGAGACGGCCCGGGAGGATGAGGCCCGGCTGAGAGGTCAGCGCCTGACGATTGAACCGGCGCGGCCAACCAGGCGGGCGAGCTGACGGAAGCGGCTGCCGACGCGGTCGGCGACGAGGTCGCCGAGCCGGTGCTCGAACACCAGCATCAATTTGCGGCCCTGGCTGCGGAAATGCGTGGCTGGCAGGACGCCGGGACGTGCGGCCGAGATCAGATGCGCGACGCGGAACGCAGCGCCCAGGAGGCGCGCGCGTTCGAGCTGGGCCGGCGTCAGCAGCTCCTGCATGGTGACCGGCGGCTGGTTTTCCTCGCTGAGGCCGGCATAGCGATAGAACACCGACAGGCCGACGAAGGCGCGTTCGGTGTGGGTGATCGCGCCGAAATTGCCGTTGACGACGAGGCTGAGCGTCTGCTCGCCGCGATGATCGGGATGCACGCGCCAGCCGATGTCGGAGAGCAGGCACGCGGTGTGGCGGAGGCGGCGGTCCACTTCCGTCTCGCGCAGCTTGACGACGCGCACCAAGCGGTCGGTCCAGGCAATCAGCTCGCGCGCGTGCCTGGCCGAACGCGACAGCAGCTGGTTCAGCTCCTCCGCCGCGCAGATCAGCCCGTCCTTGTTGCGTTCGGTCTCGGGCAGCTTCTCGTGCAGCAGGCCCTCGCGCACGCCGAAGGTGGAGAACACGATGTTCTTTGGCTTCGCGACGCGGATGATGTGCTCGAGCACCAGCGCCGCATAGGTGAGGAGAGGGCGCCGCGCATCGGCGACGATCTCGATGTCGGCAAGCATGTCGGCGACGGCGAGGCGCCGCAGGCGGCGCGAGAAGTCGAGCGCCTCGGCAGCCGGAATGGAATAGCCGTGCATCACCTGGAGCGGATAGCCGCTCTGGATGATGTGGATGCGCGCGAGCGCGCGCCAGGTGCCGCCGACGGCATAGAAGGTGCGACCGCGGCCGGCAGTGAGTAACTGGACCCCGTCGATCTCCTCGCGCACGATGCGGTCGGCGCGCTTGAGCGATTTGTGGGCGAGGTCCTGCAGTGCGAGGCCGCCGAGCGGCAGCGTCACGCCGCTGCGTACGGCGTTCCTGCGCACGTCGATCAGCTCGAGCGAGCCGCCGCCGAGGTCGCCGACGATGCCGTCTGGATGGTGGATGCCGGAGATCACGCCGAGCGCGGACAGTCGTGCTTCGCGCGAGCCCGACAGGATCTCGATCTTCACCGCGCAGATCCGCTCGGCCCTGGCGATGAAATCGGGGCCGTTGGAGGCGTCGCGGCATGCGGCGGTCGCGATCGCGAACACGCGTCCGACCTTCATCACCCGGCACAGCGCGCGAAACCGTTTCAGCGAGGTCAGCGCCTTGTCGATGGCGTCGGGCGCGAGCAGGCCCGTGCTCTGCACCTCGCGCCCGAGGCCGCACAGCGTCTTCTCGTTGAAGATCGGGATCAGGCTGCGCGCCAGCGCCTCGTAGACGACGAGGCGGACCGAGTTGGAGCCTATGTCGATAACCGCGACGCTCGAGCCGCGCTTGCGCGGCCGCTTCACGTCGCAAACCCCCGATCAGGATTGATGACGTTCGTTCCGGCGCGTGAGACGACGCGGCGAGGATTCCTTGAGCGACTTTCCACGGCCAGACAGACTCGGATTCGTCATGAAGTAGTTGTGGACGTTGAAAGGCTCCTCGCCCTTCGCGGTCTTCATACGCGTTGAAGACCCATCCGGCAACAACTGCCAGCTCTGCTCATTGTCCTTCAGGTTCGCGACCATGATCTGTTCGAGAACCTGCTGATGCACCGTCGGATTTTGCAGCGGACACAGCACCTCGACGCGGCGGTCGAGATTGCGCGGCATCATGTCGGCGGACGAGATATACACAGCCGCTTTCGCGCTCGGCAGTCCCTGGCCCATGCCGAAGCAGTAGATTCGGCCATGTTCCAGGAAGCGGCCGATGATCGACTTGACGCGGATGTTCTCCGACAGACCGGGAATGCCGGGCCTGAGGCAGCAGATGCCGCGCACCACGAGCTCGACCTGGACACCGGCCTGCGAGGCCTCGTAGAGCGCGTCGATGATATCAGGGTCGACCAGCGCGTTCATCTTCATCCAGACCGCGCCGGGACGGCCATGCCGCGCATGTGCGGTCTCGCCCTGGATGTGCTCGATGATGCGCTTGCGCAAGGTCAGCGGCGACACCGCCATCTTTTCGAGATCGCTCGGCGCGGCATAGCCGGTGATGAAATTGAACACGCGCGCGGCATCGCGGCCGATCGTCGGGTCCGAGGTGAAGTAGGAGAGATCGGTGTAGATGCGCGCGGTGACCGGGTGATAATTGCCGGTGCCGGTATGGACGTAGGTCGTCAGGCTGCCGCCCTCGCGGCGCACCACCATCGAGAGCTTCGCGTGCGTCTTCAATTCGAGGAAGCCGTAGACGACCTGCACGCCGGCGCGTTCGAGATCGCGTGCCCAGCGGATGTTGGCTTCTTCGTCGAACCGCGCTTTCAGCTCGATCAGCGCGGTGACTGATTTGCCGGCCTCGGCCGCTTCGGCCAGCGCGCGCACGATCGGTGAATTGTTGGAGGTGCGGTAGAGCGTCTGCTTGATCGCAACGACGTCGGGGTCGCGCGTGGCCTGCTGCAGGAATTGCACGACGACGTCGAACGACTCGTACGGATGGTGGACGATCAGGTCCTTCTGCCGGATCGCGGCGAAGATGTCGCCGCCATGCTCGCGCACGCGTTCGGGGTGGCGCGGCACGTAAGGGGTGAATTCGAGGTCGGGCCGGTCGAGGCGGGTGAGCTGCGAGAGCTCGTTCATCGCCTGCACGCCGTCGACCAGGAAGATCTCGTCGTCGGCGGCGGAGAGCGCGTGCTGCACGAAGCTGCGCAGCTGCTCCGGCATCTTGGCGTCGATCTCGAGCCGGATCACCGATCCGCGGCGGCGGCGCTTCAGCGCGGTCTCGAACAGGCGGACGAGATCTTCGGCCTCCTCCTCGATTTCGAGCTCGGAGTCGCGGATGATCCGGAAGGCGCCTTGGCCGTGCAGATTGTAGCCGGGGAACAGGCGGTTGATGAACAGGGCGGTGGCCTGCTCCAGCGAGATCAGGCGCACCGTGCCATCCGCCGGCAGGCGGATGAAGCGGTCGATCTTGCCGGGCATGCGGATCAGCGCGTTCATCTGCTTGCCGTCGGCAGCGCGCGTGAGCTGCAGTGCGATGGTGAAGCCGAGGCTCGGAATGAACGGGAAAGGGTGGGCCGGATCGATCGCCAGCGGGGTCAGGAGAGGGAACACGTTGTGGAGGAAGTAGTCCTCGATCCAGGTTCGTTCCGCCTTTGTGACGTCCTTGCCGTCGACCAGCACGATGCCGACCTCGGCCAACGTGGCGCGCAGGTCGCGCCAGATCGCCTGCTGGTCGGAAGCGAGCTGGGAGACGGTGCGGTTGATCAGCGCGAGCTGTTCGGACGGCGTCAGGCCGTCGGGGCTGCGCTCGGCGATGCCCTCGCGGACTTGGGCCTTGATGCCGGCGACGCGAACCATGAAGAACTCGTCGAGGTTATTGGCCGAAATCGACAGGAATCGCACCCGCTCCAGCACGGGGTGGCTGGGATTGACTGATTCCTCCAGGACGCGGCGATTGAAATGCAGCCAGGACAGCTCGCGATTGATGAACCGCTCGGGACTGGACGCGATCGCCGGAAGGCTCTCGGTTTCCGGGGCTTTCTCTTTCGTTTCAACAGCTTGCGCAGAGTCCATCAGAAGTCGGTCCATCCAGTTCACCCCAATTGCGACTCAAGCGCAAAAATCGGCGGGAGCATGTGTTAGAGCGATGACGTTTCGATGACATTGATGTTCCGCCCCTGCGCCGCGTCAAGCGGACTTCGGGGAGGCCTGCGAGCCTGTCAGGCGTCCCGGAGCAGCTCGGCGGCCAGCGCCCGGGTGACGGGACGGCCGAGCCGTAGGGCTTCGCTGTCGAGCAGCTCGACGGCCCGCCGGGCGGCAGCCGAGGACCGCTCCAGGCGCGTCGCGAGGTAGCCGACCACGCTCTCGTCCACATTGAGCTGGCGGTCGGCGCAGAACTTGACGATGAGGCCGCGGAACAGCTGGTCGTCGGGCGGCAGCAGCGTGACCGCCGGAACGGCCCGCAGGCGCGAGCGCAGGTCGCGAAGCTCGATCGGAAGCGCGGCCGGCGCCTCGCGGCCGGTGAACAGGACGTAGGCGCCGTCCTCGCGGGCGAGGTTCATCAGGTGAAACAGGGCACGCTCGTCGAAGTCCCCAGCCTTGAGATCCTCGACCACCAGCGCGCCGGTGGCGAGCGCGCCGGGCACGTCCGTCGCGGTCAGCGCATTGGCGGTGGTCGAGCGGGCGCCGGCTTCCTCGGCCCAGATCGCGGCGAGATGGCTCTTGCCGCTTCCTTCCGGGCCCGCCAGCCACATGATCCGGTTCGGCCATTCCGGCCAGCCGTCGATGAGGCCTAGACCGGCCGCATTGGCGGGGCCTTCGAGGAAGTTGTCCCGGCTGAGGCTCTCCGCATGCGGAAGCGCAAACGCCAATTGTCGGGGATGAACGCGGCCTGCCACGCTTGCTCTGCTCCATGCCGGCGCGCCGGCCCGCTTGTAGAGATTGGACTTGATGGTGCGGGACTTGGCCTTTTGCTGGGCTGCTTCCCCGCTCATTTGGCCTCGATCGTGCTCATGTGCCGCAGCCACTCGACGAGATAGAGCGACACGGAGGAGAGCGTGAAGATCGTGACGAGACCCATCAGGATGATATCATAAGGCGCGGGCTTGAAGCCGAAGGCAAGCGCCGCCAGCACCAAAGCTGCGAATGCCACTTGTGCCACCGTGTTGAGCTTGGAGACTTTCGACGGCTTCATCTCGACCGGCCGGTCGAACAACCAGGACACGATCACGGCGGCGACAATCATGATGTCGCGCGAGACCACCAGGATCACGATCCAGCGCGGGATCGCGCCCCAGATGCCGAGCGCCATGTAGATCGAGACCAGCAGCGCCTTGTCGGCGAGCGGATCGAGCAGGGCGCCGAGCTCGCTCGTCATGTTGAAGCGCTTGGCCAAAAAGCCGTCCACGGCATCGCTGATGCCGGCGATCAGGAAGACGGCGAACGCCACCTCCATTTGGCTCGACACGATGGCCCAGACGATGATCGGGACCAGCATGATGCGGCCCAAGGTAATGATATTCGGAATACTCACGAAAGCGCTTCCCGGCACCGGTTCTGACCTCAAATCCGGCCCGTTGCAGGCTGAACCGGTTGATATGTCTACATAGTATAGCGGGGAGCGCCATGCGAGCCATTGCGCGTCCCCGGAATTCAACGTAACCAGCCGCAAACCCACTGGAAATCGGGCATGACCGACCTCAAAAACGGCCTCACTTACGCCGATTCAGGCGTCGATATCGACGCGGGCAACCGCCTGGTCGACCTGATCAAGCCGATGGTGCGCGCCACCGCGCGGCCGGGCGCCGATGCCGAGATCGGCGGCTTCGGCGGCCTGTTCGACCTCAAGGCGGCCGGCTTCAAGGATCCGGTCCTCGTGGCCGCGACCGACGGTGTCGGCACCAAGGTCAAGATCGCGATCGAGACCGGCCTGCATGGCGGCATCGGCATCGACCTCGTCGCCATGAGCGTCAACGACCTCGTGGTCCAGGGCGCCGAGCCGCTGTTTTTCCTGGACTATTTCGCCTGCGGCAAGCTCGATCCAGAGGCCACGGCCGCCATCGTCGCGGGCGTTGCGGAGGGATGCCGCGAATCCGGCTGCGCTTTGATCGGCGGGGAGACTGCCGAAATGCCCGGCCTCTACAAGGACGGCGACTACGATCTCGGCGGCTTTGCCGTCGGCGCCGCCGAGCGCGGTACGTTGTTGCCGCGCAAGGACATCGCCGCGGGCGATGCCGTGATCGGTCTCGCTTCGTCCGGCGTGCATTCCAACGGCTTCTCGCTGGTCCGCAAGATCGTCGAGCAGTCGGGCCTCGGCTTCGAGGCGCAGGCGCCGTTCGCGCCGGTGATGACGCTCGGCGGCGCGCTGCTGACGCCGACCAGGCTGTACGTGAAATCCTGCCTGCGCGCGATCCGCGAGACCGGCGCGGTGAAGGGGCTTGCCCACATCACGGGCGGCGGCTTCACCGACAACATCCCGCGCGTGCTGCCGAAGCATCTCGGTGTCGGCATCGACCTGGCACGCCTGCCGGTGCTGCCGGTGTTCAAATGGCTGGCGGCCCAAGCCGGCATCGCCGAGCTGGAAATGCTGCGCACCTTCAATTGCGGCATCGGCATGATCGCGATCGTCGAGCCCGACAAGGTCGACAAGGTCGTCGAAGTCTTCACCGACGCTGGCGAGACCGTGGCGCAGCTCGGCACCGTGATTCCGGCCGAGGGCGAGCACCGCGTCGTCTATAACGGCCACCTCGACGTGGCGCTATAATGACTGGCGCTGTGATGAAGCGCCGCGTCGCCATCCTGATTTCCGGGCGCGGCTCCAACATGGCTGCGCTGATCAGGGCAGCCGCCGCCGCGGATTTCCCGGCGGAGATATCGCTCGTCATCTCGAACAAGGCGGATGCGCCCGGGCTCGAACGTGCCAGAGCGAGCGGCGTGACCACCGAGGTGATCGAAAGCAAGCCGTTCGGCAGGGACCGCGCCGGCTTCGAGACGGTGCTGCAGGCCGCGCTCGACAAGCACGGCATCGAGCTGATTTGTCTCGGCGGCTTCATGCGCCTGTTCACGGCCGAGTTCACCAAGGCCTGGTACGGGCGGATGCTCAACATCCATCCCTCGCTGCTGCCATCGTTCCCCGGCCTCGACCCGCACGGCCAGGCCCTGCGCGCCGGCGTCAAGCTCTCCGGCGCGACGGTCCACTTCGTCATTCCCGAGACCGATGCCGGCCCGATCGTGATGCAGGGCGCGGTTCCCGTCAGCGACCACGATACCGCGGAGACGCTGTCCGAGCGCATCCTCGAAGTCGAGCACCGCATCTATCCCGAGGCGCTGCGGCTGCTCGCGGCCGGTAAGGTCCGCATCGAGGGCGATGTCTGCAGGACGGCGGGAAGCGCAGCGTCGGAGAATTTTCTGGTTGCGCCGGTGGTGAGCTGAAACGCGGTCTGGTTTATTCGACGAAATCTGCCGTCTCGCCATTGCGGACATATCCGTAGATGCGAAACCCCTCAGTCGTTTCCTCTCCGGCAAATCGGATGCGTTTCAGGATTGTGCGGACACGTTCGCGCTGAGCCGCCGTCTCGACAGATAGTTCAGCCCATTCCATCCAATCCCATCCGCCGATCGTCCAATGATAGTGCCATTCGCCATCCCACTGGCTCAGGTATCCAGTTTCCAGGTTCTTGCAGTGGAATCGGGGTTGTTCGGACGGAGCTAGCTCAAGCACGGCCACGCACAGTTCACGCCATTTTGTGTCATTGGCGACCGAATAGTAGTCGGATTGCTGAGCCATCTGCCCGCCGAAACAAAATCCCCCGGCAGAGCCGGGGGGCAACGTCATGATCGCTCGCATGCCGCGAGAGACATCAGGAAACCTTGAGGTTCTCCGCGGATGATTTGCCGCGGTTCTCCACGAGGTCGAATTCAACCACCTGGTTCTCATTGAGGGTAGAGAGTCCGGCACGCTCGACGGCGGAGATGTGGACGAACACGTCCTTGTCGCTGCCATTCGGCTTGATGAACCCATAGCCCTTTGTCGGGTTGAACCATTTGACGGTGCCCTTTTGCGGCATCGCTCGTCTCCTCCACTAGATATAAAAACGACGCGGCCGCTTTTTCGCGTGCCACGCCACAAACGGGCTCCCGGAAGTCTGTTCGAGTCTTGAGGCGCAATGTCGCGAAACGCACAGCAAACGGCCAATTCCGATTGTGAACGTTATTGCAACATGAAATTCGCCGGCTAGCAAGCCGCGCGCGGATTTCAAGGGCAAGCCAGGTGCCTTCAAGCGCAATTTGCGACCTGTGGCAGCAGAACCACAATCGGTGCAATAGCCTCGGCCGTTATGCGCCAACCGGTTGACCCCTCGTGGCAGTTCGGCCCAAATCGCCGCAAGCGCCGCAGACCGTGTTGCATTTTTGCGCGCCGCCACTTCGCTTTCGGGATTCATCGCATGCGCTGCGCCGCGCAGCTCTCCGGGACACGGCAGACGATCGGGTTGGACTGCGTCCGCCGGATCGCGGCTGCGCTTGCGATGGCGTTTGCCCTGGTAGTGACGATGGCGGCCGTGAGCCCCGGCTTCGCGCAAAGCACGCCCACACCGACCCCTACGCCCACGCCGACACCCACGCCGTCACCGACCCCGATTCCGTCGCCGACCTCGACCAATCAAAATCAGTCAGCCGGCAACAGCATGCTCAATTTCGGCTCAGGCTTTCTGGAGCGGCTCGGCAATCAGGCCTCCGGCGGCGTCAACCGGGCGTTCCGCACCAATCCGGGCGGCGGCGGCGCCTCGGCGGCTGCGGAAGATCCGCGCTACCGCACCTGGTTCGAGGGCTATGGCCTTTCGGTCCGCACCGATGCGCAAGGCGACTTCGTCGGCGACAAGCGCAAGACCTTCGGCGGCGTTGCCGGCTTTGGCGCGCGGCTCGCACCCGGCGTCAACATCGGCTTCTCCGTCGACCATAGCCACACCGACATCGACGTGCCGCTGGCGCTGCAATCCGCAACCCTCGACCTGACCCAGCTCGGCTTCAGCGGCTCGGTCGACAAGGGCCCGTGGACCTGGGCCTTTGCCGTGGTGCACGGCTTCGGCAAGGTCCATTCCAGCCGCGATACCGGCCTTGGCCTTGCGACCGCGCGCTATCGCGCCGCCGTGGACGGCGCGCTGACCGAGATCAGCTATTACTGGACCAAGGACGAGATGCGCATCGTGCCCAAGGGCGCGCTGGAATATGTGCGTGCCACCAGCGCCGCGTTCCAGGAGACCGGCGGGCTCGATCCGCTCAACGTCGGCTCGTCGGCGCTCTCGCGCGCGCGCATCATGCTCGGGGCCGAGGTCGGCCGCTATTTCATCATCGACCAGAAGATCCTGGACCTCTCGGCCTACGGCAAGTTCGTCGACAATTTCCACCAGGACCTCGGATCCATCCAGGTCAGTCTGGGCGCCCAAAACATCATCGTCCCCGGCATCGGCGAGAGCCGTTACGGCGCGGATGCCGGCGCCTCGGCTTCGCTCAGCCTGACCAACGTGGCGAGGCTCTACGTCAATTACGACGGCAAATTTCGCAACGAGCTCACCTCGCACCAGGGCACGCTCGGCTTCGAATACAAATGGTGAGCTGACGCTCGCCTGCGTTAAGTCGGCGCCGTCGCCACGTATCCCGCCAGGCCAAAGCCCTCGCGCGCCGCCGTCATCATCGGCACCAGCGCGTTCGGATGGATGAACTCGTCGCGGAAGCAGGGATAGGTCCTGGCATCGAAGATCTTCTTCAGCCAGTCGACCACGATCTTGTGCCGCTCGGAGCTGCGGAACTCCTTGTGATAGGTGAGCCAGAGATCGGCGTGATGGCTGACGCCGAGATCGACCGCAACGAGCGGCGCACCGAGCGCGATCGATACCGTCGGCAGGAAGCCGATGCCGGCGCCGCGCTCCACCGCGTAGAGCACGCCCACCGACGAATTGGTCTTGATCCCGACGATGCCTTCGAGCGACTTCAGCCCGAGCACGCGGGCATAGGCCCCGTCGTCGACCTGCGGCGCGCTCTGCTTGATGATGCGGTGATTGTTCAGTTCGGCGAGCGTTGCCGGCACGCCGTAGAGGCTTTCATACTCCTTGGAGACGAAGGGATAGATGTGGAGGCGGCCGAGCTTGGCGACGATCAGATCGGGATTGGTCGGCGGCTCGAGCTGGATCGCGATATCGGATTCGAGCCGCGCGACGTCGGCCTGCTCCATCGCGCAGCGCAGATCGACCGTGATCTTGCGGTACGTCTTCTGGAAGTCGATCAGCCGCGGCAGGATCCAGAAATTGCCGGGGCCTTCCGTCACCGCGACGCGAACGGTGCCCGAGGTGTCGTTCGAGGACCGCGCCGCGCGGCGGAAGACGTTGAAGGCATGACGCTCCATATGCGTGACGTCGGCGATCATCGCAGCGCCTTCGTCGCTGAGCGTCAGCCCGCTCTGGTCGCGCAGGAACAGCTTGCACCCAATGCTCTCCTCGAGCCGGTCGATGCGGCGCATCAGCGTGGTGGAGGTGAGGCCGAGCTCTTCGGCGGCATTCCGAAAACTTTTAAATTTTGCGCACGCTAAAAACAGCTTCAAATCATCCCAGGACGCGCCCAGGGCTTCTTCACGGTGCTGCATCATCGCAGCACCCCGGTGCAATAACTGCTGCATACTCCTGATCCCCAACCGCTAAGCTCGTCGTAGCGGGGCATGAAAGCCTCGAACGATAGAGGCGCGACATGAGTATGGAAAGGGGCACGTTTGCCGCAAGGCATGATTTCGATGCCTTGCCGCTGAGCCCGGACGTCGACGTCCGCTGTGCGCAATTTTCCGAAATTGGAGCGCTTTCGGAGATGGCGCACCGGCTGGTGCCGGGCGTGCAGATCGGGACGGCGGCGCTTGCCAAATATTACGTCTTCGATCCCCAGAGCATCCTGACATTTAGCCGCAAAGGCAAGCTCGTCGGCGGCATGGCCTTCCTGTTTCTCAATGACCGCGGACATGATGCGCTGCTGCTCGACGAGATTTGCCTCACAGCGCCCGAGACGCGTTATCTCGCATCGGCAGACGAAGACGTCGCTGCCATCTACATCTGGGCGATCGCGGCGACGGGCCGCGGCATCGCCGGTCTCGGTAAGGCCGCGGCTCATCTGCGGCAGATAAGGTTTCGCGGTGCGGATTGCTATGCGCAGCCGTCAACGGTGGCCGGACGCGACATCATGAAGGCGACAGGCTTTGCGCCCGTCCCGAGCTTCCAACCCGACCTTTGGTGCTACGAGCGGCCCTGGCATCGACAGCCGATGCGCATGCCGGGAGCGATCATCCAATCAAGGAGCTTTGCAGATGCACGGTACTAGGATTCCAGTCGCCAAGCCCTGTTCCCGCGCCATCACCATCCGCCTCGCGCGCGACCCAAGCGATCTCATGCTGGTGACCGCCATCCGCTCGGCGGTCTACCTCGCCGAGCAGGATTGTCCGTTCGAGGAGGAGTTCGACGGCAACGACATGGTCGCGGCGCATTTCATCGGCTTCGTCGGCAACGAGCCTGCGGGCTGCCTGCGGGTGCGCTTCTTCGGCGATTTCGCCAAGGTGGAGCGGCTTGCGGTGCGTCACCAATATCGGCGCTCGCGCGTCTCGTTCAAGCTGGTGCAGGCCAGTGTCGATTATGTGAAGCGCAAGGGCTTTCGCAAGATCTACGGCCAGGCGCAGGACCGGCTGGTCGATTTCTGGGCCCATTTCGGTGCCAAGCCGCTCGGTCACAACCGCAAGATCACGTTCTCGGATTTCTCCTACACGGAGATGCTGCTGGAGATCGAGCCGGGCCCGGACGCCATCACGCTGGATAGCGATCCCTATGTGATTATTCGTCCCGAGGGCGATTGGGACCGTCCTGGCGTGCTCGATGCCTCGGCCGGGCGGGCGGTGACCTCGCCGCTGCGGGACCTCGCGCTCGCCGACCGCTGAAACAGGTGCAGCTGCGCGCAACTCGATGCTGGTTTCAATGCACGATGATCCGCCGATCCTGGTCTGTGCGGATCTTCAGGTCGAGTACCTGACTCCCGGCCGCCGTCACGTTATCCGCGACGGCGATGCGACGGCGGCGCGCTGCCTGGAACTCCTGACGCTGTGGCGCAGCAATCTATGGCCGGTGATGCATCTGAAGCGCATCGCGCAGGCGGCCTGGTTCAATCCGTCATCCAGGCTGACCGATTGGATCGCGGAGACCAGGCCACAACCGGGCGAGATGACGTTCGAGCACCCGCTGCCGTCCGCCTACAGCTCGTCGCGGTTTGGCGGCCACATGTCCGCTATCCGCACCACACGCTGCATCCTGATCGGCTTTTCCCTGGACGAGACCATCCTGGCCACTGCCGTCGAGGGGTTTCACCGCAGTCATCGCTACCATGTGATCACCGACGCGGTGGCTTGCCGGCAGCCCGGCACGGACGATGCCGCGGCCTACCGGCATGCGGTAGTGGATGTCATTGCGAATTTTGCTACAGTCCAGTCCAGCGCCGAACTGATCAGAACCAGCGGCGCCGTTGCGGTGTAGGCGGCCGCGGCCGGTCGATGGGGTTGAGAATTGTCGCGGGGAGACGAGCTCAAGGAGCTGGCGAGCGATCTGTCGCATGCCGCCGAGAAGGCGCGCAGGCTTGGGCTGCCTACCACGGTCTACTTGCTCTCGATGGCGCTGATGGAGGTGAGGGAAGCCGTTTCCGCCACCGACGAAGTGGACGACGACGGCGCGGCGTGAGAGCTGCCCAGCCCGATTCTGCGATCCGCGGTCCTGTCATGTGCGGCTTTGTGCATCGCTGCTGAGCGCTTGCCGCCGACGAATTGGCATTGCAAGTTTTGCGTCGTGGCAATAGCCAAGTACTTGAGACAAGTACTCGCCATCGAGTGATGACGCCGGCCCGCCGGCGGCGTGACGCTTTTAGGGATCATCGCAAATGTCCATGCTGCCCAATTCGCAAGAGGCCCGGGATGTGGCCTATCAGCTCCATCCCTACACCAATGCGCGCACGCATCAGCAGGCCGGTCCGCTGGTGATCGAGCGCGGCGAGGGGCCTTACGTCTTCGACGCGTCGGGCAAGCGCTATTTCGAAGCCATGGCGGGCCTGTGGAGCGTCGGGCTCGGCTTCAACGAGAAGCGACTGGTCGAGGCGGCGCACAAGCAGATGCAGGCGCTGCCGTTCTACCATACGTTCTCCGCCAAATCGCACGGTCCCTCGATCGACCTCGCCGAGAAACTGGTCGCGCTCGCGCCGGTGCCCATGAGCAAGGTGTTCTTCACCAATTCCGGCTCGGAAGCGAACGACACCGTGTTGAAGCTGATCGCCTATCGCTCCAACGCGCTCGGCCAACCGCAGCGCAAGAAGGTGATCAGCCGCCTGCGTGCCTATCACGGCGTCACCATCGCATCCGCCAGCCTCACGGGCCTGCCGAACAACCATCGCTCGTTCGACCTGCCGCTGCCGAACATCCTGCATACGGGCTCGCCGCACTTCTACAAGGACGGCGCCCCCGGCGAGAGCGAGGAAGCCTTCGCCACGCGCCGGGCCGAGGAGCTCGACGCCCTGATCCAGAAGGAAGGGCCGGATACGATCGCGGCGTTCTTCGGCGAGCCGGTGATGGGGGCGGGCGGTGTCGTGGTGCCGCCGGCGACCTATTGGGACAAGATCCAGAAGGTCCTGAAGAAGTACGACATTCTCCTGGTCGCCGACGAGGTGATCTGCGGTTTCGGCCGCACTGGCAAGATGTTCGGCTGCGAGACCTACGGCATCAAGCCCGATGCGATCGTCGTCTCCAAGCAGATCACATCGAGCTATTTCCCGCTCTCGGCGATCATCCTGAACGACCGCATGTTCGAGCCGATCGCGGACGAGAGCAACAAGATCGGCGTGCTCGGCCACGGCTTCACCGCGGGCGGCCATCCGGTCGGCTCGGCGATTGCGCTGGAGAACCTCAAGATCATCGAGGAGCGCGGCCTCGTCGCACACGCGGCCGAGCTCGGTGGCTACATGCAGGGCCGCTTGCGTGAACTCGCCAGCCACCCGCTGGTCGGCGAGGTCCGCGGCGTCGGCATGATCGCCGCGCTCGAGCTCGTGCTCGACAAGGCGCGCAAGACCGCCGCCACTACGCCGGGCGCCGTCGGCGGCATCGCCAGCCGCATGCTCCAGGAGCGCGGCGTGATCTCGCGCAACATGCTCGATGCCATCGCGATCTGCCCGCCGCTGATCACGACCAAGGCCCAGATCGACGAACTGGTGGACGCGATCTCCGGCGTGCTGAACGACATGAAGAGCGAAGTGGCGAAGCTGACGCCGGCGTAAGGCTTCGTCGCTCTCTCCGTCGTCATTGCGAGGAGCTCTTGCGACGAAGCAATCCAGACTGTTTCCGACGAGGGATTCTGGATTGCTTCCCTGAACCTGTCATCGGGCCGCGCTTCGCGCGGAGCCGTTGGCTCGCAATGACGGGAAATCGGCGCGACAGCGTGCCCCTACGCCCGCTGCACCCCGATCACGCGGCCTTTCTCGATCGCGAGCGCGAGCTCGCCGCGCTTGAGCTTCAGCGCGGCGTCGCCGAACAGCTCGCGGCGCCAACCGCGCAAGGCGGGCACGTCGGCCTCATCGTCCGCCGCGATCTCCTCTAAGTCGTCGACGGTCGCGATCACCTTGCTTGCGACTGCGTGGCGCTCGGCGGTCATCCGCAACAGCACCTTCAACAGCTCGACGATGGCGGCGCCGTTGGAATTGTTGCGCGGTTTCTCCAGCTTGGGCAGCTTCGAGAAGTCCCGCGCCAGCCCCCGCTCGACCGCGGCGATGATGTCCGCGCCCCATTTGGATTTCTCGAACCCCTTCGGCACCGAGCGCAGATGGGCGAGCTTCTCCAGCGTGGTCGGCGCGTGGGTCGCGATATCGGTGACGGCTTCGTCGCGCAGCACGCGGCCGCGCGGCACGTCGCGGCTCTGCGCCTCCTGTTCGCGCCAGGCCGCGACCTCCATCAGCACCGCGAGGTCTTTGGGCTTGCGGACCCGCGTCTTCAGGCGCTCCCAGGCGCGCTCGGGATGGAAATCATAGGTGCGGGGGGAGGTCAGGACCTCCATCTCGATGGAGACCCATTCGCTGCGGCGGCGTTTCTTCAGGTCGGCGTCGAGCGCGGCGAACACGTCGCGCAGATGGGTGACGTCGGAGACCGCGTAATGCATCTGCTCCTTGGTCAGCGGCCGGCGCGACCAGTCGGTGAAGCGGTGGGTCTTGTCCGGGCGGTGGCCGGTGACCTTCTCGACCAGCGCGTCATAGGCGATGCTGTCGCCGTAACCGAGCACCATCGCAGCGACCTGGGTGTCGAACACCGGGTGCGGGATGATGCCCGCCTGGTGCCAGATGATCTCAATGTCCTGGCGGGCGGCGTGAAACACCTTGAGCACGCCCTCGTTGCCCATCAGCTCGAAGAACGGCTTGAGATCGATCCCCTCGGCCAGGGTGTCGATGACCACGGCTTCCTCGGCGCTGGCCATCTGCACCACGCACAGCAGCGGGTAGTAAGTGGTCTCGCGCAGGAATTCGGTATCGACTGTTATGACGGGGTGCTTGGCCAGCCGGCTGCAGGCAGCCGCGAGGTCAGCGGTGGTGGTAATTAAATCCATGAACGGCCCATGACACTTGGTATCAGCCGTTCCGCCGAAAGTGCTGTGATGTCAAGGGGCTCTAAGCGAATTCGAGCCTTGCATCGGGCCGGAATCGTCCCTTTCCGACGAAATTCCTATTCGTAACGGATCCGGTGCGAGGATTTGCGGGCGCAGGGCAGCGCCACCACGATCACGCACATGGCGACCAAGGCCAATCCCAGGAACTCGAAAACCAACAGATCCACGGCGAAATCTCCAGAAACATTGATAGATTTGTCGGGGGTGCGTTGAGGGTCTGTTAATTCTCGTGGTTACCGGCGCCAGGCCGGGCCGGATGGTGGACGAGAAGTTAATTGGGCGCAGCCATGGTCACGCCATCAGCTTCGGCAAGCCGGTCGCGAGGATGTCCACGGCGGCGCGCACCTTCGGCGGCAGCCGGGGTGAGCGCGGCCAGAGAGCGTGGCACTCGTAGAGGAATTGGGGCTGACTGCTGAAGAGATTGACCAGCGCACCCGTGTCGAGGCGCTCGCGGACCAGCCAATAGGGAAGCCAGGCGAGACCCATGCCTTGTGCCGCGGCATCGGCAATCGCCTCCAGGTCGTCGAGTCGGAGCCGGCCCGATGGCATGATCTCGCGCGGAGGCGCGCCCTCCTGCGGAAAGAGCCACGGCCGGACACGCCCTGAGCCGCGATAGATGATCGCTTGATGGGCGGCGAGATCGTCGAGCGATTTCGGCTTGCCGCTCGTGCGCAAATACGACCGCGCGCCACATACCACCATGCGCTGGCTTGCGATGCGCCGTGCGATCAGGCCGGACTGGTCGTCGAGATCGCCGGTTCGGATTGCCAGATCGTAGCCGGCCTCGACGATGTCGGCAATCGGATCGCCGAACGAGAGGTCGAGTTCGAGATGCCGATATTTCCGCGCGAGCTTCATCAGCAACGGCGCAATGCAGTGCCGTCCCAGCAGGGCCGGCATGGTGACGCGCAGCCTGCCGCGCGGCTCCGACAACTGGTCGGCAACGACGCTATCTGCGGCGTCGGCCTCGCTCAGCACCGCGCGGCAGCGTTCGTAGTAGGCTTGGCCGGCGTCGGTCAGGCTCTGGCGCCGCGTGGTGCGGTTGAGGAGCCGTGCCCCGAGGCGTTCTTCGAGGAAGCGGACGTGCTTGCCCACCATTGGCCCCGACATCTCCAGGGCGTCGGCCGCAGCCGCGAACGAGCCGAGATCGACGACCCTGACGAAGACGGCCATGCTGGTCAGGCGGTCCATGATTGGAAACTCCTGGTTTCGACTGTTGGCGTGCTTCGGCGATTTATCCCCTTCGTACGGAACGGCATAGCTCTATTCAGTTCAACTGTTTTGGAGTGCATCCATGGCCCGCGCCGTTCGCTTTCATCGCCATGGTGGTCCCGACGTGCTGCGCATCGAGACCATCGATGTTCCGCCACCGGCGACGGGCGAGGTGCAGATCCGGGTCAAGGCACTCGGCCTCAATCGCGCCGAGGCCCTGTTGCGAAGGGGGACCTATATCGAGCGCGCGACATTTCCGTCGGGGCTGGGGTTGGAGGCGGCCGGCATCGTCGAAGCGGTCGGGGACGATGTGACGAGCTTTGTGCCAGGCGATATCGTGAGCATCGTGCCGCCGCTGTCGATGGTGCGATGGCCGGCCTATGCCGAGCTCGCGACGTTTCCGGCCGAACTCATTGTGAAACATCCGCCGGAGCTCGGCTTCAAGAAGGCGGCGGCCGTGTGGATGCAGTATCTGACGGCCTACGGCGCTTTGGTCGACATCGCCCGACTTGGTCGAGGGGACATTGTCGCCATCACCGCTGCATCCAGCAGCGTCGGGATTGCGGCGATTCAGATTGCGAACCGGGTCGGCGCGACGGCGGTCGCGCTGACGCGGACCTCGGCCAAGCTTGGAACCTTGCGCGATGCCGGCGCGGCCCATGTCGTCGCCTCGGACGAAGACGACATTCGGGCGCGGCTGGAGGCCATCGCCGGATCTAACGGGGTCCGCGTCGTCTTCGACGCCGTCGGTGGTCCCGCGTTCGAGCCGCTGACCGCGGCCATGTCGCCGGGCGGAATCCTGATCGAATATGGTGGATTGAGTCCTGAGCCGACGCCGTTTCCGCTATTCAACGTGTTAACGAAGAGCCTGGTGTTGCGCGGCTACCTCGTGCACGAGATCATCCGCGATCCGGCGCGCCTTGCGCAGGCCAAGGCGTTCATTCTCGACGGGCTGTCGGATCGCACGTTGCAGCCGGTCATCGCCAGGACGTTCCGCTTCGAGGACATCGTCGAAGCGCATCGGTTTCTGGAGTCGAACGATCAGTTCGGCAAGATCGTGGTGACGATCTGATCGAGCGCATTCCCAACGCATTCGGCGCCCCGCATGACGGGGCGCCGAAGCTTGTTCGTGCGATGGACAGCCGATTTTACGGCAGCTTCAGCGACGTCTCCGCGTTGTATGGCTTCAGCGTCTCGTCGGCGGCTTTCTGGGCGGCGGCGAGAGCTTCCTTCGGCTGCTTCTTGCCGTTGAGGACCAGCATCACCTCGTCCTCGAGGTTCTTGCGCACCGGCACGGTCTTGTAGGTCGCGAACCACGGCTTTGCGACGTCGAGCTGCTCGACGGCGGTCTTGGCGTCCGGGTTCTTGGCCAGGAATTCGACCATCTCCGGCGTCTTGTAGGCGGCCATGTTCGGCGCGAAATAGCCGGTGGCGCGGCTCCACCAGCCGCTCTTCTCGGGCGAAGTCATCCACTTGATCAGCGTCCAGGCGGCCTTCTGCTTGTCGGCCTCAAGCCCGGCCGGCATGATCAGCGAGGCGCCGCCGATCGGCACCGCGTTGCGGACGTTGCGCGGGATGAAGGCGACCTTGTAGGGGAACTTGGCGTTGTCGCGCACATAGGTGAGCGAGCCCGTCGACAGCATCATCATCGCGGCATTGCCCGAGATGAAGGAGGTGCTGACGGCAGGACCAGGCGTAGCGCCGGGCGTGTGGACCTTGTGCTTGTAGATCAGGTCGTTCCACCAGGTCAGTGCACCCAGCATCGAGGGCGTGTCGTAATAGACCTCGCCGCCGAACTCCTCGTTGTAGTAGCGCCCGCCATTGCTCATGGTGAGCGTTTCCATCATCCAGCCGCAATAGTCGTAGGCGCAGGGGATCGCGATGCCCCATTGGGTCACCTTGTCGCCCTCGCGCTTGGTCAGCTTCTTGGCCCAGTCGGTGACCTCGGCCCAGGTCTGCGGCGGCTTGCTCGGATCAAGGCCCGCTTCCTTGGCCTTGTCGGCGTTGATGTAGAGCAGCGGCGTCGAATTGTGGAACGGCACGCCGTAGACCGAGCGGTTGATCACGGCATTGCCGTGCAGCGCCGGGAAGAACTGGCCGAGGAACTGCTCCTTGGTGGTGCCGTCGGCCTTGATCAGCGCATCGAGATTGGTGAGCTCGTTCTCGATCTGCATGTCGAGCAGGAAGTTCGCTGACATGATCACGGCGGCCGGCGGCTTGCCGGCCTTGATCGCGGCGCGCGTCTTGATCAGCGTGTCGTCGTAGGAGCCGGTGTAGACCGCAGTCGCCTTGACGCTGGGATGAGTCTCGTTGAACTCCTTGATCAGGGTGCCCATGTCGCGGGCGAGCTTGCCGTCGACGGGGACGGGAAAGAACAGGTCGACCTCGGTCGGACCTTCGGCCTTGGCCGGAATGGCGAGGACGCCTGCCATGGTGCCTACCATGGCAAGGCCGAGCATGAGCCTGCGGGAGAACAGCATCGGAAAATCTCCTATTTGATGCCTGAGGTGACGAAAGAGCTGATGAAGCGTTTCTGGAAGATCAGGAAGGCGACGAGCAGAGGCGCGATCACCATGAGCGTGCCGGCGGCGATGGTGCCCCAGGCCTGCGTGCCTTCGGCGGTCTTGGTGAAAACGGAGAGGCCGATCGTGAGCGGGCGCTTGTCCGGCGAATTGATCACCATCAGGGGCCACAGGAAGTCGTTCCAGTGGCTGGTCACGGAGATGATGGCGAAGGCCGAGAAGCTCGGCATCGACAGCGGCACGTAGATGTGGCGGATGCGCTGGAATAGGCCCGCGCCGTCGATCAGGGCTGCGTCTTCCAGCTCGGTCGGAATGGCCTCGAACGCCTGGCGCATCAGGAAGGTGCCGAAGGCCGAGGCGAAGAACGGCATCATCACCCCGGTGAGCGTGTCGTAGAGACCGAGCTGCGCCACCAGCGACAGGTTCGGCACGATCAGCAGCACCGGCACCAGCATCAGCTGCATCAGGAACAGGTAGAAGATCGGCGTCTTGCCGGCGAAATCCAGACGCGCGAAGGCAAAGCCGGCCAGCGTGATCGTGACGAACTGCACCAGGAGGATGCCGGTGCAGATGATCGTGGTGTTGAGCGTGTAGCGCGGGAAGTCGCCGATCTCCCAGGCGTCTCTGACATTGTCGAGTGTGGGCTTGAGGCTCGGCATCAGCTCGGCCATGGCGTTGATGCCGTCGGAGGCCGGGCGCAGCGTCGCGACGACCATCCACAGGAAGGGGATCAGCCAGACCATTGCGAGCAGCACGGTCAGGGCGAAGCCGAGCTTGGGCGTGATCTCGCCGCGGGTGGCGAGCGGGGCGTCCTTCCACAGCGTATCAAACAGCTTCATGGCCCGCCCTCGCGGTTCGCCATGGTGCGGAAGGACAGCGCGGTGAGGGCCATCAGCGCGGCCAGCGTCAGCAGCGTCGCCGCCGAGGCCTTGCCGATGTCGTAGTGCTCGACCGCCTGCTGGTAGATGTAGAACAGCACGAGATTGGTCGCGTTGGACGGCCCGCCCTGGGTCATGACGAAGACGTGGTCGACCTGCGTCACCGCATTCAGCGTGGCGATGACGGTGACGAACAGGAAGGTGGGCTTGAGCTCCGGCAGGATGATGTGGCGCAGCCGCCGATACGGTCCGGCGCCGTCGAGATGCGCGGCCTCCATCACGTCCTCGGGCACGGCCTGGAGGCCGGCGAGGAAGAACAGCATGTAATAGCCGGCATTCTTCCAGATCGTGATGACCATGATCGCATAGAGCGCGATGTCGGGATCGCCGAGCCAGTTCGGCAGCACCGGCAGCAGCCGGCCGATGTAATAGTCGAGCAGGCCGACATTCGGCAGGAAGATGAACAGGAAGAGTGCGGACGCCGCAACCATGGGGATCAGCACCGGCAGAAACAGTGCAGCGCGCAGCGCGCTGGTCACGGCGTTGGTGCGCGCCAGCGCCAGCGCGAACAGCAGCGCCAGCGCGATGCTCGGCACCGCCGTGCCGACGGCGTAGATCAAATTGTTGACGACGGCGCCCGCGAAGGCGGGATCGGCAAGCACCGCGCTGATGTTCTCAAAGCCGACGAAACGCACCGGCGCCTTCGGCGTCGCGCGCTGATAGAGCGCATCGATCAGCACGCGCCCCATCGCGCCATAGGTGAACAGCGCGAGGAAGACCAGCGAGGGCAGGAGCAGCAAATAGGCCGGCAGCGAAGCCTTGACGCGGCTCGTGAACCGCTTCAGGAGGTGTAGACGCGGTGCCGCCGACGTCGCGACCGGGAGAGCCGCGGGTTCAGCGAGGCTCATCTCATCGCGCCCGGAAATTGAGCGCGTAGTCGCGGCCGTCCACTCCCGCCGGCGGCTCGAAGGGGAAGCGCAGACTCTGGTCGAGGAAATCGTGGCTGTGCACGACGAGGTTCTCGTCGTCGATCAGTACGACGCCATAGGCCGGCGGCTCGTGGCTGGCGAGATGCTCGCTGGCCGCAACGTCGAGCTCGAACCAGACCTGGTGGTTGGTGCCGCGCAGCGTCGAGAACGGGATCTTGCCGTAGCTGCCGAAGATCGGCCGGTGCACATGGCCGAAGAAAAGGTGGCGGATCCGCGCGCGATAGGGCGCGATGACTTCCGCGAATTCGGCGCTCTGCTTCAGCGCGATCTCGTCCATGGCGTGGACGCCGACCGGGAAAGGCGGATGGTGCATGAACACGACGAATTCCTGGTCGGCGGATGCGGCGGCGAGCGTGCTCGCCAGCCAGCCGAGGCGCCTTGCGCACATCTCGCCGGCATGGCTGGTCTCGTCCAGCGTGTCGAGGAAGACGAACAGGCCGTGCTCGGTGGTGCGCGTGCCCTGCACGAAGCCGTTGGCATCGCGCGGCGCCGCCTTCAGCGCGTCCAGGCAGGTGACGCGCTTGTCGTGATTGCCGACCATCGCGATGTAGGGAAGTTTCAGCGCCGCCATCGCATCGGCGAAGTTGGCGTAGGATTCAGCTTCGCCCCAATGGGTGAGGTCGCCGGTCACGACCGCAAACGCAGCGTCGGACTGATGCTTGTTGATGTCGGCGATCGCCGCATCCAGCCGGGCGCGCGGATCGAGGCCGTAGAGCATCGAGCCGGGATTCGCGAGATGCGTGTCGGTGAGGTGGATGAATTTGAAGGGCATGGCGCGCCTAAATCGGGACGGTTGGAGGATCGGCGCCTCCGGCAAGACGGCGCTCTCAGCCCGTTAGAGCGCGTGTGTTTCAGTTTGATGACAGCGGTTCCCGTGGCCTGCTGAACATGTGGACACGCTTCGGCGGGCAGATGCGACGGGGACGGCGCCTCACGATTGCGCTGCAGTGGAGAAGCTACCTTGCCGTGAAGATACGGTCATGGTTTGCTGGTCCAAGCCTCATTGCATCACGAGTTTCCCCAATGCCGCCGCGAGTCTTCCGCAAGCTGGGATTGCTTGCTTCTTTCTCCGTCCTGCTTGCCGTGTTGAGCACCGGTCCGCGTGCGACCGCGGCCGAGTTCAACTTCGCCCGCTACAAGGAGACCGATCTCGACGAATTCCTGGCGCGCCGGCGGCCCGCCACCGGCATGGACGTCTACCCAATGTCGCCGCTGAAGCTCGATGTCACGCTGGCCTCTCACGGCGAGCCGTGTGCCAATGGAGCGCTCAAGCGGTCTCTGATCATGAGCGGCATGCCCAAGCAGGATGCCGACAGCCTGCAGGCGACCAACTGCATCACGGTGCGCTCCGCCAAGGGGCGCGAGCTCAAGGTCTTCATGCAGGACGTGGTTTACGGGTTTCTCCCGAACGAGGTGCCGGTCGGCGGCAAGCTCTCGCTTTATGCGATCCATGCCTTCACCTCGCCCGACGGGCCGGGACTGCTGGTCAACGAATTCCTGACCCCGCGCAGCTTTCCACGTGCCGACAAGCCGGCGGACACGACGATGACATCCTGCGGATGCTGGACCCACGACGAGCATCCCGGTGTCGATTTCACCGCCGACAAGCCGGGCGCTCCGGTGGCAGCGATGGCGGACGGCGTTATCGTCAAGATCGAGGCCGGCGAGCAGGCCCCGGCCGATTTTCCCGGGATCGGCGGCTGCGGCCGATACGTCGTGCTCAAGCACACCTATCCCAATGGCGGCATCGTCTACACGCGCTACGTCCAGCTCGGCCGCGTGGTCGGTCCGAAAGGCGAGACACTTAGGGTGGGAGCAACCGTTAAAGCGAAGGACACGATCGGCGAGATCGGCCCGAGCAAGGTGCTGCATTTCGAGCTTCGCCCCGTCGCTCCCGGCAACACGACGACGGACAAGGCCTGGAGCGAACGCTACGGCAAGATGCCGGACATGGAGTGGTCACGCTACGAGACCGTCGATCCTCAGAAATTCGACGTGGCATCGTTCGGCGGCGTCAGGAAGGCGACGAAGTAGGGGGTTAACGATCGATCGTGCGCAAACGCTCGATTTCGGCGATCAGTCTTGGAATGTCCTGCCGCGCGTGAGCGATGAAGTCCTGATCGGCTTCCGTTGCGCCGGTGAGGTAAATATCCTCACCTTCGGTCTGGATGAAGTCAGATCCGCTGATATTCTCGCGCGTCTCGATGAACGATTTCCACGGACCGGCGGTAGCCTGTTCGCATCGCGCTTTGATCGCCTCGATCTCGTCGGCAGTGAGTGGATCATTCATGTCGGCGACTCTCCGTTGCCCGCTCGATCTCGCTTCGCAACATGGTCGGCCCACCAGCGGATCCAATCGCGCGCATAGGCCCTGTCGACCGGCGTGATCCAGTCGGCATCCTGGAGTGACAGCTGGAAAGCCTCCAACACTTCGCCGACAAATGGTTTGACATCGATCTCCGCGATATCTTGCGCATCAACCTCGACCACAGGGCCCTTTGCGCCGAGGTGCTCGACTGCATGCGCGTGCTCGGTCAGAAAGAGGGGCCGCCCGGATTCCAGCCTCACGAACATCGAGGCGGCCCAGCCGAGGCCGTCGTCCTGATAATGGATCAACGTGAAGCCGAAGCGTTTTGCGAGGTCTGCGATCCGAATTGCGAGGGAGCAGAGCGGCATTTCGGGTCCGGAGAACCGAAAGTCGTCCGGGAGTTGCGTGATCACGACCGATCGCTCTCAGTTCGCTGGACCAGAGTGACCGAGTGGGCGGACGCATTGCTGCCGGAGATCTCGCGTTTGCGCCGCGTTTGCTCGATGTGTCGATAGAGCCTCTGCAATTGATCGGCGGCTTCAACGCTACCTTGCTGGATTGCATGTTTGAGCCAGCGGACGGCCTCGTCCTGATTGGCCTCAACGGACAGCGTGCCCATCCCGTATTTGATGGCCAGCGCGGTCGTGTAAACCGGTCCGGCTCCGAGTTCGACCGCTTTCAGCAGGTGATCGAAGCACCGCCTGTCCTTCTCGAGATAGGGGAGGTTGCCGAGCCTTCGGTCATACGCGCTACTCAATTCGAGATGCGTTTCGACGTCTGCGGGGGCCATGGTAGTTTCGACCTCATCGATCAGACGATCGACCTCATCACGCACGAGGCCTGCATTCTCGCCCATCTTCGCGAGAATCACGCGTGCGGACATGTTGCCTTCCTCGATCGCTTGGCGAACCAGCGTGAGCGCTTCCGAATAGCGTCGGGCAACAAGTAGTTCCGCCACTTCGAGGCGCCATTCGGGATGCATATTCCGCTTGCCTCACGTCCCGCAGAACGTCTGCAACACGCGCTGATCCGGCAGCGGCGGATCGGCGTAGGCTGCATACTCCGGCTGGTCCTCGAACGGCTTCGCCAGCACCTTCACCAGCTCCTCGAACGGCGCGTAATTTTCGTCGTTCACCGCGGCCTGGATCACGGCCTCGACGCGGTGGTTGCGCGGGATGAAGATCGGGTTGACCGCGTGCATGGCGGCCTGCCGCTCGGCTGCGCTCTGTGGCTCCAGCGCGATGCGCGCGCGCCAGCGGCCGGCCCATTCGTCGAAGGCTGCGGGCTCCATGAACTGCGCGCGCACGTCGGCGCCCTCATCGGCCGCGGCGTCGCCCAGCTTGCGGAAGGTGAGGGTGAAATCGGCCTGGTTCTTGGCCATGGCATCCAGCAGGTCCTGGATCAGCGCATCGTCGCCGTCGCGCTCGGTGAACAGGCCGACCTTCCGCCGCAGGCCGGCCTGATAGGCGGCGCTGAACTGATCGGAGAACGCGCCGAGAATGTCCTGCGCCTCGGCCACCGCCTTCTCCTGCTCGTCCGAAAACAGTGGCAGCAGGCATTCGGCGAGGCGCGTCAGATTCCACAAGCCGATGCGCGGCTGGTTGGCATAGGCGTAGCGGCCCATCTCGTCGATCGAGGAGAACACCTGGGCAGGATTGTAGGAATCCATGAAGGCGCACGGACCATAATCGATGGTCTCGCCCGAGATCGAGCTGTTGTCGGTGTTCATCACGCCGTGAATGAAGCCGACCAGCAGCCAGCGCGCGATCAGCTCGGCCTGGCGCGCGACCACGGCGGCGAGCAGTGCGTGATACGGCCGCTCGGCGTGGAGCAGGTCCGGATAATGGCGCGTGATGACGTGATCGGCGAGCCGGCGGATCGCCTCGGTGTCGCGGCGGACGGCGAAGAACTGGAAGGTGCCGACGCGGATGTGGCTGGAGGCGACGCGGGTCAGCACCGCGCCGGGCAACGCGGTCTCGCGGATGACGTGCTCGCCGGTGACGACCGCGGCGAGCGAGCGCGTGGTCGGGATGCCCAGCGCAAACATGGCCTCGCTGACGATGTATTCGCGCAAGACCGGGCCGAGCGCCGCGCGGCCGTCGCCGCGGCGGGAGAATGGGGTGGGGCCGCTTCCCTTGAGCTGGATGTCGCGGCGGACGCCGTCTTTGTCGATGACCTCGCCGAGCAGGATGGCACGGCCGTCGCCGAGCTGCGGCACGAAATGCCCGAACTGGTGCCCGGCATAGGCCATGGCGATGGGATCCGCTCCGGCGGGAACCGTCTTGCCGGCCAGGATTTCCGCGCCTTCAGGGGTCTCCAGCACATCAGGATCAAGCCCGAGCTGGACCGCCAGCGGCCGGTTCAGCTTGATCAGCCGGGGCGCGGCGACGGGGGTCGGCGCGACGCGGGCGAAGAAGTTGTCCGGCAGCGCCGAATAGGAGTTCTGGAAGGGGAAATGCACCGTCATGACCTCAAGATAGGGCTGGAACGTCAATCGGCAAAGGTTCGCCCCCGGATAAGCCAAAAATGGGCACCTGAGGTCCAAATCCGGCCGTTCCCTTGGTTGCCGCCCCCGTCCTGCCGGGGTAAACCCTGCCGCAACTTCGGACCGGCCATCACGGGCCGTTCGATTCGCTTCCTTCAGACATTGATTTTGGGACGACCATGCATCGCTACCGGTCACATACATGCGGCGCGCTCCGCGAGAGCAACATCGGCGAGACCATCCGCCTCTCCGGCTGGGTCCATCGCGTCCGCGACCATGGCGGCGTGCTGTTCATCGACCTGCGCGACCATTACGGCCTGACCCAGTGCGTGGTCGACCCGGACTCGCCGGCGTTCTCGCTGGCCGAAAAGCTGCGCTCGGAATTCGTGGTCAAGATGGACGGCAAGGTCCGCCGCCGCCCCGAGGGCACCGACAACGACGATCTGCCGACCGGCAAGGTCGAGGTCTACATCAGCGAGATCGAGGTGCTGGGACCGGCCGGCGACCTGCCGCTGCCGGTGTTCGGCGACCAGGAATATCCCGAAGACATCCGCCTCAAGTATCGCTTCCTGGATCTGCGTCGCGAGAAGCTGCACCAGAACATCATGACGCGCGTCGAGATCATCAAGTCGATGCGCCGGCGCATGGAGGGGCAGGGCTTCTTCGAGTTCAACACGCCGATCCTGACCGCGTCCTCGCCGGAAGGCGCGCGCGACTTCCTCGTCCCGTCGCGCATCCATCCCGGCAAGTTCTACGCGCTGCCGCAGGCGCCGCAGCAGTACAAGCAGCTGCTGATGATGTCGGGCTTCGACCGCTACTTCCAGATCGCGCCCTGCTTCCGCGACGAGGACCCGCGCGCCGACCGTCTGCCCGGTGAGTTCTACCAGCTCGACGTCGAGATGAGCTTTGTGACGCAGGAAGACGTCTTCGCGGCGATGGAGCCTGTGATCACGGGCGTCTTTGAAGAGTTTGCCAAGGGGAAGCCGGTGACCAAGGGCTGGCGCCGGATTCCGTTCGCCGAGGCGTTGCGCAAGTACGGCAGCGACAAGCCGGACCTGCGCAATCCCATCGAGATGCAGGACGTCTCCGAGCATTTCCGCGGCTCCGGCTTCAAGGTGTTCGCGCGCATGCTCGAAGATCCCAAGAACCAGGTCTGGGCGATCCCGGCACCGGGCGGCGGCAGCCGCGCCTTCTGCGACCGCATGAATTCGTGGGCGCAAGGCGAGGGCCAGCCCGGCCTCGGCTACATCATGTGGCGCGAGGGCGGCGAGGGCGCAGGTCCTCTCGCCAACAACATCGGGCCCGAGCGCACCGCCGCGATCCGCGCGCAGCTCGGCATCAAGGAAGGCGATGCCGCCTTCTTCGTCGCCGGCGATCCCGACAAGTTCTGGAAGTTCTCAGGTCTCGCCCGCAACAAGGTCGGCGAGGAATTGAACCTCACCGACAAGGAGCGGTTCGAGCTCGCCTGGATCGTCGACTTCCCGATGTATGAGTACAACGAGGACGACAAGAAGGTCGACTTCTCGCACAACCCGTTCTCGATGCCGCAAGGTGGGCTCGATGCGCTGAAGTCGCAGGATCCGCTGACCATCAAGGCGTTCCAGTACGACATCACCTGTAACGGCTACGAGATCGCCTCGGGCGGCATCCGCAACCACGTGCCGGAAGCCATGGTGAAGGCGTTCGAGATCGCAGGTTACGGCGAGCAGGAAGTGGTCGACCGCTTCGGCGGCATGTACCGCGCCTTCCAGTACGGCGCGCCGCCGCATGGCGGCATGGCCGCCGGCGTCGACCGCATCGTGATGCTGCTCTGTGGCACCACGAATCTGCGCGAGATCTCGCTGTTCCCGATGAACCAGCAGGCCATGGACCTCCTGATGGGCGCCCCGTCGGAAGCCACCACAAAACAGCTCCGCGAGCTGCATGTGCGGGTCAACCTGCCGCAGAAGTGAATTTGACGGTTTCTAGTCTGGTGCCCCGGACGCAGCGCGGCACGCGAGTGATGCGCTGCTGAGCTGGGGCCCAAGAATTCCGGTGAACTTGCTCTTTTCGTCTTCGTCGTGTTCAAGTTGACGTTAATCGTGACATCGATCTAAGGTCGCGTCGTGGACGGAGAGCTCAATGAGCAACAGTCGCGTCGCCGCCCTAGTCTTGGCAGTGATTGCGCTGCTTATCGCCGGCATGATGCTCGACTTTTACTGGGACTGCCGCCTCCTGAAGGGGGGAACGATGAAAGACTGCATGCCCGGTCGCCCCGGACCGACGGGACTTCACTGACGACACGAGTTGAAGCCCTCCCGAGCCGCATCCGGGAGATCGAACTACAGCCCCGTCGAGGCCTCGATCCTGAACTGCGCCAGCGCGCTCTGCGGGTCGGTTTGCGAGAGCTGCATCAATTGCATCAACGGCACCTTGGCGCGGGGCGTCAGTTTGATGGTCAGCGTCTGCCCCGGCGCTTCCACGAATCCGGCGAGCGCGTCGACCGCGCCCCTGGCATCGCTATTGGTCCCTGCGATCTTCTCGCCTTGCGCCCTGATCATCGCGACGATGGCGCTGCGGGCAGCATCGCGGCTGACATTCTGCATGCGTGCGAACTGCGCCACGACGAGATCGACCACGCCGCCGTCACGCAGCGAGGCCTCAAGCGCGCCGGTTTCGACCAGCGCTGCCTGACCCATCGCCTGCGCCGGGTCGGTCGTGAACAGGCCGCGCGGCACATTGACGAGCGCGACGCGGGTCTGCAGCCTGGCGAGGTTGCCGAGATCGAGCGTAGCGGGGGCGAGCGCGAACGCGCCCGACGATTCCGTCCAGGCCGCGCCGAGATCCAGATCGATCGCCAGCTTGTCCACGCCTGCCACGATCAGCGGCTGCAGCGCCGGATTGGCGGGATCGGTCGGCGCGACCATCTTCACGACCAGATTGACCTTGCTCGGGATCGGCCCGACGAACTCCCCCCAGTTCAGGCTGATCGTATCGATGGTGAAGAGCTGCCGCGTCGTCTTGTACGGCGAGACCACGCCCTTGATCTCGGCACCTTGGAGCACGCGGAATAGGCCGACCATCTGATCGGGCGAGGGCGGCCGTCCCGGCGTTTGGAGACTCGCCGCCCAGCGCATCAGATTTGCCACGCTGAAGGACTTCAACGCGAAGCGGTCCATCTTGAACTGGCCCTGCGGCATCGGGATGTCGAGGCCCTCCAGCGTTATTCTGTCCTGATCGTATTTGACCGCGTCGAGCCGTCCCGTCCCTTGCGGCGTCTCGGCCGTTTGCCGGCCAATTTCGGCCTTGCCGATCTGGAAGCCGTCGAAGAGGTCGGCCACCTTCTCGATCATGTCACGCGACTGTGCCGGCGTTGGGATCGAGCCGTCGGCCGGCACCAGCGCGATGATCTCGGCCGGCCGGAATTTCGAGGGCCGGATGGCAATGTCGTCGAAGGTGAACCCGTCCACCTGCATGCGCATGCCGGGAGCCGCCGTCACGACATAGGAGTTGACCGAGATGCGCCGATAGATCCTGTGAAAATTGTCGTCGTTCGATCCTTGCGGATCGAGCGCAGCCCTCACGGCGGTTGGGTCGAATTCGTAGATGGCCAGGCCGGACAATTCGCCGGTCATCTTCGCGGGCCTGCCCGGCTGGGTCAGGTCGACCGTAAGGGCGACGCGGTCCATCTTCGCCGTTTCGATCTTGCCCCGGTTGACGTTCTGGATGGACACGCCCGAATAGACATAATCACCGCCGCCGGCATTGCCGCCCGCATCGACGTTGACCTCGAGGGTCGGCACCGCGATCTCCGACGCCGAGATGTTCGCGTATTGCGCGAGGATGAAGCGGTACATGTCGATAATCGAGCCGGTCACCGGCGTGCCCTCTGCGCGGGTCGGGCCGGAAAAATTGCGCGCGGTGATCTGCGGGAGCTTGTAGTTCGCCTTCACGGTGATCCGCTCGGTGGATGTAAAGCCGACCTCGACGCCCGACGCCTCGATGCTGTCGGCCGAGAAACGAGCCTCGTCCGGCTGGCGCACACCGACGGCCGTGATCTTGGCGACCTTCAAGGTGGCGAGCTGCGCCTGGGCAGGCTCGACTTTGATGTCCTCCACCGTCAGCGTCCGGGTCGCGAGCTCGAACCCGATCTTGCCATGGCTCGCCTTGCCCCCACCCGAGCGGATCTGCGCGAACACCGCCTCGACCTCGGCGGTCGCCCGGTTCTGCACATACAGATTGAAGCCGAACCATCCGCCCGCGGCGAGCACCGCTGCCACGACGAGGCCGATCAGGATTCGCTTCATTCCCAGCTCCGATTGCCGATTTTGGATCGCGCAACCTGCCATATTCGCGAAACGCCGCGCGGTCCAGAGAAAGCTATGGTTTCAAATATTTGACGGCGCGCCCTGTTGACGGGGATGCAATCGGATGTTGCCACCGGGCCTTCGGCCGTGCTTCATCCCGTTTCCATGACCCGGAAATACGGTCCGCTTGGGCCGTCGAATCGCATTTTTGAGGCCGGTAACGCGAGGCGAGACACCGCATGTCGTCCTATTCTGATGATCTCCACCAGGCGGCGCTCGCCTACCACCGTCTGCCGCGCCCTGGAAAGCTCGAGATCCAGGCAAGCAAGCCGCTTGCCAATCAACGCGACCTCGCGCTGGCCTATTCGCCGGGCGTCGCCGCGGCCTGCACCGAGATCGCCAAGAATCCGGCCGAGGCGGCCACGCTCACCACGCGCGCCAACCTGGTTGCCGTGGTCTCCAACGGCACCGCGGTGCTCGGCCTCGGCAATATCGGTCCGCTGGCCTCCAAGCCGGTGATGGAAGGCAAGGCGGTCCTGTTCAAGAAATTCGCCGGCATCGACGTGTTCGACATCGAGATCGCCGCCGACACCATCGACCGCGTGGTCGAGACCGTGGCCGCGCTGGAGCCGACCTTCGGAGGCATCAATCTGGAGGACATCCGCGGGCCGGAATGCTTCGAGATCGAAGCGCGCTTGAAGGAGCGCATGAAGATTCCGGTCTTCCACGACGACCAGCACGGCACTGCGATCATCGTCGCCGCCGCCATCACCAATGGCCTCAGGCTGAACGGCAAGAAGCTGTCCGAGGTCAAGATCGTCGCGTCGGGGGCAGGGGCCGCGGCGATCGCGACACTCAATCTCCTGGTCTCGATGGGCGCGCAGCGCAAGAACATCTGGGTCTGCGACATCGACGGCCTCGTGCACGAGGGCCGCAACACCTCGATGGACCGCTGGAAGGCGGTCTATGCGCAGAAGACCGACAAGCGCACGCTCGCCGACGTGATCGGCGGCGCCGACATCTTCATTGGGCTCTCGGCGCCGGGCGTGCTCAAGCCGGAGATGGCCAAGGCGATGACCGACAAGCCTTTGATCATGGCGCTCGCCAATCCGGTGCCGGAAATCATGCCGGAAGAGGCGCGCAAGGCGCGCCCCGACGCCATGATCTGCACCGGCCGTTCCGACTACCCGAACCAGGTCAACAATGTCCTCTGCTTTCCCTTCATCTTCCGTGGGGCGCTCGACGTCGGCGCCACCGCGATCAACGAGGAGATGAAGCAGGCCGCCGTCGAGGCGATCGGGCAGCTCGCGCGCGAGGCGCCGTCGGATGCCGTCGCGCAGGGTTTCGACACCGGCGAGACGCAGGGCTTCGGTCCGGGCTCGCTGATCCCGAGCCCCTTTGATCCCAGGTTGATCTTGCGCATCGCGCCGGCCGTGGCGAAGGCGGCGATGGAATCGGGCGTCGCAACGCGCCCCATCACCAATTTCGACGAATACACCGCGCTGCTCGAGCGCTTCGCCTTCCGCTCCGGCCTCGTCATGAAGCCGATGTTCGCCAAGGCCAAGACCCAGCCGGTGCGCGTGATCTATGCCGAAGGCGAGGACGAGCGCGTGCTGCGCGCCACGCAAGTCGTGCTGGAGGAAAAGCTGGCGCGGCCGATCCTGGTCGGCCGTCCGTCGGTCGTGGAGGCGCGCATCAAGCGCTTCGGCCTCTCGATCCGGGCCGGCAAGGATTTCGACCTCGTCAATCCCGAGGACGATCCGCGCTACCGCTCCTACGTGCAGTCCTATGTCGAGGTCGCCGGTCGCCGCGGCGTGACGCCGGATGCAGCCCGCACCGTGGTGCGCACCAACAATACGGTGATCGCCGCGCTCGCGGTCACGCGCGGGGAAGCAGACGCCATGCTCTGCGGCGTCGAGGGCCGCTACATGAGCCATCTGCGCCATGTCCGCGAGATCGTCGGCTTCTCGCCTGGAATCAGCGACTATGCGGCGCTGGCGCTATTGATCACCAGCAAAGGCGCCTTCTTCATCGCCGACACGCAAGTTCGCCCCAATCCGAGCGCGGAGGAGCTTGCCGAGATCGCATCGCTCGCCGCGGTCCACGTCCAGCGCTTCAACATCAAGCCAAAGATCGCCTTCGTCTCGCATTCGGATTTCGGCAGCTACGACACCGATTCCTCACGCAAGATGCGGCTGGCGACCCAGCTTCTGAAGGACAAGCATCCGGAGATCGAGGCCGACGGCGAAATGCAGGGCGACACCGCACTCTCCGCAGCTGCGCGAAGGATGGTGCTGCCGCATTCCAAGCTGGAGGGCGAGGCCAACATCCTGATCATGCCGACCCTGGATACCGCCAACGTCGCCTATCAGATGATCAAGTCGCTCGCGGACGCGCTGCCCGTCGGCCCGATCCTGGTCGGCCCGGCGCGGCCCGCGCATATCCTCACCCCCTCGGTGACGGCGCGCGGCATCCTCAACATGACCGCAGTCGCCGTGGTGGAAGCGCAGGAACGCGCCTCGCGGCAGCAACCGACGTTGTTTACGTAAGGCACCGCTGTCGCGCCGCTGGAGGTGCAATCCTTCTCCCCTTGTGGGAGAAGGTGGCATAGGCGGCCTTCGGCCGCCGTTCTTAGCGACGCCGAAGCGAAGCTTCGGCCGTGGCGCCGGATGAGGGGGCTGTTTCCGCGAGTCGGGATCTCGCGAGTTGCCCGTGCCGATAGATACCCCTCATCCGTCTCGCCCTTCGCGGCGAGCCACCTTCTCCCACAAGGGGGAGAAGGGAAGAGACCGGCAATTTTGAATTCCTATCAGTTCGCCATTTCCCCGTTTGTAAACCGGCGCACGACTCTCCATAATCTCCTCAAGCGTTCTGCGCTCTGAGCTTGCCAAGAGGCCGATCATGCCAGCGTTCGTGACTTTCGGGCGAATCCTGTTCGCCGTGCTGTTCATCTACACGGGCGCGACCAAGCTGTTTGCCATCCAGGCCACCGCCGACGTCATCGCAACCAAGCTCGTGGTGCCCGATGTCGTCGCGCCTTATGCCCAGCAGGTCGAGACGGCGACCGCCATGACCACGCCGCAGCTCTTGGCGATCGCGATCGGCGGGCTCGAGATCATTGCAGGGCTGATGATCGCGCTGAATTTCGGCGCGCGTTTCTTCGCGATGCTGCTGATCGTCTACGTCGCCGTCGCGACCGTCCTGTTCTACGATTTCTGGAACATGGCGGCGCCCGACAACGCCAAGATGCTGGTCGACGCGCTCAAGAACCTCTCGATCATCGGCGCGCTCTGCATGATCATCGGCTATGGCCGCACCACGCGTCCGGCCGAGGCGGCCTACGGCGACGTCTAGCGGTCACTCCGCTCTCGGCGGCGCGATCTCGCGCATCCAGCGGGAAATCGTCGCGCTGCTCGCTCCATCGCTGCCGCGCTGTCGGCCGAGCAGGGCGGCCTCCCGTGCGGCGCGGGGCGTGATGCCGTAGGCGGCCTTGAACGAGCGCGTGAAATGTGCGTCGGTGCCGAGCTGCCAGCGCCGTGCCACCTCGCTGATCCGGGGGCCCCGCGCGCCCGAATTGGCGAGGTCGAAGAAGGCGCGGTGCAGCCGGCGGCTGCGGATGTAGTCGGCGATGCCGCCGACCGGGGCGAACAGCCGGTACAGCGAGGCCCGGGACAGGCCGAAATGGGCGGCGATCGAATTGGCCGACAGATCCTCGCTGGCAAGGCCAGCCTCGATATATTGGCGGATCCGCATCAAGGACGGGCTTGCCGCGACGCCATGGTCGGCATCGGCCTCGCCCCGTTCGATTTCGTTGCGAAGGCACGCGGCCAGCAGCGACACCGTGCCCTCGACCACGGATTGGCATTCGTCGAGGCTCATGCGCGGGGCAAATTCGAACAGGGCGGTGAGGTGCCCCGCCAGCAATCGTGCGATCACGCTGCTGCCCGGCAGGACCAGGCCATGCATATCATCAACCCGCAAGAGATGGGCGGCGAACATCGGGCGCGGCACGACCAGCGTGACATTCTCGAACGCCGTGGCCTTGGTTTCCAGCGTCTGGGCGAGATCGAACAGGCAGATGTCGCCGGCGCGTACGCGCATCGGCCGTGTGCCAGCAACGCCGTCATAGCCGCCCTTCAGATAGAGCTGGAGGATGATGTGGTCGACGCCGCTGCGCGCGATCGTTTCGGCCGTCCGGCGGAAACGCTGGCCGCTGGCACGGCTCAGCCCGATCAGCACCGGTCCCAAGGCGTAGGAGCTGAGGTCGGCGCGAAACGGGCCCGGTTCGGCGGCGGCGAGCTCGTCCACCTCGAACAGCGTGGCGACGGCTTCCCGCCACGCTGCGATGTTCGCCTCCGTCTCCATCTGATCGGCGCTGAAGCCGAATGCCGGCAGCAGGGACGATATCGGGGCGACATCGTCATTCAATCCGGAAGCGTCCGTCGGACTAGTCGTCGTGCAGTCGTCGCTCATTCTGGCCGTGGGTTAGTTTTTGCTCTTTTGTCTCAGTCTATTGATGCGGTGTGTCGCAGCCGTTGGCCCGTATTGACGCCGCGCCTCGGACGTTGGCTATAGCGCCACGACCGCCGTCGGGGCCGATTTTAGGGTCTCGGCAAATATGCTAGCCGGCTTTGCGCTGGCCGGCGGCGGGACCAATTTTAGAACGGCACACCAGCAATATGTGGAGCGGTATGATGTTGCCGGTACTGTGCATGGGGTTGTTTTTCCAGTTGGAGTCGGAGCCGGCGTAAGCGCCGCCACTGCCGGCAGGCTACCCCCGCCGCCACGGGGTCACGGTCACCTCATGCGCCGCGTCGAGGAGGTAGGGCGCACCCGGCCTCATCCCGCGCGCAGCCAGCACCTCGTGAGGCGTCCGCTGGGGTACGCCGACGAAGCAGCCCTCGCCGCCGGGCAGCCGCACATGCGGAGCCTCCGACAGCCAGAACGTGTCGTAGCGATCCATGAACAGGTCGAACACGACCGGTCCGCCGATGACGGCGACCATGCCGGAGGCGACGTCGGCGAAGGCGCAGGCCTGCTCGAAGCTCGCATGCTCAGGATTCCACAGCGTCGCGTTCGGCATCTCCGGATCGACGGTGAGGTCCCTGATCTTGCGGGTCAGGATCAGCCGCTTGCGGCTGGCCGAATTCGGCTGCTGCTCGTGCGAGTTGCGGCCGTGCACGATCAGCGCGGCGCGATCGAGCGCCTGCTCGAAGAACCGCTTGTCACCTTCGAATTTCAACGTCTCAGGCATGATGTGCGACGGATCGGCGAGCATGCCGTCCGCGGAGACGATGACGTAGCCTTCGAAGCGGAAAGACAATGGCCTACTATTCGGAAACGGTGGTCACCACCGAATTGACCGGGCGCTGACTCACCGTCGGCAGCTTGAGGTCCTTGAGCAGCTCCTGGTCGTATTCCGGCAGCGTCGAGGCCGGGAACTTGGCGCGCATCGCGACCACCTTGTAGCCGCCGGCCTTCAGCCGCTTGAGCAGCTCGGGCAGGGCCTCCGCGGTGTGCTTCTGGAAGTCGTGCATCAGGATGATGCCCTTGCCCTTGGTGTCGAGCTTCTTCATCACGGTCTCGACGATCTTCTCGGGCTTGGAAGCCTTGAAGTCGAACGAGTCGATGTCGCAGGAGAAGCTCGCGACATTGCGGTTGCCGAGATAGGTGACCATCTCGGGCGGATGCTGCAGCGCCGGGAAGCGGAAGAACGGCGCGGGCGAGATGCCGCCGAGCGCCCACTTCACCGCCGCAAAGCCCTTCTCGATCTCGTCCTTGCGCTGCGCTTCGTTGAGCTTCTTGTTGTTGAGGTTGGCGTGCGACCAAGTGTGGGCGCCGACGGTGTGGCCGGCTGCGTAGACCTGCTTGAGGACCTCCGGCTCGTAGGTCGCGTGCTTGCCGATGATGAAGAAGATTCCGGTGGTGCATTCGTCCGCGAGCGCCTTCAGCACCGCGGGCGTGTTGCGCGGCCAGGGGCCGTCGTCGAAGGTCAGCACGACCTCCTTGTCGCGCAGGAAGTCGAGCTCCTTGAAATGCTCGAAGCCGAAGCCGGGACCGCCCGTGGTGTCGATCTCGACGGTGCGGGCGACGCCGAGTGCGCCCGGTGTGTTGCAGGCCGCGCGGGCCGGCTGCGGCGGCTGTTTCGGCGGAGGCGGATTGACGAAACCCGCCGGCGCCGCGGCCGCTGCTGCGGGCGCTGGAGCTGGGGACGTTGCAGCCGCTGGTGTTGCCGCCGGCGCGGCTTGCGGTGCGGCCGCGGGCTTCGCGGCCGGCGTCTGCGACCATGCGGCGCCGGAGAGCGCCACCGACATCGCACCTGCTAAAATCAGTCCTGCCGCCACGCGCATGGTGATGTCCCTCGAGATTGATCCCGTTGTTCCGCCGTGGCTTTTCGCCTGCGGCAAAAACCGTCCTGCCCAAAACAATCCTAGCCTAGATGGTGGGCCATCGCCATTGCAACGGCTGTTTGATGCCGCGTCGCAATTGTGCCCAGCCGGATGGCGTGCACTTGAGTCGTGCACGTGAGTCAAGTGTCGGCCAGGGCCCTTGCAATGGCGGTCTTGATCCGCGTGTCGGCCGGCTCGACGGCGGATGGAAATACCTCGGCGATATAGCCGTCGCGGCCGATCAGGTATTTGTGGAAGTTCCAGCGCGGAACTTCCTTCGGTCGGGCTTCCGCGGCCCATTTGTAGAAGGGATGCGCCCGCGCACCGACCACCGCAGCCTTGGCCGTGATCGGGAAGGTAACGCCATATTGGTGGTGTGCGGTCTGCGTGATCTCGCTGCTGCCACCGGGCTCCTGGCCGCCGAAATCGTTGGACGGCACGCCGATCACGGTGAGCCCGCGCCCGCGAAACTCGTTCCAGATTTCCTGCAGGCCGGCATATTGCGGCGTGTAGCCACAGAGCGAGGCCGTGTTCACCACCAGCAGCGGTTTGCCGGTGAACGTGGCGAGGCGGATGTCGTCGCCTGACAATGCGGGGAAGGAGAAGGCGTAGGCCGAGATCCGGCTCAGGGCGCCATCGGCGAGGGCGCGCGTGACAGGCGCGAACGCGCCCGCAAGCGTGACGCTCAGCACGGTTCTGCGATTCATCATGACGGCGTCCCCCGAGATGATCCGAGGGCAGATTACTCCGCCACTGCGGCCTCGCGCGTCAACACCGCGTTATCGGTCCTGCGAGAGAGCTAGTACAGGCGGACGATGAAGTCGGTACCTTCGCCGGTCTCGCCCTGGTTGATGCCCTGGTCGGAGACGATGATCGAGCCGCCTGACGTCAGCATCTCGTTGATTTTCGCCATGGTCTCAGTGGGGACCGAGATGCGGTTGAGGGCTTCGGCTGGGCTGTCCGGCGTCACCACCGGTTTTGCGGCGACGGGGATCACGGCGGCACCGCGCTGGCGGCGCGCCACGCGGTTGTCGTCCTCGCGCGCCACGGAACGGGCGGACACGGGCAGCGACACCACCGACCAGTGCAGCGTGTTGGCATCGGCCTTGTCGAGCTCGGCGGTGAAGACATGCGTGCCGAGCGGCCGGTCGCTCGCGGCGATCGTGACAGGCACCTCGAACAGCGGCGCAAAATTCTGCCGCACATAGAGCTTGGAATCCTTGCGGCTGATGAAGACGGCAATCTGGCCGGCCCGCTTGGGTGTGTCCGGCTTTGCCGCCGGCGCAGGATCGGTGAGGCGGCCCTCGTCCTTCTTTGCATCGGGTGCGGTGGCGAGCGCCGGCGCATCGGGTGCCTTCGCGGCTTCCGTTTTGACCGGGTCGACCTTGTCGGCAGGCTTGTTCTCGGTCGCCGGCTTGGCGGCGTCTTCGGACGCAGGCTTGGCCGCTTCGGCCGTCTTGACCTCGTCGGCCGTCGCCGCGGCTTCTTCGCGCGCAGCCGCATGGCCGGTGGTCACGTCCGACAACACGGTGTGGCCGACCGAGGTGCGCAGCTCGACCACGCTGTCGGCGCTGGCCGTCTTGGTCTCGACCGGCTTGGCTTCGGTCGTGCCCTTATCGGCCTTGTCAGCGACATTGGTCTGCGGCGCGAGGCTCGCGGCGGGCTGCGGCGGCACGCGCATGGAGGCGAGCACGGGATGGGAGAAGCTTTGCGGCGACACTTGGCCGGGCGCCACGATCACGCGCGCGCCCATCCTGGTCCAGTTCCACATCTTCATCGCGAACGCCATGGGCATGCGGATGCAGCCATGCGAGGCCGGATAGCCCGGCAGCGCGCCAGCATGCATCGCGACGCCGGACCAGGTGATCCGCTGCATGTACGGCATCGGCGCGCCGCTATAGAGGTTGGAACGGTGGAATTTGTGCTTCTGGATGATGCTGAACACGCCCATCGGCGTCGAGTGGCCCTTCATGCCCGTCGACACCGGTGATTCCGCGAACACGCCGGCTTTGTCGTAGACCGTCATCTTCTGCCGGTCGATCGAGACGACAATGACGAGTGGCCCTTGCGGCTTGGTGCCGGCTTCCTTCTCGACAACGACGTCCTTCTTGCTTGCGGCGCCGCGCTTTTGCGGCTTCTGGCGCGGTATTTCGGGAAGCCGGTTCGGCCGGGCGTAGTAGGGCCGGTCGGAATAGTCCGTCCAGTAATAAAATGCTGCGTTTGCTTCGCTGGTTGCGCCGATCGCACCCGCCGCCGTCAACATGGCGACCTGCCACAGCCGTGCCGGCTTGGCAGGCGAACCCCACCCGTTCACGCTGTTCATCCTCGAATCCATTATCCAAATCAGACGTTAGTCTCGCAAAGGGGATACGCGTTCACCAGCAGCGCGGTTCTGCCATCAGCTACTTTTGTCCAAGGCGTAGCAAAAAAGCCTCACGGAGCGGTAAACGGCGGCCTGGTCCGCTCCTCTGCCGCCTTCCTGACCGCCGCTTGCGTTCCTACATTGCGGGGACTTGTTAGCGGAGAACTTCATGTCATCTCGTTTCCCCGGTCTTTCGAGCATCCGTCTGAAAGGCCTCGCATTATTCCTCCTGGCTCTGACCGCGCCAATGGCCTCGGCATCTGCGGCCGACGAACCTGATCTGATCTTCCGCCGCTCTACCGTGTTCAAATGGATGAGCCCGAACGACAAGCTCGCGACCTATGGTCTCGACGATCCCGAAGTCGAAGGCGTCGCCTGTCATTTCACGGTGCCGGAGAAGGGCGGCTTCAAAGGCTGGCTCGGCCTTGCCGAGGAGGTCTCGGATATCTCGCTGGCCTGCCGCCAGGTCGGTCCGGTCAAGTTCAAGCACAAAATGGAGCAGGGCGACGACATGTTCCGCCAGCGCCGGTCGCTGTTCTTCAAGAAGATGCAGATCGTGCGCGGCTGCGACGCCAAGCGCAACGTGCTGGTCTACATGGTCTATTCAGACAAGCTGATCGAAGGCTCGCCCAAGAACTCGACCTCGACCGTGCCGATCATGCCGTGGGGACCGGCGGACGCAAACGTCCAGAAGTGCGGCGAGTTCTTCACGCAATGAGGCGCTCCGCGTTCACTCCTGCAACGCGCTCGCGTTCACCCGGCGGCGATCGCGCGGCGTCGCAAGGCGCGATCCGGTCAGTCGCACGAACGTCTGCGGCGCCGCCTCGAGGCCGCGGCTCGATTGCAGCGCCATTGCGCCGGTGCTGCCGCGAATGATCGGTTGATCTACGCGCTCCGTCGGTGGATTTTCATCGCGCGGCGTTGCGCGATTTCCCGCCATCATGGCCATCCCTCACGTGAATGCGCCCGATGATCCGGGCGTCTCGGTTTCGATGGCTTGGGTCGTTGCCGAACCAATTCCGGTTCGACAGGATCCAGCCTTCTTTTGCCGCCCTTTCAGCAGAAAAACGTAAAATGCATGTGAAGCGCGCGCGGCGGCCGCGTGACGACGCCTGGGCGGGGTGCACGTCCGTGCCGGCGCCGGAACTTGGCAGGCGACTCTGGCCTGCCGCCAGACCTATCTGAAATAACTGGCATTTTCCGAGAATTGTTTCGTCGCCGCGGCCGGGACGAAACAATTCTCACGAAGACGAAACGATTTTCAGTTTTTCGCGCATCACGCGCGAAACCGCCCATGGTTATCAGGCTCATAACGACGACGGCGCACCGCCGGCCACAGAATTGGGACACAGATCATGCGCGCGCTCAGCTTCATCCTTGCTTTCGGTTTCGTGCTCGCCGGCTCCTCGTTGGCGGGTGCGCCCGACGGCAATCTCCCTGGTGTCGGTACCTTCCAGTACAGCGGCTCGCCCGTTGCGGTTCCGGCCGCTCAGCCGATCATGGTCGCCGCGCGCTTCTGACCGCACACAACAAACAGCCGGCAAAGCCAATCATGTTGCTTCGTCTCTGCGCCGCAGCGTTCGTGTCCCTTCTGACGATCAGCTTCGCTTATGCGCAGGTCCGCTCACCGTCCAGGCTACCCGATCCTCGTGGCGAGTTCGTGCGCCAGTGTGCGCCGCACATGCTCGGGCGCTGGCAGCATCCGGAAGCGGTCTGCGGCTGCCTGCACGATCACGCCGCCGCGGCCGTCGAGGATCGCGATCTGCGCGAAGCGCTGCTGCGCGGCATCAGCGAGACCGGCGTGCCCACCATCGAGACAGATTGGGTACCGGCCTCCAAGCACAGCGAGATCGGCCCGACCTTCACCAAGATCGCCAAACCGACCCTGCAGTGCATGTTCGATCCGGCGAAATAGTCCCGGATCCTTACTTCGTTTTCGGTCCGTGCCGCGGCACGCAGGAACTCGTGCGCGAGACTCCCTTGTCGGTCATCTTCGCGCCGCGCACTTCCCTGAGCTGACCGGCGGGGCAGGTTCCGTCATCCACCAGCACGCGCTGGCCGAGCTTCAGATCGCCGATGTCCTGCTCGCGTCCGACTGTGGCAGCGCGTGCCGTCGAGACAAGCGCGATGGAGATCAGCAGCGAGAGGCAGGTCGCACGGCGCAGCAGCATGATGTGAGGTCCCGGAATCAATGCCGCAATCTAGGGAGCGGCGGGCGATTCTGATAGTGAAGCTTCGTCAGGCCCGACGGGTCGGTCTTCCTTTTGCGGCCAAGGCCGCGCGCGATTCCCTCGCGAGACGTTCGGCGGAGGCGACGAGCTGCGGCACGGGATGTCCGGAAAATCCCAGCACGAAGCCGGGCAGGGGACGCCCGCGCGAATAAGTGTCGGCCAATAGCCAGCCTTCAGCGCCGGCCGCCTGCTTGGACAGCGCCGCCACCGCCGGATCGACGGCAGGATCGAACCGGGCGACAAGATGCAGGCCTTGTGAGGGCACCGGCACCGAAAGCGCGCCACCGGATGCGACTTCCAGCCTCTCGGCGAGCACGTCGCGCGCCTCGCGATAGAGTTTCCGCACGCGCTTCAGATTCGCGGCGAAGGCGCCGGAATTGAGCATGTCCGCCACCGCGCCCTCCATCAGCGTGCCGGGAAAGCGGTCGAGCGCCGCCCGCGCCGTCGTCACGTCCGCGATCAGGCGTTCGGGCAGCGCGCAATAGCCGATGCGCAGGCCCGGAAACAGCGTCTTGGCAAAGGTGCCGAGATAGATCACGCGCTGGAGGCGATCGATGCCGGCGAGCGACATCAGCGGCGCGCCGTCATAGCGGAACTCGCTGTCGTAATCGTCCTCGAGCACGAATGCGCCGGCCTGTTTGGCCCAGTCCAGAAGCTCAAGCCGTCGCGGCATCGACATCTGCACGCCAAGTGGAAACTGGTGCGACGGCGTAACGTAGGCCGCGCGCGCGGACGGCGCCGCGATGCGGCCTTTGGCGACGCGCATCCCGTGCTCGTCCACCGGGACGGGCACGGCGCGATAACCGCAATGGGCGATGGTTTTTCGCGCGGCGGGATAGCCCGGATCCTCGCACCAGACATGGTCGCTGGATTTCAGGATCGCGCTCAGCACGATGCGCAGCGCGTGCAGCGTGCCTGAGGTCAGCATGATCTGGTCGGGATCGCAACGCAGCCCCCGCGCCGACAACAGATGGTCGGCGATCGCAACGCGCAGCTCGCGGCTGCCGCGAGGGTCGCCGTAATGCAGGTGCTCAGTTCCGAATGCGCGCATGCGGCGGCCGACGAAAGCGCGAAAACGCTGCACGGCGCGTTCGTCGATATGGGTGAAGCCAAGCGCAAACGCGCCCTGCTTTGGAGCTTCGAGAACGACCTTCGGCTTGTTCGGCTCGGCGGCGCGCTTGGGGATACGTGCCGCGACGAACGTTCCGGAGCCGACCGTCGCGTCGGCAAAGCCGTCGGCGATCAGGCGCTCATAGGCGGTGACGACGGCGTTGCGGCGGAATCCGGTCTGCCTGGCCAGCGTCCGCGACGGCGGCAGCGGCTCGCCCGGCCTGACCAGGCCGGAGACGATCATCTCGCACAGCGCCTGATAGAGCCGGTGCGCGGCGGAAGCGCCGGCCGTGACGTGAGGGCCGCTGAGGTCGAGCGGAAGCTCGGGCGTGGTTCGGGACGACGAATTGGTCGGAATTTTTCGCATGGAATTGGAACTATCGCAGACCAAATGCGCCGCTACAACTGCTCCGGATTTCTTCCATCCGAGCAGGAGCGGCCGTGAGCCAGACCGAGACCTCGAATTCCTATCCGACATCGGCACGCAACCAGGTGAAGCGCCGGCACGACCGTGGCTTCTATGATCACGACACGGTTCACCGCATCCTGGATTCCTCGATGCTGTGCCACGTCTCCTACGCAATCGACGGCCAGCCTTATTGCACGCCGACCTTCTTCTGGCGCGAGGGCACCAGGCTCTACTGGCACGGATCGAGCGCCAGCCGCATGCTGCGCAACCAGAGCAAGGGCGAGCGCGTCTGCCTGACGGTCGCCCATCTCGACAGCCTCGTGCTGGCACGCTGCGGCTTCAACCATTCCGCCGACTACCGCGCCGTGATGGCGTTCGGCATAGCCTATCTCGTCACCGACCCCGATGAGAAGGAGCGGGCGGTGATCGCGATGGTCGATCGCTTCTTCCCGGATCGCACCGCCGGCCTGCGACAGAGCACCACGCAGGAAATCAAGGCGACGTCCTTCATCGCAATGGAAATCGAGGAAGCCTCGGCCAAGATCCGCGCCAAGGGCGTCGCCGACGATGACGAGGACTATGCGCTGCCGATCTATGCGGAGCGCATTCCGGTCCGCACCGTGCTCGGCGCCCCCGAACCGTGCCCGCGCCTGCTCGATGGTGTCAGCCGGCCTGCGACTCTGAACGGCTATTCCGAAGGCCGGCTGCTCGAAGATGCATTGCGGGATGCATATTTTCTGGAGTACCCGAACGGCTGAAATCGGCTAGTTTGCGCGCTCCCTGGGACCATTGGAATGTCTGGAGTCGCCCGAATGAATGCCGAAACGCAGCAGAGGATTCTTGACGCCGTCGACAGCGGCTTCGAGGCTCAGCTCGCAACCACCCGCGATTTCGTCGCGATCCCTTCGACCCGCGGGGCGGAGGGACCATGCCAGGACATGATCGGCGATCTCCTGCGCGAACGTGGCTACGAGGTCGACGACTGGCATATCGACGTCGAGGATTTGAAGGATCTGCGCGGCTTCGGTCCGATCGAGCACGACTTCTCGAAGGCGCGATCCGTGGTGGGAACTTACCGTCCGAGAACCAATGGCGGCAAGTCGCTGATCCTGCAAGGGCACTGCGATGTGGTGCCGGCCGGTCCGCTGGAATTGTGGGAAACGCCGCCATTCGCGCCGGTCATCAAGGACGGCAAGATGTTCGGCCGCGGTGCCTGCGACATGAAGTCCGGGACGATCGGTGCGCTCTATGCGCTGGACGCGATCAAGGCCGCGGGCTTCAGGCCGACGGCGCGGATCCATTTCCAATCGGTCATCGAGGAGGAGAGCACCGGTGTCGGCGCACTCTCGACGCTGCAACGCGGCTATCGCGCGGACGCCTGCTTCATTCCGGAGCCGACCGGCGGCAAGATGGTGCGCTCCCAGGTCGGCGTGATCTGGTTCCGCCTCCGCGTGAAGGGGCATCCGACCCACGTTGCCTTCGCAGGCTCCGGCGCGAACGCGATCATGGCGGCATATCACCTGATCCAGGCGCTGCAAAAGCTCGAGATCGAATGGAACGAGCGGGCCAAGGCCGACCGTCACTTCAAGACGCTCGACCATCCCGTCAACTTCAACGCCGGCATCATCAAGGGCGGCGACTGGGCCTCGAGCGTGCCGGCCTGGTGCGATGTCGACTGCCGGATTGCGGTGTTGCCGGGCTGGTCGATCGCCGATCACCAGAAGGAGATCATGGCTTGCGTCGCCGCCGCTTCGCGCAACCACCGCTTCCTCGCCAACAATCCGCCGCAGGTCGAATGGTCCGGCTTCCTGTCGGAAGGCTATGAGCTGACCAACGCCGCGGAGCCCGAGGCTGCGTTCGGTAAGGCCTTCAACAGGGTCTATGGCGGTACGCCAGAGGACCTCGTCTTCACGGCGCTGACCGACACGCGCTTCTACGGCCTCAACCACGGCATCCCGAGTCTGTGTTTTGGCGCCAGCGGAGGCGAGATGCACGGCTTCAACGAGTTCGTCGACCTGGAGTCATTGAAGAAGGCGACCAAGGCGATGGCGCTGTTCATCGCGGAATGGTGCGGCGTGGAGAAGGCGTAGCGGTCTCCCCATCGCCACTGCGGTAGGTGGGCAAAGGCGCACTTGCGCCATGCCCACCACCTTTCTCTCGGATGAACCAAGATGGTGGGCACGCTCCGCTTTGCCCACCCTGTACCCTCGTAGCGGTCGCTGCCCAATCCACCGGCTCCCTCAATCCTTTAAGCTTAAAAGAAAGACTAGGATGCCGCCCTGACCGGTGGCAGACTGGCGTTCGGTTAGTCCTCGGGAGCAACGATGCGCGATTGGGATGACGCTTACGCCAATTCGGCCCACATCCCGGGCTCAGACAAGCTGCCGGCTCTGTGGGCGGAGCGGGCGGCGGCCTACCGCACCGGGCTGAAGGAATTTCGCCCCGACATCGCCTACGGCGCCGGCGAGCGCCAGAGGCTCGATCTGATCCTGCCTGACGGCGACAGCAAGGGTCTCGTCGTCTTCGTCCATGGCGGCTACTGGATGCGCTTCGACAAATCGACCTGGACCGATCTCGCCGAAGGTGCGCGGCACCATGGCTGGACGGTGGCGCTGCCGAGCTACACACTGGCACCAGCTGCCCGCATCTCCGATATCACTGCGGAGATCACCGCCGCGATCGCCAAAGCGGCATCGCTCGTCTCGGGGCCGATCCGGCTCGCCGGCCATTCCGCCGGCGGCCACCTCGTCACACGCATGCTGTGCGGCGACAGCCGGCTCGAGTCCGCCGTCTACAACCGCATCGCCGGTACGCTCTCGATCAGCGGCCTGCACGACTTGCGTCCGCTCCTGAAGACGGGGATGAACGAGACGCTGCGCATGACGATGGAGGAGGCGACGCTGGAAAGCGCGGCGCTGCATCTGCCACGAGGGCGTTCGCCAGTGACGGCCTGGGTCGGCGGCAGCGAGCGGCCCGAATTCATCCGCCAGTCCGATCTGATGGCGAACATCTGGACCGGCTTCGACGTGCCGACGCACCTCGTCGTCGAGCCCGGCCTCAACCATTTCACGGTGATCGACGGGCTCAAGGATCCGTCGTCACAGATCACCGCGCGCCTGATCGGCCTCGATGAATGAGGCCAGGGACGATCGATCGAGAGGGGCCAGCCATGACGTCCAGCGATTACGATCCCACAAGCGAAGGCGCCGAGACCGATTTCACCCGGCGCATGTCCTACGGTGATTATCTCGCGCTGGACGCGATCCTCGGTGCGCAGCATCCGCTGTCGGAGGCGCATGACGAGATGCTGTTCATCATCCAGCATCAGACCACGGAACTGTGGATGCGGCTCGCCATCCACGAGCTCGCCGCTGCGCGCCGTGCGATCTCACGGGATGAGGTGCAACCCGCGATGAAGATGCTGGCCCGGATGTCGCGTATCTTCGAGCAGCTCAACGGCGCCTGGGACGTGCTGCGCACGATGACGCCCAGCGAGTATACCCGCTTCCGCTCGCAACTCGGACAATCCTCGGGCTTTCAGTCGCGGCAATACCGGCTGATCGAATTTCTGCTCGGCAACCGCAACCACGCCATGCTGAAGCCGCACGCGCACGATGCGGAGACGATCAAGCTGCTCGAAGCCGAGCTCGCGACGCCGAGCCTCTATGACGAGGTGCTGCGGCTTGCCGACCGCAACGGGCTCAAGATGCCTGCTGCGGTGCTGGCGCGCGACGTTCGCGAAACCCACAGCTTCAACGAAGGCGTGCTGCAGGCCTGGCGTATCGTGTACGAGGCGCCGGAAACCCACTGGATGCTCTACGAACTGGCCGAGAAGCTGGTCGATTTCGAGGACTATTTCCGGCGCTGGCGCTTCAACCACGTCACCACGGTCGAGCGCGTCATCGGCTTTAAGCGTGGCACCGGCGGCACTGGCGGCGTCAGCTATCTCAAGCGCATGCTCGAGGTCGAACTGTTTCCCGAACTCTGGCGCGTGCGTACGATTCTGTAGGGATGTCCATGACCCGGCTTCGCGTCTACGACGATACTAGAGCCTTGTTCCATTTGCCTGACGGCGTGATCTATCTCGACGGCAACTCGCTGGGTGCGCTGCCGCTGGGCGTTGCCGAGCGTGTCAACCGCGTGATCACCGAGGAATGGGGCAACGAGCTGATCCGCGCCTGGAATAGTGCAGGCTGGTATGTGCAGCCGCGCCATGTCGGCGACCGCATCGCGCGGTTGATCGGCGCGGAGGCCGGCTCGGTCATGGTCGGCGACACGCTGTCGCTCAAGGTCTATCAGGCGCTAGCTGCCGCGCTCGACATGAGCGTCTCGCGCAAGGTGATCCTGTCGGATACCGGTAACTTCCCGACTGACCTATACATGGCCGAAGGCCTGATCGCGACGCTCGGACGGGGCCATCAATTGCGCCTGGTAGCACCGGAGGAGATCGAGGACGCATTGTCTGAGGAGATCGCCGTTCTGTACATCACCGAGGTCGACTACCGCACCGGCCGCCGCCACGACATGGCGAAGTTGACAGCGAAAGCGCATGCGCTCGGCATCGTCACGGTCTGGGATCTCGCCCATTCCGCCGGCGCGCTGCCGGTCGATCTCGCCGGGAGCGGCGCCGATTTCGCCGCCGGGTGCACCTACAAATATCTCAACGCCGGCCCCGGCGCGCCGGCCTTCCTCTATGTCGCACCGCGCCATGCCGACGGCGCGCGCGCCGCGCTGTCGGGGTGGATGGGCCACGCAAAACCGTTTGCTTTCGAGCTTGCCTATGCGTCCGCGGGCGGCGTCGAGCGCATGCGCGTCGGCACCCCGCCGGTGCTCGCCATGGCGGCGTTGGAGGCCTCGCTCGATATCTGGGACAAGGTCGATATTACCGAGGTTCGTGCGCGTTCGCTGGCGCTGGGCGATCTCCTGATCGGTGAAGTCGAGCGCCGTTGTCCGCAACTCAAGCTCGTGACGCCGCGCGACCATGAGCTGCGCGGCTCGCAAGTCTCCTTCGCCTTCGCCGGCGGCTACGCCGCGATGCAGGCCCTGATCGCCCGCGGTGTCGTCGGCGACTTTCGCGCGCCCGACATCATGCGCTTCGGCCTCGCGCCGCTGTACATCGGCGAGAGCGAGATCGTGCGGGCCGCGGAGATCGTCGAAGAGGTGATTTCAGGGGAGGTGTGGCGACGGCCGGAATATCAGGTCGTGCATGCAGTGACGTGAGGGTGGTCTCGTGCCCCGGACGCAGTGCAGCGCTTCCCGGCTCTGCGCGCCGATGTCAGCATCGCCATTACCTCGGACGTCATTGCTTTGCGGCTTGAAGCAATTCACGTTGAGCCAACAAGAAGTTGGGAGGAGATCCGATGACGCCGCTCGAGAAACTTAAAGCGATGAAGATGCCGTTCGCCGAACTCAAGGGCGTCGAATTTGTCGAGGCGGAGAAGGACCGCGTGGTGGCGCGGATGACGGTCCGGCCCGAACTCTGCACGCTTCACCACACCATCCACGGCGGGGCCGTGATGGCGCTGGCCGATTCCGTCGGCGCGGCAGCGACCGTGATCAATCTGCCCGAGGACGCCAAGGGGACGACCACGCTGGAGAGCAAGACCAATTTCATCGGTGGGGCCAAGGAGGGGGCCACGGTCATCGCCACCGCGACCCCGGTGCACAGAGGGCGGCGGACCCAGGTCTGGACCACCAGATTGGAAACCGAGGACGGCAAATTGGTTGCGGTGGTGACCCAGACCCAGCTGGTCCTGTGAAACTGCCGGACTTTGATTTTAATAACGAATTGGTCGCTTCGGTGCCCGAAACTTGGGCAGGTCTCCGTCTTGAAAATCATGGTGCGATGCACAATATAGGAGGCCTAGGGATTCGAACGCCTCCTCGAGGGACACCAAGAGGAGTTCTGACGTGGTACTTGAAGACACCGTCCGTACCGTTCCCGGCTATGTGCGGACCCTGATCCAGCAGGAAGAATTGCCGCTCCTGCGCGATCACCTGCTGAGGCTTGATGCCGGCAGCCGGCACGACCGTTTCAACGGCTTTCTCGACGACAGCTTCATCGAGCGCTACGCCGCCCGCTGTGCCGAGGACGGCACCGTCATCGTTGCCTATATCGTCGAAGGCGTGGTGCGCGGCGCGGCCGAGCTGCACCCGCCGGAGGACGGTTCCTTGCCGGAGGTCGCCTTCAGCGTGGAAGCCTCCGCGCGCCGCCAGGGCGTCGGCACCGTGCTGTTCCGCCGCCTGATCGCAGAGGCCCGCTGGAAGGGCTACAAGCAGCTGCGCATCACGACGGGCGCGGACAATCATGCGATGCGGGCGCTCGCCAGGAAGTTCGGGGCCCATCTGGCTTTCCGCCATGGTGAATCGACCGGCACGATCGACCTCGCCAAGACGCCCGAGGCCGAGCTTGCCGATCTCGCGGCCTCGCCGTTCACGGCTGGGCGCGCGCTTCTCAGCTTCAACAGCACGTGCTGGAAGCTGATCTCGAGCATGTACGGCAATCGCGCCGCATAACCGGGAAATTGCGGACAGGAATCAAAAAGCGGACCGGCCAGGCCGGTCCGCTTTCGTGTTCGGTGCGATGAAAGGAATGCTCAGCTGCGCGTGCCGGCGCCGAAGCGGCGGACGACGCGGCGTTCGACCACGACGGAGCGCTGCGCGCCCTGTTCGCCGGCGATCACGCGGGTGGCGGTGATGCGGCTGTTGGAGCGGGCCTGCTTCTTCACCTCGGCCTGGACGACGTCGAGCGGCATCCCCATCAAGGCTGCGGCGATCTCGGCCTGCTGCGCCTGGTCGTCTGTGATGCCGACAGCGGCGAAGATCGCCTCGTCCAGGGTCGGGGGATCGTGGCGGACGCGCCGCGTGCCATATTTGGTATTCCAGTCTGCGCTCATAACGGCCTCATCTTGATGCCGGGATACCTAGTGCCGCCAATGTTGCATTGCAATATGAAATCGGTGCGGCATCTCAGCTATGCAACGGTCTGGTGTCACAGCGGTGACGCAGCACCTGCGCCGACCTCCAACCGTTGCTGAGGCCAACGGTTCAGGGCGGCGTGTCCAGCTTCGGTGAGCCGGTAGATTCCCCGCTCCGTGCGTTCGAACCAGCCATACACATTGTTAAGCAAGATCTTGCCGGCATCGGGGCAGCGTTCGCGCAGCTCGCGCACCGGCTTCGGCCCGTCGGCAAGGGCCGACGCGCAGGCCAGCGCCTGCTGGCGATAGGCCGTCATGATCGGTGCGCGGGTGCTGCCGCCGAGCACGGGGTCGCCCTGGCGGCGCTGATGCTCGGCGACGAGACGCGAGCGCACCTTCGGCTCGCGGCGCGGCGCCGCGGTCGGCGGCTTCACCAGCACTTCGACCTGGCCGCGATCGGTTACGCCGAGCATGCCGAAGCCGAGGCGGCGGCAGAGATTGCGATAGCGCGCGTCGCTCTCGCGTCCCTTGCCGCGCGCGGACATCTTCGCTGCGATCCAGACCTCGTCACCGGCCGGCGCGCGATCGACCGCCTGCAGGATCAGCTCGAGATTAAAGGCAAGCTTGAGCTCGCCGATCACCACCACTGGCGGATCGCCCGCGCTGAGGCCGATGAGATCGCAACCACCGATCTCGCCCTTGACCGTGAAGCCGAGCTCTTCGAGGAAGCGTTTGACGGGCAGGTAAAGCGCGGTTTCCAAGGGACGTCCGATCGGAGAATCAGTTGCAGCCAGTCTAGAGCGTTCTCGGCCCCGATTGAATCGGAGCCGGTGCCTCTAACGTTTTGATCGGAACGCGACTACACCCGGCCACCGACCGGGATCAGGGCGCCCGTGACGCCGCTCGCGGCATCGCTGGCGAGGAACAGGATGACTTCGGCGAGCTCCTGGGGCGTCACCCATTTGGAAAAGTCGGCTTTCGGCATGTCGGCGCGGTTGGCCGCGGTGTCGATGATCGAGGGCAGCACCGCGTTGACGGTAACCTTGCCCTTCCACTCGTTTGCGAGGGCCTCGGTCAGGCGATGCACGCCGGCTTTCGACGCGGCATAGGGGCCCATCCCGTTGCCGGCCTGCAGTGCGCCCATGGCGCCGATATTGACGATGCGGCCGGCCGTGGACTTGGCAAGGTGCGGCAACGCCGCACGCGAGGTGTTGAGCGCGGTCAGCACGTTCAGCGCATGCATGCGTTGCCACGTCGCGATATCGCCGTCGCCGACGGTCTCGAAGGCAAAGCCGCCGGCGATGTTGATTAATGCGTCGAGCCGGCCGAAATGCTTTGCCGCCGCATCGACGGCCGTTTTCGCCTGCGCTGGGTCGGACAGGTCAACGCCCGCGATGTCGATGTGGTCAGCGCTTGCGGCGGTTTGCGAAGACGCGTGATCGATGCCAGCCACGCGCGCGCCGCGTACCAGCGCCGTTTCCGCGACTACTTGGCCGAGCGCGCCGCCTGCGCCCGTCACGATCAAGATTTTGCCTTGCATGATCGTTCTCCCGGCACAGCCGCCCTATGCTTGCAGATAGCGCGCCTTCAGCGCGTCTCGCTCTGCCGTGCCGAGCTTGAGCCCGTCGCGCAAATAGGTTTCGAGATCGCCATATTCGCTGCCGACCGCTTCGAATGCGGCCGCAAGGTACGAGGCCTCGACGCTGCCGATCGCGTCGAGGACGTCGGCGGGCAGATCGAAGACGTTCGACGGGTCGCGCTTGTAGTGCCGGTTGGTCAAGAGATAATCCTCGGCGATGACCTCGTCCGCCACGCCGAGCGCATGCAGGATCAGCGCGCTGGCGAAGCCGGTGCGGTCCTTGCCGGCGGTGCAGTGAATCACGAGCGGCGCGCGATCTTCCAGCAAATGACCGAACAGCGCGCGGAAGCTGTGCGTGTTGTGGCGCACATAATTGCGATAGGACTCGCGCATGAGCTCGAGCGCCACGGCCGCGGTCAGCGTGCCCTTCGCGAGCTCGGCGCGCAGCCCGGCCAAGACGGTCGGCTCGATCGGCAGCGAATGCACCGTGATCTCGTCCACGACGCAGATGCCGGCCGCGCGCTCCTCCAGGCCACGGAAATCGAACGCGCTGCGCACGCCAAGCGCGCGGACGACCTCGATGTCGGCAGCAGTGAGCTGGCCGAGATGGTTGGAGCGGAAGATGTGCCGCCAGCGTGTGGTGCGGCCATCAATGGTCGGGTAGCCGCCGAGGTCGCGGAAATTGCTCGCACCCTGAAGGGCGAGATGGCGGGCGGGGGAGTCCTTCAGGGAGGAGTCTTGCATGGGATCAGCTTGGGTTATGGTTCCACCGGATGCACGTTTGGCGTCCTTGCGGTCTATTACAGGGGGCGATCATGGGCCGGCACAAGGCCATTGTTTTGACGGTCAGCATGCTGGCGGGCGCAATGCTCGGTGCGCGGCAGGCCGATGCGCAGACCGTCCAAACCTACCGCTGCGCCGATGGTACGCAGTTCATCCTAGGCTTTTATGACCACGACAAGCGGGCCTTCGTCCAGATCGATGGCCAGCCGGTTACGCTCGCCAAGCGGCTGGCGGTTTCGGGGATGCGCTATTCGGGGGCGGGAGTCACGCTGAGGATTCCCAAGACCGGGCCCGCTACGGTCAAACACCTGAAGCGGCCGGTTACGGCCTGCGCGGTGGTCGACAAGCCCGGGATCTAGGCGCGGGCGCGCCTGGAATCAAAAAGGGCCGAAACGCCGTTGTTTCGACCCTTTTTCAAACTGCCGCTGCCGCTTGCGAAAGCCCGGCACTGTCAGACCAGCAGCTGGCATCAGCGTTCCCATTTGGGCTTGGCTTCGTCGACCGCATCCTGGTGATACCAGCTGTCGCTGCAGATCGAGACGTTCGCGGGCAGCGAAGCCTGATCGGCGGGAAGGCGGGTCTCGCCATAGCGGCGTCCGGCGAGGGCCGCACGGCCGCCGACGGGGAATTGGTAGATCTTTGCAGATCCGTGACTCAGACCATTGTTCATCATTGCGATTCTCCTTGGTCGAAGCGCCTTGGCCTCCATGGTGCGCCCGACTCGTTCGATTGTGGTTACTGGAATCCCCATATCGGCCGCTCATCCCCGATTGGAAAGTGCTGAAAAGGAAATCAGTTTCCGCTCAATTTGTAGGCAGGAAGCCTTCTGCAATCCTCCAAGGCACGCTACCGCTGACCAACGCGTGGGCCATTCCGAAGGTTGCTGAGGAGGGGTGGGGGAGTTTGCGAAAGTTACCGGACGTTGATGCGCGTTTGATCGGCAATGCGCGGTCGGCGTCCGCTGCTTCTAAATCGGGCGTTTTCCGCCGGATTTTTGCAGCGCAGCTTCGGGCCAAGGTGCGCGGCTATGACGCACGGTGCCGTGGAGGGCCCGTCTGTGGCGAAGAGGAGGCGGAAGCGGTGGAAAACCGCCCGTACTGCGGCCTTTTGGCACGCGAAATGCTTGGGAAAGGCTGGCCGATGATGGCCGGGTACAAACGTGCGGGGGCCCTCCCGGGCCCCCAACCTTTCGCATCATCTACAGAGAGGCTCAATGACCAAGTACAAGCTCGAGTACATCTGGCTCGACGGATATACGCCGACTCCGAACTTGCGCGGCAAAACTCAGATCAAGGAATTCGCGTCGTTCCCGACGCTCGAGCAGCTTCCGCTCTGGGGCTTCGACGGCTCCTCCACCCAGCAGGCCGAAGGCCACAGCTCCGATTGCGTGCTGAAGCCGGTCGCGGTGTTTCCGGACGGTGCGCGCACCAACGGCGTGCTGGTGATGTGCGAAGTCATGATGCCCGATGGCAAGACCCCGCATCCGTCCAACAAGCGCGCCACCATCCTGGACGATTCCGGCGCCTGGTTCGGCTTCGAGCAGGAATACTTCTTCTACAAGGACGGCCGTCCGCTCGGCTTCCCGACCGCCGGCTATCCGGCGCCGCAAGGCCCGTACTACACCGGCGTCGGCTACTCGAACGTCGGCGACGTCGCCCGCAAGATCGTCGAAGAGCATCTCGACCTGTGCTTGGCTGCCGGCATCAACCATGAAGGCATCAACGCGGAAGTCGCCAAGGGCCAGTGGGAATTCCAGATCTTCGGCAAGGGCTCCAAGACCGCTGCCGACCAGATGTGGATGGCCCGCTACCTGATGCTGCGCCTCACCGAGAAGTACGGCATCGACATCGAATTCCACTGCAAGCCGCTCGGCGACACCGACTGGAACGGCTCGGGCATGCACGCCAACTTCTCGACCGCCTATATGCGCGAAGTCGGCGGCAAGGAGTATTTCGAGGCGCTGATGGCCGCCTTCGAGAAGAACCTGATGGACCACATCGCCGTCTACGGCCCGGACAACGACAAGCGTCTGACCGGCAAGCACGAGACCGCGCCGTGGAACAAGTTCAGCTACGGCGTTGCCGATCGCGGCGCCTCGATCCGCGTTCCGCACTCCTTCGTCAACAACGGCTACAAGGGCTATCTGGAAGACCGCCGTCCGAACTCGCAAGGCGACCCCTACCAGATCGCTTCGCAGATCCTGAAGACGATCTCGTCCGTGCCGACCGACAAGAAGGCCGCGGCCTAAGATCCTCCCGGCCCGGGCTGGGGGCTGGCCCGGGTTGGCTTGCAATCCGCCGGAGCGAAGGCTCCGGCGGATTTTTTGCATTTTGATGACAACCGTTCCTGTGCCTGCCGACCCGGGCGCCGCGAAACTTGTCCATCGCCGCCGAAAGCGGGATAGAGTGCATCCGGATGCGCGCAGGGCCGGGGACACGGCTGGTGATTGAAGGCTTCTACAAAGTGAGATTTCAGCTCGGCGATACCGTCGGCCGAAGCGTGATGCATGCCGGCGAAGGCAAGATGCTCGGCGGCAATTCGGCCTTCGCCCATATCGGCAGCTACGAGAAGACGGGCAGCGGCGTCGACATCGTGATCAAGACCGTCCGCCATAATCCCGATCCGAGCTACCGCGCCATGGCCGGCACCGACGATGCAACCCTGATCGCGAAGGGCTGGGCCGACGGCGATCTCTATCGCTTCAAAGGCGAGCTCAAGGAGCTGCCGGGCGTTCCGTTTCAGTCGCTGATGACGCCGATCACTGACGAGGAGGTGCCGATCGCCGGCGGCGTCGGCGAAGCCGGCATCAGCGACGGTCTCTACTCCATCCATTTGCGCATGCTCGACGGCCTCGACGGCGGACTCACCGGCGTGATGCTGCTGAACCAGGGCCGCATCCTCGGCGGCGATGCGGCTTTCTATTATCTCGGCAGCTACACCGCCGCGAAGGGACGCTGGAAGGGCCAGATCCTCAACCAGGAGCACACGCCGGCCAAGGACGATCCGATCTTCGGCGGCCACGAGGTCGGCATCGGCTTCTCCGGCAGCTATGACGCGGAGCAGGCGGTGCTGGAGGCAACCGCGCTGGCCGGCAAGCGGAGCTTGCGCCTGACCGCAGCGCTCAAGCTGATGCATCGCGCCTGAGCCACCCATCGCAGACGCGAACCGACTTGAGCCTTGAATTTGCCGGGCCACAGACGCAACGTGACGATCATGCGGACTTTCCTCCTTGCCATTCTCTTTGCGCTCGCCGCGCCCCTGACGGCGCAGGCGCAATCGGCCGACCTCGTGTTGTGTGACCGTCTCGCCGCCGATCCCAGCGATCCCGACAAGCCGGCTGACGTGAAGGGCGTAACCGACATCGCGGCGTCCGACGTCGCGACAGCGATCAAATTCTGCAAGCAGGCGGCAAATTCCTCGCGGCGTGCGATGTTCGCACTCGGCCGCGCCTATGCGGCCAACCGGCAGACCGCAGAGGCGATCGCGGCCTGGCGCAAGGCGGCCGACAAGGGATCGAGTGCGGCCATGGTCGAGCTCGGTGTTACCTACGCCACCGGCTCGGGCGTCGCCAAGGACGAGGCGCAGGCGCGTAAGCTTTTCGAGAAGGCGGCGCAGGCCGGCAACCCGCGCGGCGTCAGCAATCTCGCAGCGCTCGGTGGCGCAGGTGGCGCCGCGCCGGCCGATCCCGCCCAAGCCCGTGCGCTGCTCGGCAAGGCCGCCGAGACCAATGCGGAAGCGCAGTACCAGCTCGGCCTGATGTTGTCTGAAGGCGATGGCGGCGCAAAGGACGATGTCGCGGCGCGCGCGCTGTTCGAGAAGGCGGCGGCGCAAAACCATCCAGGCGCGCTGGAGCGGATGGGCGCCTTCGCGCAGGAGGGGCGCGGCGGTGCGAAGGACAAGGACGCCGCAAAGGCCTACTACGAGCGCGCTGCCGCGCTCGGCGACGAGGATGCCAAGAAGGCGCTGGAGCGCATTCGCTGTCCCTATGCGATCAAGGACAAGCAGGGCAGGCTGGTCACCACGCTGTGCTTCTAAAGCGCGATGCGATCAGGATTGAATCGTCATCGCGCTTTAGCCTATTGTTTGAGCATGATCTTTTCGGAAAACCGCTTCACACTTTTCCGGATCATGCTCTAGTTCACTTCATGTAGTAGGCGAGATCGTTGCGGGCATCGCGGTAGGTGGTCTCGAGATAATGCGGATATTTCCGCGCGGCCTGTTTCACCGCGCGCGCCACGCAATCCTCGAAATCGTCGTTCCAGTCGAAGTGCTTGTTGTAGGCGTCTTCGAATTTGACCGCCGTGATGATGGCTTGCCGGATCGCCTGATCGTCGGCGCGCGGATGAGCGCGCTTCACATAGCCGAACATCGGCCCTTCATGGGCGTGGGCGCGTTCATGGCGGTACTGGATGATGAATTCCTCCGGCGAGAAGGTGCGATTGACCCGGACCTCTTCGGCGGTGGGGCGGCCCGCGATGGCCTCCAGGCGGTAGCGTTGGCGCCAGAGCGCGTAGGCGGCATCGAGCAGCGGCTGCTTCGCGGCGCCGGCGATGATCGCGCTGAGCTCGTCCTCGGCTGATTGCGTGTCCATGCGCGATTGGTCGTGCGTCCGTGGGAGCAGGTTCGAGCCTGGCGCCGATCGGCTGAGGGAGCTTTTTTCGGAGACCGGCAAACAAACCTCCAAAACAACCCCATGCACAGTACCCAAGTCCCTGAAATCATTGACTGCGGGTTTTACGAAGTGAAGTTTTGACCCGTCGGGCAAAACAGGAGCATAATGGCATCATGGCGGGCGGAGGTCCCCGGGGTGGCGATGCGCGGAAAAGCCGGTGGCTTCGCTGTGGCGTCGATGCTAGGTAGCCCGCAATTCATTCTCAATTTGCAGGTTCAGGACGTTGCTGGACGGGCTCTACAAGGTTGAATACGGCGTCAACGATGGGTTCGGCTGCAGCATCATGTGCTTGCACGACGGCAGGATGCTTGGCGGCAATTCGGGCTTCGCGCATCTCGGCAGTTATGTCGAGCGCGACGGCGAGATCATCGCCCAGGTCATCACCGAGCGGCACAACCTCGACCCCAGCTACAAGCCGCTGATGGGCGCCGACGTCGCCTCGATCGGAGCGCGTGGCCGGCTCTACGGCAACCAGATCCGTCTCGAGGGCGGTGCGGACACCATGCCTGGCGCTAGGTTCTGGGCCAATCTCACGCGCCTCGACGACGAAGGCTTGCCGCCGAGCGGAACGGTCGGACCGGGCGGCATCGCCAACGGGCTCTATGGGATGGGCTTGCGCGCGCTCGACGGCGTCGATGCTGGACTGTCCGGCGTGATGCTGCTGATCGACGGGCGCATCCTCGGAGGCGATGCGTTCTTCTACTATCTCGGCGCCTATTCCTCGGCGGACGGCCGCTGGAAGGGCGAGATGCTGAACCAGGAGCACACGCCGGCGAAAGGCGAGAACCCGGTGTTCGGCGGCCTCGAGGTCGGCATCGGCTTCTCCGGGACCTGCACGGAAGACAGCGGCGAGCTCGAAGGCATCGCGCTCGCGGGAAAGCGGAGCCTGCGGCTGACGGCGTCGCTCAAGCTGATGCGAAGAGCGTAGGGCGCCGATCGTTCTGTCGCGTCTGCTCCGGAGGCGACAATCAAGTCGCGCATCTGGATGTCCGCATTGGGCCATAGGCCATTAACCAACCACACCTAGCAATTAGCAAGAAAGCGCCGAACCAGTTCGGCGACCTTATCGGTCGCCTCGTCCAACGCGAAATGACCTGCTTCAAGCAGGTGGACCTCCGCGTCAGGCACATCGTCGACGTACGCAGTTGCCCCCGCCACGGTGAACGAAGGATCGTACTTTCCCCAGACCACTAGCATCGGTGGCTGAACTTCGCGAAGCCATTTCTGCCAGCGCGGATAGGATGCGACGTTGCTGCGATAGTCCAGGAACAATTTCGCCTGAATATCCGCCTGACCCGGACGGGAGAGAAACGCGTGCTCGTCGGTCCAGCTATCCGGATCATACCGCTCGGGATGCGGGCTGGTCCCGACATGCCGCAGCCGGGTTGCCTCCAGCGAGGTGAAATTGGCCTTGAGGTTATCGAGTTCGCCGGCCGGATCGGCCCAGTACCTGCGGCGGGCGTCCCACAGCGAACTCAAACCCTGCTCATGCGACACCGCGTTCTGGACAACGATGCTGCGCACCCGTTCGGGATGAGCGAGCGCTAGGCGGAAGCCGACGGGCCCGCCATAGTCCTGAACGAACAGGACATACTTGGCGAGGCCGAGCTTCGTCACAAACGTGTCCATGATCTGCGCGAGCCGGTCGAACGTATAGGTGAAATCGGATGTCGGCGGCGCGCTGCTGTGACCGAAGCCGGGATAATCAGGCGCAATCAGGTGATATCGATCGGCAAGGAGCGGCAGCAACGGCTCCCACATCCGCGATGAGGATGGAAAGCCGTGCAGCAGCAGCACGGTCGGCGCATCGACCGACCCTGCCTCCCTGTAGAAGATCTCGAGGCCTTCGATCTCGATGCTGCGATAGGCGATCGACTGTCGTGTCGAACGCAGATCGCGATTTGTTGCCCGCACGCTCATACCGATCTCCTAACCATAGAGAAACGGCGGGCTGAATTGGATCAGCATGAGCAACGCGATGAGGGCGAGTGCCGCCAGAACACTTGTCTTGCGCATGGTCACATTCTCCTCGTTCGCTCGACGGGATCAGGCTTCGCCATCGACATCGATGATCGCCCCTGCGAATGCGCGCGGCGCCTCCTGGGGCAGATTGTGCCCAATGCCGCCCGAGATGGTCCGATGCTCGTACTTGCCAGAGAATTTTTTGGCGTAGGCGGCCGGCTCCGGGTGCGGCGCGCCGTTGGCGTCGCCTTCCATGGTGATTGTAGGCACGGCGATGGCAGGACCCTGCGCGAGTTTCGCTTCGATGTCCTCGTATCTAGCCTCGCCATCGGCAAGCGCCTGCCGCCAGCGGTAATTGTGAATGACAATCGCGACATGATCCGGATTGTCGAAGGCGCTCGCGCTGCGCTCGAAAGTGGCATCGTCGAAATTCCACTTCGGCGACGCCAGCTGCCAGATCAGCCTGGAGAATTCCCGGCGATACTTGTCATAGCCGAGCTGGCCGCGCTCGGTGGCGAAATAGAACTGGTACCACCATTGCAGTTCCGCTTTCGGCGGCAGCGGCATCTTGCCGGCCTGCTGGCTGCCGATCAGATACCCGCTCACAGATACCATCGCCTTGCAGCGTTCCGGCCACAGCGCCGCCATGATGTTGGCGGTCCGCGCGCCCCAGTCGAAGCCGGCGACAACAGCCTTCTCAATCCTAAGCGCATCGAGTAAAGCGATCATGTCTAGCGCAATCGCCGAAGGCTGACCGTTGCGAAAGGATGTCGGGGAGAGAAACCGCGTCGATCCGTAGCCGCGAAGATACGGGATGATCACGCGATAGCCGGAGCCGGCGAGCAGCGGCGCGACATCGACGAAGCTGTAGATGTCATAGGGCCAGCCGTGCAGCAGCAGGACCGCGGGTCCATTTGTCGGGCCGGTCTCCACATAGCCGACATTGAGCAGGCCAGCATCGATCTGCTTGAGGGCAGAGAAAGCCGTATTCGTGCCCGGCTTGATCGCTGGTAGGCTGCCCGATTTCGTCCGGTTGAGATCCGCATCGGCTGCGGCGGTCAGCTTGGTAAGGCCAGCCTGCGAGGTGCCGGCCAGAGCAAATTGAGCCGTGGCGAGCGTCATCGCGGCGGTGCCGAAGAAGTTGCGGCGCTGAACGTCGATCTTGTCTGACATGGTAATTTTCCTGTCGTTGGCCCGTCCAGCTTTCGGTCGAGCTTGGTTGCGAGCTCACTGTGCAACGACACGGCGATTTCCGCTCGTTAACTGATGTTATTTGGCGCGAAACGGCGCCATTCCGGCGGTTCGCATGCCGGTCCAGCCTTCCGCGGGCGGCCATTAACATCGCTTTACATCTATGAACTCGCGCCGCGCGCGTAGGCGGCGGCACCATGGCCAGGTTGAAACGGGGAGAATTAGACATGATTCCGCTCCTGGCCGAAGCGATCGAAGCTCATGGTGGCGAAAGCCGCTGGCGGGCGCACGGCCGTCTCAGCGCATCGTTCGTCATCACGGGCGAACTCTGGGACCTGAAATGCGTGCACCAGAGTGGCCTTCCAAGGACGGTGCATGTCGATCTGCACCGGCAATGGGCGTCTGTCGACGATATCGGCAAACCTGGACAACGGAGTGACTTCACCCCCGACCGCGTCGCGATCCTGTCCGGCGGCAGCAGGACAATCGCCGAGCGCAGGAACCCGCGCGCATCGTTCGATGGCCACGACATGCGTACCGCCTGGGATCTACTGCACCGGGCCTATTTCGGCGGCTACGCGCTCTGGACTTGCCTGACCGTGCCATTCCTGCTCACGATGCGCGGCTTCACGCTGCGCGAGATCGAACCATGGCGCGAAGGCGCGGAAATCTGGCGCGGATTGCGGGCCGTGTTTCCGGAGAGGCTAGCCAGCCACAGCCTCGAGCAGGACTTCTATTTCGGACCCGACATGCTGATCAGGCGCCACGACTATCACGTGCAGATCGCCGGCAATTTTCCTGCCGCCCAATACTTCTCCGAGCCGGTCGTGATCGATGGCATCACGATTCCGACCAGGCAGCGCGCCTATCTGCGCGACCGTGATTTGAAGCCGATCCCGGAAGATCTGATGGTCGGCATAGATCTATCTGTGGTTCGTTTCAGCCCGGCCGAGTCGAATGCCGGATCGTGACCCTATATTGGGCGCATCCCCCATGACCTAACTGTGTATTGATTTGAAGCTCCGCCCGCGACATGCTTCCTCATTGGCCTCGACCGCAGTACTGCTAATTTTCCCGGAATAGTTGTGAAATGCGCGAAATAAACGGCAATGAAGCAACGCGCGCGCCGCGGATTGCATCGCGACGATTGTCGAAGTAGCGGGCGATGCCTTCCAGCCTCCCAGCAAAGCACAGAGGCGCACAGCCATCTCGCGCGAGCGAGCCTGATTCCCTGGGCGTAAGATTCGGCCGGTTTTGTCTTTACGAAAAATCCCGATTGCTCGAAAAAGATCAGGGTCCCGTCAAGATCGGTAGCCGCGCGCTCGACATTCTGTGCCTGCTGGTTGGTCGTGCGGGAGACATTATTCACAAGGACGAGTTGCTGGCGCACGCCTGGCCGAACCTGACGGTGGACGAGGCCAGTCTCCGCGTCCACATCGCAGAGATCCGAAGGGTGCTCGGCGACGGCAAGGACGGTGCGCGCTTCATCACCAACGTACCCAATCGGGGATACTGCTTCGTTGCGACCATCGAACAGCGCCAGCCGGCGCAGGATGCCCCGAAGCCGGCGGCAATGGTCTCGGGCGAACCGTCGTTTCCGCTGCTGCTGACCCGCACGATCGGACGGGAAGATGTGGTTCAGCGCCTCTCGGAGCGATTACTCGCCGAGCAGTTCATTACGCTGCGGGGACCTGGCGGCATCGGGAAGACGACGGTTGCGCTTGCGGTTGCCCACGCATTGTCGGGCCGCGCGCAGGAAGTGCGCTTCGTCGATCTTGGGCCCCTGAAGGAAGGCGAGCTTGTTCCAAGCACCGTCGCTTCGGCGCTCAATCTGGTCGTGCAAACCGCGGACCCGACCTCAAGTATCGTGCAATTCCTGGGCGGCCGGCGCGTCGTGCTCATTCTCGACAGCTGCGAGCACGTCATCGAACATGCCGCACGGCTCGCCGAAGCCATCTATCTGCAGGCGCCTGGCACCAGCATTCTTGCCACCAGCCGAGAATCCTTGCTGGTTCAGGGAGAGCAGATCGTCGAGTTGCCGCCGCTCGCAACCCCCCCCGCGGACCAGGCGCTCACATCGGAGGAGATGCTGGCCTATCCGGCGGTCCGGCTCTTTACGGAACGAGCGACGGCGGCCGGATACAGCGTGGAGATGAGTCCCGACAATATGCGGCTCCTCGCCGGCATCTGCGAGAAACTCGACGGCATCGCGCTCGCCATCGAGCTCGCGGCCGTTCGCCTCGGCGCGCACGGCCTGCGCGAGATCGATGCGCTGCTGGACGGTCGGCTGAAACTGGAATGGCGGGGGCGTCGTACGGCACCGCCGCGCCACCAGACGCTGAGCGCAATGCTGGACTGGAGCTACAATCTCATCACCGACGCCGAACGGCTGGCGCTTCGGCGGCTTGCCGTGTTCGCCGGGGCGTTCACCCTGGAAGCTGCAATAGCGGTTGCCGGAGCTGAGCCCGACGACGAGCAGGTCATCGACATGATCGGGCAACTCGTCGCCAAGTCCCTGCTGTCAGCCAGGCCAATCAAATCGTCGATGCGGTATCGGTTGCTTGACACCACCCGGACCTACGCGCTGAAAAGGCTCAGCGAAAGCGGCGAGGCCAATACCATCGCGCGACGGCACGCGGAATACGTGATGAGCGCGCTGGTCCGTAGCGGGTCGAACGGAAATGCCCTAGGCCTGCCGGCGCGCTCCGAACTGCTCGGCGACGTGCGTGCCGCGCTGTCATGGGCCTATTCGGATGAAGGTGCGGCAGAATTGCGCGTTCCCTTGAGCGGCGCTAGTGCTCCGCTGCTCGTCGAACTGAACCTGCTCAACGAGTGCAGCCGGGTGGCGCAACGCGCCCTCGGAGCGCTCGACGACACCAACCGCGGCGGAATCTGGGAAATCGAACTGCAATCGGCGCTCGGTCACGCAGCCATGTTCACAGAGCGCAACAGCGAGCAGGCCGAGGCCGCGCTGCTACGAGGGCTCTCCGTCGCAAGGAAATTGTCGGATCGACCCAACCAATTCCGGCTGCTGTCGCGCCTCAACATGTTCTACCGGCGAACCGGCGAATGCGACCGCCTGGTACCGTCCGCGGAGGCGGCCGAGGAAGTGGCACGCGAGATCGGCGATCCCGCAGGACTTGCCGGAGCAAGCGTCCTGCTCGGCGTTTCCCATCATTTGGCCGGCAATCAGATCCTTGCGCAGCATCACCTCGAAAAGGCCATGCAAAACGACATCGCGCTGCGCGTTGCCGGTCCCAGCCACTTCGCCTTTGCGCGCACGCCACGCATTCCGCTGGCGCGAACATTGTGGTTGCGGGGATTTCCTGATCAAGCGGTGGAACTCGCCCGTGCGGTCACCAATGATGCCGCGCCAAAAGACGTTGTGATGTACAGCATCGCGCTGTGCTGGGCTGCATCAGTATTTGGCTGGGTCGGCGATTGGGCGAGCGTGGAAAAATTGACCGCGCGCCTGAGCGAACACGCCTTGATGCACGGCTTCGTTCCGTATCAGGCCGTGGCCGACGGATTCCGTGGTCAGGTGATGGTAGCCCGCGGCGACGTGAAGGACGGCGTCGATCTTCTCCACGACGTGCTGCCCCGCCTGCACGCCGACCGCTACGAACTCTACGCATCCGGGTTCAGCGCCGACCTAGCGCAAGGGCTAGGCCGGCTAGGGCGGGTTGAGGAAGCGCTTGAAGCGCTCGACAACTCGATGTCCCGTACATCCGCCGGCGGTGAGATTTTTGATATGCCGGAGTTGCTCCGGCTTCGCGGCAAGCTGAAGGCCCAGGGCGGCGACGAAGACGGCGCGAGGCAGAGCCTCAAATCATCCATTGAACTCGCCGAGACGCAAGGCGCGTTGTCCTGGCGGCTGCGCTCCGAGATTACGCTGGTCGTGCTTTCCGGCAAACAGGGCAAGAAATCCGCGCTGACGGCTTTAGCCCAGACGTTGGCTCGCTTCAGTGAGGGGCTTGAGACAGCCGATTTGCAGTCGGCTCGCGGCCTGCTCCAGTCCTGATCATTCTCGGTGGGCGACGCTTCGCGTTATCGCGAGGCAAGCAAGCGGCCCGGCGGAGCATAACGCGCTTTTACATCACCTAACGAGCAATCTCCCAGGTTCTGCGCAAGTGTGGCGGCGTCACGAACCGCCTGGCCGGCCATATCGACGGCCCGCAAACCAAGGAGATTAAAATGATCGCGCAGTCCACTTCCGAAACGATCGACCAGGATCGCCGCCAACTGCTGGGTACCGCCGCCATGGGCATCGTCGCCGCGGGAGCCGTCAGCCTTCTGCCGTTGCAGCCCGCCTCGGGCAAGACCGCTGGCGAAATCCGCCCCTTCCACGTCCATGTTCCCGAGGCCACTTTGATCGACCTTCGTCACCGCCTCGGCGCGACGCGGTGGCCGGAGAAGGAGACCGTGACTGACGACAGTCAGGGCGTGCAGCTCGCGACCGTCAAGAAGCTGGTCCAGTACTGGCAGACGGACTACGACTGGCGCAAGGTGGAAGCACGGCTCAATGCACTGCCGCAATTCATCACCGAGATTGACGGGATTGACATCCACTTCATTCACGTTCGGTCCCGGCACGACAATGCGCTGCCGCTGATCGTAACGCATGGCTGGCCCGGCTCGATCATCGAACAGCTGAAGATCGTTGATCGCCTGGTTAATCCCCTTGCCCACGGGGCGGCAGCGTCGGATGCTTTTGACGTGGTGATCCCGTCGATCCCCGGCTACGGGTTTTCCGGCAAGCCCGAGACCACCGGCTGGGATCCGCAGCGCATCGCGCGCGCCTGGATCGTGTTGATGAAGCGGCTCGGCTACATGCGGTTCGTCGCGCAAGGCGGCGACTGGGGCAACGCCATCACCGAACAGATGGCGCTTCTCGGCGCACCCGAACTTGTTGGCATCCACACCAACATGCCTGCAACTGTTCCTGACGACGTTGCGGCTTCGCTCCAGGCCGGTGGGAAGCAGCCGTCAGGTCTCTCCGGCGAAGAGCAGAACGCGTGGAACCAGCTCGACTTCTTCTACAAACACGGCCTCGGCTACGCTATCGAAATGGCCAACCGGCCGCAGACGCTGTACGGCATCACGGATTCGCCGGTCGGCCTCGCAGCATGGATCCTCGACCACGATACACGCAGCCATCAGCTTATTGCCCGAGTCTTCGGCGGCGAGACCGCCGGGCTCACGCGGGACGACATCCTCGACAACATAACGCTGTACTGGGTGACGAACACGGCAATGTCATCGGCGCGACTTTATTGGGAGAACAAGCTTCAGTTCTTCCAGCCGAAGAATGTCACTATTCCGGTCGCAGTGAGCGTGTTCCCGGACGAGATCTACGCCGCCCCACGGAGTTGGACGGAACGTGCCTATCCCAAGCTGATCCATTTCAACCGGCTTGATCGCGGCGGACACTTCGCCGCCTGGGAGCAGCCCGAGCTGTTCAGCGCGGAGATGCGCGCCTCGTTCCGCTCTTTGCGTCAATCGTCCTGAAAAATGGAGGCGCGCGAGGATATTGCGCGCCCCCATCAGCACCTGACGCCCCTTGCCACTCAAACCAAACACGGCGTGTTCACCTGATGGCGCCGACAATGGGAGTTTCCAATGAGAATCCTGATGGTCATGACTTCGCACGATCAACTCGGTAACACCGGCCGCAAGACCGGTTTCTGGCTCGAGGAATTTGCGGCGCCCTACTTCACCTTCCTTGATGCCGGCGCGGACATCACCGTAGCTTCGCCCCGGGGCGGTCAGCCGCCGCTCGATCCCGTCAGCGATACGCCGGAAGGTCAGACCGACCTGACCAGGCGATTCAAGCAGGATCCCGCAGCGCAGGCGGTTCTTGCCAATACGCGCAAGCTGTCGCAGATGAAGCCCGCAGACTTTGATGCGGTATTCTATCCGGGTGGTCACGGCCCTATGTGGGACCTCGCCGAGGATCCGGATTCCGTCGCGCTGATCGAAGCCTTCTACAACGCCGGCAAGCCGGTGGCGGCCGTCTGCCATGCGCCGGGCGTGCTCCGGCACGTCACATACAACGGCGAGCCGATCGTGAAGGGCAAGCGCGTGGCCGGATTCACCAACAGTGAGGAAGAAGCGGTTGGGTTGACGAAGGTCGTGCCGTTCCTTGTCGAAGACGAATTGAGGCGGCTGGGCGGGCTATTTGAAAAGGCGCCGGACTGGCAGAGCTTTGTCATCACCGACGGAAGGCTCGTCACCGGCCAGAATCCAGCCTCGTCAAAGGCCGGCGCCGAGGCGCTGCTCAAGCTCCTGAAGCCTGCAGCCACCCGCGGCATCAGGCTGCAACGCCGCACGCCATCTTATTGGCGCGTCACCTTCGACCTTCCGCCGCTGAATATCTTTGGGCCCGAGAACATTCCGCAGCTCAACGAAATCATCACGGCGATCGAGACCGACCCGCAGGTCAAGGTTGTCGTATTCGACAGCGCAGTCGAGGGCTTCTTCCTGACGCACTACAATTTCTTCGCCCCGCTGGAGGAGTCGACGAAGATTCCGCCGGGGGCCACCGGACTGCAGGCGCTACCTGACCTGCTGGTCCGTCTGAGTCGCGCGCCGGTCGCGTCAATCGCCATGGTCCGTGGCCGCGCCACCGGCGTTGGCAGCGAACTGGCGCTGGCAAGCGACATGCGCTTTGCGAGCCGCGAAAATGCGATCCTGTCGCAATGGGAAGTCGGCGCTGGCCTCGTGCCGGGCGGCGGCCCAATGGCGCGGCTCCCGCGCTTGATCGGCCGGGGTCGTGCCCTTGAGGTGCTGCTAGGCGCCGATGACATCAGCGGGGATCTTGCGGAACGCTACGGTTACGTCAATCGATCGCTGACGGACGCAGAACTCGACGGCTTCGTTGACGCCCTGGCCAGACGAATCGCCTCCTTCGACAAGCAAGCGATCGCCGAGACAAAGCGGCTGGTCAACGTCGCGAGCCTGCCGTCGGATGCGGACATCGCGCCCGAATGGGACGCTTTCCTCGCGTCGGTCCAGCGTCCGGCCAGCCAGAGCCGAATCAAGATCCTGCTCGATCGTGGCTTCCATCGGCCGGGCGATGTTGAGAACCGGCTCGGATATCACGTCGGCCGGCTGAACAACTAACCATCCGAATCCGCGACAAGGGGCTGCCCCGAGGCGGCCCCCTCTCAGGTCTTCGCTAGCAGAGGAGAGGTTATGATCCTCGAGCATCAATTGGATGAGGATACATTCCGAGCGATTCTGCCGGAAGAAATTACGTGGGAGCCGTTCCCGGCGTTTCCAGCGGGCGCACGTCTAGCTGTTATGGTTGGTCACCCCGCCGAACCGGGGCCGTACCTAATTTGGGTTAAAGTACCGCGGAACGAAGCTTATGCCGCACAAGCATCCGGAGGACCGGATCTACACGGTCATATCCGGGGTCTTCTATATCGGCCTTGGAGAAGCCTTCGATGACGACAAGCTCAAGGCCTATCCACCTGGGAGCGTCATTGTCCTCCCGGGCGAGACCTGGCATTTCCACTGGGCGAAATCAGGTGAGTACGTCACGCAGGTCTCGGCGCTCGGTCCGCTCGGCCTCGAGTATCACGACTCGCGAGATGATCCGCGCGGCAGTGCGGGGGCCGCAATCGGAAGCGAGAGGAGCAATGGTCGTCTCTGCGACCACAGCAACTCCGCTTCGGGTGAATTCGCCTATCACATCGATAAGCAGTTCCGTCATACTGCAGTCATCGATCCGCGACGACTGTTCGTCAGCAGGGAACGGATTGAATGAGCGGGTTGTCGCATGACCGCAACGGGTCACAAGCTGCGGTCCGACCGCTCTGCTCGTCCGGTCCGGTTTCTCTCCGAGAGCAGGCTTCGCGGCGGTCATGGGCAGTTCGGCTGAGGGCCAATTGACCTGACATTCGATGCAAAAGCGCGTCGGTCCGCTCACGGCGGCGGAAAGGCTCCTGCTATTGGCCCGACGACGTCGCGGCCAGCTGCCGGTCGATGGGATCGAACGAAAATGAAACGAGATGCTACGGGTATATCCGCTTCGGAGCGACCATCCTGGCCGATGAGTATCAATCCGGCGCCGCCATTTGCCACATTCAGAATGATCGGCTCGCCGCTCCATGTCTTGATCGGGTCCATTCCGATGATGAGAAATTCGCCGACAGGCTGGTCGAAATATTGAAGACGCAATTGCGGGCCGACTTCGGCCGCAGCGAGTTCGAGGCCGAACTGCTGGGCGCGTGCGTAAACGTTAGCCAAAGTCACGGTATCGGACGTGAATCCAAGCTGCGCAGGCGATAGATCGAGAAGCTCCACATATGTCTTCCGAGAGCTAACGGTGAACGTCGGCCTAGCAAGGATTTCAGCGGCTTGACCACCGACATTGCAGCCCTTGCTATCGAGTTCGTTGCGCAAGGCAAGAGAGTCGGCGAAGGTACCTATTGTGATCGTTTTCCATGTCGCAACGTCGCGCGCGGACTTAATAGGCTGTTGCGACGCCGGAGCCGAGCGCGTCTTGAGCTTCAGCTTGTTTTGCAACACGTCGCGCGCCGCGCATTGAGCGGACGCGGCGCTCGCAAAGGAAATGACGCAGGCCGCCGAGAGTATGGAAGCCAAAAGGTAGAGGAAAGGTCGGCTTGCTTGGTTATGACCTGCCGCGCGCCGGGCTCGGCTTGTGAAAATACACATGGCAAATGACTTTTCTGAAAACGTTTGGACCGAAAAAGCCCAATTCCGGCAGCGGACGCTGCGCCGACGCGATGCCCTTCTCTTATCCGGCTTCTTCCAACCGTACTCCGTTTAACTAAGAGAGCATGTGAACCAGCTCACAGCCTCCTTCGACGCGTGCTTACGCGCTTACATCATCGGCGCCGAAGTTGTGATCAACGGCGGCTACCTGCCGCAATAGCCCGCTGCCACGGCGGTACGCGCGCTCAGCATTGCACGGCATCAGCCAGCGAAACGGGACAGGTTGGGCGCGTGGAGCTTCTGGGCAACAGCGCGCGTCCGCCGTGATGCAGCTCGATTGAAAAAAGAGTAGGGAGCACGCTTGGCAACGTCTAAACTATCACAAGAGCCATCGCCTTGATCAGGCTCTGGCGTTCTCGTCTCCTACCGCCCCGCCTCAATCACGCTTTAGTCACCTCACCACCTGAGGAGCAGAAATTGAACCATCCCGCGCCGCCTCGCTCCTCTGGTTGCCTGCTGGCCCTGATCATCCTCGCACCGGTCGCGGCGCCGGTGCCGGCGCACGCACATGTCAAATGGTTTGCGCCCTATATTGTCGGAGCGCCACCACAGTCGATCGGGGCCACGTTGACCAATGTATGGTTCTGGACCGGCATTGCGCTCGTGCTGGCATTCTTCCTCGCGTCACGAGCCATCGAGAAGTCGAGCGCCGGCGAGACGATCCTGCTGGCCATGGATCGCATCACCGACCCTCTCTGGATGCGCCTCGACGACTTCGTGCGCGTCGTCATCGCCGCCTTCTTCGTGGCGATCTTCGCCGTCGGCGGCGTCTACCTGACGCCAGATCTCAAAACGCCGGCCGAATGGGTGTCCTGGACCCAGCTCCTGATCGCCGGGTTGATCTTTTCTCGCAAGACCCAGCCACTTGCGGCTCTCGGGATCATCGCCTTGTGGCTACTCGCGCTGCGCGACTATGATGTCTTCCATTTGCTGGACTACCTGGCGCTTGGAGTCGGTGTCGCCGCCTATCTGGTATTGGAGGCTTCATCCAATCCGGAATGGCGCAACCATCGCTTCGAGGCGCTGCGCTGGGGCGTCGCCATCGCGCTGATGTGGTCGAGCCTCGAAAAGTTTGCCTATCCCGACTGGTTCTACCCGCTCGTGCAGGAAAAGCCCTTCTTGACCTTCGGCATGCCGCGCGACGTATTTATTCCGATGGCAGGCGTCGCCGAATTCACGATGGGATTCGGCTTGATCTGGACGCCGCTTGTCCGCCGGCTGTCGGCCATCGCTCTTTTCATCATCTTCAACGCAGCCGTCTATCCGTTCGGGCGAACCGACCTGATCGGACACGCGCTCATCATGGCGGTCGTCGTTGCCATTGCTGCCGATCATAGTCGTGAGGTGCATTTCCTGCCCGCACTCAAGCGAAGGCTTGCCGGCGTCCCGGCCGGACTTGCGGCGGCGCTAGTCATTTTCACAACGGGTTACTGGGGACTGCACATTGCGATTTATGGCCTCGAAGGAGACATCGGAACGCTGGCTGGAGAGCGGCTGACCCATACGCCGAACCCCGAACATCCGCATGGCATGCACGGCGCTGCGGCGATAGGGTTGACGGCTCCGGATGCCTACCGCGCCGCCATGGACCGCATGCACGGTCCGATGATGCGAGGCATCACCAACGCTGATCCCGATGCAGCCTTCGTGCTCGGCATGATCCCTCACCATCAAGGCGCAGTCGACATGGCCGAGATCGTCCTCAAGTTCGGCAAGGATTCTCGAAACCAGCACTTTGCTCGCGAGATCATCGACACCCAAAGGCGGGAGATCGGCGAGATGCGGACATGGCTCAGTCAGAAGAACATTCCGCAACCGTGAGGAAGGGCGATGAGCGCGACAGGCTCCGTCGTCCTGATTGGTCCCGCTTGAGCGCAACAGATGCTCGGCAGGAACAAACATCACGTCAGTAAGCAGCCAGCTCTTCTATCGATCCAAGCTCTTACGAAAGCACTGAGCAGTCCACAAACGGTGCGGCCAACCCAGCAGTTCGCTCTCCATCACGACAGGCCGGGGGTTACCCCAAGCCGACCGAGGCCAGGTAGCTTGAGCGCCGGGCGTCGGATGTCGATGCCGAGAACGGCGCCGAAGAAATTGATCTCCAGACCTTCGACCCAGCCGAGCGAGAAGCCGATGTATCCGGCAAGCGAGGCGTAGATGCCCGTGCCGGACGCCGTTACGCCGAACCATTTGCCGGTGTACGGGAAGTCCTTGCCGATCGCGGTCGGTGGCAGGACGGCCCGGAGCTCAGGGACGGAATCGAGTGCGGCCTGCACGAAGGTGTTCGAATTGGGCCCAGGCCAGACGCTGTAATCTCCATAGGATCGAAACCTGTAGTTTTCGACCACATGCCTGATCTTCGGGATCAGCGCCTCCGCACGCTCGCCATCGACGGCCACGACGATTTCAGGCACAGCGCCGAACCATCGCCCGTCCGGAGCGAAGCCGTTGGTGCGGATCGGCTCGCCCCAGGCCGTGTAGTCGTACCTTGTGTAGGTCGGCGCATCTTTCTCTTTGACGACGATCCAGGTGTGAATCGCGAAGATGCCGCGCCATCTCACCGTTCTTGCTCCGAACACCCGGATGACGGCCTCACGGTGGTCGGTCGCGGAGGTCAATAGACCCGCGCTGGAGCGGTCGGCCGTTTGCCAGTTCTGGCGGCCATCATCCAGCCAAAAATATCTCGCCGCCGATGCGGCAAGCGGTGCGAAGAGGAGGAACAGAAAGATGAGCAACGGCTTTTTCAAGGGAGCGGTAACGGCGGGGATCTTCGACAAGCATATAGTTCGCATCGATGTCGACGCCATAGCCGCTGCCCCCGGTCGCCGAATGAGCCTGTCACCTCGGTCGGGCGGGCACGAGATCGATCGAGTTGTTCCGCAACGGATGGAGCACACGCATGGACATGAAGGAAGCCGCGGCAATGACGGAAGCCTCCGGGCTGACGGACGATCAGGGCGGCATGGAGCGGACTTCAGGCCCGCGGCCGGGTTCCGGAGAGCAAGGAGGAGCTTTTGCTCCGCAGGCCCGCACGCCGTCGCCAGAGCCGGCGAAGCGATGGGCCGACCAGTTGCGCGAGGTGACGGTGAGGGCGCCGTTACGGTCCTTGCTCGTCGCTTTCCTGGCCGGAGCATGGATCGCTCGCCGCCGCTAGGAACTGTGACAAGAAGCAAGCGGTTTCAGGCGCTGGCATAGGAAAGGGTGGACGATGAGACTTCTGGTTTTGGCCGCGACTGTCCTTCTGGGCACCATCTCGTTTTCCATGGCGCAAAGCTCAGGAGGCGGTTCGGGAGGTGCTTCCTCCGCTGGAGGGGCGGGCGCAACCGGTTCGGGCGGCGCTGGTGGCTCGACGCTCTCGAACGGGACGACGCTGAGCGGAACCGGCGGTTCGCCCGGGCCCAACACGCTCAATGCAAAAGGGCAGGGAACGACGGGCCAGAGACTCGGCGTGACCCCGTCCGGTCAGGAGGGCGGCGGATCTCGACCGTCTTACAACACGCCAGCCGCAAACGCCGCCGTCCAGCAGCTTGGAAACACCAACACGGGCATCCTTAAGAAGTAGCGGTGATCAAGGCGGCGTGCCCACTCGCTGTGGCGGCGGCGCTTTGACGTTCGCCCTGCAGTGGACCAGGAGCAGGCACCTGCAGGTCCAGATCGTTGAGCGACCGCAAGGGCTGCTCACCTGCATTGCAACTCGAGCCTTTTGAATCGGCCTGTGCAATTTCGGGCCTAATTGAGAAGGTGTTGGCTTCGCAGGAAGCCAATCGCGCTTGCGACGCCGTCTTCGACGCGGATCGCTTCGCCAAGGCGGTTCGCTCGCTGCTGAATCAACGGATTTCCGGTGGCCTCTGCGATCGCGGCGGCCAGCCAATCGGCTGAAAGGTTCCTCACTCCTCTTGATCTTGGTCCGACGCCCAGATCATCGATGCGCCTTCCCCAGAACGGCTGGTCGCCAAAGAAGGGACAAATGATATTCGGCTTGCCAGCTCGAAGCGCAGCCCCCGTAGTGCCGGCCCCGCCGTGATGGACGCAGGCCGACATCAGCGGGAACAACTGCGCATGCGGTGCGCCTTGGATGAAATGGACGTGACTGGCTCCGAGATCGCCTCGAAGAGCACCGCCGCCGACCGCTAGAACGCCGCGTTTCCCAGCCTTGGCCAATGCCTCCAGTACGAGTTTCGTCAGGGACGTCGGGTCGACACCTGGCATGCTGCCAAAGCCCACATAAACAGGCCGCTCATCGCCCTCTACGAAGCGCTGGAGTTGCGGGTCAGGCTGCCAAACGTCGTCGCCTCCCAGGAACCAGTACCCAGTCACCGCGACAGTATTCGGCCAGTCCGGCGGAACGGGCACGACATGCGGACTATAGGCGTAGAGCGTCGCGCGAGGCCGCAGCTTCTTCTCCGGCGTGTTTGCGAGGTGGAGCTCGGTGGCCCGCCATTCCCCGATCATCCCGCGAAAGAGGGCGTAGGCGCTGTGAGCCATCGCGCTGTGCGTGAGTCTGTTGAGGGGGCCAAGCGAGCGGAACGGCACGAGCGGGCTCGCGAACGCTGCTGTCGGTGTGAAGCCAGGCAGGGGAGAAGCCAGAACGGCAGGGCAGGATAACTTTTCTGCGATATGCGCCGCGGCGATGGCCTTCGGGTGATAGATGATCAGTTCTGGACGAAATCGTCGGGCGGCTTGCCATTCGGCGCTGAGCTGTTGGCGGCCGATCGGCCTGAACTGCTTCAGCATCCTGAAGCCAGCCATAAACCCCGCACCGCCCGCCATTGCCGCCTTGGCTTCCGGGGTTTCCAGGAGGGCGAGATATTCACTCGGAAGATGCGCGAAAGCGATGCCGCGGCTCACGACGAACGATTCGAACTGCGAGGGCGCGGCGATCAGCACTTCGTGCCCGGCCTGCTTCAGACCGAGCGCCAAGGCGAGATAGGGTTGCACGTCGCCGCGGGTGCCTAGTGTATGGATTGCGACTCGCATGCTTCTGACCATTGAGAAATGGATTGGGACGACAACCGCTGCTCAGACAAGCCGCTTCTGATGAAGCTTTGATCTCCCGGAAGGATCAAACTTGCTGGCGGCTCGATAGTTGTTTGTCCCTCCCCAGTTCACTGACCACACCCCACCCATGTGTCGCAATCGGGCGCGAGTTTCTGCTCACTGGTCAGACGCTCCGGTTTCGGGAGATCGAGAGATCGGCCGATAGTGTGACGGCCCGCCAGGCTTTATGTTTGAGCCTCATCGTTCAGCGACGCCAATGAGTGCGGTCGAGTTTATCGGCAGCACCGGACGACCATCGGCCCTGGCCCGCACCTCGGCAATCACCGCAGCCTTTTCGATGTCGTCCAGGCTGGTCCAGTCGGGCGACATGCCAAAGAGCGTGTCAGGCGCGTCGAGCGCCGCGACGTCGAGCAGATAATCATGAGTCACCGTGTCGATCCGGGGATTGCGATAGCCGGCACTGACGAGGGCGCGGGCGAAATCGTCCGGATCGCTCAGGGCCTGAACGGCTTCAGGCATTGCCATGCCCGGCCGATCAGGGAACAGCTTTTGCCGCACTTCGCCCAACAGGAGGAAGGTCGCCGCGCCCCGATCCTGCCAGGTCGCGACCACGCCATGCCCGCCGGAGCGCGTCACCCGTCGCATCTCTGCCAAACCCTTGCGCCAATCGGGGAACATGATGACACCGAAGATCGAAAAGACGGCATCGAAATGCGCGTCGGGCAGGTCGAGCGCCTGTCCGTCCATGACCCGCGCCTCCACATTGGGCAGACCAGCAGCTGCGATGCATCCGACCATGCCGGGCGAGAAGTCGGTCGCCAGGACTCGTGCGCCGGTGCGAGCGGCGGCCAGCGCGAGCGCGCCGGTGCCGGCTGCCACGTCGAGAACATGACTCTGAGGCGTCAGGGTTACGCGCGCCAGCGCAGCCTCCGCAAACAGCGCGGTGAAAGGGTGCGCGGTCTCTCGATAATGCCTGGCTGCGCTGTCCCAGTGGTCCGGATCCTCGAACTGTCGCACTTCCGATCGCTCCCGTGTCATGTAACTTTATATGTAGCATGACTGCGTGCCCTTGCCAATGATGGGATGCATGCGAAAGATCAGCCGATGCGAAACGACAGCCGCCTTTCCCGAATGCTGCATGTGCTGCTCCACATGGCGCGACATGACGGCCCCATGACCTCGGAGGCGATCGGCACGATGCTGGGGACCAATCCGGTCGTCGTTCGCCGCACATTGGCGGGGCTGCGCGATGCGGGCTATGTCCGGTCGGACAAAGGGCATGGCGGTGGGTGGGTCATCGCGTGCGACCTCGAGCGCGTGTCACTTCTCGATGTCTATCGTGCGGTTGGTGGTCCCCGGCTATTTGCGATCGGGAACGAGCATTCCAATCCAGACTGTGCGATCGAGCAACTCGTCAACGCAGCGGTGGACGATGTCCTTCGCGATGCCGAAGCATTGCTGGTCGAACGGTTGGGCGCGGTGAGCCTCGCAGACTTGAGCAAAGGTCTCGACGCGCGCTGCGCAGGCGATCCCAGGTGGCAGCTCGAACGGGTTGGCCGCTAAAGCTCTCTTCTTGTCGTAATTCCGGCTGCTCCGGCCAATGCCGAGAAGTGAAGCGTCTTCTTGCCATGGGGCATTCAGCGAGGCGCGCCGTTCGTCCGCAGGGATCGCACGAAATCGATCACGGCCAGCACCACGACGCAGACAACGATGATGATGAGCGGAATGGCCTTGATCCAGACCAGCAGGATTCCAAGAAATGCGATCATGAGCGCGAGGCCGATGAGTCCGGTGATCAGATTGGTCATCGCACTTTCCTTTTCTCCGCGCCCGGAGCCGAGTTCGATCCGGCGCTCGGGGCGTTGCGCCGACCGCTACCACGCGTGCGCCCGATGGACTTGATCAGCCAGTGCGCCGTGCGCAAGAGGCGGGCGTCGTTGCCGCGGCGGCCGACGAGCTGGACCCCCAGCGGAAGGCCCGTTTCGGAACGCATCAAGGGCAAGCTGATCGCGGGCACGCCGAGATAGGTCCAGAGCGAGCAGAAAGCCGGGTTGCCGGTCGTTTCGATTCCGGGCGCCGCGCCCGGCGCGGCGGGCGTCAGGATGGCGTCGTATTCATCGAAAACGTGGTCCAGGGCCTGGTTGAGCGGCGCAATCCCAGCCAGAGCGTTGCAATAATCCGCCGCAAGATGCGCGCGGCCGCGCTCGATCGCCTGGCGTAGCCGCGTGCTCAGCCTGTCGCCGCCGCGCTGGTCATCGCGCCGCAGATTGTGCGCCATATCAACTTCCATGATGATGCGGTGCATATCGACGGCCCCGTCGAAGCTCGGCCCAAGCTCGACCTCGCTGCACGCTTCGCCCAAAGCGGGGACGAGCTCGGCAAAGGCTTCACGCGTCTCCGGCTCGGCCTGATCCCAGACCGGAGAGCGCACGAAGGCAAATCGCGGCGGCAACGGCGGCTCGCTCGCCGCGACCGCAGAGAATGGCGGGCGCGCAACAGGCCGGGTGTCCGGATCCTCCGGGTCGAAGTCGACCATGACCTCCGCCAGCAGGGCCGCGTCCTCGACGCTGCGCCCGAACACGCCGACATGATCGAGCGTGCGCGACAATTGGAGCGCGCCGCTGCGTGGAATGAGGCCGTGCGTGGGCTTGAAGCCGACCACGCCGCAGAAGGCGGCAGGGCGGATCACCGAGCCGTTGGTCTGCGAGCCGATGGCACCCGGCACCATCAGCGCCGCGACGGCCGCGGCGGAGCCCGAGGACGATCCGCCGGGGGTGTGATTTGGGTTGTGCGGATTTCGGGTCTTGCCCGGATTGTAGTACGCGTACTCGGTGGTCACCGTCTTGCCGAGGATCACCGCTCCAGCCGCCCGCAGACGCGCCACGGCCGCCGCATCGCGCCGCGGCGTGCGTCCGGCCCACAGCTCCGATCCGAATTCCGTCGGCATGTCGCCGGTGTCGAAGATATCCTTGATGCCCACGGGCACGCCATGCAGCGGGCCTGTGGCCTTGCCGTGCTTGCGATGATCGTCGGCCGCCTCGGCCTGCCGCATCGCGTGGTCGCGATCGAGAAACGCCCACGCCTGGATATCGCGATCGACCTCATCGATGCGCCTGAGGCAGTCGCCGACGAGCTCCACCGAGCTGAGCCGGCCCTCGCGGATGCCGGCCGCAGCCTCCGCGAGGCCGAGCGCGTTGAGACTCATGCGCAGCCTCTCGTCGGTTTGCCGTGTCCGCTCATCGCGCCCCATAGAGATAGCTCGGCAGCCACAATGCGATCCCCGGGAAGATGTAGACCAGTGCCATGGTGAGGAAGACCAGGCCGACGAACGGTAGCGCGCCGGAGAAGATGTCGGTCAGCTTCACCTCAGGCGGCGCAACGCCCTTCAGATAGAAGGCGGCCATCGCGACTGGCGGCGTGTTGAAGGCCGTCTGCGTGTTCAGTGCGACCAGGATGCCGAAGAAGATCGGATCGATGCCGTACTGCGGAAGCAGCGGCAGGAAGATCGGCACGAAGATGATGATGATCTCGGTCCATTCCAGCGGCCAGCCGAGCAGAAAGATGATGAGCTGGGTCAGCAGCAGGAACTGGATCGGCGAAAGGTTCATCGAGGTGAAGAACTGCTCCACCACCGACTGCCCGCCAAGGACGGCAAACACCGCCGAAAACGTCCAGGACCCGATGAAGAGGTAGCAGACCATCGCCGTCGCGCGCACGGTCAGGTACACGGATTCGCGTATCATCTCGTAGTTGAGCGAACGATAGGCGGCCGCCAGCACGATGCTCATGAGGGCTCCCACCGCGGCCGCTTCCGAGGGCGTCGCCAGCCCAAACAGGATCGCGCCGAGCACCGAAACGATCAGCAACGCGAGCGGCAGGAACGACGTGGCAAGCGCCCAGATGACCTTCGAGGTCGGCACGTCGGTATGCTCGCGCGGCAGCTTCGGCGCGAGCGCGGGATTGATGATCGCGCGCGTCATCGCATAGAGGACGTACAAGCCGGCCAGCATGAACCCCGGAAAGAACGCCGCCGCGTAAAGCTTGACCGCCGAGACGCCGGCAGTCGCCGCATAGACGATCAGGAGAATGCTCGGCGGAATCAGGATGCCCAGGCAGCCACCGGCGCAGACGACGCCCGCCGACAGCTTGGCGTCGTAGCCCGCTCGCAGCATCGCCGGTAATGCCAGCAGCCCCATCAGCGTGACGACGGCACCGACGATGCCGGTGGCGGTCGCGAACATGGCGCAGGTGATCAGCGTGGCCACGGCAAGTGCGCCCGGCACGTTCTTCATCGACAGCTGCAGCGAGTAGAACAGGCGATCGAGGATGTTCGCGCGCTCGATCAAATAACCCATGAACAGGAATAGCGGAACTGCCACCAGCACGTCGCTGGATGTGACCTCGAACGTCTTCTGCACCAGAAGCGTGAAGATGCGGTTCTGGAAGAAGTCCTGACCGGGGGTGTAGTAGGCATAGTAGCCGAACGAGACGCCCATCGCCATCAGCGTGAAGGCGATCGGGAAGCCGAGCATGATGATGAAGATGAAGAGGCCCAGCATCAGCATGCCGAGTTGAGGATCGGTCATGCGCCTGGTCCCTTCTCGCTCTGCGGCTCAGCCGCGTGCTGCTGATGTTCGCGGATGACGAGGCTCTCGGTCTCCTCCACGTCGTGCAGACGTTGCGGCCATCGGCCGGTGCGGATGCACAGCACACAGCGGATGATCTCGGCGACCCCTTGCAGGAACAGAAGGAAGCCGGTGAGCGGGATCAGCGCCTTCAGCGGAAACACCGGAACGCCGGCCGGACTGAAGATGCTGACTTCGCGGAAGCGCACCGACATCTGGGCGTAGTTCCAGCCCGAATACATCAGCGCCGCGATCGCCGGCAGAAAGAAGAGGATATACAGGACGAGGTCCATCGTCGCCTGGGTGCGCGGCGACCAGAGGCGGTAGACCACGTCGGCGCGGACATGGCCGTTTCGCGAGAGCGTGTACGCGCCGGCCATCAGGAACATCGCGCCATAGGTGATGTAGCTGATGTCGAAAGCCCAGGTGGTCGGCGCACGCAGCACGTAGCGCACGAACACCTCGTAGCTGACTCCCAGGGTGAGAACGAGGATCAGCCAGGCGAACGCCTTGCCCACCCACGTGCTGAGCTCATCGATGAAGAACAGGAATTTCGTCATGCGAGCTGAACTCGCTGCGAGCAGTCCATCCGGATGTCCCCCTCCAACTCGTGGGCGGCGCTTCAATTGCGCCGCCCTCGCGATAAGACCTGACGCGATCCCCCGCGACAGCCGTCAGACCTTGAGCACGCCCGGGAAGTGATGCTCGAAGGCGCCGCGGTAGTCCGTCGCGTTGTTCATGTTGTAGTAAACCACGCGGCGCACCCATTCCTTCTGCGAATCCATCACCTTCTTCATGAACGGATCCGAGCCGAGCTGGGCGATCAGACCGTCCCACGCCTTGATCTGCGCGTCGAACACAGACTTCGGTGTGCGCTGGACGTTGACCTTGTCCTTGTTGATCAGCTCCTGCAGGTCCTTCGAATAATAATCCATTGCCTTCCATTCGTTGGCGGAGGACACGGCTTCGGCGGCGTATTGCAGGATCGCCTGCTGTTCCTTCGGCAGCGCGTTGAATTTCGTCCGGTTGAACATGATCTCGAAATATTCCGTCGCCTGATGATGGCTGCCCATCATGTAGTTCTTGGCGACATCCTGCGCGCCGAAGCGCCGGTCCGAGGTCGGATTGTTGAACTCGAACCCGTCGATCACGCCGCGCTCCATCGCGGGTACGATCTCGCCGCCGGGCAGCTGCGCGACCGATGCGCCCATCGCCTGGAAGAGATCGGCGGCCAGACCCACCGTGCGATATTTCAAGCCCTTGAGATCGGCGTCGCTGGTGATCGGCTTCTTGAACCAGCCGAGCGGCTGGGTCGGCATCGGCATGGCGAAGAAGCTCTTGATGTTGACGTTCATGATCTTGGTCTGGAGTTCCTCGAACAGCTCCTTGCCGCCGCCGTTGTGGATCCAGCCAAGGCCTTCGTTGGCGTTGAAGCCGAACACCGGGCCGGTGCCGAACAGCGAGGCGGCCTTGTGCTTGCCGTACCAGTACACCGTCACCGTGTGTGCCGCGTCGATCTGGCCGCCATGAACGCCGTCGAAGACCTGGAACGGATGCACGACCGAGCCGCCGACCAGATAGTCAATGCGCAGCCGGCCTCCGGCCATATCGTTGACGCGCTTCACATAATCTTCGGCCATCTCGTTGAAGACATCGGCCTTGCCCCACGAGCCCTGCATCTTCAGGGTCGCTGTCTGCGCCCGGCTGACTTGCGGCATGGCGATGGTGGCAGCGCCGGCCGCGCCGGCGGTCAGCAGGAATTTGCGACGAGTTGTTCTGGTCTTTTCGGACTTTGCAGTCATGGACGTCCTCCCTGGCGGCCTGATTGTTCGAACGCGTTTCGACGCGCTTGTCGTTGTGAACCGCTGGAGGTATGCCGCATTCCAGCGACTTTGATCACAGTTTGGACGCATTGCCGGCATCCGACAAGCCCCGGTGTCGCATTATTGGTCTTAGACGTTCGACTCCAGGCAGTTCGATATTCACGCGCATGTCGCGGCGCAGCAAAGATGCAGCCGGACCTCAGCCAGTGGTGCCCGCCCGATGCGATTCTGGAAAATTTCGCGGCTCCTCAGGGCTCGCGTGCCGTCATAGGATCGGATCTTCCGGGCTTCATTTCCAATCCCGTTCGTTGTGAACTCGACCTTGGCGGCGGAAGCAGATCTGGACATCCAGCCCGGCCGTTGCCGCGAACAAAAGCACAGAGGGGGATCATCATGCCTGCGTTGTCACGCCGCGATTTCCTGGCACTCTCTTCGGCGGCCGCCGCCGTCGGCCTCGCCGCGCCCGCCCGCGGGGCGATGGGGCCGAACGACAAGTACGATCTGGTGATCCGGGGCGGCGAGGTGCTCGACCCCAGCCAATCGCTGCGCGCCAGGCGCGATATCGGCATCCGCTGGGGCACGATCGAGGCGATCCAGGAGGCGATCCCGGCGGAGCGCGCGCTGAAGAGCATCGACGCCGCGGGCAAGCTGGTGATGCCCGGCCTCATTGATCTGCATTGTCACGTCTATCCCTACGGCTCGGCCATCGGCATTCCCGCCGACGAGCTGGTCCAGTTCCAGGGCACGACGACCGTCGTGTCGGCGGGCGACGCCGGCGTCAACAATCTGGCGGCGCTGCGCCGCTTCATCGTGGCCCAGACGCGGGCGCGGATGTACGCCTTCGTTCACATCGCCAACAACGGCCTGTCGGCGTTCCCGGTCGCCGAGCTCCACAACATCGATACAGCGCAGACCGAAGCCTGCGCCATGGCACTGGCCGAGAATCCGGACTTCCTGCTCGGGGTCAAAGTGCGCATGTCGGAAAACGTCATCTTCAAGCATGGGCTCGAGCCGCTCAAGCGCGGCATCCAGGCGTGCGAGATGTGCGGCTGGCCGGCGAAGATGATGGTGCATATCGGCGGCGTCGAATCCAAGGAGCTGATGTCGCAAATCCTCGACCTGATGCGCCCGGGCGACGTGCTGACGCATGCCTATTCGGGCGCCCCGAACATGTCGAGCGTGTTCACGAATATCGTTCAGGACGGCAAGCTGCTGCCTGCGGCTCTCGCGGCCAAGCAGCGCGGCGTCATGTTTGACGTCGGGCATGGCGGCGGCAGCTTCGATTTCACCGTGGCGGAAGTGGCGATCCCCGGCGGATGCGCTCCTGATACCATCTCTTCGGACATCCACGTCTTCTCCGGCAATTCGCCGGGGATTCCCTTCCTGCCCAACGTCATGAGCAAGTTCATGACGCTCGGTTTCACGCTGGAGCAGGTGGTCGCAATGGCAACGACCGCGCCGGCGAAGATCATCAGCCGCGCGCCGAAGATCGGCACGCTGCAGGTCGGTGCGCCCGCCGACGTCGCGATCATGGAGCTGGTGGAGGGACCGGTCAGCTTCGTCGACACGCGCAACAACAGGAGGGAAGGGAAGGCCCACCTCAAGCCGATCCAGACCGTCATCAACGGCGTGCCGTTCGGGCGGCCGTATCAGGCGCCGTTCTCAGTAAGATAGAGAGGCGGCGCCGGTCTCAGGTCTCTTCGAGGTTCGGCGAAAAGTTCTTACAGACCGGGCGTTGATCTCCAGGCCTTCGACCCAGCCGATGGAAAAGCCGACATATCCGGCAAGCGAAGCATAGATGCCCGTGCCGGACGCAGTTAGCCCGACCCATTTGCCCGTAGGCCCCGAACCGAGCGGTCACGAGCGAATGGGCTCGATCCCGGCCTGTCCCGGGCTTCCCCTCGCGCCCCGCATGGCCTATGACGCTGCAACGCAAAAATCCCCCAAAAGACACGCATGATCCGCCTCGACAACGTCAGCAAGCAAGCCGGCCACCAGATCCTGTTCATCGAAGCCTCCGCGGCCCTCAACAAGGGGGAGAAGATCGGCCTTGTCGGGCCGAACGGCGCCGGCAAGAGCACGCTGTTCCGGATGATCGCCGGCGAGGAACTGCCCGACGAGGGTCAGGTCTCGATCGATCGCGGCATCACCATCGGCTATTTCAACCAGGACGTCGGCGAGATGTCTGGCCGCAGCGCGGTGGCCGAGGTGATGGACGGCGCCGGCCCCGTCAGCGAGGTCGCGGCTGAATTGCGCGAGCTCGAGGCCGCCATGGCCGACCCCGACAAGGCCGACCAAATGGACGAGATCATCGCCCGCTATGGCGAGGTGCAGCACCGGTTCGAGGAGCTCGACGGCTATGCGCTCGACGGCCGCGCGCGCGAGGCGCTCTCCGGCCTCGGCTTCAGCCAGGAGATGATGGACGGGGATGTCGGCAAGCTGTCCGGCGGCTGGAAGATGCGTGTGGCGCTGGCGCGCATTCTCCTGATGCGCCCCGACGTCATGCTGCTCGACGAGCCGAGCAACCATCTCGATTTGGAAAGCCTGATCTGGCTGGAAAAATTCCTGCACGATTACGAAGGCACGCTTCTGATGACCTCGCACGACCGCGAGTTCATCAACCGCGTGATCTCCAAGGTGATCGAGATCGATTCCGGCTCGCTCACCACCTACACCGGCGATTACGAATTCTACGAGCAGCAGCGGGCGCAGAACGAGAAGCAGCAGCAGGCGCAGTTCGAGCGCCAGCAGGCCATGCTCGCCAAGGAGATCAAGTTCATCGAGCGCTTCAAGGCGCGCGCCTCGCATGCGGCCCAGGTGCAGAGCCGAGTCAAGAAGCTCGACAAGATCGAGCGGGTCGAGCCGCCGCGGCGCCGCCAGAGCGTGGCGTTCGACTTCCTGCCGGCGCCGCGCTCGGGCGAGGACGTCGTCGCGCTCAAGAACGTGCACAAGGGCTATGGCTCAAAGCGCATCTATGACGGGCTGGACTTCATGATCCGCCGTAAGGAGCGCTGGTGCGTGATGGGCGTCAACGGCGCCGGCAAGTCGACGCTGCTCAAGCTGGTTGCCGGTGCGAGCGAGCCGGACGAGGGCACCGTGGCGCTGGGCGGCAGCGTCAAGATGGGCTATTTCGCCCAGCACGCGATGGATCTGCTCGACGGCGAGCGCACCGTGTTCCAGTCGCTGGAGGACGCGTTTCCGACGGCGGGGCAGGGCTCCTTGCGCGCGCTCGCCGGCTGCTTCGGCTTCTCCGGCGACGACGTCGAGAAGCGCTGCCGCGTGCTCTCGGGCGGCGAGAAGGCGCGCCTCGTCATGGCCAAGATGCTGTTCGACCCGCCGAACTTCCTGGTGCTGGACGAGCCCACCAACCATCTCGACCTCGCCACCAAGGAAATGCTGATCAACGCGCTGTCGGATTTCGAGGGCACCATGCTGTTCGTCTCGCACGACCGGCATTTCTTGGCGACGCTGTCGAACCGCGTGCTGGAGCTGACGCCGGAGGGCATCCACCAATATGGCGGCGGCTACACCGAATATGTCGCGCGCACCGGGCAGGAGGCGCCGGGGTTGCGGAGCTAGTCATGGCTTTTGCCCGTCAGTCTGGCGACGGTCTCGATTTCGTTGGTCCAAATGCCGCCGGAATAGCTTTGCGGAAGGCGGGCGAGCAATTCCGCCGTGTCGACGCCCGTAGAAAACCCGCCGCCGCTGTAGGGGCCGAGCACGAACGCGGCGCTGTTGACGCCATTCATGCGTGCGAGGAAGCGATCGGGCCAGCCCCATAGCCAGGGGGCGACGTTGATTGGCACCAGCACCATCGCGTTGCGGCAAGCCTGCGGGACGAGGCCTGTCCAGCCGTAGCCGATATAGCGGACCAGGCAGCTTCGGATGGCTGCGCGCGAGATCGTGCGGACATCCGGGACGAGGCGACGGATCACGTCGATGGGCTCGTCGCCGCCATAGACCATGATGGTGCTGCGCCTCCCGGCCGGCAACGCGGTCAGCACGCCGGCAAGTTTCTCGCCTTCGTCCGGGTCCCGGCTCTTCACGTTGATGAGCAACTGCTTGTCGGAGAAGGCAGCGAACACCTCCGACAATGTCGGCATCATGCCGACGCCCTTGCCGCGGAACGGGAAGGTCTTGCCGCCGTCGGCGGTGTAGCCGTAGCCGATATCGAGCGTCTTCAGCTTTGCCATGCTCTGCGCGCGGGTGACGCCGAGGCCGTCGGTCCGGCAGTCGAGCGTCCAGTCATGGAAGACGGCGAACTCGCCGTCATTGGTCGGGTGCACGTCGAGCTCGACGATGTCGGCACCGGCCGCGAAGCTCGCGCGCATCGAGCGCAGCGTGTTTTCGAGATAGTCGTGCACCGGCGGCAGCATCCGCGCGGCGGTGCAGGTATCGTTCTTCAGGTCGCGTTCATCGAACCGCTGCGCCATGCCGCGATGGGCGAGCAGCACCGGCTTGCCGTCCCGATGTGGCGCCAGAAGGCTTGTATTGTTGACGTAAATTGCAGCTGCGACGGCGATCATGATCGCCGCGGTCACTTTCAGTTTCCTGCCCACCAGACATTCCTCATTCCATGATCATCATCCTCAGTGTTTGAGGTCGATTTGCGGCACCCCGCGCAAGACGTCCCGGCACGGTCGGCGTCTTGAATGCCTCCCGTTCGTTCGTTACGCTTCGCAAAATGGGAACGAACAACCATGAAGCAGCTGCGGATCGGCGACATCACCATCGATGCGGTGATCGAGCGGGAGGGGCCGTGGCGGCGGCCCCAGGACTTTTTCCCGACCTATGACGAAGACGTCTTCAAGCGCCATCTGCCGACGATGGAGCCGGAGGTGTTCGATGCCGCGCGCGGCATGATGGTGATCACCTACCAGACCTTCGTGGTCCGCACGCCGCGTTACACCATCCTTGTCGACACCTGCACCGGTGAGGACAAAGGCCATCCGCCGCCGTTCGATTTCCCCGGCAAGGCGCGCTGGCGCAATGAGCTGTTTGCGCTCGGCATCGGCTTTGAGCAGATCGACTACGTGTTCTGCACGCATCTGCACATCGACCATACCGGATGGAACACGACCCTGCGCGACGGCCGTTGGGTGCCGACGTTCCCGAATGCGAAATATATTTTCCACAAGGGCGAGTATGCGGCCTGGGAAGCCGAGCATGCCAAGGGCAACAATCCGCCTGGCACCGTCTTTCGCGACAATTGCCGGCCGGTCGCCGAGGCCGGGCAGGCGCTGCTCGTCGACGACGACTACGCGCTCGACGACACCGTTACGCTCACGCCGACGCCGGGGCATTCGCCGTGCCATTGTTGCGTGAACATTCTTTCGAAGGGCCAGCGCGCCGTGGTCGCGGGCGACCTCATGCACCACCAGATTCAGTGTCGTGAGCCGGATTGGTCGGCGAAGCCGGATTGGGATGCGAAGCTGTCGGCGGTGTCGCGACGAAAGTTCTTCGCCTCTGTTGCCGACACCGACACGCTGATCCTGCCGATCCATTTTCCGACGCCCACGGTTGGCCTGATCAAGCCGTTCGGCGCGGCGTTCGATTATCGTTTCAAGCGCGACTAGGCTCTAATAGGTGTAGAACATCCGCTGAATGTCCTTGGTGTCGCTCGTCTTGGTCAACGCCAGCATCAGCAGAATGCGCGCCTTCTGGGGATTGAGCGTATCGGAGACGACGAAGTCGTGCTCATCGTCCTTGGCCTCGCCATTGCGCGCGACGATGCCGTTGCCGACGCGGCTGCTGCGAAGGATCACGACGCCTTTCTTGCGGGCTTCGTCGAGCGCCGGCTCGACCGCCGGGCGGGCCAGGCTGCCGTCACCCACGCCGGCATGGACGATCCCCTTGGCGCCGGCGCCGACAAAGGCATCGATCGCGACCCGGTTCATGTTGGCGTAGCCGTAGACGATGTCGACCTGCGGCAGGACATCGAGCTTGGACACGTCGAATTCAGAATCTGCCGTGTGCCGGCGGGTCGATTGCCGATAGAAATACGGCTTGTTGCCCTGCATGTAGCCGAGAAAGCCGAGTTCAGGCGTGCGAAAGGTGTCTGCCGTGGACGTGTTGTTCTTGGTGACATCGCGCGCGGCGTTGATCTGATCGTTGAGGGCGACGAGCACGCCCTTGCCCACGGCTTCTTCACTGCCGGCGAGGATCACCGCATTGAAGAGATTGATCGGGCCGTCCGCGCTGATCGCGGTCGATGGCCGCATCGCACCGACGACGACCACAGGCTTCTTGCTCTTGACGACCAGATTGAGGAAATAGCTGGTTTCCTCGATCGTATCGGTCCCGTGTGTGATCACGATCCCGTCCACGTCGTCCTGCGCGAGGAGCGTATTGACGCGCTTGGCGAGCTTCAGCCAATGATCATTGTTCATATTCTCGCTGGCGATCTGGAAGACCTGCTCGCCCTTGACGTTGGCCACGGTTTTCAACTCGGGGACGGCGTTCAAGAGGGTCTCGATGCCCACCGTGGCCGCGGTATACCCGATGACGGTGGTGCTGCTCGCCCCGCTGCCGGCGATCGTGCCGCCGGTTGCGAGAACCATGACGTTGGGCAGGCCGGGGCTTCTCGCGTTGGCAACGTCAACGATCATGAGCAGCGCAAAGAGCACGCTCATTATCGCCATCATGTGATCACGCACGCGGAACTGCAACATCTCGTCCATCCTTTGCTGGAAGCCTCGTTGATGCGCCCCGGTTCGCTCAGCGCCGCATCATCTGTCAGCCGCTGCGTTCTGTCCAGGGTCGCGGCGCGCTTGCTTTACGCGCTCGGCGCGTGTCGGAAACTGGCGGTGCGGAGGCACCAAAAAGCAAATGGCCGGGACATTCTCGCGCGAAGACGCGCTTCTGCCCGGCCATGACGGCATTTCGGTTGTGGCTTTGCTGAAAAAGCCGGGAACGGACTGCGCGTTACGCGCTGGTCTCGCACTTCTTCATGAAGCTGTTCTTGGCGGCGCCGGCGAGCGGCTTGCCGTCGGCGCTGACGGCCTTGGGCGCGCAGGCGTCTTCCTTGCACTTCTTCAGAAACGAGGTCTTGGCGGCGCCGGCCAGCGGCTTGCCGTCCTTGCCGACGGCCTTGCTCTCGCAGGTTTCTTGCGCAAGGGCCGAGCCCGCTGCGAAGGTGGCAACGATCGCAGCGAGGAAAATCCGTTTCATCATGGGGGTCTCCTGAACCAGAAATGGCCGGGAGAGTGGAGCCGGGAATCGTGGCGCAATCAAGCAGGATGAGCACTGGGCCGCCCGGTCGCCCGCTGATTTTTGCGCGCCAGCTCGGAAGATGTCGCCTCTGTTGCAGTGCTCGCTGACCGCATCGGGCGATCCTGCTAGCGTCGGTCCCTTGAGATGGAGAGGAAGCATCGTGATGGACGCCGCGATCCCGCACGACCAGGCAGCCGATCGGCATTCCCACCTGGTTCGACCCCAAGACATGGATTGGCAGAAGACGCGCTTTCCGGGCTGCGAGGCCAAGACGCTACTGTTCGATCGCCGTACGGGGCTGATGACCGCCTTGATGCGTTTTGCGCCAGGATCGGTGCTGCCCGATCACGAACATGTCGGCATCGAGCAGAGCTGGGTGATCGAAGGCGCGCTCGTCGACAAGGACGGTCCAGCCAAGGGCATTGCCTGCAAGGCCGGCGAATTCATCTGGCGCGAGGCGGGGAGCCGGCATGCCGCTTGGTGCCCCGACGGCGCGTTGATTCTGGCGATCTTCCAGGTGCCGAACAAGTTTTTCGAGGCCGACGGCCGCGTGGTCGATGCCGCTGGCCAGGACTGGGATGAGACCTGGGGGCACACCGCGGCGCAGCGGGCGCAGAGCGCCTGATCGCCTTCACGCGCCGCGCATCAGCAGCGCCTTGAAGTCGGCCCGCGCGCGCTGCGCCTCAGTGCGCGCGACGTCGGAGGCGTCGCCCATGCCGAAATAGCCATGGATCAGGCCGGGGCCCTCATGGTGCTTGACCTTCACGCCGGCGGCCTCCAGCGCCCGCGCATAGGCGGCGCCTTCGTCGCGTAGGGGATCGAACCAGGCGGTGGTCACGACCGCGGGCGCGACGCCGGCCAAGGAGGCGGCCCGCAGCGGCGAGACGCGCCAGTCGCCGGCGTGTGCGGGATCGGCGAGATAATGGCCGCAGAACCATTCCATCGTCGCCCGCGTGAGGAAGTAGCCCTCGGCGTTCTCGCTGCGCGAGGGATAGCGCGCGTTCTCGCGCGCATCGGCATAAGCGCCGACGACGTCGGTGACCGGATAGACCAGCAGTTGCGCGGCGAGCTTGATGCCGGCCTCCCGGCAGGCGATCGCGCTCGTCGCTGCGAGATTGCCGCCGGCGCTGTCGCCGGCAACGCCGAAGCGCGTTGCGTCACCGCCAAATTCCGCGACGCGGCCAAACACGTCGCTGACCGCGGCGAAAGCATCCTCGAAGGCGCCGGGAAAGCGCGTCTCGGGCGGGCGGCGATAGTCGACGGAGACGACGACCGCGCCGGTCTCGATCGCAAGGTTGCGCGCCTGCCGGTCGTGGGTTTCGAGATCGCCCGCAACCCAGCCGCCGCCGTGGAAGAACACCACCGTCGGTGCCGGCGCGGCGCCGACCCGATAGACCCGTGCGGGAAGCAGACCGGCGCCGCCTTTCACCCTGATATCCTCGACGCTATCGACCGGCGGCGGCGGAATGGCGGCACGCGAGGCAGCGAGTGCGCGCAAGGAATCGCGGGCGCTCTGTGGCGTCATGACCGTGGGATCGCGCATCGGCATGAGCGGAATGATCTGGGCGATGACGGGATCGAGCGGTGCGGCCATGGACTTTCCTCACAGGGTTCTTGGTCTTGCTTGGTCCTTAGCATAGGTTTTGCGGGCCGCATCGGCAACCGGCGTGCGTCGCAAGGCCGGACGAACGGGCAGGGAGGTTCACGAGGTGGAATTCGAGACGCTGGTCCAGTCGCGCCGCAGCGTGCGTGGCTTCAAGAACGAGCCGGTGCCGCGCGCGGTGATCGAGGCGGTCATCGAGAGCGCCAAGCGCGCGCCCTCGTCGATGAACACCCAGCCCTGGCATGTCCATGTGCTCACGGGTCATCCGCTGGAGGAGGTGCGTCGCCGCAACATGTCGGAGATGGCCGGCGGCGCCAAGGTCAAGCGCGACATCGTCAGCCATGGCGAATACCAGGGCGTGCATCGCACCCGGCAGGTCGACATCGCCAAGAAGCTGTTCGGCGCGATGGGAATCGCACGCGACGACAAGCCGATGCGGCAGGACTGGGTGCTGCGCGGCTTTCGCCAGTTCGACGCGCCGGTCTCGCTGGTGCTGACCTATGACCGCGTGCTCGATCCCGGCGCGGTCTGCCACTTCGATCTCGGCGCGCTCTGCTACGGCATCGTGCTCGCGGCGTGGGACCGCGGGCTCGGCTCGGTCATCAACGGGCAGGGCATCATGCGCTCCGACATCGTGCGCGAGGTCGCCGAGATTCCGGAGGACGAGGTCATCATGACCTGTGTCGCGATGGGCTATCCCGACGACGGCTTTGCCGCGAACGCCGTGCGCTCGGACCGCGAGCACAACCACCAGTTCGTGCGTTACGTGGGTTTTGCCGATTAGCACGAGCAAGAGGAGATTATTCTCTGGCGGAAAATTTTTGGTGCGGTGTCGCGAGTGGCCTCTTGCATTCTCGAAGTCGCGGGAGGAACAATATGCGGACTGAGAGGTTTGTTGCTGGCGCGAGGGAATTGATATGCGGCGGCTGGCTAGCCTGGTTCGGCGGTTCTTCGGTCCGCGACTGCGGCCTAAGATCGACGATGATCCAAGTCTTCCTTTCACACCCGAAGAGTTCGGTCGGCTGATTCGCAGCGGCCGGCACGAGGACATGAAGCTGCTGGCCGACGGGCTGGCCTGCCGCTCCATCCCGCGCCGCGCCAGCCATCGTGCGACGCATTAGGCTGCGCTCGAGACGGGTCACAGCGCTCACCGCGTGAGCGCGACCTGCTTGAACGCGCGGACTAGCGCCTTCTCCAGCTTGCCTGTCATCTCGCACAGAACGTCGTAGGCCTCCGCGCGCGGCATGGTCGGCTTGTAGTGCCGGTGCTCGATCAGGGCTGCGAAGATGTCCGAGATCGTTAGAATCCTGACGATATCGCCAATGCTCTCGGCGCAGAGCGCATCGGGATAGCCGCTCCCGTCGAGGTACTCGTGATGATGGCGGACGGCATCGAGAATCTCCGGCGAGATCCCGTCATGGTCCTTGAGAAACGTATAGCCGGCGGCGGGATGCGTTTCGATCAGCGCGCGCTCGGCGGCATCGAGGCGGCCCGGCTTGTCGAGTATGGCGAGCGGAATCTGCGCCTTGCCGATGTCATGGAACATGGCCGCCGAGTAGAGACGTTCCAGATCGGCCCTACCGACGCCGAGGCTCAGACCGAAGTCGATGGCGACACCGGTGACGAGCAGGCAATGCTGATAGGTTCCTTCGTGGTGCCGCCGCACCGTCATGAGCCACTCCGTCAGGCCATGGCGGGTGATGCGATCGGCGATCTGGCGACCGGCTTCCTTGGTGGCGTTGACGTCAAGCGGCTGGCCCAGGGTGACGGAGGTGAACATGGATGCGATCGCGGTCGCAGCGGTCTCGACGGCAGGGTCCGACTGCGCGCTCGCGCGCGACGCAGCCGAGAGCGGATCAGGCGGATCAGACAGCGCCGCCAGCAGCCTCGCCCGGTTGATGGTGCCCGGAAGGACCAGTGTCGCTCCAAGCGCATAGGCCTGCGAAACGGAGACATGCGAGGTGTGCTCCAGCAGGAAAATCCGTTTCTTCGCCTTTGCGAGCTTGCCCGCCCGTTTCTTGATCGCCGCGATGTTGTCGACATCGCGAAGCTCGGCGCGAATGACGATGGCGGACGGCACCTCTGACAGCTTGGCCTCGGCGTCCAGCCGCTCGCCCGCGACGGCGAAGCGTTGCTCGAGGAGCGAGCACACACCGGCCAGCTTGTCGGACGTGTCGGCCAGCACATGAACGAATGGGCGCGGCGCTGCAGCGACCGCGACGCCGCCAAGGCTGGTGGGTTTGAGTGTGGTTTGCGCGTTCTGCACGGATATGCCCCGGAATAGCGCGGGCTCCAATCGATGGGTCGAATTCTCGGTCTATTTGGCCTGATCGGAGCTCTGCGCTGCGGCAGCCGGCGTAATCGCCTGCTTCTTCTTGCTTTGTGCGGTGACGAAGTGGATGCCAGCGGTGGTGCCGTCGATCCAGACCAGCTCGCAGCGTCGGTAGGCCAGGCCCGTCGACGACAGCAGCATGAAGAATTCCTTGGCCTGGAGCACGTCCAGCGTGCCCTCGACCTCGACCTTCGCGCCCGTCTGTGAGACGTCGAGCAGGACGCAGCTGCGCCGCCAGGTGCCGTCGGATCCCATGAGATTGACCGGCTGCCTGTGGTCCATTTTCACGCGAAAGGCTTTGCGACCGTCGAACTTCATCGGCTAACCCCCATCTTTTTTGCGTCGCGATGTCCCCGACCGCACTCCTTGGCGTTTGCGGCAATTTCGCCCCACCGCACCGTCCACTGGCTGGTCGACAGCAGCAGCGTCTCGAAAATGTGCTGCGCGCGTTCGCGCTCGGCGAAAGAAAGCCGTGTGCCGCAGCGGTTGCTCAGGATGGCGAGCGTGGTCTGCCAGTTCAGCCGCGAGGCGCGGCAGGCCATGACGAGACCCTCGCAATCCTCGTCGGTCATGACATGTTCGACGATCTCGATGGGAGCGCCTGAAAGCACCGACAGCGCGGTGATGAGGTTGGCGCTCTCGCCGCGGATGGCGAAGCGGTTCACCGTGGAATCGTTCAGCTTGCCGATGCGGCTGAGTGCAACGATCTCCGGTCGCGCGATCGCATAGGCCGCCGCGGAGGGTAGCTTGGTGACGATGGGTGCGGCCGTTGCGGCTTGAAGCGAGACGGTGGCGTTCGGGCCGATGCCGGATTTCGGCGCCGGTGAGGCCGACAGCAACTTCCGCATGACTGTGTCGGGCGTGTCGGGCCTGAGCGCCAGTGCCTTGGTGAGTTCGTCATCCACCAGGCACTTCTCAACCAGCGCAACGTAAGCGGCTTCGGAGAACCTTGCCTCGCTGTTGCCGATCAGCGCAAGACAAACGCTGGAAGTGCCACCCTTGATCAGCGTCTCCACCACCCGTGGATCGATCGGCGCGCGGCCGGCGATGGCACATTGCTGCCGTACGCCGCTCGCGGCTGCGATCAGTGTGAGATCGGCCGTGGACAATGACTGCGAGCGGAGCAAAACGGGGCAGGCGACTTCCGGATCGCGGTGCGAGGCGAGACGTCGCACGGTGTCCGGCGGAGCCGCCTTGAGCTCTGCGAGCGCCGTGCTGGCATCGATCAGCGTGCTGGCCTCAACCCGCTCGATCAGTCGCAGCAGGACGCCGTCGACCACATCGGCGAGCAATTCCTGGGATCGACCGCGGCTGCTTGTGAGCAGTTGCAAAAGGCCGAAGAGAATGCGGGCGCACCGGTCCAGCGAACACGTTGCGACCGCGTTCTCCAATTCGGCCAGCTTGTCGGCAGGCGAATTTGCCGTCATGGCAGGAGCCTGAAATGAAATAAATTGCACAATCAAACGACGGTTATTCCGCCGCAAAGGCGTTAATTTGAATCTTAAATGGCAACGGCTTCGGTATTGGCGCACCGCCTCAATCGCAGGAAACGCTATCGAAATTCGGCGAGACAGGGTTGTCCCGGATTGTTCTTTCAACCGGCCCGTCTCCAATTGATCAGGGCACGTTAGGATCGATTCTAACGAAATAAACCGAAGGAGGCAGCGAACGGCACCCCGCGGCCGGACGCACATTCAGAGCGGCGCGGCATTTTTCGTATTTCCATGAACAGCATTGACGATGTGCCGAGGTCGGCACTCAAAACATTTCGTTTTTCAGACGTCGACGAATTTCGAAGCGCTATACGCGGGCTGAATTTCGAATTCACCCCTTTTGTGCGGAAGATTTCGGCTGAGCAGACGATCTTGGCCTTACCGGGCTGCGACGTGAATTTGACGCGCGCGTTTCCGCGGGTGGTTGACGCACAACTCGTGGAGAATTGCACGGCGATCGGCTTCACGATGGATGATCTCAACGTGCCAATTCGCTTTAACGGCTCGCAACGGGCGCGACCCGCCGTGGTCATTGGCAGCGGCGGGGCGGCCTACACCACCATCGAGGAGGTGCAGCGGCAAATCGCCTCGGTGGTTTTCCGGCCCGAGGTGAGGGATCGTGGCTGGCCGCCCACGCTCTCGAGCTTCAAGATTTTTGAAATCTCCACGGCCGGCTTGCAGCGGTTGCGCGGCGTGGTTAGGGAGGTGCTGGCCGAGGCGGCCGGGCCGATTTCGGCACCGGAGCTCTTGTTGAAGGGCGCGGCGATGAAGGAGTCCCTGCTCGGAGCCGTTGACGAGGCCTTTGCGACGATCGTTCCGGCCCGCTGGACCTTTGCACCCAACGACGGACGGAATTTCAGGCTATTCCAGGACATCCGCGCGCTGCTGTCTGACGACCTGTCGGAGCCGATTTATAGCGACGAGATCGCGCGCAGGCTCGGACTGTCCGTTCGCACCATGCACGACGTCGTGCGCCGCTATCGCGGCATGAGCCTGCACCGCTATTTGCGTCTGCATCGGCTGTGGCTGGTGCGTCGGCGCCTTCTCGCCGGGGCCGATAGCGTCAAGGCGGTCGCGCTGGCGTATGGCTTCTGGCACCTCAGCGATTTCTCAAGAAGTTACCGTGACCAGTTCGGCGAGACGCCGTCGCAAACACTGGGCCGTGGTCGCGGAAGGTAGTGCGACAAATCGGGTAGGGCTGGACGCCGGTTTCGTGCTACCGTCCGGCCATGAGCAATCGCATTCTCGTTCTCTACGGTTCTTACCGTTCCGACCGCATGGGCATCCGCCTTGCGAATTTCGTCATCAACCGGCTGCGCGATCGCGGCGAGGACGTCGAATTCATCGACGCCAAGGCGATCGGGCTGCCGATGCTGGACCGCATGTACAAGGAACATCCCAAGGGCTCGGCGCCGGAGGCGCTGGAGAAGCTGGCCGGGCAGATCCGCGGCGCCGACGGATTCGTCTTCGTCACCGGCGAGTACAATTGGGGCATCCAGCCCGGGCTGAAGAACCTCACCGATCATTTCCTGGAGGAATGGTTCTGGCGCCCGGCCGCGATCGTGAGCTATTCGGCCGGCCGGCTGTCCGGCGCGCGCGCAGCGACCGCCTGGCACGGCACCCTCTCGGAGATGGGCATGGTGGTGGTATCGAGCACCATCGGTGTCGGCCCGATCGCGCAGACGCTGTCGGAAGCCGGCGAGCCGATCGGCGATGGCGGCAAGGCCCTGGAGCGCTCGTTCCCGCGCTTCGCCGACGATCTGACCTGGTGGATCGAGGCGGCGAAAGCGCAGCGCGCGCGCAAGGCGCCGCCGTATTGAGGTCGCGTAGCCTGGATGGAGCGACAGCGTAATCCAGGGTCTCGCGCGTCAACGGCACTGTCCCGGATTGCGCTGCGCTCCATCCGGGCTACGACTTCGCGTGCTACGCCGCCCGGACCTCACCGAGGAAGCGCTCGAACTGGCCGGCGAGATCGCGCGACTGGGTCGAGAGCTGCTCGGCCGCGCCCAGCACCTCTCTTGCCGCGGCGCCGGTGTCGTCGGCGGCGCGCTGCACGCCGGAGATGTTGCTGTTGACCTCCTGGGTGCCGCGGGCAGCCTCCTGAACGCTGCGGGCGATCTCCTTGGTCGCCGAGCCCTGTTCCTCGATCGCCGCGGCGATGGCGGTGCCGATCTGGTCGATCTCGGCGATGACGTCGGCGACGTTGCGGATTGCCGCCACCGTCTCGTCGCTCGCGGTCTGGATCGCGGTGATCTGCTCGGAGATCTCGGTCGTGGCCTTGGCGGTCTGGCCGGCCAGCGACTTCACTTCGGAGGCGACCACGGCAAAGCCGCGGCCGGCCTCGCCGGCACGGGCGGCTTCGATGGTTGCATTTAGCGCAAGCAGGTTGGTCTGCTCGGCGATGCTCTGGATCAGCGTCACGACGTCGCCGATCTTCTGGGCGCCTTCGGCGAGCGTCCGCGCGGTGTCGCCGGTGCGGCGGGCATTGTCGACGGCACGGGCCGCGATCTCGGTGCTTTGGGCGACCTGACGCCCGATCTCCGCGATCGAGGAGGTCAGCTCTTCGGTGGCGCTCGCGACCGTCTGCACGTTGGTCGAGGTCTGTTCGGAGGCGGCGGCGACCACGGCGGCCTGGCTGTTGGTCTGCGCCGCCGTCGAGGTCATCGACTGCGCGGTGCTTTCCATTGCAGCAGAGGCCCGCGACAGGCCGCCGACCAGCTCGGTCACCTTGGCCTCGAAGGCGCGGGTGAGATCGTCGAGCGCTTGGGCGCGGCGCATCTTGCCGTCGTTCTCGGCCTGCTTCTCGGCCGCGAGCCGATCGGCGCGGATCATGTTGTCCTTGAACACCTGAACGGCCGCGGCCATCGCGCCGATCTCGTCGGAGCGCTCGGCGCCCGGAATGCTCTCCGCAACCTCGCCGTCGGCGAGCCGCGACATGCGCGTCGTCAGGCCGACGATCGGCGCGCAGACGCGGCGGCGAACCGTCACGATGAGGCCGGCGCTGGCGATCAGCACGGCGACAAGGCCGACGAGCGCGATCGTGAAGCTGGTGTGCGCGGCCGACGAAGCGCCGGCGAGAATCTGCTCGGCGTTGTCGTAGAAGGCGTCGCGGACGCCGATGATGGTGCCGAGGCCGCGCTGCGTGGCGGCGTAATAGGTGTCCATGTCGTGTTCGTATTTGCCGGTGATCGCGCCGTCCTTCACCAGCTTGAGCTCGCGGCCGAACTCCTCGACATAGATCGCGTTGAACTTCTCCAGGGCCTCCGCGACATTCGCCGGCGTTGTTGGATTGCCGCGCAATTCCTGCAGCGACATCACGACCTGATCGTTGCGGCCCTGCGAGCGGGCAATGTCGGCCTTCTCGGCGTCGGTCGCCGGCTTCTTTCCGCCGAGGAGATTCTTGTGCAGGCTGGAGTTGAAGCCGCCGACGTCGCGCAGTGTCATCGCGACATTGGCGTAGCTGGCCTGCCGGTAGGCGTCACCGTTCAGGATCGCCATGCGGCGGACCTGCTCGTTGAGCAGCGCAGTCACGCCGCCGTTGAGCACGGCATTGTCGGCGACGATCTTCTTGGCCGCGTCTTTGCGCGCCTCGGCGGGACCCGCCAGCGCCTTGTCGATGGCCTCGCGCAACGCGGTGAACTTCGCGTTGATGCCGTCGATGTTGCTGCCGATCGTGGTGCCGTCGTCGAGCGGGCCGGGCAGCTCCTTGCGCAGTGCATTCATCTTGTCGCGGGCGCGGTCGGTCTGCTTGCGCAGCTTGTCCTGCTCGGCCAGCAGCGCAGAGTCGATGGCCGCGGGTCCGTAAAGGATGTTGGTGGAAAAGCCGCGCTCCGGATTGAGATAGCGCGGGATGTCGCTGACCGCACGGACGATTGCGAGCCGCCCCTGCGCTTCAGTGATCCGTTCCATGGTCTGGTACTTCGTCGCGGCGACGTAGACGGCGAGACCGCCGCCGACGGTCGAGAGCGAGACGATGGCGCTGGTCAGGAGCGTACCGATTTTCATGATCTGTCCGGCAAATAACGGAGAAGTATTTTGCCCGGACGATAGGGCGGCCATGTTAATCTGCGGTTTACGCTCCCTGGCCGGCTCAGCTGTAGGTCGCGCTGACCGATCCCAGCGGACCAAAATCGGCAACGTAGGTCTCGCCAGCCTTGGGCCGGAGCATACCGGTCAGCGTGCCCGTGCTGATCGTCTGGCCGGCCTTGAGACCGATGCCGGTCCGCGACAGCTCGTTGGCAAGCCAGGCCAGCGGCACCAGCGGATGGTCAATCGCCTCTGCAGCGGAGCCGCGGCGTCTCTCGATGCCGTTGCAATTCAGGACGACATCTTGAGTGGCGACGTCGCGGCTACGCCAGTCGGCGATGGGCTCTCCGAGCACGATCGTTCCTGATCCAGAGCCGTCGGCCATGATCGCCGGCATCGGCGGAAACGCCGCATCGTGAATGAAGCGGCACTCGGCGAGCTCGATGCCGGGATGCAACGAGACCACGGCGTCGCCGACCTCGTCCACCGGTAGGGCTTCGCGCGCGGCGGCAGATCGGCGCCGAGACGCGCCTGGAACTCGACTTCAGGGATCGGGCTGCATTGTCTGGCATGCTCGACGCTGGCGGGCGAACTCTTGATCAGGGGCGCGAACACCCGCCCATAGATCGCGCGGAGATGCGAAGCTGACGCTGAAGCCCGGACTTCATGCCCGCGATCTTCCAGCCGACAACATCCCAGCCGAGTTCTTCTTCCACCATCTGCGCGACTTGGTACGCCGTGTCCGCATCCGGTGGGACCAGCCGTTCGTCGAGGCCGCTCTGTTGCCGGCCCTCGCGACGCAAATCGGCGAGCTGACGGGCGAGTTCGCGTTGTCGGGACAAGTCCATTGCGCGTCTCCAATCTATTTGCTTGTGCGGGCGAGGGCGGCTGCGAGGACGATCTCCAATTCCTCCTGGACCTGATCGAGCGCGTCGGCGCTGCGGCTGGCGCGGCACATCGCGACCGTGCCTTCGATCGAGGCGACGACAAGCGTTGCAAGCCGCTCGGCGCGCTCGGCAGCCAGTCCTTCGCGCAACAAGGCTGCTTGCATGATCCGCCGCCAATCGGCGAACACGCCGTCGGCGAGGTCGAGCAGGTGCTGCTGCGCGGCCGCGTCGTCCTTGTCACTGGGCTCACCGACATAGCGATCGACCGCCACGGCGAGCACAGGGCAGCCGGCCTCGAAGCCGGTTGCCTCCAACTGGCGGCGCCATGATGCGACAAAAGCCTTGAGGCCGCCGATCACGCCGCGTTCGTTCATGGCTTTCTCCAGAGGAATGGATACCTGCCGGCCGGCGAAGGTCACGGCTTCGGCGATCAATTGCGGCTTGCCGTCGGGGAAGTGGTGGCTGATCGAGCCGCGCGGCGTCGCTGTGTGGCGGACCACGTCGCGCATGCTGGTGGCGTTGACGCCGCGGCGGCTCATCAGGTCGGCGGCGCCGGCGATCATCCTGTCGCGTGTGGTGGCAGTCATCGGGAATCCTGCAATTGGCCATCTCCATCTAGACTATGACACTTGACATAGGCAAGCCGTGCTGAGATATGACGAGTGTCATATTCGTGGAGAGGTGCCGATTTGACCATCATTACCGTCACCGCACCGGCCGGACGGCTCGGCCTGCCGCAGCGCCGGCAGCTTGCGGAAAGCCTGACCGACGCCGTGCTCGAGCCCGAGGTCGGCCAGAAGGCGCCGGCGGCCCGAATGGGGTTCCAGGTGCATTTCCACGACCTGCCGCCCGACAGCATGGCGATCGGCGGCCGGTTGCTGTGCGACCAGGACAAGCCGCGCGACATCATCACCGTCAACATCGCCGTCATGAACGCGGCCTGGCCGGCGGAGGTGCGCGCCGAGGTGATCCGCAACGTGCTGGCGCGACTTGCGGAGGCCTGCGGCATGCCGGCGCCGTCGCCGACCTGGTGGGTCAATTTCGAGATCATCGATGAGGGAAGCTGGGGATCGCGCGGCGGGGTGCTCTCGATCCTTCAGCTGCTGGATTCCGGCGTGTTCACGCCGGCCCGGATCGAGGCGATCCGCGCGGCGCTTCAGCAGCCGGCCTGACTTGCTGCCAACACCAACAATCGGGAGACGAGCACATGAGCGAAGGTCAGATCGGCACCGAGGTGCACGGCCACGTCCTCAAAATCATCATCGCCAACGCCGCGAAGAAGAACGCGTTCACGCCTGCGATGATGGAGCAATTGTCCGATGCACTCACCGAATTGCACCACAACGAGGCCTATCGCGTCGGCGTGGTCTGCGCCGAGGGCGGGGATTTCACTGCAGGTCTCGATATGCCCAAATTCTTCGGTCCCACCGCGGAGAAGCGCAACACCAAGGACGGCAATGTCGACCCGTTCGGGCTCAACAAGCGCTGCCGCAAGCCGATCGTGACGGCAGTGCAGGGTATCGTCTACACCATCGGCATCGAGCTGATGCTCGCCGGTGACATCGTGGTTGCGGCCGACGATGCACGTTTCTGCCAAATGGAGGCGAGGCGCGGCATCGCACCGCTGGGCGGCGCGCATTTCCGCTTCCTATCGCGGGCCGGCTGGGGCGATGCGATGTATCATCTGTTCCTCTGCGACGAGTTTTCGGCGCAGCGCGCGCATGCGATCGGTCTCGTCCAGGAGGTCGTGCCTGCAGGCGAGCAGATCGAGCGGGCGATGACGCTCGCCGCCATGATCGCGCGCAATGCGCCACTCGGCATCCAGGTGACCAAGGAAGCGGCGGCGAACTATGTCGAAGCTGGCGAAGCGGCTGCGATTGCCTACATCCCGAAAATTCGCGATCGTGTGCTCGGCAGTGCCGACGCCAAGGAGGGCATCCAATCCTTCATCGAGCGTCGCGCGGCCGTCTTCCAAGGACGTTGATCGGCGCCTGCTAATGCCGAGCCTGATCCAGCCTTTCGAGAATATCCAGCGTAGCGCCATCGCGTTCGCCTGCGAAATATCGGGCGAGCGCCTGATCGAAGACGGGCTCGTCGGAGACCGCGCCGAACAGCGTCATCGACGAGCGGAATTTGGCGTCATCCGGCGCGCCGAGGATCGCGTTGATGGTCCGGCCCTCGACCGCGAGCACCAGCCTGGTGCATTCGATCAGCCGGCCGCCCAGGATAGGGTGGACGAGATAGGCCTCGGCCTCCGCGCGGGAGCCGATGGCATATCGCTGCGACATGGCGCTGGCGCCGAGACCTGCGACCTGGGGGAAGATGAACCACATCCAGTGAGTCTGCTTCCGGCCCCTAGTCAGCTCGCCCAAGATGTCGCCATAGACCGGGTCTTGGGCCTGGACAAAGCGATCGAGATCGAACGGATCGGTCATTGGATACCTTAGGGGATACCTTTGGAGGGCCTTCGCGGCCCCGATTATGCCTAACTTTTGGCTCCCAATGTGGTAGCTGGTATAGAGTCTCTCCGGGTGGGGGTGGGTAAGCCCCCGGGGGTCGATTTGGGGATCTGATGGTTTCCGACGCAGCACACGCCGAGAGGCTGTTGTCGCGCCGCCGTGTCGGGCGGGCTGAAACGATTCTGCTGTCTGTGGCCGCGATGGCGCTGGCGCTCGGCGCCGCCGCGTGGGTCGCCGATATCAGCGATTCGACCCCGCTGGTCTCCGCGGCGTTGCCGCCGGCCAATGCCCCCTCATTCGAGGACCGTTTCGCCTCGGCCTCAGCCGGCCCGTCGCCGCGCGAGCTTGGTCTGCGGGTGCTGGAGCGCTCCGCGGTGAATGCGGCCCAGCTCAAGCTGCGGGACGCCAAGGCGATGCTGGCCCAGAAGCTCCAGGGCGACGACTGGCGCTCGATCCTGACCGAGGACGACCGGTACATGACCGAGGAGGCGAGGCGCTCGCAGCGCGCCGATGCCATCCCCATGCCGCGCGCGCGTCCGGTCCAGGCGGACTTCTCCGCTCAGATCGCCTCCAGCCAGGCCTACGCGGACACCAATCTCAGGGTCGACAACCGCAATTTCTTCGAAAAATTCACCGACAAGATCAAGCTGGCCTCGCTGACGCCCGGCGACGGCCTGCTCGGCAGGGGGCCGGACCTCGCCGCGCTCGGCTACGATTCGCGCACCGCGGTCTATGACATCTCGGCCAAGGCGGTCTATCTGCCGAGCGGCGTGGCGCTGGAAGCCCATTCCGGCCTGGGCGCCTTGATGGACAATCCTGACCATGTCGACCGGCGGATGGTCGGCGCGACGCCGCCGGCGATCTACGATCTGAAGCCGCGCGAAAAGCCGTTCCACGGCGTCCGTGCGCTGCGCATGACCCCGGTCGAAGGCACCAGCGCGCTTGGCCGCGTCGGGCTGCTCACGCACAATTACCTGCTCGGGCCGCGCGGCGATTCCAACGGCTGCGTCTCGATCAAGGACTATGATCGGTTCATCAAGGCCTACGACAATGGCGAGTTCAACCGCCTGGTCGTGGTGCCGAGTCTGCGCGGCGCGGCGACCGCCTCGCAGCGCGCGAGCACCGATTCCTGATATTCGCCTGCGACGGCGGGGCTGCCGTTTCCCCTTCGTTAAGCCGTCCTCGTCCAGAAGCAGCCCATGAGCGATCCATCCAATTCCGAGACCCCGCTGCGCACGACGTTCAAGATCAAGCTGAACGGCGACACGCTGGCGATCGCGACCGTCGGTCAGGCCTATCAATTCCTGACCAACTTCAAATCGGTCGAGTGGATGGAATTTCGCTCGCTGCACGAGGACGCCGTCGCGGCCTTGGAAGGCGCCGCCGGTAACGCCATGCTGGCGGTGCAGGCAACCAACGCCGTGCGCGCGCTGTTCGTCAGCGCCAAGCTGCTCTGAGAGAATCTTTCCCTCTGGCCTGATCCGTCGCCCTCGAACCCACTGCAAGGCGGGTGCGACGAAGGCTTGCGCGTCCGCGCCAGGGAGAGGGAATATGAAATTGGCAGAATTCATTGCAGGCATCGACGTTGGCGCGGAGCAACCAACCGAAGCCGCGCTCACCGCCTTCGAGACGTCCATCGGCTGTCGCTTGCCGGACGACTATCGCCGCTTCCTGCTGGCCTGCGCCGGCGGCTATCATCAGGGGGGCGCCGACTTCAACTGGCCGCATGGGGACTGGGCGGGTTCGGTGCAGGAGGTCCTGGGATTGCGGTCCGACGAGTGCTCGCTGGTGCAGATGCGCCAGACGCCGCAATGGCCGACCGTCGATGAGCTGTTGTGGATCATGAGCGACCACGGCGGCAATCCGATCTGCATGACGATCGACAAGGCCCATTTCGGCGAGATCTGGTTCATGGACCACGAGATGGCCGAATACGAAAAGCCCTGGACACTGGCGCAGGCGATGTCCGATCAATGGGGCTATGTCCTGCCGCTAGCACCGACGTTCAGCGATTTCATCGCCGGCCTGTACGAGGAAGCAGCGGCCGCCTGAGGCGAGGCCGGGCCGAGCGGGCGGGTCCGCCGCGACATGCTGGGTCCAGCTGGTCCACGGTATCCGGTGCAAGCCCGACCTTTCTTTTCCGTCGCTTGAACTCCGCTCCCGGAACGGGCAAACGGTTCGCCAAGAAACCGTGGCCCAGGCCATCCATTCGACGCTGAGTTCAAGGGAGACCCATCATGAAACGCCGTACATTCCTCCAAGGTGGTGCGGTCGCCGGCGCGACCACGCTGGTTGCGGCCCCTGCGATCGCGCAGAGCATGCCCGAGATCAAATGGCGCCTGACGTCGAGCTTCCCGAGATCGCTCGACACCATCTACGGCACGGCGCAGACCTTCGCGAAATATGTCGCCGAGGCCACCGACAACAAATTCCAGATCCAGACCTTCTCGGCGGGCGAGCTCGTGCCCGGCCTGCAGGCGCTCGATGCGGTCAGCACCGCATCAGTGGAGATGGCGCAGACGCCGCTCTATTTTTACATCGGCAAGGAGCCGGCGCTGGCCTATGCCACCGGCGCGCCCTTCGGCATGAACCATCGGCATCAGGAATCATGGTGGCACTTCGGGGGCGGCGCCGACCTCACCAACGAAGCGCTCAAACCCTTCAAGGCGCACGCCATCCTCTGCGGCAATTCCGGCACCCAGATGGGCGGCTGGTTCCGCAAGGAGATCAAGTCCGTCGACGACCTGAAGGGCCTGAAATTCCGCATCGCCGGCATGGGTGGCCATGTGCTGGCAAAGCTCGGGGTCGTCCCGCAGCAGATCGCGGGAGGCGATATCTATCCGGCGCTGGAGAAGGGCACGATCGACGCGGTCGAATTCGTCGGTCCCTACGACGACGAGAAGCTCGGCTTCTACAAGGTCGCCAAATACTACTACTTCCCCGGCTGGTGGGAAGGCGGTGCCATGTTGCACATGATCGTCAACGACGAGAAATGGAATTCGCTGCCTAAGCAATATCAGGCGATCGTCAACCAGGCGGGCGCGGCGGCCGGTGCGTGGATGCTCGAGAAATACGACAGCGTGAACCCCGGTGCGCTAAAGCGGCTGATTGCGAACGGCACCGAGCTGAAGGCGTTCCCGCAACCGGTGCTGGAGGCCTGCTACAATGCGACTCAGGACCATCTGAACGAGCTCGCCGCCAAGAGCGACCTGTTCAAGCGGACCAAGGAGAGCCACGACGCGTATATGAAGGAGGTGCTGTTCTATACGCAGATCGCGGAGAATTTCTACGACAACTATCTGCTCAGCAAGACGCGCAGCAAGACCTGAGCGGAAGAGGCGAGGGCGCGGTGTTTACGCCGCGCCCAGCTTCGTAGCCCGGATGGAGCGCAGCGCAATCCGGGAGAGTGCCGGGTGATGCGCGAGACCCGGATTGCACAAACGGGCGGCGCTTTCGCGCCGACCGTTGGCTCCATCCAGGCTACGGGACCGCGCCTCCACTCACGTAACTGCGCGGAGACATTAACCAGCCATTAACCATATCGGCCGCATCGTTAACCATTCAATAACAGGGAACGAGTCGGCCGCCATGGAGGCTGCAGCAAAGGTCCAACGTCAGATGGTGCGCCTGCGCGGGCGCTCCTATGTGGCTTTCGTGTTCACGCCGACGGTTCCGGTCCAGGACTGGCTGCACGAGATCGACGCCACGATTGCGCGCTCGCCCGGCTTTTTCGCCGGCCGGCCGGTGGTGATCGACCTGTCTTCGGTCGATCTCAGCCAGGCCGGCATCGGCCATCTGCTCACCAGCCTGCAGGACCGCAACATCCGCGTGCTCGGCATCGAGGGCGTGGAGGAGGGAAGGCTGACGCCGACGATGCCGCCGCTGCTGTCGGGCGGACGCAGCTGCGTGGTCGAGCCGAGCGCGTCGAAGAAGGCCGAGGTGAAGGTCGAGACCAAGCCGACGTCGCTGCTGCTCGAAACCCCCGTGCGCTCGGGCCAGACCGTGATCTTCCCGGAAGGCGACGTCACCATTCTCGGCTCGGTCGGCTCGGGCGCCGAGGTCGTCGCCGGCGGCTCCATCCACGTCTACGGCGCGCTGCGCGGCCGCGCCATGGCGGGCGTCAATGGACACACCAGCGCGCGCATCTATTGCCAGAAGATCGAAGCCGAACTGCTTGCAATCGACGGATTTTATCAGACCGCCGAGGACATCGACGAGGCCCTGCGCGGCAAGCCGGCGCAGGCCTGGCTGCAGGGGAATACCATGCGAATTACAGCACTGAACTGACCAGCAAAGGAGACATTTCAGATGAGTAAGGTACTGGTCGTGACATCAGGCAAGGGCGGGGTCGGTAAGACCACGACCACCGCCGCGCTGGGAGCTGCCTTGGCGCAGCGCGGCGACAAGGTGGTCGTCGTCGATTTCGACGTCGGCCTGCGCAACCTCGACCTCGTGATGGGCGCCGAACGCCGCGTCGTGTTCGATCTCATCAACGTGGTGCAGGGCGTCGCCAAACTCCCGCAGGCGCTGATCAAGGACAAGCGGCTGGAGAATTTGTGGCTGCTGCCGGCGTCCCAAACCCGCGACAAGGACGCGCTGACGGAGGAGGGCGTCGGCAAGGTCATTGCCGAGTTGCGCAGCCGGTTCGACTGGGTGATCTGCGACAGCCCGGCCGGCATCGAGCGCGGCGCTTCCATGGCGATGCGCTTCGCCGACGAGGCCGTGATCGTCACCAATCCGGAAGTCTCCTCGGTGCGCGATTCCGACCGCATCATCGGCATGCTCGATTCCAAGACGGTGCGGGCCGAGAAGGGCGAGCGCGTCGAGAAGCATATTCTCATCACTCGCTACGATCCCTCACGCGCCGCGCGCGGCGAGATGTTGACCATCGACGACATCCTGGAGATCCTTGCCACGCCCTTGCTCGGCATCATCCCCGAGAGCCAGGACGTGTTGAAGGCCTCCAACGTCGGCACGCCTGTGACTCTGTCGAATGCCGATGGAGCGCCGGCACGAGCCTATATGGACGCCGCCAAGCGCCTCTGCGGCGAGAACGTGACAATGCACGTTCCTGCCGAGCGCAGAGGATTTATGGACCGGCTGCTGCGACGGAGGGCTGCATGAGCATGGGTCTGCTTCGACTCCTCCGCGGCAAGAAGGCCACAGCACCCGTCGCGCGCGAACGGCTGCAGATCCTGCTTGCCCATGAACGTGGAATGCGCGGCCAGCCCGACCTGCTCGGTGTGCTGCGTGAGGAAATTCTCGCTGTCGTGTCCAAACATGTGACGCTGGACCCGACCAAGGTCATCGTCCGGCTCGAACGCGGCGACGAGGTCTCGACCCTCGAGGTCGACATCGAGGTGCCCAACGATTTCGAGGGCAAGAAGGTGGCGGTCGCGTAGGGGACGCGGCCCGCAGACTGCCGTTTTGGGGTGGGTGAGAAGGCGGTCCGCCGGGCATGGCGGGCCGCCTTTGTCTTGCCGTTCACATCGATTGGGACGGAACGCGCCCCGCGCCTCGATCGTTGTGAACCACCCGCGGCAGCGTTGCACCGCGGCAGGTCAGACGGGAGAGCGCCCATGATGTCCGAGGTCCAGGTCCATACACTTGCCCGGCAGATGCTCGAACAGCACGGCTTTGCTGCCATCGCGAAGGCCGCTGAGCAGGCCCAGGCCTGCGAGGGCCGCGGCGAGGCCGATGAGGCCAGGGAATGGCGTCACATCGTGGACGCCATGAAGATCATGCGCGGCCCGCATCAGAGCTGACATCCGAAGGCGCGAGCCCCTTCAACGCTCGCCGCGATCGCCGCCTTGGGAGGAATTGCGGTTCTGTGTCTGCGGCTGCGCGCGCTCGCCCGATTCCTTGCAGGGCAGGGGTTCCCACGAGCCGTCCGGCGCCTGCTGATAGGCACTGCAGGACGGCGAGGTGGACTTTTCCCCACCCTTCTGGGCGTCGGAATTTCTCGCCAGTGCGGGCGCAGTCAGCACCGCGGCGGCTGCAATCGCGCCGGCGAAAACGAAATGGATACTCCGCATGAGGACCTCCTGTTCGAATTCGGAAGGAGGCCGCATGCTGTGAAAAATTATGACGATTTTGGGCCGCGGCAGAGGTTCCGTCGCGGCGTGCTTAACGGGGCGGCGCGCTAGCCACCCTTGCTGCGGATCAGGCCGGCGAGATTGGTCTTCTGGGCTTCGCACCAGCCGGACATGCCGAGGCGGCGCTGGTCCATGTCGGTCGCCTGGGTCGCGATCGCGACCTCCGCCATCAGGTCATCGTCCTGCTTCTCGCCCATCTTGCCGCCGGTATGCAGCCAGGCGATCGCCTTGCGCACCTTCTCGGTGGTGCCGTCGGGCAGGTGCATCTGCTGCGCCCTCTGCACGAGGTCCTGATAGGCGAGATCGGTGTTGGGGCACTCGACCTTGGCGGCGAAGGCCTGCAAGACCATCGTCACATAGGTCGATCGCGGCGGCGCATCGCCCGCGAGGGCCGGCGCGGCCAACAGCAACAGGCCCGTCATCAGAAAACCGGTGCGCATCCCTGGGACCTCCTCCATTTTATCGAGAGGCTAGCGTCCGGCGCGCCGCTCGGCAATGGGATCGGGACACAATTGTCGCCGATCGGCCCAGTAGGCTAACCTGCGCTCCCCAGCATCGGAGCGCGATATGAGCCTGTTCAGCACGCCGTTCGATCCCACACGCGACACCGCGCTCGTCACCGGCGCAGGCAACGGCATCGGCCGCGCGATCGCGCTCGGCCTGGTCGGCGAGGGCGTCCGCACCGTGTTCGCGGATGTCAGCGCGGAGCGGGTGCGTGCCGCGATCGGCGCGAGCGAGAGGCCAGGTCTCGCCGTGCCCTGGGTCGGCAATCTTGCCAGCCTCGAGGCCTGCGATGAGCTGCTGACATCAGCGCATTCCGCGCTGGGCGAGGTCACGCATTTGGTCCACAGCGCCTCGCCGCCGCGGCGCGAGGCGGATCACTTGCTCGCAGTCGATCGCAACACCTGGCAGGAGATGCATGCCGTCAATCTCGATGCCGGCTTTCACCTGGCGCGCGGGCTCGCCAAGCGGCTGATCGCGGCGAAGCGGCCGGGCTCGTTCCTGTTTCTGACCTCGCTACATGCGGGCACGCCGCGCAACCTGGCGCATTACTCGACGGCAAAGGCCGCCATGGCGATGCTGGTGAAGGAGCTGGCCAAGACGCTCGGACGCTACGACATCCGCGTCAACGCGCTGGTCCCCGGCGCGATCGCAGCCGGCGGGTTCGTCGCCGATCCCGCGCTGGCGCGGCACATTCCGCTCGGACGCCTCGGTGAGGCCGGGGATCTCGCACCGATGGCGCTCACGGTGCTGTCGAACAAGCTGTCCGCTTACGTCACCGGCGCAGCCTTCGTCGTCGACGGCGGATTGTCGCTGACGAACTGGTTCGAGGCGCCGGTGCTGGATTAGCCTAGCGCTGCCAAGCCGGCACCGGATCGAGCGGCGTGCGATAGACCTCGTTGTGATCGCGATCGGTGACGCGCACCGCGCAACCTTTCTGCTGCAGTTCGGGCTTCACCTGCGACAGCTCGCAAGCCAATTGGTCGGCGCGATCGGAGGCAACCTCGATGTCTTCGAGGATGATTCCACCCTGGTTCTTGAACTCACCACCAACCACGAGATCGAAAGAATAGTAGGGCATGCGAATTCCCCGGTGTGACGATCTGAGCTTCAGTGCAAGTCTCAACACATGTCGGATGGTACCACTGAGTCGACATCTATCGAATGAACAGAGCGCGCAATCTCTGGGCTTATGGCGCAGAAATGATGTGCAACGTGCGGGCTCGTTAAGAGTTTATTAAATATACCCGCGCGATCATTAGGCATGGAATTGCAGCAGAACCGGGCTCCGGGAACCGGCAGCTGCAAGAGAAGGCCGCCGGCATAGATCCCGACGGCCTTTTCTCTTGAGCGAGACGTCGCTCACCGTAATCGCCCGGAGTTAACGCTTCACATCGACTCGGACAGCGTGCGTGAGCGCGTGACAGCAAGGCTGCGTCGTTGCTCTAAAGCGCGATGCGATCAGGATGAATCGTCATCGCGCTTCAGGTTGTTGTTGTTTGAGCATGATCGTTTCGGAAAACCGCTGCGCACTTTGCGCTTACGCGGCCCTTCGGGTTCGGATCATGCTCTAGCGCAGCGGCATCGGCGGGCGCACGATAGGTCCGTCGTCATCAGCAACGGCTTGCGTCGTCGTGGTCGGCGCAGCCGGCGGCGTGGCGGCGGCGGCCTGCGATAGCGGCGGCGGAGGCGCGAGCGGCGCGGGCGAAGAGGCCGGCATGTAGGTCCGCGTCACAGGCGGCTTGGGCTTGCGAACCGGCGGCGCCGCAGGCTGCGGCGGGAGGGCGGCAGCACGTGCGCGCGGATCGACCGGCGGCCTCGCCTCGGTGACCGGCTTCGGTGCGGGAGGCCTCGCCATCTCACGCGCCATCTGCTCCTGTCCGGCTTTCAACTCGGCGATGTTGGCCTTGAGCTGCTCGATCTGCTGCGCCATGGCGGCGAGATCGCGTGTCATCGATTGCACCGATTGCGCCGCGTCGACCGACTGTGGTGCCGCGGGCGCAGTCGCAGCTAGCTGAGCCGCGGGCGGCGTCGCAGCTTGATCTGCGGTTTGGTTGGGCGTGGCTTCCGCTGCGGGCGGCGCAGCCTGGGCGGCGGCGACCGGCGCGCTTTGCTGCGGTGTCGCAGACAACAACGAGGTCGTCGGGAGCAGCGAGGTCAGCGCCGGCGTCCATTCGGCCAGCAGCTGCTTTGCTGTGTCGCCGTGCTTCTCCCAGGCGATGCTGGCGGCCACGCTGGCGCCGGCAAGCAGGAACGTGACGAACGCCCCGCGCAGCCACTTGCCGACCGAGGACCGCTTCTTCATCACGGGACCATCGCTGGACGTGACGCGGACAGCGGTGTCGATCGACGGTGCCGCAGTGGATTTTCCGTAGACGACGTTGATGCTTGGCTCGGGCGCGCGCGCCGGCTCCAGAGTGAACTTCGGCGTGACCTTGGGCTGCGGGGCAAACTTGGGTTCCGGGGCAAACCTGGGCTCCGGACGCGGCGCGATCTCCGGCGCCAGCGCAGGCGACACGCTGGCGGGGCGCGAGGCCCGCACGATCTCGGGCGAGATCTGGAGCGCGTCGTGAGGACCGTTGTCCTTGACCGTGTCTTTCACGATCTCATCGACGATTTGCTTGGCGTTCAGCGTCGCGAGCATCGCAGCTCCTTTGAAGCCCAGTGTTCGGGGTTAAGGCATCCGCATTGGCGCGGGGCTGATCCGAGGTGAGGCCATACCCGGTCCCCATGTCGCACGAGTCCAGCCGGGTTTGACCAAAGCAAGGCGAGGGGATGGAGATGATGCGACACTCTTCCGCCCTTTGTGGTGATGGAACCCAATTTGCCGAACACGCGCATGTGTTCCTGCACCGCCTTGTTTTCAGCACGATTTTGGCAATATCTGGTGACGGCGGGGGCGTCGTTATTCCGCTATCGGGGGGCCGGCGGTGCCAAGATCTCTACTCGTTTTGTTCGTCGCAGCCCTGCTGCCGCTGGGCGGCTGCATGCAGACGACACTTTCGCCATCGACGGATGCGAGCATGACGCCGCGCGACCGTCAGTTGCTCGCGCACGCGCCTTACGCCAAGGCGAACGTGCCCCAGCAATATCTGCGTCACATCGTCGATTACCACCGCAAGGAGCAGCCGGGCACGATCCTGGTCGATACCGACGCGCGCTACCTCTATTACGTGCTGCCCGAGGGCAAGGCGATCCGCTACGGCGTTGCCGTCGGCGAGGAAGCCATGGCGTTCTCCGGCGTCGCGCGGGTCGGTCGCTTGGCGGAATGGCCGGACTGGGTCCCGACCGCGGATATCCAGGCGCGCCTCGGTCCCTATCCCGCGCGCGTTCCCGGCGGTCCCGCCAATCCGCTGGGCGCGCGGGGCATCTATCTCTATGTCGGCAACAAGGACACGCTCTATCGCATCCACGGCACCAACCAGCCCGAATATATCGGGCAGGCGATCTCGTCCGGCTGCATCCGGATGCGCAACGAGGACGTCATCGATCTCTACGACCGGGTCAAGCTCAATTCGATGGTCGTGGTGCTGCCGCCGGGGCAGAGCGCGCAGGCCGCGGCGGGCGGGCGCTGGCGCGGCTGAGGTCTGCGCCGGTCAGTTCGAATTTAGGTGCGTTGTCACGCTCTAGTTCTCAGGCCGGGCGACCCGCCATTGCAGCGTCGTGGCGTTGCCGTTGGCGTCGCCCGGCGCCTTGTCGGCGGGCGAGGTGTAGAGCGGGCGATAACGGTAGGCCCACATCTTGCTGCCGTCGTTGCGGTTGATCACGGTGAAGTCGCCGACGGCCCTGGCGTCGGCCGTTGCGGCGAGCGGCACCCAGCTCTCGATGCACTTGCCGTTGCAGTTCGACGTCTTTCCCGTGGTGTCGCGCTCATAATAGTAGAGCGTCATGCCGTTGAGATCGACGAGCTTGGGCCCCTGCTTGGTCAGGATGACCTTCGCGGGAGCCGTTGGCGCCTCGACCTTCGGCGGAGGAGGATCGCCGCCGCCATGGCCCCCTGCGACCGCCTGAACGGTCGAGAGCGCGACGGCCGCGGCCACAACGAGGAACCTGAACATCCGAAACTCCGCCCCGCAAAGTTAATCGCGCGTTAAGCGCCCCAATGCGGCCGAGGTTAGCAGCCGAAGGTTAGTTCCTGGTTTCGTGCGCTGCGACAATTACGGACATGGTCCGAGATCAGAGCTGCGCATCGCGCAGCGGCGCGCGGCTGAGCTCGTTGCCGGCGGCGATCGCCTTGCGCAGCAGCCGCATCAGCTCCTCACTCTCTTTCGCGCTGAGGCCGCGCAGCATGATGCGCTGCGCGGATTCGACGGCCGGGGTGATCTTGCGCAGCGTGCGGCGGCCCTCGTCGGTGATCTCGAGCTCACGCGCGCGGCGGTCGCGGCTGGAGGGGCGCCGCTCCGCGAGGCCCTTCTGGACGAGGCGATCGATCACGCCGGTGATGGTGGTGCGATCGTAGGCGATCAATCCGGCGAGCGTCACCTGATCGAGCCCCGGATTGGCCTTGATGGTTGCAAGCGCGGCGTATTGCACCGGAGTGAGATCGAAGCCGGCGTCCTCGACCTCGGCCAGGAACACCGCGACCGAGATCTGCTGGAAGCGGCGTGCCAGATGTCCGGGCATGTCGTTGTTGTCTTTCACCGAAATCTCCTCCGGGGCAGAGCGGTGCGGATCATTGACAAGTATACTGATAGTCAGCATACTGATCAATAACCAAACAGAATTTGGCGGGAGAGGTGCTCATGCAGTTCCATCTCAATGGATTTCAGCCGGGCGACCCTGAAATCGCCGATCCTGCCGCGCGCGTTCAGGCATCGGGAGCGGCGGGCGCCGTGCCTGGCGAGGTCGATGTCCTCATCGTCGGCTGCGGGCCGGCCGGCCTGACGCTCGCCGCCCAGCTCGCGCAATTCCCCGACATCAGAACCTGCATCGTCGAGCAGAAGCCGGACCGCCTGCTGGTCGGTCAGGCCGACGGCATCGCCTGCCGCACCATGGAGATGTTCCACGCCTATGGCTTCAGCGAGCGTGTGCTGAAGGAAGCCTGTTGGGTCAACGAGACCACGTTCTGGAAGCCGGATGAAGCGGCGCCGGAGAAGATCGTCCGCAGCGGCCGGGTGCAGGACGTCGAGGACGGGTTGTCGGAATTCCCGCACCTCATCCTGAACCAGGCGCGCGTCCATGATTGCTTTCTCGACGTCATGCGCAAATCGCCGGCGAAGCTCGCGCCGTATTACGGCCGGCGCGTGCTTGATGTGAATGTTGATCCGGCCGCCGGCGCCGACCATCATGCCGTGACCGTGCGCCTCGAACGCGTCGATGCCGCGAACGAGGGCAAGGTCGAGACGATCAAGGCCCGCTACGTCGTCGGCTGCGACGGCGCCCGCAGCACGGTGCGCAAATCGATCGGGCGCGAGCTGCACGGTGATTCCGCCAACCACGCCTGGGGCGTGATGGACGTGCTGGCCGTGACCGATTTTCCGGACATCCGCTTCAAGTCGCTGATCCAGTCGGCCAAGGACGGCAGCCTGCTGATCATTCCGCGCGAAGGCGGCTACATGGTCCGCATCTATGTCGAGCTCGCCAAGCTCGATGTCGGCGAACGCGTTGCCAATCGCAACATCACCGCCGATGACGTGATTGCGAAAGCGCAGCGGGTCCTGAAGCCGCATCGGCTCGAGGTGAAGGAGATCGCCTGGTGGTCGGTCTACGAGATCGGCCAGCGCCTCACCGACAAGTTCGACGACGTGCTGGAGGGCGAGATCGAGACGCGCCAGCCGCGCATCTTCATCGCCGGCGATGCCTGCCACACCCACAGTCCGAAGGCCGGGCAGGGCATGAACGTGTCGATGCAGGATGCCTTCAATCTCGGCTGGAAGCTCGCCGCCGTGCTGCGGAGGCAGTGCGCGCCAAGCCTGTTGCATTCCTACTCGGCCGAGCGCCGGGCAGTCGCGAAGGAGCTGATCGATTTCGATCGCGAATGGGCTGATATCCTCGCCTCCGCCGCCAAGGCCGGCGGCGCCGATGCCGCCAAAACGCAGGACTATTTCGTCCGGCACGGACGTTTTACCGCGGGCACGGCAACGCATTACAAGCCGTCGATGCTCACCGGCGCGGCCACGCATCAGCACCTCGCGCAGGGCCTCATTATCGGCACGCGCTTCCATTCCGCGCCGGTGATCCGGCTGGCGGACGCCAAGCCGGTGCATCTCGGCCATGCCGCACGGGCCGATGGCCGCTTCCGCATCTACGCGTTCTCGCCCGATGAGAACCCGGCAGCGTCGGGCTCGGCCATTCGTGCCTTGTGCAATTTCCTCGCGGAATCCCGGAAGTCACCTATCCGTCGATATACGCCTGTTGGAGCTGACATCGACAGCGTGATCGATCTGCGCGCGGTGTTTCAGCAGGACCATCGCGAGCTCGCCATCGAGGCAATGCCGCCGATGTTGCTCCCGAGCAAAGGCCGTTACGGCTTGTACGACTACGAGAAGATGTTCTGCCCGGATCTCAAGAGCGGCCACGACGTTTTCACGATGCGCGGCATCGATCGGGCGGCCGGCTGCATGGTCGTGGTGCGGCCCGACCAGTATGTCGCGACCGTGCTGCCGATCGACGATTTTGCCGGGCTCGCCTCGTTCTTCGACGCATTCATGCTGCCGGCGAGGTGACGCCGAAAGCGCCGCGCGCGCCGTGCTGCCGGCGATGCCCCATGCGGCGCAGCCGAGCTAGCACTGGCTGCAACGAAGCCCGGCCCTCGTGCCGGGCTTACCGCTTGCGCGCGCCCTCCGGTTCCGTGCGCGTACAATTTAAGAAAGTTCTTCGCGGGCAGATTTCATCGATCGTAATATGTCTATCCAAAGCTGTAAGCATCCACTCGGGGCAGCGGGGCACCGGAGGATGACGATGAGACAGAACCAAGCGGAGACGCGCCGTCAGCAAAATGTCGCGAAGCGGTCGATGACCAAGGAGGCCAAGCAGCTGGCCGGCCTGATTGCCGGACTGCGCGAATCCCTCGAGGAGATCCACAAGGAGCGGGCGGGCACCAAGCTGTCGGGCGCAGAAATGGGACTACTCGATGAGCGTCGCAACAATCTGCTGCTCACCATCGCAGCCCTCAATGACCGCCTTTCGGCGGTGCAGGGCCTGATCAATCTCGGCCGCCCGCATATTATCCGCGTGCATTAGCGCCGATCCGAGGCAACGAGATCGGCTCTGTTGCGACGGCACGGGGCCGGCCACAGGCCTCGTGGATGGCACCAAATTGCCACGCTCCCGGCGAATTGCCGCCAAAGCCCGCTGCCACGACAAGGCCGGGTGCAGGGCGACGCAAGGGGATGCGAATTGGCCTACAAGATGGTCGCAGAACGCGACAACGAGAAGTACAGTTTCGCCCGCGAGAGCCGGTTGCTCATCGTAGCGAAGGCGAAAGTGTGGGCAAGCGAGGGGTGGCGGGTGGTCGTCACCGACCAGGATGGCAAGGCCTACGCGCCGTCCGAGCTCGATCAGCTGTCCGCAGCGTGATGGTGGGGCGCGACCTCTTGCTCAGAGTCGGCACCGCGCGCATCACCGCACGGTGGTCTCCGAGAACAGGTTGATGATCACCACCCCTGATACGATCAGCGCGATGCCGACGAAGGCTGCGGCGTCCAGGATCTGACGGAACAGCACGAATGAGACGGTGGCGGTCAGGATGATGCCGACCCCGCCCCAGATCGCATAGGCGATGCTCAACGGGATCACCCGGATCGCCACCGAGAGCGCGTAGAACGAGGCGACGTAGAACAGCACCATCGCCAGCGTCGGCCAGGGACGGGTGAACTGCGCGGACTGCTGCAGGAACGCCGACGCGGTGACCTCGAACACGATGGCGAGGGCGAGAGCCGTATAGGCGTTGAAGACGGAGGTCATGCGGAGGCTGTGTCCGGGCCGACGGATGGCTGACGTGCGACCGCAAATATCACGCGGGAATGACGAGTCCGCGACAGGATGCAGCGCTTGCGTCGCCCGACGTTTGACTCTACGGACCTCTTTTATGCTCGTCATCTCCATCCAGAGCCAGGTGGTCCACGGCCATGTCGGCAACAGCGCGGCCGCCTATGCCATGCAGGCGGAGGGCGTGAACGTCGCTGCGGTGCCGACGACGCTGCTGTCCAACCATCCGCGCTATCCGAGCCTGCGCGGACGGGTGCTGGAGACCGAGCTCGTCGCCGATCTCCTGAGGGGAGTCGAGGAGCGCGGCCTGGTCGAGGAGGCCGCCGTGCTCGTCACCGGCTATCTCGGCTCGCCCGGCAATGCCGCCGTGATCGCCGATTTCGTCGAGCGGGCGCGCACGCGCAATGGGAAGCTCGTCTATCTCTGCGATCCCGTGATCGGTGACGACGGCCGCGTCTATGTCGCGGACGGCATCCTGGACGTGCTCCGCCACCGGCTGCTGCCGACGGCGAACCTGACGACGCCGAACCAGTTCGAGCTCGAGCTGCTCTCTGGGGTCGCAATTGCCGACGCCGAGAGCCTCAGCGCGGCCTGCGCGGTGCTGGCTGGGGCAGGCACCGACGTCGTCGCCACCGGCTGCACCCTCGCTGACACGGCGGCGGGGCAGGTGGAGACGATCCTGTGCACTGATGGCCGATTGTCGCGCTTTGCGACGCCGCGCCTGCCGATCCGTCCCTACGGCACCGGCGATCTCCTCACCGGGCTGATCGCGGCGCATCTGGCCAAGGGCGAAGCGATGGAGTTGGCGGTACGTCGCGCGGTCGACACGGTCTTTGCCGTGCTGGTGCGCACGCAGGACGCCGGCTCGGCCGAGATGCGGCTGGTGCCGCTGCCGACGGCAGAGCGCAAGCCGTAAACCGTCAGGTCGCGCGCTTGCCGGCCGATTGCGCCGACTTCTGCGGCTTGGCCGCCGGGCCCTTCTGCTCGCGCGCGACGTCGGCCTTCGGCGGCTTGGCGCTCGCAAGGCCCTGTGTCTTCTTCGGCTTAACGCCGGCAACGTCCTTGCGGTCGGAGGTGCCGCGCTTCGAGATATATTCCTGGCCGTCGATCGGGCCGACATGGGGCGGATCGCGGCCGAGATAGGGTCGGCCGATGCCGTACGCCTTGCCGTTGGCATCGACCCACTTCCACAGGATTTCGGTCGAGACCCAGCGCTGCGCCCTGTTGCTGCCTTGCGTGCTGACGATGTCTGCCGCCATGCCGTGACCGTAGCCGCCGCGCGTGCTGCCGCCGTGATAGGAGCGGTTGGAGGCGGCCTTCAGGCCGCTCGCGATCGACTGGCGATAGTCGTCGCGGAACGCGCTGGTGATGCCCGGCGACAGGCCGGCGGCTTCGGCCGCGAGCATCATGCGGAACAGCTTCTGCTTGAAGCTCTTGTCCATGCCGCCGATGACGTAGTCCATCATCGACATGCCGGCGCGCTCGGCCGCATGCGGATCCTTCCAGGTGAAGTCCTGATCGACCAGCTTGGTGAAGCTGCGCATCACCGTGACGGTCTTGCCCTTGCGCTTGATGGTGACTGCGCGCCGCTCCTGCACCTTCATCGTGTCTTCCTTGGCGGTGCGCTGATAGAGCGCCCAGAGGTAGCGGTCGATGCAGGCCTCCATGACGAAGCATTCGTCGAGCACGGCGATGTTGTCGGCAGGCGGTGACGCCTTGCGCGCAGGCGCAACGGGGTCGCTCGCGATCGCCGCGGCCGACAATGTGTCCGTCGTCACGATCTCGGTGGGATCGGTGGATGCGAGCTTGACGGGCTCCGCCACAGGGGCGGGGGCAACCTCGCTGACGACGGGCTCCGGTTCAGGCAAGATCGGCGGCGCGGGCACGGCTTCCACCGGCAGGATCAGCGCCGGGTCGGCCGAGGCAAGCTTGATGGTGGAGGCGGGCTCTTCCGGCGTTGCCTCTGCCGGCGCGGGAGGGTCGGGCAGCGCAGTGACGGTGGCTGCGATGTCGGCGGTCAAGGCGAAGCGGTCCTCAAGGGTCGCAGCGCGCGGCACGTCGGCGAGGTCGATGCGGCCGAGATCCTTAGCATGATCCTTGGCACGATCCTTGGCACGATCCTTGGCGCGCGAGATGGCGGCCGCATTGGCGGCGCTGTTTTCGATGAGCGCAGGCGCATAAGCGGAGAGAGACAATGCCAGCCAGCCGGCGAGAACGGCCGAGGGACACGACACCGCCACCAGAAGAGACCGCCGATCGTTCATGATCCCTGCCTCCAAACGGTCTGCTCGAACAATCTTGCCCGAACAGTGATGATGCAAACAGTCTGACGAAACAGTCGCACGGAAAGGCACGCAGCACGTCGATTGTTCGGGCCACGGTGTGGCGGCGCAATGGCGCAAATCGGGGAGTGCGGGCTTTTCGGGGCAACTGTGGCCGAGGTGCAACGCCCGGTTCCATTTGACGTTGCCGCAACTTTGTTGCGGCTGGTGCGTTGGAGGCGCCATGACGCATCCCTCGCTTCGTCCCATGGACGCCTTCGACCCCACCGAGCCCGCCATCCTGCACGATCGTCTCTCCGACACGATCATCACCTGGACCGCCGACCAGGCCGAGGACTACCGCCGCGCCAGCCGGCCCGGCGCGGATGGAACCGTGGCCTGGAAGACCTATCTCTTCGACGGCTGGGGCAACGTGCTTGGTGGCTGAGCGGCTCCTCTGGAGGCGCCGCGTCGCAGCCGGCGTGATTCGCCCAAATCCCTGGACGCATTAGGCATAACGTCATGCATTGCATGCGATGTTGCAATGCGGCGGTGTATGTCGCACTGCAGCAAAATGCGCCTAAATAGGCTCCGACTCTTAAACCTCGGAGCATCACCAATGAACAAGAAGACCTTGTCGATCGCCGCCTTCCTGACGATCGCGGGCGGTACCGCGGCTTTCGCCGCCGAGCTGCCGACCTATGAGGCCAACGGATTTCCGGTTTCCCCGCTGCAGGTGCACGTGCTCGGTGCCGCACATGTCGAGCAGCAGGTCGCAGCGCCAAGCGCAATCGCCTCGGTCCACCAGGCGAAGGTGCTCAGCCCGCGCAAGGTGAAGACCGCGGACGTGATCACTGGCGCGGGCCGCTAAGCTCGCCGCGCGCGCAGGCTTGACGGCGAGCGGCCGTAGAGTTCGGCGAAGGCGGCGTTGAACCTGCGCAGGCTGCCGAACCCGGCCTGGAATGCGATAGCGGTCATGCTGTCATCGCCGGCATCGAGCAGGCGCTTGGCGCGCTGGACACGCAGTGTCTTGGCGAGCTGCTGCGGCGTAGCGCCGACATGGCGCTCGAACAGGCGCGCCAGGTGACGCGACGAGATGCCGAGCCGCGTCGCGAGATCGACCACCGAGCCTTCATCCAGCGCGCCGTCATCGATGAGCCTCATGGCCCGGGCCACCGTGGAGCGCGTGCCGTTCCAGGCCGGGCAGAAAGGAGCGGTCTCGGGACGGCAGCGCAGGCAGGGCCGGAAGCCGGCGGCCTCGGCAGCCGCAGCCGTCGGATAATAGACCACATTGCGCGCCAGCGGCTGCTTGGCCGGACAGACCGGCCGGCAATAGATGCCCGTGGTCTTCACCGCCGTGAAGAAGCGGCCGTCATAGCGGGGATCGCGGCGCAGGCGCGCGGCGTTGCAGACATCAAAGCTCAACATGATCGCATGGTAGCGCATGGGGGCGGCGGCGGAAGGGCTGCCGGATGACCGAGTCCGATTGCGGCGAGCCGCGGCTCGCACCGCGGCCTAGAAGGCGGTTCTCATCGCAACACGGCCGGAGACCCCATCGTGACCAGCCCGAGAGACGTCGTACTGAACGCCTGGAAGACCTTTTCGTCACGCGATCCCGAGCGCATCGCAGCACTCTTCACCGACGACGCCGAATGGATCGCGCCGAAGGGAAATGCCACCGCCGTCGCGCTCGATCATACCGATCACATGGTGGGAGCGCACCAGATCGCCCGCTTCATCGCCAAGGAAATGCACAGGCTGTTTTCGAGCATCGATATCACGTTCCGCGGCGTGTATGTCGACGGCGATGTCGTGATCGTGGAGGAGCGGATGCGCGCCACGCTGCCCGGCGGCAAGCCGTACGAGAACGAGTATTGCTTCGTGTTCGAGGTGGTGGGCGACCGGATCAGGCAAGTGCGAGAATACATGGATACTCGCAAGGGATGGCGGATGGTCTTCGATGAGGGGCTGTAACACGCGTAGTCGGCATCGCCCTCGCGTGACAGCCCTGCAGCCGCGTGGGTTGAGCGGCTCAGCGAGCCGACATATCGAGTGATCCCATGGATCAGCGGACGAGCGGCGCCGGCGCTCAGAAGAAGGATACCGCGCCGGCACTGCTCGGCGTGGTCTGCGGCCTTGCCGCAGCGCTGTTCTGGGCGCTCGGCTTTGCCGCCACGCGGCACGGCCTCAAGGCCGGCTTCACGCCGGTCGATCTGCTGGTGCATCGCTATGTCTGGTCGGGGATCGCATTCCTGCCCCTGGTGTTGCGCGCCGGACTCTCCGATCTCTGCGGCATCGGCTGGGGCAGGGGGCTCGTGCTGATGGTGCTCGGTGGTCCCGTGATGTCGCTGATCTCGTACATCGGCTTCCTGTTCGTCCCGCTCGGCCATGGCAGCGTGATCCAGCCCTCTTGCGCCACGCTCGGCGGCCTCCTGCTCGCGGCGGTCGTGCTGAAGGAGCGGATCTCCGCATCGCGCCTGACTGGCGCGCTCGTCATCGTCGGAGGCCTCGGCGTGATCGGTGCGGAATCAATCGGCCACATCGGTGCCGACGGCATTCAGGGCGATCTCATCTTCGTGCTTGCCGGATTCATGTTCGCCGGGTTCGGCGCGATGCTGCGCCGCTGGCGCGTCTCGGCCGTGCCGGCTGCGCTGGTCATCAACGTGCTGTCGCTGCTGCTGGTGCCGGTCTACGTCGCCACGGTGGGTCTCGCCCACATTGCGTCGATCGGCATGACCGAGAACGCCATCCAGGCGCTGGCGCAGGGCGTGCTTGCCGGCCCCGCCGCGCTCTATCTCTACGCCGTCTCGGTCCAGCGTCTCGGCGTTGCCCGCGCCGCGGTGTTTCCGGCCTGCGTGCCCGCGCTGACGCTGCTCACGGGCTGGTTGCTGCTCGGCGAGCCGCCCACGATGCTGCAGATGGCAGGCCTCGTGACGGTGCTGAGCGGGTTCTACCTGGCGCAGCGGCAAAGCTAGCGGACCTCACGCCTTCTTCACGAACTCCGACTTCAGATTCATCGCGCCGATGCCGTCGATCTTGCAGGCGATGTTGTGGCCGTCGCTGGCGTCCTGCAGGCGGATATTGCGCACCTTGGTGCCGCCCTTGACGACCGAGGACGAGCCCTTGATCTTGAGATCCTTGATCACGATGACGCTGTCGCCGTCGGCGAGCACATTGCCGTTGGCATCGCGCACGCCCGCATCCTGCGCCGTGTCCGCGACCGCGTCCGCCGCGCCGCTCCATTCATGGCCGCATTCCGGGCAGACCCAGAGATCGCGGTCCTGATAGGCGTGCTCGGAATTGCAGGTCGGGCATTTCATCGTGTCGGTCATGACGGGTCTTGTCTCGCGCGTTCGTTCGCGGCGCGACCGTAGAGGCGGGAACCGGGAAAGCAAGCAAAAGCTGCGCACGGCGCGGGCTGGCCGCGCCTGCCGGTGCGATATCACCGGGCGATGCCTGCCGACGCTTTCAACAGGCGACATCGCCGGCGCGCGTTGAGCTGCATCAACGGCACTGCGCGCGGGGATCGTATCGTGTCTTCAGGAATGACCGCCGGAGGCAGCGATGGACGACACACTCAGACGAAAAATCCAGACCTTGCTGGACCAGCACCGCACGATGCGGATCGCGACGCTTCGCGCCGATGGCTGGCCGCAAGTAACGACCGTCGGCTATGCCAACGACGGTTTCACCATCTACTTTCTCTGCGGCCCCGACAGCCAGAAGGCGCAGAACATCTCGCGGGACGAGCGCGTGTCGCTGGCGATCGACGACGATCCGGCGCAAGTGATGGAGATCACCGGCCTGTCCATGGCGGCGCGGGCGGTGGCCGTGACCGATCCAGCTGAGGCCGAGAAGGCGATCACACTGGTGATGGCGCGCTATCCCGAGCAGAAGGCGATCGGCCTGCCCATGCCGAAGCCGTCCGAGGTGCGGCTGATCCGTCTCACGCCGACGGTGATCTCGCTGCTCGATTATTCCAAGGGATTCGGCCACACCGACCTCGTGACGTGCTGAGGACGCGAGCTGCGAGCTGGCTTGACGCAGATCAAGCTGGCGTCGTGGTGCACATCTAAGCTGCTCCACGATTCAATGCCGTGAGGTCGGGCGATGTCGCACAATGTTCGAATCTCCATCGGCATCGCCGTCCTGATCGCGCTGTCGGTGCTGTTTCTCTTCAGCGTCGTTCACACCGCCGCCGGGGCGCCGAGGCCCGGCTCGCGCGCGGTCGCCGCAGGTCATCGCCTGGCGCAGGCGTGGTGCCAGTCGTGTCACGCGATCGAGCCGCACATGGCCGGCTTCTTCGAGGAGGCACCGAGCTTCCAATCCATCGCCGACCGCAACGGCACCACCGCGCTCTCGCTCAAGGTGTTCTGGCGGACCAGTCACCAGACCATGCCGAATCTCGTGATCTCGCCGGAGCAGGCCGAGGTGCTATCGGCCTATATCCTGAGCCTGAAGCGCAATTGAGGGCCGGCTCAAGCAAGTGTTGCGAAAACAACCCCATGCACAGTAGCCATCCCCATGGAATTGCTCGGGGTTTTTCCTCACTTCGGTAAAATCGAACAGGATTTGACCCGTCGGGCAAAACAATGGCATGATGCCATCGTGGAACGCGGTCGGGGGCGTCGGGTGCGGCACCATCCCGGATTACGCTTGCGCTCCATCCGGGCTACGCTCGCGCCTCAACTTGCGACGAGCCGCTCATGAGCTTCCTCCTCAACATCGATGTTCCCGACGTGGCGAAAGCCACGACGTTCTACACCGAAGCCTTTGGCCTCTCGGTCGGCCGCCGCTTCGGCGCCGACTTCGTCGAGCTCAACGGCTGGCCCGCACCGGTGTATCTCTTGACCAAGCAGGCCGGCACCATCGGCGCCGGCGGCGACCCCCGCCGCTATGAGCGGCACTGGACGCCGGTGCATATCGACGTCGTCGTCGACGATGTCGACGCGGCCGTCGCGCGTGCCCTCGCTGCGGGTGCGATTCTGGAGGTGCCGGCGAGCGATGCGCCCTATGGGCGGATCGCGATGCTGGCCGATCCGTTCGGGCACGGTTTTTGTCTGTTGGCGTTCAGCGCGCAAGGGTATGACGCGTTGCTGGAAGGTGCGTAGCCTGGATGGAGCGCAAGCGTAGTCCAGCGCCGAGCGTGCCGCGCGACCCCGGATTGCGCTTTGCTCGATCCGGGCTACGCTCGCGCGCGGAAAGCTGCGCCGACATCGGAGCGACATGCCAAAGAAGCTGAAGACCTACCAGACCTCGCTCGGCTTCTACGATCAGGCGATCGCCGCGCCCTCGATGAAGGCGGCGCTTGCCGCCTGGGGCGCCAGCTCCAATCTGTTCCATCAGGGCGTCGCCAGGGAGACCGACGATCCCGATGTCGTCGCCGCGACCATGGCGAAGCCGGGCGTGGTGCTGAGGCGCCCGGTCGGCTCGGACGGCCCGTTCACCGAGAGCGCGGAGCTGCCGACTGATCTCGGCGCAGGTGAGGCCGAGCCCAAGCGCAAGTCCAAGAGCAAGGCCGAGAGCAAACCGACGTCAAAGAAGCGTCCCGCCAGGACGGCCCGGAATGCATCCCGCGAGATCGATGATGCGGCCGCCCGCAAGGCCGCAGCAGCTTTCGAGAAGGAGGAGCGACGGCGCGAGGCAGCGCGTGCCAAGGAGGAGGCCGCCCGCGCCAAGGAGCGTGCACGGCGCGACAAGGCGGTTGCCGCGGCGGAAGCAGCGCTCGACAAAGCAACACGCGAGCACGAAGCGAAGGCCGAGGCGATCGAAGCCGAGCGGGCCGCGCTCGAGGCGCGCGCCGAAGCCGAGCAGGAGCGCTGGGACAAGCAGAGGCACAAGCTGGATCAGGCCCTGCGCCGCGCGCGTGAGTGAGCGGCAGGTGCCGACGTCCGGGACTTCTGCTGCTCATCCAGACCACTCTTGCGTCATACTCGGCCGTCATTGCTAGCGGAGCGAAGCAATCCAGGCTCCCTCCGCGGAAGGACTCTGGATTGCTTCGTCGCAAGTGCTCCTCGCAATGACGGGGAGAGGTCGGAGCGCCAAAGCGCACAGCGCTTATGTCCGCACCTCGCGCGAAATTTGCTTGCCTCGCCTGGCATCCTTTTGCACTCTCCGCGCGAAGGAGACCAACGCATGACCAAGATGACTGCCGCCTGCGCGCTCGGAACCGCCCTGGTGCTGAGCGGCCTTGCAACCTCGGACGCCGAAGCCCGGACGCGGAGAGCCGTCGTCGTTCGCGCGCCGCAAGAGCGGCTCGTCATCACGGCGCCGGTGCTGAGGCCGACGCCTTGGGATTACAACATCGTGCCACGCTATCGTTACCGCCCCGAGCACGACCGGGTCGATCCCTACGGCCCGCCCTTGGTGCCGTCCTATGTGCGCTATGAGGGATGGCGCTGGCCGTATTGGTGGTGAAGGCACCGACCGACGCCAAAACTGATCGGCGCATGCGCTCGGTGAGCTGAGCAGAGGCACGACGTGCATCTGCTCGTCATGATCGCCACTCTCTATCGCAGAGAAGCGAAAGCGGCGGGGCTGCGCCGCCCGTGCTCCTACGGCCGCCCCGGTCCTTGCCTCTGATAACCAGGGGTTGTACGCTGCACTGCAGAAAAGTGCAGTGTAAATGGATCGGCTGAAATGAGCGTGGTTGAGAGCGTGGCGTCCGAGCAGCTTGCGGAGCCGAAAATGCCGCCGGGCGTGCTGACCGAAGGTCCGGTGGTCGACGCCAAGTTTCGCGATTCCTACATCTCGTTCGCCATCATGGTCGGCGGCTCGATCGCGGCGCTGGTCTGGGCCTTCTGGCAAGGCATCGGCTGGGTCGAAGTCTCGGTGTTCGCGGGCACGTTCATCATGTCCACGATCGGCATCGGCTTCATGCATCGCTACTTCGTGCACCGCAGCTTCCGCTGCGGTCCGGTGATGCGGACGATCTTCGCCGCGCTCGCGACCATGGCGGTGCAGGGCTCGATCCTGAAATGGGTGAGCAACCATCGGCGGCACCATCTGCACTCCGACCGGCCCGGCGACGTGCACAGCCCCTATTACGACGGCGGCGGCCATCCCTATACCAGTTTCGCCAAGGGCATGACGCATGCGCAAGGCGGCTGGGTGTGGGACCGCGAGACCACCGATGCCAGCTACTACGCCAAGGACATCCTGGCCGACCCGATCGCGATGTTCTTCACCAGGACGCGCTGGTACTGGTACGCGCTGTCGGCGCTGATCATTCCGGGCGCCATCGGCTACGCGTTTGGCGGCGTGCGCACGATGATCGGCTGCATCCTGTTCGCCGGCCTGTTCCGCAGCTACCTCATGACCATGGCGACCTCGCTGGTCAACTCGGTCTGTCACAGCGACGGCCGCTGGGGCTACCGCCGCTTCGAGACCCATGACGGCACCACCAACGAGCTGGTGACCACGCTGCTCACCTTCGGCGAGGGGCTGCACAACAACCATCACCGCTTTCCGCGCGACGCCTACATCTCGCACGCCTGGTACGAGGTGGACATCAACGGGCTGATCATCCTGGGGCTGGGGAAGCTCGGGCTGGTGCACGATATTTTTGCGGCGGGCGATGCCGGCCGCCATCGTGCTGCGGATGCAGGGCGGGGCGAGCCTGCGCCAGCCGCCGTCGGAAATGCCTTCGACGCCGACGACCGTCGCTCCCCCGGAACGTAATCGTGCCCGCCATGGCCCGGCGCCGATGCGGCGGGGAGTGCACTTCGAACAGGTGCGCGGATAAATTGAAGTTTGATGGCTCGCCGTCTCTGCGTGCAGAGTTGGCGATTGGGTAAAAGTGGCAAAGTGAAGACTGTCAAGAATACATAGAGGTAGAACGGCATTTATCCCCGTAATAAACCCAATACTGCTTGGGGTTTCTTTGCGCGTATTGGGAGGACAGTCATGGCAAGTGTCGAACAATTGCACAGACGGGACGGAGTGAACTTGGTCCAACTCGAAGCCGACATCACTTCGATCCGGTCGGGGAGCTCCATTACTTCAGTTAATCTGCCTGATTACGTCGAGCACACCGCGGGGGTGTCCCGGGTCGGTGCGCTCAGTGCAGAAGCGGTCATTCGCGACTATGAGTCCGCTGCAAAAGAGATCGAGGCCATGGGCACCGAGTTGATCGACGCCGCGCAAAAATGCGAGGCGCTGACGGCCCAGGTTCATGATGCGATCGCCTTCATGCGAGAAACGGCGGCAGGCTATCGTGAAGAGGGACGCAAGATCTTCAAGCGTATCGAAGAATGCGCGCTGTTCACCGAAGACGTTCGCAAGACCTGCGAACAGGTCAAACGCAGAATGGCTGAAGTCTCGGTCGGCCCTTCCGATGAGGAGCTTGCGCCGCAAGAGCCCGAGCTGACGGGGATCGCGGCCAAGGTGACGATGAGCGAGATACGCTGAGGGGAGCGTGGGTGCGTAGGGTGGGTTAGCTGCGCGACTGCGCGAGGCGCAGTTCGCGCAGCGTAACCCACCACCTCTGCCTCCGCGGAAATCAAAGAGGCGGGTTACGCCAGCGGACTGCGCTTCGCGCCGCCGCAGGCTAACCCACCCTACGCACTTCAAATCCAATCGCGCCTTCGAAACGGGCTCACCAATCCGGATCGCCGTAATAGTAAGGGTCGGCCATATAGCGCGGCGGCATCCAGGGGCCTCGCGGCGGCGGCCTCGGCCGCCGTGGCGCGGCGTCCGGTAGGTGCGCCCGGGCACGCGCAGCCGTGTCGTTGCTCACCACGCTGCGCACGACGGGCTTGGCGGGTGCAGAGGCGGATGGCGCCGATGACGCGCTCAATTGCGTTTGCAACGCCTGGACCTGCGCGGCGAGGCGGGCATTGTCCGCCGCGTCCTTCTCCTGCGCGGCCTTGAGCTGCTCGATGGTGGCGGCCTGGTCGCGCAGGGTCTGCTCGCTGCGGCTCTTCAGCTGCTCGAGCTTGTCGTTGATATTCGCAAGCTCGCTCGTGATGGCCTTGAGCGATTGCGCGAGCTCGGACGATGACGGCTCGGCCGCCGTGGCGGCAGGCTTCGGGGCGCTTTCGGTGTCCTTGGGCCCCGGCGGCGCCGGCACCGGGCTCGGCTCATCCGCGGCCGCCAGCAGCACCGTCGCCGGCTGCTCCGGACTTTCCGCGGCGGTCGCTTGCGGGGGTGCGCTCGCGGGTGGAGCCCATCGCGCCATGATGGACTTGCCGATCGATGTCGCCTCGTCGCCATATTGCGATGCGACGGCGGCACCGAGGAGGCCGATCGCCATCACGAGAATAGCCAGTGCGCGCATCATGGCCTTGTCTCCCCTCAGGCCCTGATCGCGTACCTTGGTGTTTAGAACCTTGGCTTCCGGCGTCGGCGTCTTCTTTCCTGACGTGGCGGCTGCCGTCGAGGCGGCGCTTGCGTGCGAGGTCCGCGGGGCTTCGCTGTTGCGTTCCATTCCGGAAACCAGCCGGTCCAGCCGCGCGAGGTCTTCCTCTGCGCTTTTGATCCGGTCGTAGGCCCGCGCCAGCCCACCGTCGGCGCGCGCCTCGTCCGGCTTGGACGCATCAGGCTTGGCGATATCAGGCTTGGCGTTATCGGTCTTGCCGGTATCAGGCTTGGGGTCGTTCGTGTCAGGCATCGATGCGCTCTCCATCCGGTCGGGCGTCAATGGGAGGCAGTCCGATCAAGGATAGGTCTCGCCGCTGTCAGACACAACGCGTGTGCAAAGGAGAAATTATGACGGGCGAGGGAGCGGGCGGCGTGAGGGCGTAGGATGGGTTGTCGCCGCGACTGCGCAAAGCGCATTTCGTAGGGTAGTCGAGCGGATCGAAGCTCATCAACGAATGACGATCCCAGGGGCGTCCAGCCCCGCGGCGCCATGAACGTTCGCTGAGGGGAACGGGCGCTAGTCCATTCCGTTTCCTTTGAGGGGGCTTGTTCGAGGAGGACAACATGAAAGCAACGATCATCGCGCTTTCGGCTGCCGTTGTCATGGCTACCGCACCAGCCGTATTTGCTCAGGGCGTATCGAGCAAGACGCCAGGTCATGAGATGCAGCAAATGGGCAAGAAGGGCGAGCCGGGCGCTTCCAGCTACGCTCCGGGACACAAGAAGAAGCAGCACGCGAAGTCCTCGAAGAGAACCAGCCCCGGCGCGTCGAGCTACGCTCCAGGACGGACTACAGGGCAAACCACAGGTCAAACCACAGGCGCGGGCACCGGGTCGACCACCGGCACGAAGTCAGGGTACTGAACTCCAGGCGGTCCTCAGGCGCGTAGAGTGAGTTAGCTCCGCGACAAAGCGCAGGTCGGGTAGCGCAACCCACCTCTTTAATCTCGGCGGCGGAGAGGTGGTGGGTTACGCCGGCGGACCGCGCTTCGCGCAACCGCCAGCTAACCCACCTTACGTCCCGCGGCGCCGCAATGTGCACCCGTCGTCAGTGACGTATCGTGCGGATTTCGAGCGTGGTCTGGGTGAGCCTGGCCACGAACCCCTCAAGATGCATGACCCTTTCTCTGGTCAATTGTTCATGCAGCTCGGTGATCTTCTGGGATTCGGCGACAAACGAGTCGCAGGCCTGTTTCGCGTACGCCATCTGAAGCTCAAAGGCCTCGACGGGTGAACGCGCCATAGCGAGCTTTCCCAGGAAGCTCCAGGCTTGCTCAAGCGAGGTCCTGATGTAGTCGCTATAGGCGTCGGCAATCGCCTGCGTGCTGGCCTCCAAGGGTTCGACCGGTGCGACGGGTGGGCTTGCAGCGAGCTCCATCCCGGAAGCCTCGTCCGGCAAGGCTGCAGCCGAAGGTATCTCCGCACTGATCGGTCGGCTCGGCTCTTGCCCGGTCTCGTGCCTGGTCTCCGCCGGGGCATCCGGCAATTGATGCCCTGCACTTGCGCGTTGCTCGCCGGCCCCGGCGCGTTGTCCCGCCTTCTTCTTGCCGCCGCGCCGGCCGGATTTGCCCCGTGGCTTGTTGTCCACCGCACTCAACATTGCAAATGGCTCCTGAATATCGATGAAGCCGCGAGCCTCCGTCGCGTTTGCGCTGAAATCGCGATTGTGGGCTGTCGCTTGCGTGGCGGCCATGTGGTGAGATTTTGCCGCTGCATCGTCGACGCATCGGGCAGGAAGTCGCTGGTCGAGATAGCTGCGGGGTGGTCGCCTGTCCTGAGTATCGCTGCGGCGCGATGGCATCGGGTGCGGCAACTCGGTTAACACATTGGTCATTTCTTTGCGGGCATTTTCACGACCTCAGTCAGCAAAGAGGCACCATGTCCGATATCACCATTCCCGGCGGCAAGATCCGTTCCTTCGTCGAGCGGATCGAGAACCTCGACAGCGAGATGCAGGAGTTGAGCGAACAGAAGAAGGAAGTCTTCGCGGAAGCCAAGAGCGAGGGTTTTGACGTGAAGATCCTCAAGGAGATCATCAAGCTGCGCAAGGAAGACAAGAACGAGCGCGACGAGCGCGAAAGCCTGCTCGACCTCTACATGCGCGCGATGGAGACGGCCTCGCCGGAGCAGGCGAAAGCGGCGTGAGACGGGCGGGTTGATCGGTGAGGAGGGCCGCGATCGAAAGGATTGCGGCCGTCATGCGGTAGAAGCCATGCAAGGTGGAGCGCAGCAGAACGGTCGTTCCGGGGGCGCGAAGCGCGAGCCCGGAATCCATTGCGCCACTCGTCGTGCCGCCCGATGGATTCCGGGCTCGCGCCCAAGCGGGCGCGCCCCGGAATGACGGGGTGGCCATCAATAGCGGCCGCCGCTGCCCTTTTGCTGCGTGATCCAGTCCGACAATGATTTCGGTTTCGATTTCACAATCCGGCCCGGTGATGCCTGCGGCTTGTCGCGGACGCCTTTCGCCGGACGGGTGCGCGGCGCTTCCGACTGCCTGACGCCCTTCAAGGCAGCCGCCGATGCCTCAGCGGCTTCCTTCTCCAGGCGCAGCTGTTTCAATCGCGCCATCTTGATGCGTTCTGCCTCGACCTCGGGTCGTTCGGCGAGCTGCGGCTTGTGCTGGGCAAGCTCAGCCGGGACCAGAACACCGAGAATGGTCGTCTCGCCGAGCGCCTTGCAGGCCTCGAGCCGATGCAGTCCCTCGACCAGAACCAGGCGGTCTCCGTCGCGCCGGACGGAAATCGGGACCTGTTGTCCGATCTCCAGCATGCTTTCCGCGATCTCCCCGACGGTCTCGGGCTTGACGGCCTTCTTCTGCTTGGTCGGAACGAAGATCTTCTCGATCGGGAAGCTTTCCGGTTTGGGCATGACTTTACTCCGCTTCTACCGGGCTCGTCGGAACCGATGACGGTGACGGTCGAGTTTAGGAGGGAAGGGCTCGACCGCAAAGGCAATTTCGGCGGTTGGGATTGATGAGCAGGGAAGCCGGAACCAAGCTGCGATCACGGAGGGTAGTGCACTCGATACGGAGCGCATCCAAAAGTGAGCGGAATTGGCTGATTTGGCGATGACAAACCAATTTCGTGCACCGTCGCCGTAACTCGACGGGCCACGATTGCTACTACGAGCTGGTTTGAGAGCTAGAGCCAAATGCCTGTTGGATGGATTGCGTTGTAGCAGTTCCGACAAGTATGGACTGAAGCTCCTTCACATAGGAGGAGAAGCGTTCGATCATCTCGCGAGCACGCGGCCGCTCTTTCGGATCAAGCACGCTGATATAGCCGTTCAACTCGTACTGCAGTCGTCCCCAGCGCCCGCACAACGCAAGGACGAGATCTCGCTCCTTGTGCACTAAGCGTATTCGCAAGCACAAAAAACAAATCGATATCTGAGTATTTGCTAGCTTCTAATCGACCGTAAGAACCCGCCGCGTAGATCGTTAGGTGTTCGAAGGCTTTCAGGTGACGAGCCTTTGCTAGCCGTGTGGTCAGCACGTCTAGTTTTGTTTTAGATTCCGTCATCCGCACGTCGAAGCGACGCTGGACGATGTTAGGAACTCGATCCCGTCAAATCTGGTCATCACTCCCCCGAATCAGAAGATGAACGTGATTGAAATAGTCGGACTGCATTCGCCGCCCTTTTTTAATCTAATACTACCTAGTTATGTTCAAAAAACCATAAGTTGCAATATGTGAATGAAAGAAGGGCGGCCTCGCGGCCGCCCCTTGCAGATACCTGAGCACGTGCGGGTTCTACTGTCGATCGGCGTTAGCTATCGTCTTACGAACACCCCGTCGTGCTTCCGCAAGTATCGCACTTCATGCACGTCCCATTCCGCACCAGCGTGAAGTTGCCGCACTCCGAGCACATCTCGCCCTCGTAGCCCTTGGCCTTCGCCTCCGCGCGACGCTCGGCCCTGGTCGGAGCCGCGGTCGCGCCGCTGCCGGCCTTGCTCCATTGCAGCGCTTCCAGCTTCTCCGTCGGAGACAGATCGTGCTGGGCTTCCTGCTTCAGGGCGACGGCGCCTTCGATGGCGTCGCCGACGCGGGCGCTAGCGCCGTGGGCGGCCAGCGCCGTGACCCGGCTGCCGCCTGAGGGCGCGCTGTCGTTGCCTTGGCTGACCGCGGCCGAGCCGCCGCGCATCACGACGAGGTTGTCCGTGCGCGAGCGGGTGAGGCCGCGCGAGACCAGCTTGGTCGCGTGCTGGCCGCCGTCCTCGTCCGGCTCCTTGCCTTCCTCGACGCCCTTGCCGAGCGCGTCAAAGCCCGTCTCGTTGGGATCGACATGGGCGAGGTCGAAGCGCGAGAGATAGCTCACCGCGAGCTCGCGGAAGACGTAGTCGAGGATCGAGGTCGCGTACTTGATGCTGTCGTTGCCCTGCACGGGGCCCGCCGGCTCGAAGCGGGTGAAGGTGAAGGCGTCGACATATTCGTCGAGCGGCACGCCGTATTGCAGGCCGAGCGACACCGCGATGGCGAAGTTGTTGATGAAGGAGCGGAGCGCCGCGCCTTCCTTGTGCATGTCGATGAAGATCTCACCGAGACGACCGTCATCGTACTCGCCGGTGCGCAGATACACTTTATGGCCGCCGACGACCGCCTTCTGGGTGTAGCCCTTGCGGCGATCGGGCATCTTCTCGCGCTCGCGCATCACGACGATGCGCTCGACCAGCTTCTCGACGACCTTTTCGGCCACATGCGTGGCGCGCGCCGCCATGGGTTTTTCGTGCAGCAGCTCGACCGCATCGTCCTCGTCCTCATCGTCGCTGATGAGCTGCGAGTTGAGCGGCTGTGAGAGTTTGGAGCCGTCGCGATAGAGCGCGTTGGCCTTCAAGGCGAGCTTCCACGACAGCATGTAGGCGGACTTGCAGTCCTCCACCGTGGCGTCGTTCGGCATGTTGATTGTCTTGGAGATCGCGCCCGAGATGAAAGGCTGCGCCGCCGCCATCATGCGGATGTGGCTCTCGACCGAGAGATAACGCTTGCCGATCTTGCCGCAGGGGTTGGCGCAGTCGAACACCGGATAGTGCTCGGCCTTGAGGTGCGGGGCACCTTCCACCGTCATCGCGCCGCAGATGTGAACGTTTGCCGCCTCGATCTCGCGCTTGGTGAAGCCGACGGCCTGGAGCAGGTCGAAGCCCGGAGCCGCAATGGCTTCCGCGCCGATGCCGAGCTGGTCGCGGATGAAGTCTTCGCCAAAGGTCCACTTGTTGAACGCGAACTTGATGTCGAACGCGGTCGGCAGGGCCTTCTCGACCTTGGCGATGGCTTCATCCGTAAAACCCTTGGCCTTCAGCGTGGTGACGTTGATGCCGGGGGCGTTCGCCAGCGAGCCGTGGCCGACGGCGTAGGCCTCGATCTCCGCGATCTCGCTCTCGCGATAGCCGAGCGCGCGCAGCGCTGCCGGCACGGCGCGGTTGATGATCTTGAAGTAGCCGCCGCCGGCGAGCTTCTTGAACTTGACCAGCGCGAAGTCGGGCTCGATGCCGGTGGTGTCGCAATCCATGACGAGGCCGATCGTGCCGGTCGGCGCGATGACAGTGGTCTGGGCGTTGCGATAGCCGTGCTTCTCGCCGAGCTCGAGCGCCGCGTCCCAGGCCGCCTGGGCATGGCTGACGAGGTCGGCTTGCGGGCAGGAGACGAGGTCGAGCGGCACCGGGTTGACGCTGAGCGCCTCGTAGCCATTGGACTGGCCGTGCGCGGCGCGGCGGTGGTTGCGGATCACGCGCAGCATGTGCGCGGCGTTCTTTTTGTAGCCGGGGAAGGTGCCGAGCTCGGCCGCGATCTCGGCGGAGGTCTTGTAGGTGATGCCGGTCATGACTGCAGTGAGGGCGCCGCAGAGCGCGCGGCCTTCCTTGCTGTCATAGGGCAGGCCCATGGTCATCAGCAGGCCGCCGATATTGGCGTAGCCGAGGCCGAGCGTGCGGAACTCGTAGGAGAGCTCGGCGATCGCCTTCGACGGGAATTGCGCCATCATCACCGAGATTTCGAGCACGATGGTCCAGAGCCGGCAGAGGTGCTCATAGCCCTCGACGTCGAAGCGCTTGGTGTCGGTGTTGTAGAACGTCAGCAGGTTCGCCGAGGCGAGGTTGCACGCCGTGTCGTCCAGGAACATGTATTCCGAGCACGGATTGGAGGCGCGGATGTCGCCGGACGCCTTGCAGGTGTGCCAGTCGTTCATCGTGGTGTTGAAGTGCAGGCCCGGATCGGCCGAGGCCCAGGCGGCGTAGCCGATCTTCTCCCAGAGGTCGCGCGCCTTCAGCGTCTTCGTCACCTTCTTCGAGGTGCGGGCGTTCAGATTCCAGTCGCCGTCGGTCTCGACCGCGCGCAGGAAGTCGTCCTTCAGCGAGACCGAGTTGTTGGAGTTCTGGCCCGAAACGGTGAGATAGGCTTCGCTATCCCAGTCAGTGTCGTAGGTGTCGAACTGGATGTCCTTGTAGCCTTGCTTGGCGAACTGGATGACGCGCTTGATGTAATTGTCGGGCACGAGGCTGCGGCGCGCGAGCTTGATTTCCCGGCGGAGGGCAGGGTTCTTCTCGGGGTCGAAGCAATCGTCGCCCGAACCTTCGCAGTTGACGCAGGCCTTCAGCACCGCCTTGAGGTGCTTCTGGTTGATCTTGGAGCCCGTGACGAGGGCGGCGACCTTCTGCTCCTCCTTCACCTTCCAGTCGATATAGGTCTCGATGTCGGGGTGATCGACATCGACGACGACCATCTTGGCGGCGCGGCGCGTGGTGCCGCCCGACTTGATCGCGCCGGCAGCGCGGTCGCCGATCTTGAGGAAGCTCATCAGGCCCGAGGAGCGGCCGCCGCCGGAGAGTTTCTCGCCTTCGCCGCGCAGGCGCGAGAAGTTGGAGCCGGTGCCGGAGCCGTATTTGAACAGGCGGGCTTCGCGGACCCAGAGGTCCATGATGCCGCCCTCGTTGACGAGGTCGTCGCCGACGCCCTGGATGAAGCAGGCATGCGGCTGCGGATGCTCGTAGGCCGACTTGGACTTGGTCAGCTTGCCCGTGAAGGGGTCGACGTAATAATGGCCCTGGCCGGGGCCGTCGATGCCATAGGCCCAGTGCAGGCCGGTGTTGAACCATTGCGGCGAGTTCGGCGCGACCATCTGCATGGCGAGCATGTAGCGAAGCTCGTCATAGAAGGCCTGGGCGTCGTCGTCGCTGGTAAAATAGCCGCCCTTCCAGCCCCAATAGGTCCAGCAACCGGCGAGGCGGTCGAACACCTGCTTGGCCGAGAGCTCGCTGACATAGCGCTCCTTCTCGGGCAGCGCATTGAGCGCGTCGGTGTCGGGCACGGAGCGCCACAGGAAGGAGGGGACGGATTCCTCCTCTATCCTCTTCAGGCGCGCGGCAACGCCGGCTTTGCGGAAATATTTCTGGGCCAGCACGTCGGAGGCGACCTGCGACCACTCGCTCGGCACCTCGACGTTATCAAGCTTGAACACGACCGAGCCGTCGGGATTGCGAATCTCCGACGTGGTCAGGCGGAATTCGATACCCGCATAAGGTGACTGTCCCGAAGTGGTGTGGCGCCGCTCAATCCGCATGGTCTTGCCCCGTCCTTTTCTTTGACCGGTCCCGCCCCTCGTTGAGGGCGTGCCGGGTCGTCATTGCATTCGCGGCGCCTTCGGCCGTTCGGCCTTGGAGCACCGCAGTTCAGCCGGTGGATCCGGCCCTGTTTTTTCCCGGCGCGAGCTCGATGCGTCGCATCAATCATCCCGCCGGCATGTCCACACCCATCCGCCCCCAAGGGGATGTGCGCGACATGCGTTCAACGCCCCACAACGTCACTTCGTCATCGATGCCATCCGAGCCTGTTGCCGGCCCGTTCTGGCGCCCCGAAGAGCCTGCATTCCGAGGGCAGACAAGCCCTCATCCGCAGCCTTTGGCCGGCTGGCGGAGCTGAAATTTGCGAGACCCTTTGGGGGAGTGCCGGCGGGACGCAAACTCACTCGCGCCGAACGGACCGAAAGCTAGGACTCTCCGCTGCGCCCGTCAAGAACTAGTGCGAGTTCCTGAATCAAATACTAAATATGGTGGATTGCGGGGGATAACAGGGGTCTTCGCCGCGCCTGTCGTGGACCCAAGTATCAGTGAGTCCTCAGGGATTCCCAACTGAAAAAATTTGCATGCCGTGATGACGCGGGGCCTTCATCCCGCTGTTCACAGGGCAGGTATATTTTTGAGCAATGGGATTGCGTCAGCAGGACTCACGTAGCCCTACGGACGGTGAGGGCAGGCATGCCCGCCAAAGCGGTGGTGGGACCCGCGAATCCGGGCCAAGGTGACCGCCCGATTTGCCGGACTAGCCGACATGCTTGATTCGACGACGCCGGGCGTGCGGCCGCGCATCGCCCCGGCCGGCCTGATGTTCCTTGCGATCACCTCGATCGGCTGGGGCTTCAACTGGCCGGTGACGAAATTCCTTCTTGCCGAGCTGCCGCCTCTGACACTGCGCGGGGTCACCGGTGTGCTCGGCGCGCTGCTGCTGGCGCTGCTTGCGGTGATCCGGCGGCAAAGCCTGCACGTGGAGGGTGTGATCTGGCCGCGCCTGCTCACCGCAGCCGCGCTCAACGTCACCTGCTGGATGGTGCTGATGGGCCTGGCGCTGCTCTGGCTGCCGGCGAGCGAGGCGGCGCTGATCGCCTATACGATGCCGGTCTGGGCCTCGATCCTCGCCTGGCCGGTCCTGGGCGAGCGGCCGACGGTCTTGCGCGCGCTTGGGCTGGTGCTGGCTTTCGCAGGGCTTGCCTCGATCATGGGGGGCAACGGCCTTGCCGCCAGCACGGAAAAGCTGCCGGGCATCATCATGGTGCTGGTCGGCGCGTTCGGCTTTGCCCTCGGCACCGTGCTCTCAAAGAAGTACCCGATTCACCTGCCGCCGCTCGCGGCGGCAGCCTGGCAGATCGGGATCGGCTGCCTGCCGATCTCGATCGTCGGCCTCCTGATCGAGACCACGCATTTGTCGCATGTGACGCCGCTCGGCTGGTGGCTGCTGGTCTATTCGGTCGTCGGGCAGTTCTGCATCGCCTATGTCAGCTGGTTCGCAGCACTGGCGCGCCTGCCGGCCTCGGTCGCCGCGATCGGCACCATGGCGGTGCCGGTGATCGGCGTCGTGGCCTCGGCGGTCGCGCTTGGCGAGCCGCTCGGGGCAGGGCAGATCGCGGGGCTGGTGTTTACGCTAGCCGCGGTGGTGCTGGCGACACGGGGGTAGCCGTCCGGAGGTCGGGGTATCAGTGGTCCTGAGGTTCTTTCTCTCGCCGGCGTTGTGCCGGGCCCGGCGGTTTCAACGGCAGGTCAGCAGGTGCGACGGCAAAGACCTCGAGAGCCTGGTCGTAGCCTTTGATGGTCCGCTGTCCGAGCGATGCCATCGGGACGCTATCCCTTACCCTTCCAGCGATCGTGGGATCAGCCAGGATCTGCGCGTCCTTTGCGAGATTACAGAGCCGCGACGCCAAATTCACCACGGCTCCCATCGCCGTGTAATCCAGCCGGCCGTTGTAACCGACCGTTCCTACCGTTGCCGGTCCCATGGCAACGCCCACACCAAAGCCGATCGCGTGGCCGGCGTCACACCATTTGCCGGCAAGGGACTGAACCGTCATTTGCAGGTCGATCGCGAGGCGGACCGCTTGAGTTGCCGGCTGTTCGCATGCGATCGGGGCATTGACCAGCAGCATGACTCCGTCGCCATCAAAGCCGATGAGCGTTGCCTCGTGACGAGTCGTCACGGCGCCGACGGCCTCGTAGTACTCTCGCATGACGGCCATGATGACATCGGGTTCATTGCGAGTGGAGAACGCCGTGAAGCCGCGCAAGTCGCCAAAAATGACAGCCACTTCACGGCGCTGCCCTTCGAGCAGTTCGTGAGAATGTTCGACCAATTCGGCGACCTGTGATGGCAGGAACTGCTTCAGCCGTTCGATCCGCGCAGATTTCTGCTGCGAGATCGCCAGTTCAGAAGCCATTTCATTGAAACGCAACGCCAGCTGCTGCAACTCGTCACCGCTGAAGATTTTGATGCGATGCTCGAATTGTCCGGTTCTAATCCGCTCCACGCCCTCTTCCAGTTGCTTGATCGGACCGGACATTCTGTGCGCGCGCCAATAGGCGAGCGCCAGCGCGACAAGAACACCAAAGGCAATGAGAATTGACGAGCGCCACAAGGCCGCCCGAATTGATGCAAAGGCTTCCGCGGTTGGCTGCATCGCGATCACCGTCCATCCCACATCGGCGGCCTGAACGGATAGCGCCACCACCGGGTTGCCTCGCTCCCCGGTTATCACCGCCGCTCCGCTCGCCGCGCCAACGAGATGCTTGATCCGGCCAAAACTGCCGGAGCTGGCGCGGCCGCGCAGAACCCGGCTGATATCGGGATGTGCGATCAGATGACCGGAATCATCGACGACAATGGCGTAGCCGGTCTCGCCGATTCTAATGGCTGCGATGACATCCCAGATCAGCTTCAGATTGACCTCGGCGATCGCAACCCCTGCGGCCGGCAGGCTCCCGGCAACCGCGATCCTCATATAGGGCTCTGAATCTTGCTGGTACTGAACCGGTCCGTACCAGACTTTGTTGCCGCGTGCGCCCAGAACAGCGGGATCCGCAGACATATCGATGCCGCGCCCGGTCCTGTTCAGAAGCAGCCTGGAAACAAAGACCCGTTCGGTGCCGGTCTCATCCAGAAGCGAAACCGAAGCGATTGCAGGCACCTGCTGGAGGAGACGCAAGGCATCGATCTTATGTTGCGCATCGTCTCCGGCAGACCAGGGAAGCTGCACCATCCAACCCAGCTGATCTCGCATGCCATCGGTGAACGCCTCGATCCTGTCGGACGCCGCGCGAGCATCGGCCTGCAGCACCGCGCTGATCTGGCGACGCTGGTCTCGGTAACCGAAAGAAGCCTCGACGGCCGCGCCGAGTATCAGAGGCACGACCGCAGCGACAAACAACGTCGCGAAGTACTTGCAGAACAGCGAGCGACGCGGAGGCATCGTACACGAAGAGGGCTGCGCAGCACCGTCCTTCATAGCTACTCTCAGGAGATCACCTTGCTGGCGCGAAACAGGATCGACGACACATCCAGCTTGATACCCAGAAGCCTGGCTGTCTTCATATTGATTGCCAGTTCAAACTTCTCGGGACGCATTACCGGAAGATCTGACGGATATTCACCGCGCAGGATGCGATCGGCATAAGTGGCAAGCCGAAAATAGGTCGTGCGCTGGTTTGCGCCGTAACTCAAGAGACCTCCAGCGTCACAATATTCAGACCAGCCAAACATCGAAGGCAGCCGGTGCGCGATTGCAAGCTCCGCAATCTTCGCACGATGCACCAGCGTCACAGCATCGGGAAACACGAGGAGAGCATCCGCGTCCACCTTGCCGGCAGCCATCAACCCATTCTCGATTTCGCGCGCGCCGCAGAACGGAACGTAGGCTGCCTCTATCCCAAGGTTTCGGCACGACTCCAACGTCGCACGCCATTCCAGCGGCTCTCCCGGATGATCCGTATTCGAGAAGACCGCCAGCTTTCGCAGCTTTGGATAAATGTCCTTGAGCAGCTCAACGCGCTTTCCTGCCAGCTCGAGCGACAGGAATGTGCTGCCGGTGAAATTGGTGCCGGGGTGAGCAAGGCTCTTCACCACACCCAAAGCGACGGGGTCGCCGCTCAATGCAAACAGCACTGGGATGTCGGTGATTGCAGTCATGCCGCGTGTCGCCGGACCGCTCGAGACCACAAGGTCGACATCCCCTCGCTGCAACTCGGAGACGATCTTCCGCAGTGCCTGCGGATTTCCAGGGGCATAATGCGTCTCGAAGGTTACGGTCTTGCCTTCGACATATCCCAGGGCGCGCATTCCATCGCGAAAGCCGTCCAGGAAGGGATCCGGTTCGGACTCAGTCGAGACCCAGAAGATTCGATGCAGCTTGGCTCCGCCCTGCGCCCGTGCGATCGCAGGCCAGGCCAACCCCCCACCAATCAAAAAGATGAACTCTCGTCTTTTCATGCGAGCACCTGTCGAAGCTGGGCCTTGCAGTTCCGGCCGCAGACCAAGATCCTAGCTGTGCGTCTGATGACTGCTGCGCTCCGCAAGCGGACTGTCGCGCCACCGGCTCCGACATTTGTCCTCGTGAGCATGCTCAGAGACTGGGCTGGCGAGACGATTTGTCCTTGAGATGCGCTTGATTTTTACTTGAGACCGGCCCGGTTAAGACCAAAACGGCCTTGCGCGTTGCATCGCGCGGTGTCTGAACACCTCCAGCGCGGATCCGGGCTAGCTATGGCGCCTCAAAAAGGACAGTTGGAACTCACATCCTGAGCCAGTGCCCACGACCTCATAGATTGGGTGACTTCAGCGCCTTCGGCAACTCACGGGCTAGCGCGTGTACTCATACGGGCTAGGGGCTCATAAAGGCAATGTTCGCTCCTGAGGGACGAGCGGAGATATTCTGATCTGCCAGAGCATCACTGCTTGTGACCCAGAGCCGTCATGAGACCGATGCGCTCAATACCGCCTGACGGATCCTCATCATTGCGAGATGAACCAATCTGTACCCTGGGGTTTGGACCCGCAACGGAACATATGGCGCTAAATCGTCGGGCGCGCTGGCGATTGCCCAAGTGCCAGAAGCGCTGCGGCCAGCGCCGCCGCGGCCTTTTCGGGCCGGGCTTTCTCATAGATTGCGAACTCAAGGTCAGGAAGGCGCGGCAGCCCCTCTTGCGATCCCAGAATGCGCAAACCTGCAATGACCGCGCTCGCGGGAAGCGGCGTGATGGCGAGACCAGCGAGCGCCGCCGCGCGCACACCTGTCAGGCTGGGGCTGGTATAGATGATCTCCCACGTCAGTTCGCTGTCATTTAGCGCGGCGAGCGCTGCCTCACGCGATACTGACCGCTCGCGATAGAGCGCCAGCGGCAGCACCGCGCCCGGAACCAGATCAAACGCGTCGGCGGCGGCCCAGACCATGGGTTCGCGCCAGACCAGGCGCCCACGCGACGTACCGAGCGGACGCTTAGCGAATACGACGTCGAGTCGTCCCTTGTTCAACTGCTCGATCAATTCCGCACTAACGCCGATCTGCACCTCGAGCTTCACGCTCGCGTGCAACATGGCGAAGCGTCCCAGCGCCGATGGCAGCGAGCCGCCGGCGACTTCCTCGACCACTCCAAGACGCACGGCTCCTGACAGGCGCGGCGCTGACAGGCGATGGCGGGCCGCCTCCTCGAGTTGCAACAGACGACGGGCGTCACCCAGCAGCATCTCTCCATCGTCGGTCAGCGCGACGCTGCGGGTCGTGCGCCGGAACAGCGGACGTTTGGTTTCAAGCTCCAATCGCTTGACCTGCTGGCTGATGGTCGACTGCGTCAGATTGAGCCGTTCGGCGGCGCGGTGGAAGCCGCCGCAATCCGCGACGGCAACAAAGGAACGCAAAAGCTCGAATTCCAGCATGCCGATTGATCCAAATTCATGATCAATCATATTACAAAATATCGTTTCTATAATCAATACTGGTCACCTAACTTCTGCATCGAAGACAGCGTCGAGCGAAGGAGGTTCATCATGCACGCCACATCACGACGGGGCGCGGATCGCTCCGCGAGGCTAGCTCGGGCCGCCACGATCTGCTCTGAAAAGCTCTGCCCTGCCGAGCGCGCGACCGAGTTGCTCGAAGCGATCATCGAGCCGGGCGACCGCGTTGCCATCGAGGGCGACAATCAGAAGCAGGCCGATTTTCTTGCCGCCGCCCTGACGAGCGTGGATCCGGCGCAGATTCACGATCTGCACATGGTGCAGTCGGTGCTGGCGCTGCCCGATCATCTCGCCGTGTTCGAGCGCGGTGTCGCCAATCGGCTCGATTTTGCCTTCGCAGGTCCGCAGAGCCGCAAGCTCGCCGAACTGGTCGGCAGCGGCACGGTGAAGATCGGCGCAATCCATACCTATCTCGAGCTCTATGCTCGGATGTTGGTGGACCTGACGCCGCACGTGGCGCTGATCGTCGCCGACAAGGCCGACCGCAACGGCAATCTCTACACCGGTCCCAACACCGAAGACACGCCGACCATCGCCGAATCCGCGGCCTTTCGCGGCGGCATTGTCGTGGCGCAAGTCAACGAGATCGTTGACCGGTTGCCGCGAGTAGACGTCCCCGGCGACTGGGTCGATTTCGTCATACCGAGCCCAAAGCCTTACGCGATCGAGCCTCTGTTCACGCGCGACCCCGCCAAGGTAAGGGACGAGAACGTGCTGATGGCGATGATGGCGATTGCTGCGGTCTATGAGCCATTTGAGGTCCGGCGGCTCAACCACGGCATCGGTTACGCCACCGCGGCGATCGAGCTGATCCTCCCGACATTTGCCGCCCGGCGTGGCCTGAAGGGCAAGATCGCGAGCCAATTCGTGCTCAACCCGCACCCGACCCTGATCCCGGCGATCGAAGCCGGCTTCGTCGACGGCGTCTATTGCTTCGGCTCCGAGCTCGGTATGGAGCGCTACGTCGCAAAGCACGCCGATATATTCCCGATCGGCGCCGACGGCAGCCTGCGGTCGAACCGGGCACTGGCGCAGGTCGCCGGACAATATGCCTGCGACATGTTTGTTGGCGCCACGCTGCAGATCGACGCGCGAGGCAACAGTTCGACGGCCACAAAAGACCGGATCGCAGGCTTCGGCGGTGCGCCGAACATGGGCGCGGATGCACGCGGTCGTCGCCACGACAGCCCCACCTGGCTTCGCGCCGGTCAGGAAGCAGGCGATCCCTTACGCGGGCGCAAGCTTGTGGTGCAGATGGTGCAGACCCATCAGCCAAACGGCACGCCCAGTTTTGTCGAGCGTCTGGACGCGTTCGATCTGGCCGCCTCCGCCGGCTTCGCATTGCCGCCGGTGATGATCTATGGCGACGACGTGAGCCATGTCATCACCGAGAAGGCCGTGGCGAACCTGTTGCGCTGCCGATCACCGCAAGATCGCGAGGCGGCATTGCGCGCGATCGCCGGCGACACCGAATTTGGCAAGCGCCAATCGCCTGACACAACCGAGAGCCTCCGCCGTCGCGGCATCGTGATGTTTCCGGCAGACCTTGGCATCGACGTCGGCACGGCGACGCGCGATCTGCTCGCCGCCAAGACGATCGATGACCTCGTGGCCGCCTCGAGCGGACTCTACGCGCCACCGGCCAAGTTCCGCCGCGCCGTCACCGCCCAAGCTTGAGGAGGAATAGTCATGTCCGCAATCCGCCAAACTTTCAACGATCCATCCAGCACGACAATGCCGCTCCTCGATCGCGCGAAGCAGCTCGCAGCATCGCTGCTCTCCGAGCGCAGCCAGGCGTCAGGAGCGCTGGTCGCGCGGCAATTGCGCGAGATGCTTGGTGCACTCGACGACAACGATCGCCGCTGCTTTCAGCGCTATCTCGCCACGGAATTCCATCCTCACGGTCCGGCTTTGCGCGCGGCGGCGCAGCGCTACCTCGCCGAAGGCACCGCAGAAGCCGCGGCCGCACTCGCGCGTGCTGCCGAGCCGCCGCGCCAGGAACTGCTGCGGCGAATCAACATGGCACCCGGCGGGATCAGCGCGCTGATCGCGATTCGCAGCGAAATTGCTTCATACATGCGCACTGACCCCGAACTGAAGTTGCTCGACGCGGATCTCAAGCATTTGTTCGCCTCATGGTTCAACCGCGGCTTCATCGAGTTGCGGCGCATCGACTGGCAGACACCGGCCGCGGTGCTGGAAAAGCTGATCGCCTACGAAGCCGTGCACGAAATCAAGGGCTGGGACGACCTGCGCCGGCGCCTTGCACCCGATCGGCGCTGCTTTGGCTTCTTTCATCCCGCACTTCCAGGCGAGCCACTGATTTTCGTCGAGGTTGCTTTGATGGAAGGACTGGCCACGGCCGTGCAGCCGTTGTTGTCGCAGGACGACGGTGAAGCCATCGCGCAGCAACGCGCCGCGCGCGCCGACACCGCGATCTTCTACTCGATCTCCAATTGTCAGGACGGCCTGCGCGGCGTGGCGTTCGGCAATTTCCTGATCAAGCAGGTCGTTGAAGAGCTGCAGTCGGAGTTTCCGCAGCTGAAGCGTTTTTCCACCCTATCTCCGGTACCGGGATTTCGGCAATGGCTCGCTAATCGGCTTGCAAATGCAAGTGATCCCGATGCGGCGCTGTTATCGCAACTGGAGAGCGATAGCTGGTGGAATGACCCGGCGCAGAGCGAGAAGCTGCGCGTGCCCTTGCTGCGGCTCTGCGCTAGCTATCTGACACGGAAGCCCTCGATACGCATCGACCCCGTGGCGCGTTTTCACCTCGGCAACGGCGCACGGCTCGAGCGCATCAATTGGCTCGGCAATACCGCTCTGCGTGCGATTCAAGAATCCTTCGGGATCATGGTCAACTATCTTTATGACCACAACAGCATTGAGACCAATCACGAAGCATTTGTACGCGACGGCACTATCGTCCGTTCGCCTGATGTCGATGCTCTACTGCACATCACCGACTGAGCCGCGATCAAGTTCGTTGCGCTAGCTCGGCGCCATCCCGCCGCCGTTCAGCGCCTTGCGGATCATCTCGGCGAGCTGGTTGCGCCGATAGGGCTTGGTCAGCAGCAGCACGCCGTCGTCGAGCTTGCCGTGATGGACGATGGCGTTGTCGGTGTAGCCGGAGGTGTAGAGCACCTTCACGCCCGGCCGGCGCCTCGCCACCTCGTCGGCGAGCTCGCGGCCGCTCATGCCGCCGGGGATGACGACGTCGGTGAACAGCAGGTCGAAGCTCTGGCCGGCCTCGATCAGGTCCAGCGCCGCCTTGCCGTCGGGGGAGGCGACCGTCTTGTAGCCGAGGCTCTGCAGCTGCGCGGTGACGAAGTTGCGGACCAGCGGATCGTCCTCGACCACGAAAATGGTCTCGGCGCCGCCTTGGGCCGTCGGCGTGACGCCGGTTGCGATGTCCGCGGCGCCTTCGCCCGGCGGCAGATAGAGCTTGATCGTGGTGCCGTGGCCTTCCTCGCTGTAGATCTTGATGTGGCCGCCGGATTGCTTGACGAAGCCGTAGACCATGGAGAGGCCGAGGCCGGATCCCTTGCCGACCTCCTTGGTGGTGAAGAAGGGCTCGAACGCCTTCTGCTGCACGTCAGGGGGCATGCCGGTGCCGGTGTCGCTGACCGCGAGCATGATGTAGGGGCCCGCTGCCACGTCGGCATTGGCCTGCGCATAGGCTTCGTCGAGCACGACGCGGTGGGTCTCCAGCAGCAGCTTGCCGCCGCCCGGCATGGCGTCGCGGGCGTTGATCGCCATGTTGAGCACGGCGTTCGTGAGCCTGGACGGATCGATATGCGTCGTCATCGGCCCCTGTTCCAGGACGGTCTCGATCTGGATCTGCTCGCCGAGGGTGGGGCGCAGAAGCTTTGCGATGTCCGAGATCGCGGCGTTGATGTCGACGTTGCGCGGCTCGAGCGGCTGCCGGCGCGCGAATGCCAAGAGGTGCTGGATCAGCTCGGCGCAGCGTTCGGCGGCATCGTCGATCAGCCGGGCCGTGCGCTGCAGCTCGGGCTGATCCTTCAGGCGCTCCACCAGCGTCTCGGTGTTGCCGGAGATGACCGTGAGCATGTTGTTGAAGTCATGCGCGACGCCGCCGGTCAGCTTGCCGATCGCATCCAGCTTCTGCGACTGGTGCAACTGCCGCTCGGTCTCGCGCGAGGTCGTCGCATCGTGATAGACCAGCACCGCGCCGGAAATGTTGCCTTGCCCGTCCCGCATCGGCCGGCCGCTGACCATGAGATGGCGCGGCGGGTTGCCGCTGTGCGGGCGGACGATCATCTCCAGCTCTTCGAACTGCTCGCCGCGCAGCACGCGCGTCGATGGCAGCTCGTCGGCCGGAAGCGGCGTGACGCCGTCGCCGTGAAACACGTCGGACAGCGCGCGCAGATTGCCGACGTTCATGCCGGTGCGATGCAGCAGCATGCGCTCGGCGGCCGGATTGGACAGCAGCACGGTGCCCTCGGCGTCGATGACCAGCACCGCCTCCGCCATGCTGCGAAACGTGCTCTGGAGCACGTTGACCGACAGGCGCAATTCGTCATGCGCGGCGACGAGGTGCTCGGTGCGTTCGGCCACCGCCGCCTCGAGCGCCGCCTTGGCGGCTTGGGTCTGCTCGAGCGAGCTCTGGAGCTCACCCGTCGTGCGGCGGCTTTCGCGCATCACCAATGCGACCAGGAGCAGGATCAGCACGGCGCCGGCGACGTCGATGCCGAGCAGCACGATGCCGGTGCGGCGCGAATCCTGGGAGCGGGCGGCGAGCAGGCGTTCTTCCTCCGCGCTCAGGCGGTCGAGATTGCGCATCACCGTGTCCATGAGGCCGCGGCCCTCGGCCTTGCTGTTGAGCGCGGCAATGCCGGCCTGGTCGTTGGCGGCCCGCAGGCGCATCGCGGTGGCGGCGATCTCGATCCGGCGCAGCGCCAGCGGCTCGGTGCCCTCAAGCAGGGCGACCTGATCGGGGGTGTCGCGCACGTCGCGCTTGAGCTCGGCGAGGGCCGGCGCGAGCTTGGCGTGCACCGCCTGGAACTCGTCGCTGAAGCCCTGGCTGCGATAGAGCTCGTAGCCGCGCGCGGCGCTCTCGGCCCGGCGCAGCAGCACGCGCAGATCGGAGATCTTCTTTTGCACCTGGACGGTGTGGTTCACCGACGCCGCGTCGGACCGCGACTTGACGTCGAGGGCGATCGAGGCCGCGGTGATGATCAGGAGGATGGCAAGTCCAACACCGAGAATGACGCGCTGCGTTGGAATCAAGGGGCTTCTTTCTGGTCCTTCGGCGGCGCGCTCTCGCCCGCGCCGGCAAGGCATTCCCGGATCGTGGTCAGCAGCGCTTCCGGCGTGAACGGCTTGCGCAGGCAGCGCGTTGCGCCGAGCTCAAGCGCCATGCGGAGAAAATCGGGAGAGGGCGAGGCGGACGAGGCGAAGGCATAGCCTGACATCGCGATCAGCGGCGTGGCAGGGGCGCGCTCGTGAAAGATGCGGATGGATTCGAAGCCGCGCATATGCGGCATGAAGATGTCGACCAGCATGACGTCGAAGGCTTGCGATTCCAGCGCAGCCAGTCCTGTTTCGCCGCCGTCGGTCAGCGTGACGTCGAAGCCCTGACGTTGGAGGAGGACCTCGATGGTCGCGCCGACCATCGGATCGTCATCAACCACGAGAATACGCGGCATGACACTTCCCAGAAGATCGAAGTCCCCACTGTGGTTTGTGATATCCGCGAATCGTGGGTGCGGTCAATTTGCGATTGGATCGCGCAGGATATGCACGGTTTGGTGCATAAAGGTCCATTTGCATCGATTTGTATTTATCTGCGAGGGTGATGGAGCCGAAAGGAGCGAGGAAGGCGCCGATTGCAAAAAAGGCGCCGCATTGCTGCGACGCCTTTCGCCTCTAGTCTTCGCGATCTGCTTACGGGCAAGGATGCCGCCGGCCGTCGTAGCCGAGATAGGTGCCCGAGGCCGGGTCGTAAGATTTGAAGCGCCGCGCGCAATAAGCGGCGTCGCCGCCGCCATCCTGCACTACGGCAACCGACGGCTCGTCATAGTAGCCGTAGTAGTAGGGATCATCGTAATAGCCGTAGCCGCTGCCGTAATAGGCGTAGGAGCCGAGGCCGCCGATCGCGGCGCCAGCCGCAAAGCCCGGCCAGAAGCCGCCGTGGCGATGATGATGGTGGTGGCGACCGTGCCAGTGACGACCGCTCCAGTTGCCGCTGCCGCCCTGCCAATTGCCGCTGCCGCCCTGCCAGTTGCCCGCAACTGCAGCGCTACGGGTCCCACTGAAGCTCGGCGAGATAGCGGCACGGTCTGCCGCGCCCCCGACGAAACTGCCACCGCCCGGACGGACCGCGCCACCGCCTGCGAAATTGCCACCGCTCGGGCGCATCGCGGCTCCGCCCCCGAAACCGCCGCCACCGCCCTGGAACGCGGCGCCGCCGCCGCCCATGCGGGCGCCGCCACCGAAGCCGCCGCCTCCGCCACCGACCGCGGCACCTCCGCCACCGATCGCCGCACCACCGCCCGCTCCGACCGCGGCGGCACGACTCTGCTGCGCAAAGCTCGGGCTCGCCAAGGGAAGAACCAACGCCACCGTCGCAGCGGCACTCAACAATTTCAGACTGTTCATGGTAAACTCCTTTCCCGGAAAGCAACCCTGAGAAAGCGCGGGGGTTCCTGGGATCACGCCGGTTTGCGCGCGCATGGAGCCTCAGGTCCCGCCGCTGTACCGGGCATGAATGAATCGCGTCGGCTTTGCGGCAGGGGCGTGCGCGGCAGGCGGATTTGCGGGGGCGCCGACGCGCCTGCCGAACTGGACATTTCGCCCCCCGGATGGCATCAGGACCCCACGAAGCAGGGCCCTTGCCGCATGAAACAATTCTTCCTCAAGTTCTTCACCTGGTGGAATGGCCAGACCTTTGGCACCCAGCTCTGGACCAAGCGGTATGGCGAGCTGGTCGGCGAGGACGAGCAGGGCAACCGTTACTACCGCACGCGGGGCGGGGCGATCGATCCGGCGCTCGGCTTCGAGCGGCGCTGGGTGATCTATAACGGCTACGCGGAAGCGAGCCGGATTCCACCGTCCTGGCATGGCTGGATTCACCACGTCGTCGACAAGCCGCCGACCGAGATCGATTATCAGCCGCGCGAGTGGGAGAAGCCGCACCAGCCGAACCTCACCGGCACAGCGAAGGCCTATCGGCCCTCCGGCTCGACGCTCGCCAGCGGCAGGCGTCCCAAGGCGACCGGCGACTATCAGCCCTGGACGCCCGGCTAAGCCCCTTTCGGCCGACCCACGAATCACCATCGTCCAAAGCGGATGCACATGCATCCGCGCCGCGCCGCTGTGGACAACGGGAACAGCGGGGATGCCGCCTGCGCAGGTGTTGCCGCGAGGCGGGCGATGCGGCTCAATGATCCCATCTTACGGAGATGGGAGACCATCGCGTTCGGTTCGGGCAACAGTTCGCGACTGTCCCGAGATGCAGCGGCCGCCGAGGAAGGACTCGATCGGGAGATAGGCCCCCGGTCTGGAAGCTCCGACATCGCCCGATGTGAATGTGCAGCCACCGTGAGACAGGAAAGGCCGCTTGGGAAACCGAGCGGCCTTTTTCTGTCGTTGTTCGCCTCGCGTGTCCCGGGCGCGCTGCAGCGTGAAACGCTGCGCTGCGTCCGGGGTACAAGAGCAAGCCCGATCCTTTACGCCACCCGCTCGGCCGCGCGCTGCACCGCCTCGAGCCGCCGTGCATGGTTCTGCGCGCCGCGCTCCCTCAGCAGCGCCAGCACTTCGGCCGGCGCGGTGTCGGGTGAGCCCGCATTGAACGGCGGGGCTGGATTGTATTCCATCTGCAGCTGGATCGCTTCGGCCATGGTGCGATCGACCAAGATCGAGACCAGCGTCAGCGCGAAATCGATGCCAGCGGTGACGCCGCCGCCGGTGATGCGGTTGCGATCGACGCAGACGCGGGTCTTCGTCGGTGTCGCGCCGAACTGCGCGAGCATCTCCATTGCGCTCCAATGGGTGGCGGCGCGGTAGCCCTTCAGAAGGCCGGCGGCGCCGAGGGCCAGCGATCCCGTGCAGACCGAGGTGACGTACTTGGCGCCTGCCGCTTGCCTGCGCAGGAATGCGAGCACGTCCTCGTCGTTGAGAAGGTCGTTGGTGCCCTGGCCGCCCGGCACGCAGATGACATCGAGCTGGGGGCAATCCGCAAAGGTCGTAGTCGGCGTCAGCGTCAGCACGGAATCGCTCGGCACCGGCTCGATCCGCTTCCAGATCAGGTGCAGCTTTGCGTCCGGGACCATGGCGAACACCTGCAAGGGGCCGGTGAAATCGAGCTGGGTGACGCGCGGAAATACCAGGATTCCGATCTGGAGCGGTGACGACATGGGAGCCTCCGATAATGCGCTTGACGCCGGCAGAATGGCATGGTGCCCTCAAGTCAGAAATGGCATAATTCCCTCGCTTTCGGACATACGTTACGGCTTGGCCCATGATCGGCATCCTGATCTTCCCGGACTTCCAGCTGCTCGATGCGGCAGGTCCGATCTCGGCGTTCGAGATCGCAGCGCGCTACGTCGGCAAGGCGCCAGCCATCCGCGTTCTCGCTGCCAAGCCGGGGCTGGTGCGCAGCTCGTCGGGCGTCGAGATGATGGCGCGTGACTTCAAGACGGCGAACGCGATCACGACGCTGGCCGTGGCCGGCGGCAGCGGCGTTGCGGAGGCCGCGCGCTGCGAGATCACGCGGGCCTTCGTGCAGCGGCTGGCAAGGCGCGGCGTGCGGGTCGCGAGCGTCTGCTCGGGCGCCTTCGTGCTGGCCGAGGCGGGGCTTCTCGACGGCCGCCGCGCCACCACGCATTGGGCGCGGACGCGCGAGTTCGTCGCGCGCTTTCCCAAGATCAAGTTCGAGCCCGACCAGATTTTCACCCGCGACGGCGATATCTGGACTTCGGCCGGGATTTCCGCCGGTATCGACCTCGCGCTCGCGATGATCACCGAGGACCATGGCGAGGAGATCGCGCAGGCAACTGCGCGGCAGCTCGTTCTGTACCATCGCCGCAGCGGCGGCCAGTCGCAGTTCTCGTCGCTGCTGGAATTGAAGGCGCCAAACGGACGCTTCGGCACGCTCTTGTCCTGGGCACGCGAAAATCTCGACGCGCCGCTGACGGTGGAGGATCTCGCCGATCGCGCCGGCATGAGCGCGCGGCATTTTGCCCGTGCCTTTGCCGCCGAGACCGGCACGACACCGTCCAAGGCGATCGAGCGGCTCAGGCTCGAAGTCGCGCGCGAGCGCGTGCAGTCTTCGCGCGAGGCGATCGAGCGCGTCGCGGAGGTGACCGGTTTCCGCGACCCCGAGCGCATGCGGCGTGCCTTCATCCGCGCCTATGGCCAGCCGCCGCAGGCGCTGCGGCGCGCGGCGCGGGCGGGGTAGGGCGCCCGGCACCAGCCTCCACTCGAAGGGCCCTGCCGGGCTTCGGTGCGAACGTCAGCTTGCGCGGTCAACCGAATTCCTTGCCGACCTCTCGTCCAACGGAAGCGATCACCTCATTCTGGGCGCCGAAATCGACAGAGGCGCCCGTGAGATAAACTGCAACGATGAGCGCCGAGCGCTGAGGCGGCCATGCGATCGCGACGTCGTTGTTGGTGGCGTGGCCGCCCGTTCCAGTCTTGTCGCCCACGCGCCAGCCCTGCGGCAAACCGGCGCGCAATCGGCTGTCTCCGGTCTTGTTCGCGATCATCCATTTGGACAGCTGCTCCCGAGCCGCCGGCGGGAGCACGTTGCCCAGCACCAGACGCCTGTAATTCTCAGCCATCGCGTTTGGGCTCGTCGTGTCGCGAACATCGCCGGGCGCAGCTTCGTTCAACTCGGTTTCGATGCGGTCCAATCGGGTCACGTCATCACCGAGGCTGCGCGCGAAGGCGGTCAAGCCGGCGGTGCCTCCTATGTTCCTGAGAAGCAGATTCCCCGCCGTGTTGTCGCTCCTCGTAATGGCGGCCTCGCAGAGCTCGCGCAGCGACATGCCTTCCGGTCCGACATGCTCACGGGTGATCGGCGAATTTTCGACGATGTCGGATTGTTCGATGCGAACGCGTCGATCGAGGCCGTCCAGCTTGTCTCCCAGCCTCTTCAATATCGCTGCGGACGCAAGCACCTTGAAGGTGCTGCACATCGGAAATCGTTCGTCTCCCCTGTGATGCATCGATGCTCCGGTTTGCGTGTCGAGCACGGCGACGCCGAGCCGACCGCCGCTTTTCTTTTCAAGTTGTCTGAAGGCCTCCAACAGTCGTGTTGTTTCGAGTGTCGAAGCGCTCGAGATTTTCGAGAGGAAGAAATGTCCTGCGAGCACAAGTGTGGATGATCCGAACTGACGTCGCGTTAGCATCGTGAACTCCCATTAAACGTGCGCTTTTTTGCTGCGTGCTGCCGCGATTGACAAACGATGCTTCGTAAGGCCAACCATAAGTAAAACTTGGATCAGACGTGGCCCGCCGACCTCCCAGGATTTCCAATCTTCCGCTGAACGCGCTGCGTGCCTTCGAGGCGGCAGCGCGTCACCTCAGCTTCACCAAAGCCGGTTTGGAACTTCGCGTATCGCAAGCCGCTGTGAGCCAGCAGGTGCGAACTCTGGAGCGAAGCCTGCGTGTGGAGCTGTTCAGGCGGCTCACGCGCGGGCTTGTCCTGACAGAGGAAGGCGAGACTCTGTTGCCTGCCATTTCCGATGCTTTCGGCCGCATCAACCAGGTGCTGGACCGTTTCGAAAATGGCCGCATGCGGGAGACGCTGATGATCGGCGTCGTCGGAACCTTCGCAGCAGGCTGGCTCGTTCCTCGCCTCCAGGCTTTCACCTCGAGCCACCCGCAGGTCGATATCAGGATCCTTGCGAACAACAATCGTGTCGACCTCGGCGCCGAGGGCCTGGACTTCGCCATTCGATTCGGCGACGGCGCCTGGCACGGTACCAACGCAGAGCGTTTGGTCGATGCTCTCTTCACTCCGATGTGCACGCCAACGATAGCGAAGCGTCTCAAAGACCCGATTGATCTCCATCAAGAGGTGCTGCTGCGTTCCTACCGATCCGGCGAGTGGACGCAGTGGTTCGAGGCAGCGAAATGCAGTCAGCCCCGCATGACGGGCCCGATGTTCGATTCATCGATTTCGTTGGCGCATGCTGCAGCTCGAGGAGGCGGGGTCGCACTTTTGCCGGTCATCTTGTTCCGGGAGGAGGTCGCCCGGAAGCGCCTTGCTTGTCCCTACAACACTCGCGTCAATCTCGGATCGTACTGGCTCACGTCCCTCAAATCAAAGCGGCACACGCACGCGATGCAGGCATTCCGGCAGTGGATATTGGCCGAACGCAAGAGGATGGAGTTCAAATGAGCTTGGCGCAGTCCGCCTTGCTCAAGCGGACTTCGGCGATGCTCACTTGTCCGGCTTCTCGCTCACGATGGCGCCGGTTTTGGGATCGGCACGGAATTCCATCTTCTGGCCGTTCTTGATGCCTTCGCCCTCCCACCGGCCATCATCGGCTTCAAGCTTGGTGACCTCGGAATAGCCCGCCTCCAGGATCTTGGCTATCACTTGTTGCATCGGCATCCAGTCGGGGCCGGGTCGATCGGCTCTCGCGGCCGAGCCCAGCGCGAGCGAGCCGAGAACCAAAATCACGGCAAACCTCATCGCGACCTCCTTTGGGTAACAGACCTTGAACGGCCACCTTAGATTGTTGTTCCTTCACGGCGCTCCTGTGACACAAACGAGTGAACTTCGGCCTTTTTTGCCTCGCTGGACCCATTCGTGCGTGCCGTCAGGCGCCTTGCGATCGGCATCAGCATGTACGGCGCAAAGTGAATCGGAAACTGCGTCAGCGCGAAATAGAGCCAGGTCGTCGCCGGCAGCGCGCCGGCGGTGGCCGCCAGCATCAGGCCCAGATTGCGCTGTGACACCATCAGGCCGAGCGCGAACGCGCGCTCGGTGCCGGCACGTCGGAAGATCAGCGTGGTTGCGGCGAGGAGGGTGAAGTAGACCGCAAAAGCGAGCAGCGCGACGGCGATCGTGAACAGCGGATCGGCGAGAAACTCGGTTGCGACGTCGCCCATCACTGCGGAGGCGAACACCAAGAGTATGATGATGTTGAGGCCGTCGATCGGCCGCTTGTGGCGCTGGATTGCATCACTGCCCACCAGACGGCGGATGATCGTGGCGGTCACCAGTGATGCGGCGAGGATGCCGAGCAGCTTCAAGCCGAGCGTCATCGGAGAGATGCTGAGCATGCCGCCGAGAAACAGGCTCGCGTACAGCGAGGCGGTGAATGGCACGAGCGCGGTCGAGGTCACCAGCGTGACCAGCACCAGCGCGGCATCGAGGCCCATCAGCGCGGCAAGCGCTGGCGCCGCCATCATCGGCGAGGCCATGCCCTGGAGCATCAGCGCGAGAGCAAGGCCTGGAGAGCTCGTGGAGAGCCCCGTCGCGTGGGCAGCGAGGGCGAAGATCAGCGGCACACCGATCGTGGTCCAGGCGGTGGCGGCCGCGACCAGCGCCGGCCGGCGCAGATGTCCGTACAGCGCGACGAGATCGACGCGCATGAAGGAGATGCAGAGCAGAAGAAAGATCGCCTCGGTGACGTAGGGGCGCAGCAGCGCGCCGAGCGGCGGCACCGCGACCGCGATGAAGGCAATCGCCGCCACCGCGCGCGTGCCCTGGCCACCAAGCCAGCCGAGGGCACGCAGGGGAAGGGCGAGGACGGCTCGGAGGAGGGAGGGCATTTCTGTCGGTATTATCGGCTGCGTAGCGCTTTCGAGGGCATGCTCGCCTTCGGCCATGGGGGTGCCCCGGCGAGGGGCTCAGGACTATCCCATCCGGGAGCCGGCCTGGCCAGACAGGGCCGGGAAGGGCAGGGATGCCGCCCTTCCCCCGCCGTATTCGGCGTGTTAACCGGAAGGCCTGCGAGCGGCGGTATCCCCTGTAGAATGTCCAACGAGCCCGATTCGCTGTTGAAGCCGCGCGAAATGTTCAAAACCTTTTCCCTGACCGGTCTTGCGGCGCTTTTGGCCGCCACCGCACTGACGGCTGCGACGCCGGCAAGTGCGCAGATCGGCACGATCTTCTCCGATCCGCCGCCGCTGCGGCCGCCCGGCAGCATTCCGCGCGGCCAGCCCCAGCCGCAGCAGATGCCGGAGGACGACGAAGAGGTGCCGGAGCTGCCGCCGCAGGGCCGGGTGCTGCCGTCGCGCCCGATGCCGCCGCCTCCGGGCCGGCAGGGCAACGTGATGCCCGGGCCGGTCGAGACCCAGCCCCTAGCACCGCCGCCGGGCTCGACCCTCGCACCGCCGAACCAGCCGCCCTCGGCCGCGATCACTCCGCCGGGTCCGCAAGGCGCTCCCGGAGCGCCCGGTCAGCGGCAGCCCCAGCAGAAGGGCGGCGTGCCGCAGACGCCGGCCAGCCTCCAGCCGGGCGACGAGGTCGTGACGGAGCCGCCGGCCCAGAAGATCGTGAACAAGAAGGCGACGTTCTCCGGCCTCGACAAGATCACCGGGCGCATCATCAATTTCGACGAGGAGATCGGCGAGACCGTCCAGTTCGGTGCGCTCCGCGTCAAGACCAACGCCTGCTACACGCGTCCGGCGACTGAAGCGGCCAACACCGACGCCTTCGTCGAGGTCGACGAGATCACCTTGCAGGGCGAGGTGAAGCGGATCTTCTCGGGCTGGATGTACGCGGCGAGCCCCGGCCTGCACGGCGTCGAGCATCCGATCTACGACATCTGGCTGACCGACTGCAAAGAGCCGCAGCAGACCGTGGCGACGGCGGCACCGGATCCGGCCGCGGCCAAGCCGCCGCCACCGCCGCCCGCGCAGAAGAAGGCCGCGCCCAAGCAGGTGCAGCAGCGCCCGCCGCAGCCGCTGCCGCCGATCCAGCAGCAGCAACCGGCGCCGCCACCGCCGCCACCACCGGAGCAGCGCCCGGGCCTGTTCGGCATTCCCGGATTTGGCCGCTAACCGAGCTGTTCGTTATTGCCGCGCAGCGATGATCTCGAGGGCTCGTGCGCCCGGGATCGCTTCGCCGGCGGAGAGCTTCAGGAAATCGCCGGGCTCGCCCGCCAGCGCCTTGTCGAGCAGCGCGGTATAGCGTCGCCGCGAGATCTCGACGGCGCCGAAGCTCTTCAGGTGCTCGGTGACATATTGGGTGTCGAGCAGCTCGAAGCCGCCGTGAATGAGCCGCGCGACCAGATGCACCAGCGCGACCTTCGAGGCATCGCGCACATTGTGGAACATGCTCTCGCCGAAGAAGGCCCGCCCCAGGCTGACGCCGTAGAGACCGCCGACCAGCTCGTCGCCCTGCCAGGCTTCGACGCTGTGGCAATGGCCGAGCTCGAACAGCCCGCCATAGAGGTCGCGGATGCGCTTGTTGATCCAGGTATCCTCGCGGCCCACTTGCGGCGCCGCGCAGCCGGCGATGGTCGCCTTGAACGCGGTGTTGACGGTGACGCGAAACTGATCCGAGCGCACGGTGCGCGCGAGGCGCGAGGCGACGCGGAAGCCGTCGAGCGGGATGACGCCGCGCAGCTCCGGCTCGACCCAGAACAGGGTCGGATCGTCGGCGCTTTCCGCCATCGGAAAGATGCCGCAGGCATAAGCGCGCAGCAGCACGGCCGGCGTGATTTCAGACGGGGCGGAGTCGCGCGAAGTCATGGCTTGCCATCATAGCAGGATCGCAATGCAGTTGCGATGGGTGCGGCCGGACCGCTCAGCTGGCGGCAGCGGTGCTGGTCTTGCCGACGCTTGCGGGCATGCGGCCGAACTTCAGCACGACCCGGGTTCCGGAATGCGCGGGATCGCGCTCGACCGCGGCGTCGAGCTTGGTGGCCATGGCCGCGACGATGCGCTGGCCCATGCCGGTGGAGCGCGGATCGGCCTTGGCGTTGTCGCCGACGCCGTCGTCGGTGATCGAGAGCAGGAGGTCATCGCCTTGCGAGATCAGCTCGACATGGATCGGGCCGGCGCCGTCGGGGTAGGCGTATTTCACCGCATTCATCACCAGCTCGTTGACGATGATGCCGACGGCGACCGCACGGTCCGGATCGATCTCGATCGGCTCGGCCTTCAGCGTCAGGCGCGACATGCGGTTGCCTTCGGCCGACCGCCTGAGATCCTCGAGCAGCGAGTCCAGATATTGATTGAGGACCACGCTCTTGAGGTCCTGCGAGGTGTAGAGGCGGCGGTGCACCTGCGCCACCGCGGCGACGCGGCCCATCGCGTTGGTCAGCGCCGCCTTGACCTCGTCCTGCGCGGCGGAGCTTGCCTGCAGGTGCAGCAGCGAGGCGATGATCTGGAGCGAGTTGCCGACGCGGTGGTTGACCTCGCGCAGCAGGAGCTCGCGTTCGGCGGCGAGCGCCGCGTAGCGGTCGCGCGAGGCGTGGATCTCGGCCTCGGCTTCCTCGCGCGCCCGTTGCAGCTCGGCCTGGCGCAGCGCGCCTTCGGCCGCGACGTGGAGGAGCGGGATGAAGTCGCCCTGGACGTCCTTGACCAGATAGTCGGCCGCTCCCGCCTTGAGCGCCGTCACCGCGATGCTGGAATCCTGCGAGGCGGTCACGAACACGACGGGCGGCGCGTCCGGGATCGCCATGATCTGCTCGAGCGTCTCGAGCCCGTCGAGGCCTGGCATGTACTGGTCGAGCGCGACGACGTCGATGCCGCCTACGGTGCTGTTCTGGGCGGCGGCGCGGCGGATGTGCTCGAGACCTTCCTCGCCGCTCGCGGCATGGACGACCCGGAAGCCGCGCCGCGTCAGGCCGCGATCGACCAGGCGCGCCAGCGCCCCGTCGTCGTCGATGTAGAGCAGTGTCGGCGTGCGCTGGTTCATGTGGCGGCGGGCGGGACCTGGATGACCGAGAAGAACAGACCGAGCTGCCGGATGGCGTTGGCGAAATTCTCGTAGTTGACGGGCTTGGTGATGTAGACGTTGCAGCCGAGCTCGTAGCAGCGCTTGATCTCCTGGGAATCGTCGGTGGTGGTCAGCACCACCACGGGCGAGGCCTTCAGGTACTTGTTCTCCTTGATCTGCTTCAGGATGTCGATCCCGGTCATGTCGGGGAGGTTGAGGTCGAGCAGGATCAGGAGCGCGTTGCCCTTCTGCACCAGCCCGGAGCCGTCGGCGCCGAACAGGTGCCGCATGGCGTCGGTCCCGGTGGTGAAGGAGACGATCTCGTTGTTGACGCCCGAGCGGCGGATATTGCGCTCGATCAGACGGGCATGGCCCTCGTCGTCCTCGACCATGATGATGGTGACAGGCTGGGTCATCGATCTCTGTTCCGGTTGCTCACGTTCCAGGCGATCGGCAGCGTGATCGTGAAGGTGCTGCCCGTGTTGAGTTCCGATGATACCGACATGGTGCCGCCGAGGCGACGCACAAGTGCACGCACATGGGCAAGACCAATGCCCTGGCCGGGCTTGTCCTGGGTTCCCGCGCGGCGGAACAGGTCGAATATCCGCTGGTGGTCCTTGGGATCGATGCCGCGGCCGTTGTCGCTGACCTCGAAGATAGCGTAGCCGAGCTTGGTCCGCCCGCGGATTCTGATCTCGCCGGGCAGGCCGGGCTTGAGATATTTGATGGCATTGTCGATCAGGTTGGAGAAAATTTGCTCGAGGGCGAGACGGTCGCTCACGAGGTCCGGCAGGGGCTCGACGTGAATCTCGGCCTGCGCCTCGGCGGCCTGGTGCGCCAGCGTCGTCACGATGGCCTCGATCAGCTCGCGCGTGTCGACCTTCACCGGCTGGAATTCGCGCCGGCCCTCGCGGGTGAGGTTGAGGATGGCCGAGATCAGCCGGTCCATCTTGGCGATCGACGATTTGATGAAGCCGAGCGCTTCGGAGAAATCCTCATGGAGCTGCTTGTCGGCGCCCTCGAGGGCGATCTCGCCCGGAGCGGCGGGCGCGAGCGGCGCTCCATCCGCGGGGGCGTGCGCGAGGCTGCCGATGCGGCGGAAGATGTCGCCGCCGAGCTCTTCGAGCTCGCTCGTGAAGCCCATGATGTTGACGAGCGGCGAGCGCAGATCGTGGCTGACGATATAGGCAAAGCGCTGGATCTCGTCGTTGGCTTCGCGCAGATCCGCCGTGCGCTCGTCGACGACGGCCTCGAGATTGAGGTTGGCATCGCGCAGGCGCGCTTCGGCCGCATCGCGTTCGCGTGTCGAACGCCGCACCAGCCAGATCGAGATCAGCGCCAGCACCACAACCAGGCCGGATCCGATACCGGTCATCGAAGCGGCCAGGGTCTGGCTGCGGTCGGAGTTGGCCGTGCGGAGGCGGAATAACCGTTCCTCCTCCTGAAGCATTCCCGTCGCGACTTCGGCAATCGCCGCCGTGGTATCGGCGGAGGCTAGCTCGCGCACCAACCCTGCGGCCTTCTCCGGCTGACCCTGACGGATGAAATCCATCTCCTGCGCGAATTGGCCGAGCCGCGTCTCGATCACCGAACTCAGCTTTTCGATGCTCTTGCGCTGTTGCGGATTGTCGCCGATCAGGCGTGTAAGCCTGTCGAGCGCTGGCACGATTGCAGCGATGGCCTTGTCGTGGTCTGCCTTGAAATCCGATCTTTGGGTCAGCAGGTAGCCGCGGGCGGTGCTTTCCGCACGCCGGATTTCCAAGAGGAGGGCGTTGATCTGGTTTTCAGCCTCGATGGTGTGAACCACCCACTTGCTGTCCTCCCGCGCCTTGTTGACGAGGTAGACGGAACCGGCGCTGATCACGGTCAGCACCAAAAGGCCCGCCGCGAACAGCAGGATCTGCCAGAATGCGCGCCGTCGCTGGCCTTCAGCCGTCACGACGGTTCACCTGTCTGCAGGCAATGGAGTTCAAAACGCCCCCTTGGAACTGGCCCCAACCTTCCAGAACGCGATTGGAGGCAAGGGGTTCCATGAGAGGACGTGATTATCGCGGCGCTGGTTCCACCTTGCCGGCCAGGTACTGCTCCAGCCAGTGGATGTGGTAGTCGCCGTTGATGATGTCGGCTTCGCGCACCAGCGCGCGGAACAGCGGCAGCGTGGTCTCGATGCCCTCGACCACCATCTCGTCCAAGGCGCGGCGCAGCCGCATCAGGCATTCGGCGCGGGTCTTGCCGTGCACGATCAGCTTGCCAACGAGGGAGTCGTAATAGGGCGGGATCGTGTAGCCCTGGTAGACGGCGGAATCGATCCGCACCCCGAGGCCGCCGGGCGGATGATATTGCAGGATCCGGCCGGGCGAGGGGCGGAAGGTCTGCGGATTCTCAGCGTTGATGCGGCACTCGATCGCATGGCCGATGACCTGGACCTCGTCCTGCCTGGCCGGCAGGTCGCCGCCGGCGGCGATGCGGATCTGCTCCAGCACGAGGTCGATGTCGGTGATGCTCTCGGTGACGGGATGCTCCACCTGGATGCGGGTGTTCATCTCGATGAAGTAGAACTCGCCGTCCTCGAACAGGAATTCGATGGTGCCGACACCGAGATATTTCATCTCGCGCATCGCTTTCGCGCAGGTCTCGCCGATCTTGGCGCGCGCGGCGGCAGCAAGCACGGGCGAGGGGCCTTCCTCCCAGACCTTCTGGTGGCGGCGCTGCAGCGAGCAGTCGCGCTCGCCGAGATGGATCGCGCCGCCGCGGCCGTCGCCGAGGATCTGGATCTCGATGTGGCGCGGCTTCTGCAGGTATTTTTCCAGATAGACGGAAGCATCGCCAAAGGCGGATTTGGCCTCGTTGGCCGCCGTCGACAGCGCCAGCTGCAGGTCGGCCTCGCTGTGCGCGACCTTCATGCCGCGGCCGCCGCCGCCCGCCGCCGCCTTCACCAGCACGGGGAAGCCGATCTTCCTGGCGATCGCCGTCGCATCGTCGTCGGGACCGACGGCGCCGTCCGAGCCGGGCACCACGGGGATGCCGAGGCGCTTGGCGGTCTTCTTGGCCTCGATCTTGTCGCCCATCAGGCGGATGTGCTCGGCCTTGGGGCCGATGAAGTGCAGATTGTGCTCGGCGAGGATTTCCGCAAAGCGCGCGTTCTCGGAGAGGAAGCCGTAACCGGGATGCACGGCATCGGCGCCGGTGATCTCGCACGCCGCGAGCAGGGCGGGCACGTTGAGATAGCTGTCCTTGGACGCCGGCGGCCCGATGCAGACGCTCTCGTCCGACAGCCGCACATGCATGGCATCGGCATCGGCGGTGGAGTGCACGGCGACGGTGGCGATCCCGAGCTCCTTGCAGGCCCTGAGGATGCGAAGGGCGATCTCGCCGCGGTTGGCTATGAGGATCTTGTCGAACATGTTGTCCTGCAGCGAATGGCGAGTGGCGAATGGCGAGTAGGGAAGGCTGACGCCATTCGCTATTCGCTATTCCCCATTCGCGTCACTCAATGATCACCAGCGGCTCGCCGTACTCGACCGGCTGGCCGTCCTCGACCAGGATCTGCGTCACCGTGCCGGCGCGCGGCGAGGGGATCTGGTTCATCGTCTTCATGGCTTCGATGATCAGCAGGGTCTGGCCGACCGAGACCTTGGTGCCGACGTCGATGAACGGCTTTGCGCCCGGCTCCGGCGCCCAATAGGCCGTGCCGACCATCGGCGAGGTCACGGCGCCGGGATGCTTCGACAGATCGGCCGCGGCAGGGGCCGCGGGGCTTGCTGCCAGCGGCAGGACGGCCGGAGGAGCCGTCACCTGCATCGGCATGGTCGCGGCAACGCTGATGTTGCGGGCGACGCGCAGGCGCAGACCCGCCCGCTCGATCTCGATCTCGGTGAGGCTGGTCTCATCGAGCAGAAGTGCCAGCTCGCGGACGAGCGCGGAATCCTCGCTGGAAAACTTTGCGGCTGCTTTGTCGTCTGGCTGGCGCGCCATGTTGTTTGATCCGAATGTTCTGTTGGAAGGGAGCGTCAGGCGTTGGGCTTGATGCCGAGCTTGGCGGCAAGGCCCTGGATGGCGAGGCGGTAGCCCTCGATGCCGAAACCGCAGAGCGAGGCGAAAGCCGCGCGCGCGGTGTAGGAATGGTGACGAAAACTCTCACGGGCGTGGATGTTGGTCACGTGCACCTCGACCGTCGGAATCTGCACCGCGAGCAGCGCATCGTGCAGTGCGATCGAGGTGTGGGAATAGCCGCCGGCATTGATGATGATGCCCTTCATCTTGCGCGCATGCGCCTCGTGGATGAAATCGATCAACTCGCCTTCGCGGTTGGATTGCCGGCAGTCCGCCTTCAGGCCGAACGTCGCGGCCGTGTCCCGGCACAGCGCCTCGACGTCGGCCAGCGTCGCATGGCCATACTTGTCGGGCTCGCGGGTCCCCAGCATGTTGAGGTTCGGCCCGTTCAGGACGAGGATCGTGTCGGTTGCAGGTTCGGCCATTCCAATCCCGGAAGAGGTGTTTCGGCGTGGCGGGGGTTATAGGTAACAAAGCGCGTGAGGGGAAGCCTTGAAGGGCCTCAGCGGCGGGTTCAACCGCCTCATCCAGTGCGCAAAAACCTGTGCGGAAACCACGGAAATTGCTTGTTAACCAGTCCGAAGCATGGCTGCCCGGCGCATGCAAAGGGGCGGGCATCGCTGCCCGCCCCTGAGATTGCCCGTGTCCGCCTTAGACGTTCAGGACGGCCACGATCTCGTAGGTGTCCGGATCGATGATGACGATCTCTTCCCGGACCAGGACGTACTTGTAGCTCCGCCATTCCGGATAGATCGACACGACCCGAGACGGCAGGGCGTGAAGGGTGATGCCCTCCCGCGGAATGCGGGTGCCGACCGAGATCGAGAAGTTCACGTTGGTCACCGGAGCCACGCGCTGCTCGCGGATCACGGACGTGATCTGCGTGCGCTGCTCAGTCGAAAGCTTGGCAGCGGCGCCGGCCTGGCCGACCGTGGTCGAGCTCTGGCCCTGCGCGTTCTGGGTCGAGCTGGTGCCAGTCTGACCCTGCACGTTCTGGTTGGTGCTGGTGCCGGTCTGGCCCTGAGCATTCTGGTTGGTGCTCGTGCCGGTGCCCTGTCGGGTCTCGGTGGTCGAGGTGCCGCCCTTGCTGCCCTCAGCCTTCATGTCCTTCTGGTCCTTAGCACCGGACTTGCTGGTGTCCTGGCTCATGCTCTTGGACTTGTCCTGCTGGGACTTGTCCATCTGGCCCTGCGCGCGATCATCGGTGCGCTGGCCCTTGGTGGTACCAGACTTGTCCTCGGCCGCGTTCTTGTTCATCGCGCCGCCCGAGGGGCGCTCGTCCTTCATCGCGCCGGACTTGTCTTCGGACTTCATCGTCCCGGAGCCGCCGGCCTGGCCAACGGTCCCCTTGTCCTGGCTCATCGAGCCACCGCGCTCAGCAGCGCCGCCGGAAGGCTGCGAATGCTGCGTCTGCGCGCCACCGGCGCCGCCGCCGCTGTCGCGGCCCATATTGCCCTGCGCGTTCGCGAGGCCAGTGCCCGCGACGAGCGCGACTGCGGCAACCGAAATCATAAAGCGGTTCAACATCGAAATTCTCCTCACGTGTTCATTCGCGTCATTGCCCGCGCCGACAACGAAAGGGGATTTGAGTTGTTCCGGAACTTCGACTGTTCCGCGGCTTTTGTTTGTTGAACGCCAGATGAATGACTTTGCACGAAGGCGCCAACGTTCAGCGCAAGAAAAAAGGCCGGCATGTCTGCCGGCCTTTTCTGTTCTCGCTGTCGCGAAACGTGTGATCAGCAAGTCGCCTTGCCGCAACGGGCAATGCCGATCTTCTCCTTCAGGCTTTCAACACCGACGGCGCCGATCACGATCTGCTTGCCGATCACGTAGCTCGGCGTACCGTTCATGCCCATCGCTTCGGCGAGCTTGAAATTCTCCTCGAGGGTGGCGCGCACCTCGGGGCTGGCGATGTCCTTCTCGATGCGAGCCGTGTCGAGACCGGCTTCCTTGGCGGCTTGCATCGCGCGGGCCTTGTCGGCGGCGCCGCGGCCGCTGAGCAGCTTCTGATGGAAGTCGAGATATTTCTTGCCGGAGGGATCCTGCATGCGCACGGCGACCCCGACCTGCGCCGCTTCCACCGAGCCCTGGCTCAGCACCGGAAATTCCTTCAGCACCACCTTCAGCTTCGGATCGCCCTTCATGATGGTCAGCATGTCGTCCATCGCGCGCTTGCAATAGCCGCAATTGTAGTCGAAGAACTCGACGAAGGTGACGTCGCCGTCCCTGTTGCCGAGCACGACCTGGCGCGGCGAGTTGAAGATCGCCTCGGCGTTCTGCGCGATGCTGGCTTGGTGCTTCTGCGTTTCGGCCGCGGCCTGGCGCTTGCTGAGCTCGGCCATGGCCTCCTCGAGCACCTCGGGATGGCTGACGAGATAGTTCTTGATGATCTTCTCGATCTCGGTGCGCTGGCTGTCGGAGAAACTGTCGGCCGAGGCGGGCACGGCTGCGCCGAACATGGCGAGCGCGAACAGGGCAGGAGCGAGCAGGCGCAGCGAAGGCATAGTCAAATCCTCTTATCCAAAGCGGGTTTCGAGAAACGTCCCGGCGGATTCAAGCCCGGTGTCGTGACGTCGTGGTCGGGCGTCGTTCGAGTTTGCGTCAGTTGCGCGGCGGCTTCGCCGCCACGATGTCGTCGGCCTTGACCCATCCGGGGGTGCCGACGGCGAAACGTGTTTTCGCGCGCGTGGCAAGCTCGCGGGCGGTTTTGTTGTCGCCGCGCAAATATGCGGCCTGGGCCGAGGCGAGATCTGCCTCCGCATAATCTCCCTTCCGGCCATAGGCCATCGCGAGCTGGGTATAACCGAGCGCCGCCTCGGGCTCCCGGGCCACCGCGGCGCGGAGAATCCGAACGGCATCGTCGGTGTAGGCCTTATTATCGGTTCCGACCAGAGCCTGCCCAAGTAACATCTCGATGAGGGGGGCGTTGTTCGAGAGGGCGACGGCCTTACGCAAGGGAGCGATCGCTTCGGCCGCCTTGCCGCTTTCCAGGAGCGCCTGGCCGCGCACCTCGTAGAAATACGGGTTGTTCGGCTGCACCTGGATCAGCGCGTCGATCTGGGCGAGCGCGCTGCGCAGATCACCGTGCAAATAGGTGCTGATGGCGCGGGCATAGCGCGCCGGCAGGCTGTCGTTGGTCTGGGGATAGCGGCGGTAGACCGTCTCCGGCCGTTCCATGAAGGCGGAGATCTTGGCGCGGACCATGTCGTGCCGAAGCTGGAGCGCGGGATCGTCCTTCTTGTTCCAGTAGGGGCTGGAGCTTGCGAACTCCTGTAGCGCGGCGACGCGCTCGGCCGGCATCGGATGCGACTGCAGGTAGGGATCGGCACCGCGCGCGGCGAACAGGCTCTCGCTGGTGAAGCGCTTGAACGTCTCGTACATGCCCTTGGGCGATTGCTGGGTCGCAGCCAGGAATTTCACGCCGGCGCGGTCAGCATTCTCCTCCTGCTGGCGCTGGTAGGACAGCAGCGTGCGGCGGATCACCTCCTGCGGAGCGGCGATGGCGGCCGCGCCAGCATTGGCGAGCCCGTTGTTGCCTACGCTGCTGCGCTGCGTGCTGCCGGCCGCAATCGCGCCGGCGCCGAGCAGCATCGCGATGATCATCTGGGTCTGGGCGGCGGCGAGCTGCTCGCGCAGCTTGGACAGATGGCCGCCCGCCAGGTGTCCGGTCTCGTGCGCGAGCACGCCGATGATCTGGTTCGGCGTCTCCGATTGCAGGATCGCGCCCCAATTGACGAAGATGCGGCGGCCATCCGCGACGAAGGCGTTGAACGAGCCGTCGTTGATGATCACCATCTGGATGTTGTGCTTCTCCAGACCCGCAACGCGCAGGATCGGACGCGTGTATTCGCGCAGCAGCTGCTCGGTCTCGGTGTCGCGCAGGACCGGCGGCCCCTTGGCCTGCGCGCGCGCGGCCGAGAACGGCGTCAGCGCGATCGCCGTGGCCGTGACGAGGGCGGTGAGGGCGGAGGCCTTCTTGCGCAATGCGATCTGGAGCGACATCAAGCGGTCTTGGTCAAAAGGGGCTCGGTCAAGTGGTCTTGGTCAAGCAGTTCAGTGATTGGTTTTGGCGATTGGCGGCGGACCGGATACGCGATATGCCCTTGTGAGCGGTGCCCTTATGAGCCGTACAATGCGGCCAGTCTGGGGCACAAGCGCCCCGTTTACGGACCGGACGGACCGGTTCGCCAGCCAATAGCAGAAATCGATGCACGACGCGACATTGAGGAACCGGTTGGGGCAGTGGCTCGAGCCCTCCCGCCGCAGCGATGTTCCCCCGTTCATGGTGATGGATGTCATGGCCGCGGCGGCCCGAATCGAGGCCGCCGGCGGTCATGTGATCCATATGGAGGTCGGCCAGCCTGCGGCCGGCGCGCCCAGGACCGCGATCGCGGCCGCCCATGCGGCGCTCGAGGCCGGACGAATCGACTATACGTCCGCGCTCGGCATCCCTTCCTTGCGCGCGCGCATCGCGCGCCATTATCGCGACGCCTATGGCTGCGATGTCAGCCCCGAGCGGATCGTGGTGACGACGGGCTCGTCGGGCGGCTTCATCTTGGCCTTTCTGTCGATGTTCGAACCTGGCGATCGCGTCGCCGTGACGGTGCCGGGCTATCCGCCATATCGACATATTCTGACCGCGCTCGGCTGCGAGCCGGTGCTGATCGAGACCACGAACGAAACGCGTCACGCGCTCACCGGCGAGGCCCTGCTCGCAGCGCATCGCAAGGCGCCGCTGAAGGGTGTTCTGGTCGGCAGCCCCGCCAATCCGACGGGCACGATGATGTCCCGTGAAGCGCTCGCCGGCCTGATCGCGGCCGCAGAAGACGCCGGCATCCGCTTCATCTCCGATGAGATCTATCACGGGCTCGATTACGCGTTTCCGGCCGTGACAGCGGCTGCGCTGTCCGAGCACGCGCTCGTGATCAATTCGTTCTCGAAGTATTTTTGCATGACCGGTTGGCGCATCGGCTGGATGGTGGTGCCCGAGATCCTGGTGCGGCCGATCGAGCGGCTGCAGCAGAACCTCTCGATCTCGGTGCCGGCGCTGTCGCAGATCGCGGCGGAGGCTGCCTTCGACGGCACGGCCGAGATGGAGGAGATCAAGCACGGCTACCAGGAAAACCGGCGCGTCCTGATCGATGGTTTGCCCAAGGCGGGACTGACGAAATTCCTGCCGGCCGACGGCGCCTTCTATCTCTATGCAGACGTCTCGGACTTCACCGCCGACAGTTTCGAATTCGCAAAGCAGATGCTGGAGCAGGCGCGCGTGGCGGCAACGCCCGGCCTTGATTTCGATCCCATCCATGGCCGCTCGTTCATTCGTTTCTCCTATGCGCGCTCGCCAGGGGAGATGCGTGAGGCAGTTGACCGGATTGCTGAGTGGCTTAAATAACTGCGCCAGTTTTCTTCAGCCTTCCGGAGTTCAGCTTGTCAGACCGTTCCGTCCCGTCCGCCGCTACGCCACATTCTTCTCTCGCCGCATTGATGTGGCCGACGCGACCGGGCGAAGCCGTCGGCGCGCTGCGTGCCGTCGTGCTGGTCGCGCTCGGCACGGCGTTGATGGCGCTGTCGGCAAAGGTGAATCTGCCGCTGCCTTACGTGCCCATGACGTTGCAGACGTTGGTGGTGCTGATGATCGGCGCCGCCTATGGCTGGCGCCTCGGCAGCGCGACCATGATCGCTTACCTCGCCGAGGGCGCGATCGGGCTTCCGGTGTTCGCCGGCCCCGTGGGTGGGATCGCGCCGCTGGTCGGCCCGACCGCGGGCTATCTGTTCGGTTTCGTGCTGGCTGCGTTCGCGACCGGTTGGCTCGCCGAGCGCGGCTGGGATCGCAGCGTCATGCTGCTATTTGCGGCGATGGCTGTTGGCCACATCGTCATTCTCGCGGCCGGATTCGGCTGGCTGGCATTCGGCCTTGGTCTCGGCGCCGCCAAGGCCTGGCAGGTCGGCATCATGCCGTTCATTGCGGCCTCGCTGGTCAAGAATGCGCTCGGCGCGACCCTGATTCCGGCGGCGCGCCGGATTGTCGAGCGTCGCGGATAGGACGCGCTCGCTAAAATCGCTCGGGCCGGTACGGCGTGGGATCGACCGCGGGCGTTTCGCCGCTCATCATCTCCGCGAGCAGGCGTCCGGTCGCAGGGCCCAGCGTGAAGCCCTGGTGGCCGTGGCCGAAATTCATCCACAGGCCGGGGTGGCGCGGGGCCGGGCCGAGCACCGGGAGCATATCGGGCGTGCAGGGCCTCGTTCCGAACCATGGATCCGGCTCGACCCGCTTGCCGAGGTCGATCAGCTCGCGCGCCGAGGCTTCGGCGCTGGCGAGCTGCACCGGGGTTGCGAGCGCGTCCGCGCCCGTCAATTCCGCGCCGGTGGTGATGCGGATGCCCTTGGCCATCGGCCCCATGGCGTAGCCACGGGCCTTGTCGACCAGCGGCAGGTCGAGCGAAGCGCCGCCGCTGTAATGCATGTGGTAGCCGCGCTTGCGCACCAGCGGGATGCGATAGCCGAATTTGTACAATAAATCGGGCGACCACGGCCCGAGCGTCACGACGGCGTGGGCAGCGTCGATGCGGCCCTGGTCGGTGTCCACCGACCAGCCGGTCGCGGTCTGCTGCAGCGACTGCGCATCACCGAGCACGATCCTGCCGCCGAGCCGCGCGAACAACTCGGCATAGGCCGTGACCAGCGCGCCGGGATCGGACACGGTCCAGGTGTCGAGCCAGTGGATCGCTCCCGGGAGATCATCGCGCAGGATCGGCTCGGCCCTGGCAAGCTCGCTGCCCGACAGCACGCGGTAGTTCACGCCAAATTCGCGCTGATCTTCCTCGGCAGCCTTGACCGACAGATCCAACGAAGCGGCATCGCGAAACAGCGCTCGGTAGCCGGCGCGGCGGATGAGATTGTCGGCATGCGCCTCGCGGATCAGGATGTCGTGCTCGGCCGTTGCGTAGGCGATCAGCCGTGCCCACGCCTCGATCGCCTCGCGATGTCGCTTCGGCGCCGAATGCCACCAATAGCGGAGCAGGGGCTCGATGTGGAGATGCAGCGAGGAGAGGCTGTAGCGCACGTCGTTGGTGCGGCCGGTCGCGATCTTCAAAAGCGAAGCGAGGTCGCGCGGCATCGGATAGGGGCGTACCGCTTCGGCCTGGATCATCCCCGCGTTGCCGTAGCTGGTCTCGCGGCCCGGCTCCCTGCGATCGATCAGCGTCACCCACCAGCCGCGCCGCTGCAGATGCAGCGCGGCGCCGACGCCCACCATGCCGCCGCCGAGAATGATCGCGCTTTGCATCGCAACTGACCTCATCAAATCAAAACCGCCCGGTTGGGCCGGGCGGTTTCAATTCCATTTGTCCCTTTACTCGCCGCCGCCGAAACGGCGTGACCACCAGCCGGCACGACGTGGGGCGGCCGGGGTTTCGCTTGCCGCCTCCGGCGCGGGCTCAGGTGCCGGCGCGGGTGCAGCAACCGGCTCGGTCGCCTCCGCCGCCGGCGTTGCGGGCTCCGCCTGGCTGTTCGCCAGGAAGCTCACCTTTTCGCGCACGGTGGAGCGGCGCCGCGCGGCCCTGTCGCCGGCTGACTCTTCGTCCGGCGTTGCGGTCGTCGCGGCGGGAGCGGGCTCCGGCTGGGCCGGCGCCTCGGTTCGGATCTCGGCGTGCGGCTCAGGCTCCGCAACTTGCGGCTCGCCGGTCGGCTCGGCCTGCGCGATCGAAGGCGAAGCCTGGCTGCCGAGGCCGTCGAAATCGGCCACTGCATCGGCAGCTTCCGGCGGCGGGTTGGTGCCGAGCTCGTCGCTGATGGAGCCAGCAAGACCTTCCTCGCCGCCACCGCGACGGCGGCGACCGCCGCGGCGGCCACGCCGACGCCGGCGATCACCGCTGCCCTGCTGTTCGCCACGGGCGGCCTGTTCCTCGCCTTCCTCACCGTCCTGCTCGGACTCGGTCTCCTCCTCGCTTTCGCCGGCGATCATCGCGGGCTCAGGCACGGTCGGCGCCGTATCCTCGCGCAACTCTCCTTCGCGCTGGCCGCCGCGGCCGCGCCGGCGGCGCCGGCGCTTGCGGCGCTGGCCGTCCTGCTCCGAGGCTGCCTCGCCGCCAGCCTGCTCGTCGGCAAGGCCTTCGGTCTCGTCGGTTTCGACCTCGGATTCCGTCTCCAGGTCGAAGACGTCCTCGTCGTCATAGGCCTCTTCGGCCGGTGGCGGCGGGCTCGCAGCGGCTTGCGCAACGAGCAGCGCCTTGGCGGCTTCGAGCGTATGCACCTGCTCGCCGCGGTCGATCACATAGGCCTGCGGACCGCTGACGCCGGGATCGGCGATCACCGACAGCGTGACCTTGAAGCCGTTCTCGAGATCGCGCAGATGGCCGCGCTTGTGGTTCAGCACATAGAGCGCGACGTCGGTGCGGGTGCGGACCACGAGATTGTGGGTGGCGCCCTTCATCAGGATCTCTTCGAGGCCGCGCAGGAGCTGCAGCGCCACCGAGGACACCGAGCGGACGTGGCCGGTGCCGCCGCAATGCGGGCACGGATCGGTCGAAGATTCCAGCACGCTGGCGCGGATGCGCTGGCGCGACATCTCGAGCAGGCCGAAATGCGAGATGCGGCCGACCTGGATGCGCGCGCGATCCTGCCTGAGGCAATCGGACAGCTTGCGCTCGACCGCGCGGTTGTTGCGCTTCTCGTCCATGTCGATGAAATCGATGACGATCAGGCCGGCGAGGTCGCGTAGGCGGAGCTGGCGGGCGACCTCTTCAGCCGCTTCCATGTTGGTCTTGAGCGCGGTGTCCTCGATATGGTGCTCGCGCGTCGATCGTCCCGAGTTGACGTCGATCGAGACCAGCGCCTCGGTCTGGTTGATGACGATGTAGCCGCCGGAGCGCAGCTGCACGGTCGGCGAGAACATCGCATCGAGCTGGCTCTCGACGCCCATGCGCGAGAACAGCGGCTGGCCGTCGCGATATTGCTTCACCGCGCCGACATTGGCGGGCATCAGCATCTTCATGAAGTCGCGGGCCTCGCGGTGGCCGGCTTCGCCGGCGACCAGGATCTCGTCGATCTCCTTGTTGTAGAGGTCGCGCAGCGAGCGCTTGATCAGCGAGCCTTCCTCGTAGACGAGGGTCGGGGCCTGCGATTTCAGCGTGAGGTCGCGCACCGTCTCCCACATCCGGATCAGATATTCGAAGTCGCGCTTGATCTCGGGCTTGGTCCGGGCGGCGCCCGCGGTACGCAGGATGATGCCCATGCCCTCGGGCACGTCGAGGTCCTGCACCACTTCCTTCAGGCGCGAGCGGTCCTGCGCGCTGGTGATCTTGCGGCTGATGCCGCCGCCGCGTGCGGTGTTCGGCATCAGGACGGCGTAGCGGCCGGCGAGCGAGAGGTAGGTCGTCAGCGCCGCGCCCTTGTTGCCGCGCTCTTCCTTGACGACCTGAACCAGCATCACCTGGCGGCGCTTGATGACTTCCTGGATCTTGTACTGGCGGCGCGGGCGGAAGGTGCGCTCCGGCACTTCCTCGAGCACGTCGTCGCCGCCGACGGATTCGACGACTTCCTCTTCGGCATCCTCGCCGTCCTCGTCCTCGTCGTCCTCCTCGGCTGCTTCCCCGGCGTCCGCATGCGGGGCTTCCGTGCTTTCGCCGGCGGTGTAGATGGCCTCGGCCGGCTCGGCGGCCGATGTCACGGCTTCGGCCAGAGGCTCCGCCTGCGCTTCCGCGGCATGAGCTTCTGGAGCGGGAACGTCGAAGGTTGACGCCGGCTGCGGCTCGGCAGCGGTCTCGACCGCGGGCTCGGCGCCGACCGCCGCGACAGGCGCGGGCGTCTCGTCGGCGTGATCATGATCGTGATGATCGCGCTCGTCCTCGCGGCCGTGGGCATCATCGTGAGCGTGATCGTGCTCGTCATCGCGGGCATGACGATGTTCGTCATGATCATGGTCACCATGATCGGGATCGTGGCCCTCGTGCTCGCCATGATGCTCCGTATCGGCGTGCAGATGCTCGCCCTCGGCATGCTCGGGCAGCGCGGCGCCTTCGACCGGCTGAGCGGCGGGATCGGCGCCGGCTTCGAGACCTTCGACGATGTCGCTGCGCACGCGCTCGCCATGACCGCGGCGGCGGGCGTTGCGGTGCCGCGAGCGGCGACGGCCGTGCGAGCGGTTCTCGCTTTCTTCCTCGGCCTCGCGATGGGCCTGTTCCTCGGCCTCGATCAGCGCCTGCCGGTCGGCGACCGGGATCTGGTAATAGTCGGGATGGATTTCGCTGAAGGCGAGAAAGCCGTGGCGATTGCCGCCATATTCGACGAAAGCAGCCTGGAGCGAGGGTTCGACCCTTGTGACCTTGGCGAGGTAGATATTCCCGCGCAGTTGCTTGCGTTGCGCGGTCTCGAAATCAAACTCTTCGACACGATTGCCGCGGACCACGACGACCCGGGTCTCCTCCGGGTGGGTGGCATCGATCAACATCTTGTTGGGCATGTCTTAACTCTTGGCGGCGGCGGACGCGATAAGCCGTGGGCGCGTATCGCGCCGGCGGGTGACGCGACGGTCCACCTGATTCGGGGGTGAGGGGAAGGCCGAAACGCCGTCTCTCGCGCCTTGCCGAACCGGAAGCTTCAGGACCATTGCGACGCACGGGATTGTCACTCCGCAGCGTCGCGAATGCTCCTTCAGATTTCGTCGGCACAGTCTGGCGCATCAAGCGTCGGCCCGTATGAAACACTGGGCGGCGAGGCCGCCCTTCAATCAGTTGCTGCTGGCCAGGCACGGCGCGAGCGCGCTCGCCTTGGGGATCACGAACCGCCCCCTTGGGGTCAAGGGACCGGGTAATGGGTTACGCCGCTGTCAGAACCGTCCCGGCAACATGAGTGGTAGCCCGAGACCGTCCGCCGCCGGGGCTTGACCCGCTCCACCTCGCTGCCGCGCACCGCGCTGGTCATAGAGGGAAGTGGAAAACGCTGGAATTCTCAAACCTTGAGAGTTCCGGCGCTGCACCGGGAGGCTGAATGCGACACAACCGGAAATATCGGCCGTCAGCATTCCGTACATACGAGGAATGAGCCATCCGTGCAAGGGAGCGTCGCACGGCGGTCACAGTCGGCGAGTTTCGCGTTTCCGTCATTAAGGATCGATTAACCCTGTGGTTCTATTGCGTTAAGAGAGCTGCTCGGAGGCACGGAATCGGTGGCGAGCCGCACAAATCGACGGATTTTGCTGGGGGGCGTGTTGCTGTGCACTGCGGCATTGCCCTGTGCTGATTCCGCGCGCCTGATCGCCGCCGAGAGCCGGCTGCAACCTGCTGCCGTTGCGGCGAATTTTCCGGTCGCCTCGGCCGCCCGCCTGGCCGGCGACGGCAAGCAGACCCGCTTCATCCTCGACCTCGACCAGACCGTCACCTTCCGCGCCGTCACGCTGGCCGACCCTTACCGCGTGGTGGTGGACGTGCCGCAGGTCAATTTTCAGCTGCCCGCCGGGACCGGAAGTGGGGGGCGGGGGCTGGTCAAGGCCTTCCGCTACGGGCTCGTCATGCCCGGCGGCTCTCGAATCGTGTTCGACCTGACCGGACCGGCGAAGATCGCCAAATCATACGTGCTGGAGGCGGCCAACGGCCAACCGGCCCGGCTGGTGCTCGAGCTGGAGGAGGTCGACCGCACCGCCTTCGTGTCGTCACGTGCCCCCGAAAACCGTCCCGAGCTGCGGCCCGCGATCGCTGAAGCGCCGCCCGCCACGGTTCCCAGTGCCGCGGCCCCGGATGGCGCGCAGCAGAAGGCCGATACTCGACCGGTGGTGGTGATCGATCCCGGCCATGGCGGCATCGACAACGGGACGCAGTCGAGCGGCGAGAGCGAGAAAAACCTGGTGCTGGCCTTTGGCCTGGCGCTCCGCGACAAGCTGGAAAAAGCCGGCAAGTACCGTGTGGTCATGACGCGGGACGACGACACCTTCGTTCCGCTCAATGACCGCACCAAGATCGCCCGCAATCTCAAGGCGGCCTTGTTCGTCTCGATCCACGCCGATGCGCTGCCGCGGGCGGAAGGGGATGCGCAGGGCGCGACCATCTATACGCTCTCCGACAAGGCGTCCGACGCCGAGGCCCAGCGGCTGGCGGATGCGGAGAACCGCGCCGATGCGATCGCCGGCTTCAACCTCGCGGAGGAGCCGACCGACGTCGCCGACATCCTGATCGACCTCACACAGCGGGAAACCCGCACCTTTTCAAACCGTTTCGCCCGCCATTTGATGAGCGAAATGAAGCAGACGGTGCGGATGCACAAGCATCCCCTGAAATCCGCCGGCTTCCGGGTTCTGAAGGCGCCCGACGTGCCATCGGTGCTGGTCGAGATCGGCTACGTCTCCAACAAGGGCGATCTCGAGCAGCTGGTCTCCGAGGGCTGGCGGTCCCGCGCCGTGGGCTCGATGGCCCAGGCGATCGACGGATTTTTGACCAAGCGGATGGCCACGGCGGGGACGTCGAACTAGCCGGTTTGTTCCTCCCGGCCCGAAGGCCCTAGTTTGGCCACAGCGGACGCTTTATAGAAACCGGTAGAGGGTTCCGGAATCGGCGAGAATCCTGTTCGGCAAGCGTCTTAAGTCCGGCTTCGATGTGATTGCGTAAGCCGGTGAATTCGCGGCGTGAGGTTGGTACCGTTTTGTGTGCCAAAGGGCTGATACTGGGCTGATCCAGAGTTTGAACGGATAAACAGATAATGCGCTTGCTGGTGCGGTTCATGGGCTTCCTGTTCGCCGCGGGAACAGTGGTGTTCCTTGTTGGCGTCGGGGCCGTGGCAGGCCTGATCTGGCATTTCTCCAAGGACTTGCCGGACTACTCTCAGCTTCAGGATTACGAGCCGCCGGTGATGACGCGTGTGCACGCGGTCGACGGTTCGCTGGTCGGCGAATACGCCAAGGAGCGGCGGCTGTATCTGCCGATCCAGGCGGTGCCGAAGCTCGTGATCAACGCCTTCCTCGCGGCCGAGGACAAGAATTTCTACGAGCATGGCGGCATCGACTACACCGGCATGGCTCGCGCAGGCCTGCTCTATCTGCAAAACTACGGCTCCAACCGCCGTCCGCAGGGTGCGTCCACGATCACGCAGCAGGTCGCCAAGAACTTCCTGCTCACCAACGAGGTCTCCTTCTCACGCAAGATCAAGGAAGCCTTGCTGGCGATGCGCATCGAGAAGACCTATTCGAAGGACAAAATCCTCGAACTGTATCTCAACGAGATCTATCTCGGCCTCGGCGCCTACGGCATCGCGGCGGCCTCGCTGGTCTATTTCGACAAGTCGGTGAACGAGCTGACGGTGGCGGAAGCGTCCTATCTGGCGGCGCTGCCGAAGATGCCGGCGACGCTGCATCCGGTCCGCAACCGCGACCGCGCCATCGAGCGCCGCAATTACGTGATCGACCGTCTCGTGGAAAACGGCTGGATCAAGCAGGCCGACGCCGACAAGTCGCGCAAGGAGCCGCTCGCCGTCACCAGCCGTTCCAACGGCGCCCACACCTTTGCCGGCGAATATTTCGCCGAGGAAGTCCGCCGCGACATTTTCGAGCGCTACGGCGAGAAGAAGCTCTACGAGGGTGGCCTGTCGGTTCGCACCACGCTCGATCCGAAGATTCAGGTCATGGCGCGCAAGGCCATGGTCGCCGGCCTCGTGAATTATGACGAGCAGCAGGGTTATCGCGGCGCCATCAGCAAGCTCGACATCTCGGGCGACTGGGGCGTGAAGCTCGCCGAGATCAAGTCGCTGTCCGACATCTCGCCTTGGCGCATGGCGGTGGTGTTGGAGACCAGCGATCAGTCGGCACGGATCGGCTTTCAGCCTGGCCGCGAGCTCGGCGGCGCGGTGAGCAAGCAGCGCGAGACCGGCATCGTCACGGTCGACGGCGTGCGCTGGGCGCGGGCGCTGCAGGGCGGCACGAGAGGCAAGACGCCGACAGCGGTGTCGCAGGTGCTCCAGCCCGGCGACGTCATCTATGCCGATCCCCTCTATAAGGACGGCCACCCCGTCGAGGGCCAGTACCGGCTTCGCCAGATTCCGGAAGTCTCCGGCGCGATGGTGGCGATGGATCCCTGGACCGGCCGCGTGCTCGCGATGGTCGGCGGTTTCTCGTTCGACCAGAGCCAGTTCAATCGCGCCACGCAGGCCTACCGGCAGCCCGGTTCGTCGTTCAAGCCGATCGTCTATTCGGCCGCGCTCGACAACGGCTACACGCCCTCGACCGTCGTGCTCGACGCGCCCATCGAGATCGACCAGGGGCAGGGCGCCGGCGTGTGGCGGCCTGAAAACTTCTCCTCGGGCAAGTTCCAGGGACCGGTGACGCTGCGCAATGCGCTGCGGCAATCGCTCAACACCGTGACGGTGCGCCTCGCGCAGGACATCGGCATGCCCCTGATCGGCGAATATTCCCGCCGCTTCGGCGTCTATGACGAACTGCCGAACTATCTCTCCTACGCGCTCGGCGCCGGCGAGACCACGGCGATGCGCATGGTCACGGCGTACTCGATGCTCGCCAATGGCGGCCGCCGCGTGAAGCCGACGCTGATCGACCGCATCCAGGACCGTTACGGCCGCACCATCTTCAAGCACGACCAGCGCGAATGCCGCGGCTGCGACGCGCCGGGCGGCTGGAAGAACCAGCCCGAGCCGCAGCTGATCGACCGCCGCGAGCAGGTGCTGGATTCCATGACCGCCTATCAGATCACCGAGCTGATGGAGGGTGTGGTGCAGTCCGGTACGGCCACGGTGATCAAGGAGGTCGGCAAGCCCGTCGCCGGCAAGACCGGCACCACCAACGAGGCCAAGGACGCCTGGTTCGTCGGCTTCTCGCCGGACATCGCAGTCGCAGTTTACATGGGCTACGACAAGCCTCGTCCGCTCGGTAAGGGCAATGCCGCGACCGGCGGTCATCTCGCTGCTCCGATCGTGCGTGACTTCCTCAAGCTCGCGCTCGCCGACAAGCCCGCGGTCCCGTTCAAGGTGCCCGCCGGCATCAAGCTCGTTCGCGTCGTCGCCAAGACCGGCATGCGCGCCGGCCCCGGCGAGACCGGCGGAACCATCCTCGAAGCCTTCAAGCCCGGCACGGCGCCGCCGGACAATTATTCGGTCATCGGCGTTGCCGACGCCGACGGGCGCGGCATGCCGGTGCAGCAGCAGCAGCCGGATTCCGGCTTCCTCTTCCGGCCGGGCACTGGCGGGTTGTGGTAGGCCGCGGATAAGGCCGGCGATCACGGTTTGGGCGGTTGCGCTTTGCGGCCGCCGCCGCTACATCCCCTCTCGAACTGCACGCGGGATTCCGCAAGACAGAGAACAACATGCGCGCCGAAATCGAACGGTTGGTAGAAGAGATCAAGCAGTCAGTCGGGCTGCTGAGGAGGCATCTTTGACGTCGAGAAATCGACGGCGCGCCTCGCTGAGCTGAACAAGCTCGCAGAAGATCCCAATCTCTGGAACGACCCTCAGAAAGCCCAGAAGCTGATGCAGGAGCGCACCTCGCTTGAGGATGCGCTCTCAGGCATCGGCAAGGTCGAGCAGGAGCTCGAAGACGACATCGGCATGATCGAGCTCGGCGAGGCCGAGGGCGATGACGGCGTCGTCGCCGAAGCCGAAGCTGCGCTGAAGAACCTCAAGAAGGAAGTGGCGCGGCGCGAGCTCGAGGCACTGCTCTCGGGCGAAGCCGACCGCTTCGATTCCTATCTCGAAGTCCATGCCGGCGCCGGCGGCACCGAGAGCCAGGACTGGGCGCAGATGCTCCTGCGCATGTACACGCGCTGGGCCGAAACCCACGGCTTCAAGGTCGAGTATCTCGAAGAGTCCGAGGGCGAAGAGGCCGGCATCAAGTCGGCGACCATCCAGGTCTCCGGTCACAACGCCTACGGCTGGCTGAAGACTGAAGCCGGCGTGCATCGGCTGGTGCGCATCTCGCCATTCGATTCCAACGCGCGGCGGCACACCTCGTTCTCGAGCGTCCAGGTGTTCCCCGTCATCGACGACAGCATCAAGATCGACATCAAGGAATCCGATGTCCGCACCGACACCATGCGTTCGGGCGGTGCCGGCGGTCAGCACGTCAACAAGACCGAATCCGCGGTGCGCCTGACGCATATCCCGACCGGCGTCGCCGTGGTCTGCCAGGCCGGCCGCTCCCAGCACAAGAACCGGGCGCAGGCCTGGGACATGCTGCGCGCGCGTCTCTACGAGATCGAACTGAAGAAGCGCGAGGAGAAGGCCGCTGCCGACCAGGCTGCCAAGACCGACATCGGCTGGGGCCACCAGATCCGCTCCTACGTGCTGCAGCCCTATCAGATGGTGAAGGATTTGCGCACAGGCGTGCAGACTTCCGACACATCGGGCGTGCTCAATGGCGAGCTCGACGAGTTCATGGCGGCGACGCTGGCGCAGCGCGCCTTCGGCACCACGACCGGCGACATCGAGGACGTGGACTAGCCATGCCCCGCATCGCCTTCATCGGGCTTGGGCGGATGGGCCATGGCATGGCCGGCCGCTACCTCGATGCCGGCTTCACGGTGACGGTCTGGAATCGCAGCAAGGCAAAGGCCGAGGACCTGATCGCGCGCGGCGCGATTTGGGCGACCTCGCCGGAGGACGCCGCGATCGATGCCGACGCGGTCGTGACCATGGTCGCCGACGACGAGGCCTCGCGCGCGGTCTGGCTCGGGCCTGACGGCGCCGCCAAGACGGCGAAGGCCGGCACCATCGCGATCGAATGCTCCACCGTCTCCTATGACCATTCCCGCGAGATGGGCCGCGAGCTCAACGCGCGCGGGCTGATCTACATCGATTGCCCCGTGACGGGATTGCCGGACGCGGCGGCGGCCGGGAAGTTGACGCTCTTGGTTGGCGCCGACGCGGCCGATCTCGAGCGCGCGCGGCCCTATCTGACGCCGATCGGCTCGACCATCCGCCATTTCGGCGCGGTCGGCTCCGGCACGGTCTACAAGCTGATCAACAATCTCATGGGCGCGATCCAGATCGCCGGCCTCGCCGAGGGCCTTGCGATTGCCGAGCAGGCCGGGCTCGACATGAACCTGGTGCTGGAATCGATCCAGGCAGGCGTCGCGGCAAGCCCGCAGGTAGCGCGTCACTCCAAGCGCATGGTCGCCCGCGATTTCAGCGGCGCGACCTTCACCGCAGCGCTGCGGCACAAGGATGCCGCCTACGCCGTGAAGCTCGCCGAGAGCCTGCTCGAGGGCAAGCCGCTGGTCGCGCGCGCCGCGGTCGAGGCGTACGCGCAGGCGAAAGCGGTGATGCCGGACGATGATGAAGGCAGGATGATCGAGCTGGTGTCGCGGCCGAAGAAGCCATCCTAGTCAAACCGCGCTAACCGGTGCCCCTCAGTCACTCCATTCGCGCCGAGTATCGGTTTGTAAACCGGGACCTCGTCAGAAATCGGGTGGCGACATTGATCGCACCGTTCTAGGCCATGGGGCTGAGGTAAGACCCCATGCCCGACAATGACCACCGGATCGATGCACGCGACTGGTCGTTGCTCGCTCTGCTCTCGATCCTCTGGGGCGGCTCGTTCTTCTTCAACGGCGCGGCCTTGCGGGAATTGCCGCCGCTGACACTGGTGTTTTTGCGCGTGGCGCTCGGCGCTGCAATGCTGCTGCCGCTGCTGCGCGCACATGGCATCGGCTTTCCCAGGAGCTGGACGGGCTGGGCGCCGTTCATTGCGATCGGGCTGCTCAACAATGTCGTCCCGTTTTCGCTGATCGCGATCGGCCAAACTTTCATTCCGAGTGGGCTGGCCTCGATCCTGAACGCGACCACGCCGATGTTCACGGTGGCCGTGATGATTGCAGCGGGCCAGGAGGCCTTGCAGATGCGCCGCCTGGCCGGGGTGGCGTTGGGCTTTGTCGGCGTGATCCTGCTGCGCGGATGGGGCTTCGAGACCAGGCCGGGACAGGGGCTCGGCATTCTGCTCTGCCTCGGCGGGGCACTGAGCTACGGCTTTGCGGCGCTGGCTGCGCGGCGCTTGCTGAAGGACGCAGCGCCGCTGGGGACGGCGACGTTTCAATTGATGTCATCCACGGTGATGATAGCGGTCGTCGCCGGCGTCGTGGAGCAGCCTTGGCAGTTACCGATGCCGAGCCTCACGACCTGGCTCGCCGTGCTCGGGCTCGCCGGGCTTTCGACGGCGCTCGCCTACATCGTCTTCTTCCAGATCGTGCGGCGCTCGGGCGCGAGCAACGTCATGCTGGTGACGCTGCTCATTCCCGTCACCGCCATCCTGCTGGGCTGGCTGGTGCTGGATGAGCCGATCTCCGGCCGCGAGATCGCCGGCTCGATCGTCATCGCCAGCGCGCTGCTGGTGATTGATGGGCGTGCATTCAGCTTACTGCGCAAGCTCTCGGCCGCCAGTCGTTGCTCTGGCTCTCGGGAAGTTCTGCGCGGCAAAACTGAAAAGCGCGGACCTAACCCGCGCTGAGCCGCACGCCGGCGCGCAGGAATTTCTGCGGATCGACCGCTTCGCCTTCGATGCGGGTCTCATAGTGCAAATGCGGACCGGTGGAGCGGCCGGTCGAGCCGACGAGGCCGATGACCTGGCCGATCTTCACGACTTCGCCGACCCTGACGTTGATCTCGGAGAGATGGCCGTAGCGGGTCGAAAGCCCGTTGCCGTGGTCGACCTCGACCATGCGGCCATAGCCGCCGGACCAGCCGGCGGAAACCACCTTGCCGTAGGCGGTGACGCGGACGGGGTCACCGCTGGCGGCGCGGAAATCAAGGCCGGTGTGCATCGCGGGCCGACCCAGAAAAGGATCGCTGCGCACACCGAAGCCGGACGTGAACTCGACCTCGCCGATGACGGGCTTGCGATACGGCACCAACGCCAGCGTGCGGTTGAGACGGTCCATCTCGGCGCGCGTGGTGTGGATGCGGTGGAGCTGCTTCTCGAACGGTCCGGCATTCGCCGTCAGCTTGACCGGGACGAACGGTCCGCCCATCGCACTGCGCGGCACGGCGGCTTCGAGATGGGCAAGGTTCAGGCCGAGGTCGCTGACCACGCTGCGCATCCGGCGCATGCGCGAATCCATGCTTTCCTCGACCGCGTTGAGCGTCGCCATCTGGCGCCGCTCGACCTGATCAAGCGAGGTCGTGAGCCGGACCAGCACGTTGTCGAAACCGCGGTTCTTGGCGAACTGGCTGGTCGGCGTTGCCGCAACGCTCGGCGCGCGCGATTCGAGGCGCGCTTCGCGATCCGGTGGCGCCACGAAGATCACGGTGTCGCTGATGGGCGACGGTTTTGGCGTGGTCGGGCTTGCATCGCTGCGCTGCGGAGCGGCGCGGGGAATCGAGCCGGTCACGTCGGGCATGGCGCCGAGCGCCGTGGCCCGGGACTCGAGCGCCGTCTGGCGCTTCATGATCTGGTCGAGCTTTTGGTCGAACTGCTCCTGGTCGAGCAATTGACGGCTGGTGGTGCGATCGATCTTGGCGCGCAGCTCGGCGATGCGGTCCTCATAGGCGTATTGCATCTCGGCCTGGCGGGCGATCAGCCGGGTCAGGACGTCGTCACGGAACGCGAAATAGGTGGCGGTGGCGGCCGACCACAGCCCGAGCAGCACCACGGTGCCGACCACGATCCAGAACACCACGGGTCCGAAGCGGACCTGCTTGCCGGCATGCACGATGGTGTAGGCATCGTCGGTGGCGGGCAGGGGAATCGCGGTTACCGCCGCCGGGGCACCCAGAGGGCGCCGGAAGGCGCGTCCGTGATCGTGAGGATGATGTTGGGGGTACTGCGAGTATTGGGCAGAACTTTTCGACATCGGCACTCCCGCGCCGGTCGGATGGGTTCCTTGCGGCTCAATTGCCGCCGCAATCTGGGCCGCTCATGGTTAATTTTCCGCAAATGGGAACGCGCGAATTTAAAGGATTGGTTAAAGGCTCCTTGCCGCCTCCAGCACTTCGTCGGCATGGCCATCGACCCGGACATTGCGCCAGATCCGCGCGACTTTACCGTCAGTCCCGACCAGCACCGTGGTGCGAAGGATCGCAAGGAAGCTCTTGCCATACATGGACTTTTCGCCCCAGGCCCCATAAGCCTCCAGCATCTCATGCGTCTCGTCCGAGATGAGGGGCACGCCAAGCTTGTGCTTGTCGCGAAACTTCTCCTGGGCCCTTAACGGATCGGCGGAGATGCCGAGCACCGCGGTGCCGGCGGCCGCGAAGGCGTCCGCCAGGCGCGTGAAGTCGATCGCCTCCCGCGTGCAGCCGGGGGTGTCGGCGCGGGGGTAGAAGAACAGGACGAGCTTTCGGCCGGCATAGTCGGCCAGCGTGACCACGTCGCCGCCATCGCGCGGCAGGCGGAAGGCCGGGGCCTTTTGGCCCTCGGCCAAGCCGGACTTCAAGCCCGACTTGGCCGCAGCCGGAGAGGAGGCGGATTTGGAGGATTTTAACTGTTTCGATGCGGCCTTATGCGATCCTGCTTTTGCTATGGTCGCAGCTGATTTGCGTGCCGGTGTCCGCTGCGTTTTCGCGGATCTTGTTTGAGTCGATGCCCGCGTTTTTGCGGACTTCTTTGCAGCGGTCGGACTGCCGGAGGGCGTTTTGGACGATTTCTTTCGGGATTTCTTGGACATACGCCTTCCTTTCGACGCTTTCGGCAGGTCAACCGAAGCGGTATTGCAGCTCTTGTCCGGCGAGCCGGAATCGTGCCCTCGGCTGGGCAAGTCTGGCGACGCCGGAGTATGGTTACAAGGAATTCCACGCACCACCCCACTGCTCGTTGAACGCGCTCCCGGGGCGAAATGACGAACAGCAGGAATATTCGAGGTATGGCGGCAGTGCCGGCGCAGGGAGCATCACTTCCCGCGAACGGCTGCGGTCCCGGCGGCGCTCAGTCCTATGACGGGCGCCTGTATCGAGAGGCAATGGCAAGGAATACGTCGCCCCAGGACTACAACCGGGATTTTGATCGGCGCGGCGGCGAACTCGAGCCGCAGGAATGGGACGACGCCGACTGGGATCCGGATCAGGAAGCGGCTGCGCGCAATCGCGCACGCCGGTTGCTGGCGCGTTCCGGTTCGGGCTTTCTTCGCTTCGGTGGTGGATTTGGCGCGCTGCGCCGCTGGACGGGTGGGGGACGCTGGCTGAAGCGCCTGGCGGTGGCCGTCGCCACCGTCATCGTCATTTTCATCGGCTGTTTCGGTGCGCTGTGGTGGCGGCTCGGTGCCGGTCCCATCAGTCTGGACATCGCAACGCCGTGGCTCGCAGCCGCGATCGAGGACAATATCGGCCACGGCAACACCGTTGAGGTCGGCGGCACTCAGATCGAGCGGGCCGGCCGGGTCCGCGTCGCCGTCCGCATCCGAGACATCATCGTTCGCGACCGCGATCACGCCGTCGTCGCCAGCGCGCCGAAGGCCGAGGTGAGGCTGTCGGGTGCGGCCCTCCTGATGGGGCACCTGCGTGCCGAGAGTCTTAACCTGGTCGATGCCGAGCTCGCCATCCGCATTGCGCCCGATGGCACCGTCACCGTGTCCGCCGGCGACACCGCAAAGCCGCTCGCGACCGGTGTCGCGTCCAAGAAGGATGCGGGCCTGCCGCCGACATTCCCGCGCAGCGGTGTCCCCCCGCCGCCATTCGCGACCGCGCCTGCGAGCCCGGACGCATCGCAGGCCGCACCGCAGGCGACCGCGCAGAGCGGCATCCTTCAGGGCCTCGACTGGCTCGACAGCCTGAGCATGACTGGCCTCGACGGTCAGAACCTCAACGAGATCGGTCTGAAGAACGGCGTCCTGATCGTCGACGATCAGCAGCGCGGCAGCAAATGGTCGTTCGAGAACATCACGCTCAGCCTGAGGCGGCCGAGCCGCGGCGGCGTCGCGCTCAGCCTCGGCGAGCAGGGCGCGCGTCCGTGGCTGCTGCGCGCCACGATCGGACCGGCCGAGAACGGCGTGCGCTCGGTCGACATCAAGGCCGACAAGGTCTCGACGTCCAACATCCTGCTGGCACTGCGGGTGAAGGACCTCACCTACACCGCCGACCTGCCGCTGACGGGCGAGCTCAAGGGCGAGCTCGGCCGCGACGGCGTGCCGACCTTCTTCCGCGGCAAGATCGCGGCCGGCGCCGGCAACATCATCGATACCGACACGCCCGACTACCCGATGGCAATCGACTCAGCCGAGATCAACGTCGAGTGGGATGCGAACCGGCGGGTGCTGGTCGCGCCGTTCAAGGTTCTCTCCGGCGCGAACCGCCTGACGCTGCTGGCCCATCTCGAGCCACCCAACGGCAACATCAACGACTGGCAGCTCGGCTTCAGCGGCGGTTCGATCCTGCTCGGCGGCATCGACAACGAGCCGCCGCTCGTCTTCAACCGCATCGCGATCGGCTTCCGCTTCGACGCCGACCACAAGCGCATCCTGCTGACACAGGCCGACGTCTCCAACGGCGAGATCGGCGTCGCCGGCACCGGCGCCCTCGACTATTCGGGCGAGCCGCGGCTCACCCTCGGTTTTGCGGGCACGCCGATGTCGGCCTCCGCCTTGAAGCGGATGTGGCCGACGCTGATCGTCCCCGAATTGCGTGAATGGGTGATAGAACGGATCGAGCGCGGCACGCTCCAGCGCATCGAGATCGGCGTCAACTCGCCGACCAGGAACCTGCCGCGCAAGGGTCCGCCCATTCCGGACGACGGCCTGTCGGTCAACATCGTGGCGAGCGGCGTTGCGGTCCGGCCCGTGGACGGCATGCCGGTGGTGCGCGATGCCGATCTGAAGGCGCGCGTGACCGGACGCACCGCGACCGTCAACATCGGGCAGGGCATTGCCGATACCCCCGCGGGCCGCAAGGTCACGATCTCCGATTTCGTCTTCGAGGTGCCCGACATGGCGCCGAAGCCGTCGCCGTCGCGGAGCAGATTCCGTGTGGAAGGGCCGGTGCCCGCGGCCGCTGAAATGCTCGCCAATGATCGGCTGAGCGACCTGTCGGCGACCGTCGTCGATCCCAACACCAGCAAGGGAACGTTCTCGGCGAACATCCAGCTCGGCATGCCGGTCAAGGGCGAGCTGACCAAGGCCGACACCACCTACGCCGTCACCGCCGATCTCAACGGTTTTGCCGCAGACAAGCTGGTGATGAACCAGAAGCTGGAAGCCAACAACCTCAAGATATCAGCCAACAACCAGGGCTATCAGGTCAAGGGCGACGTCAAGATCAACGGCCAGGCGGCCTCGCTCGATTATCGCAAGCCGGCCGAGGGCGACGCGGATGTCAGGCTGCAGGCGACGCTGGACGATGCCAGCCGCGCGCGACTCGGCTTCGATCTCAGCCCCGCCGTCATCGGATCGTTGCCGATCAAGCTGTCGGGCAAGATCGCGAGCGGCGCGGATCAGACGACGAAGCTCGGCGTCGAGGCCGATCTGACCTCGGTCAGGCTCGACAACATCCTGCCCGGCTGGGTCAAGCTGCCGGGCAAGTCCGGCAAGGCCAGCTTCAAGGTGGTGCCGACGGCGCAATCGACGCGTTTCGAGGACATCGTCATCGAAGGCGGCGGCGCCTCGATCAAGGGCTCGCTCGAGCTCGACGCGAACAGCGATCTCGTGAACGCGAACTTCCCGACCTACGCGCCGTCCGACGGCGACAAGGCCTCGCTCAGGGTGGAGCGCAGCCAGGACGGTGTGCTGCGCGGCACCATGCGTGGCGACGTGTTCGACGGCCGCGGCTTCCTGAAGTCGGCGATCTCAGGCAATTCCAAGGACGACAAGAACAAGCTGAAGAACGTCGATTTCGACATCGACGTGAAGCTCGGTGCCGTCGCCGGCTTCAACGGCGAGGCCATGCGCAGCCTCGATGCCAAGATGTCGAAGCGCAATGGGGCCATCAAGGCGTTCACGCTGAGCGGCAAGATCGGCCGCGACACGCCTGTCGCTGCCGACCTGCGCGGCGGCCGTGCCCAGGGCAACCGCGAGGTGATCTACCTGCAGACCAACGACGCCGGCGCGCTGCTGCGCTTCACCGACACCTACACCAAGGCGGTCGGCGGCCAGATGGTGGTGGCGATGGAGCCGCCGTCTTCCGAGCCGAACGCCGCGCGCGAGGGCCTGATCAATGTCCGCGACTTCACCGTGAAGGGCGAGGCGCAGCTCGAACGCGTTGCCGCCGGCGCGCCGAACGGGACCGGGAATGGCGTCTCCTTCAGCGCACTTCGCGCCGAGTTCACGCGGCAGAACGGTGCGCTCACGGTCCGTGACGGCGTGGTCAAGGGGCCGATGATCGGTGCCACCATCGAGGGCTCGATCGACTATCCCGGCAACCAGGTCTGCATGAGCGGCACCTTCGTGCCGATGTACGGCGTCAACAACATCTTCGGCCAGATCCCGCTGTTCGGCATCTTCCTCGGTGGCGGCAACAATGAGGGGCTGATCGGCGTGACCTACGAGGTCGTCGGCACGCCAGCCGCGCCCGTGATGCGCGTCAATCCGATCTCGGCGATGGCGCCCGGCCTGTTCCGCAAGATCTTCGAGTTCAACACCGGCAAGCAGAACTCGCCATTCGAGGAATTCCCATCGCATTCGAACGACGGCTCGACCGGATCGACGCGCCAACTGTCGAGCGGTTGCACCCTCGCGCGGCGGTAATCCCCACATTCCCAGGTGCTCGTCATGCCCGGGCTTGTCCCGAGCCCACGTTCTTCGTGCGGCGCGGCCAAAAACGTGGATGGCCGGGACAAGCCCGGCCATGACGAATGTGGCGATGCTTTCGCGCCAAACGTTTTGAGGCTGGAGCGGGGCGTCAGGCCGCGCGCACGCCCTTCAGGAATGTTCCGACTTCGCCGGAGAGCTGCTCGGCCTGCTTGGAGAGGTTGCTGGCTGCTGCGAGCACCATGCCGGCAGCGTTGCCGGTCTCGTTGGCCGCCGTGGAGACGCCGTCGATATTGGTGGTGACCTCTTTGGTCGCCTCCGCGGTCTGCGAGACGCTGCGGGCGATCTCGGCGGTGGCGGCGCCTTGCTCCTCGATGGCCGCGCCGATCGAGGTGGCGATGCGGCTGACCTCCTCGATGGTGGCGGTGATGCCGCCGATCGCATCGACAGCTTCCTTGGTGGCGCCCTGGATCTGGGCGATCTTGTCGCCGATCTCGCGGGTGGCTTCCGCGGTCTGGCTCGCCAGCGACTTCACCTCGGAAGCGACCACGGCAAAGCCGCGGCCGGCTTCGCCGGCGCGGGCGGCCTCGATGGTGGCGTTGAGCGCGAGCAGGTTGGTCTGCGCCGCGATGTTGGAGATCAGCTCGGCGACATGCTCGATCTGCTGGGCGCCGTCCGAGAGTGCGCGCACGATGGTGTCGGTGCGGCGGGCGCTGTCCACCGCACGTCCCGTGACCTCGGCCGATTGCGCGACCTGGCGGCTGATCTCGGTGATGGAGGAGGAGAGCTCCTCGGCGGCGGAGGCGACGGTCTGGACGCGCTGGCTGGCCTCATTGGCGGCCGAGCCGACCACGGCGGCGCGGCGATTGGTGCCTTCGGCGGTCGACGACATCGACTTGGCCGTGGTCTCCAATTCACCGGAGCCGGAGGCCATCAGGCCGACGAGCTGGCCGACGGAGGCATCGAAGCGGTCGGCAAGGGCGATCAGGGCCTCGCGCTTCTCCTGCTCGCTGCGGGCCTTGGCCGCGACCTGCTCGGCCTCCAGCGTGCGGGCCGTGAGCGCGGTCTGCCTGAGGATTTCGAGCGTCTCGGCCATGCGGCCGATCTCGTCGCCGCGGTCGGTCTCCTCGACCGGCTTGTCGATGGCGCCTTCGGAAATCGCCTGCATGCGGTTCTTCTGACGGTCGAGCGCGCCGAGCACGTCGCGGGCGATCAGCCAGGACAGCGCCGCCATCAGCAGCATCAGGCCGATGCCGATGGCGCCAAGCTCCAGCGTCAAGGCGCGCACATCGGCGTCGATGTCGTCGACATAGAGGCCGTAGCTGATGATGACGTTCCAGGGCGCGAATTTGCGCGCGAACACGGTCTTGCGGACCGGCTCGGTCTGGCCGGGACGGGGGTAGAGATAGGAGGTGACGCCGCCCTGCGCAGTCTCGCTGCCGGCCTTGATGATGGCGTCGGCAATCAGCACGCCGTTTGAATCCTTGGCGCCGGTGATCTTGCCTTCGAGCTGCTGGTTGGCGCCGTTCACGACCAGGGAGCCGTCCGGATTGTAAACCACCGGATAGCCCTGGTTGCCGTTGAAGTTCATGCGGCGGCCGCGCTGGTGGAACAGGCTCTTGGCCTCGGCCGGCGTCAGCTTGCCGGCGGTCACTTCGTCCTGGAGCGCTTGGGCATAGTTGTAGAGGAGCTCGACGGCGGTCCGCATCTGCTGGACGCGGTCCTCCATCATCCGGCTCTTGCTGAGCACGGCCGATACGCCGATGATGGCTGTGACCGTGAGAGCCGCGAGGCAGACCATGCTGGCAAGCTTGGTACGGATCTTCAGATGACTCAGCAGTTTCATCACAGCCCCTACGGAATGGTTGTTATTGCTCGCACCGGTAGCATGAAGTTCTTACCAATCATGAATGGAGGCATGCGGCGGCCTGCCGCGCGGACAACGTGCGCAGGCGCGTGCGCAATGGTGCAGGCAAATCGCCGTGCAGACGGACTCCAGGCCGTCTGGGGAAGGGAATCGATCTTGGGTTTTGGCAGCTAGACCGTCTGGACGGACCTGCAATGAATCGATTCGTTCATCGCATCATCATGTCTCTGCTGCTCGTCGCCGCCCTCGTTCTGATCTGGAACGTGCTGGGCGCGCGCTGAGACGGCACCGGAGATCTGCCGGCGCCATCCTCGTGCTTAGCGGATGAGATGTGCTTCAGCGGGGCGCGGATGCGCCCGCCGGTCCGGCGGCTATTTCTTGCCCATCGCTGCGTCGACGCTGACCGGGCCTCCGCCCGCCGCCGAGAGATACAGGCAGGCGAAGCAGAACAGGATCGCCAGGGTGCCGTTGTTCAGCAGCGGCAGGAAGATCGGCGTCTCGCCCCTGAACATGTGGCCCATGAAGTAGGCGAAAGCCATTTCACCGGACAAGATGAAGGCTGCGAGGCGCGAGAACAGGCCGATCATGAGCAGCCCGCCAAGCACCAGTTCGAGCGCACCGGCGGCGCCGTAAAGCGACATCAGCTCGACCTTGGCGAACATTGGGACAGCCGGAAACTTGAACAGCTTGGCGACGCCGTACTGGAACAGCAGCAGGCCGGTGATGAAGCGAAACAGGCTCAGGAGAACCGGTTGAAAGCGAGTGAGATAAGGAAAGTCCATTGGTTTGCCCTCCATCCAATGCTGGACCCAATGCTGCGACTTGGACCGTATTCGCTTCCGCCTCGCAAGCCACCAGGATCAATTCAGCGCTGACATTTTCGTCATGTCGGACAAAACACCGCAAGGCGCCGCCAAGAGCTGCACGCGACCCTCTTTTTTGCACGTTCGCCTCGCGCTCGTCCGTAGGATTCCGGTGAAACCAGGGTGTGCAGGTTACGTCGGGGAGACCTACTCCCGCAAAGCAGGGACGACCAGGAACGGAATCATTCCGAGGATCACGCTCGCAAGTGCGAAGACGAGCAGGAGATCGTAGCCGTGCGTGGCATCGTGGATCAGGCCGCCGCTCCATGAACCGAAGGCCGAGCCGAGGCCGCTGCCGATCGAGATCGTGCCGAAGATGGTGCCGACGCGTTTGCCGCGAAAGATCTTCATGGCGGTGGCGCTGATCAGCGGCCCGCGGGAGCCCATCATGCTGCCGAAGCAGACGACGAAACCGGTGAGCAGAATGACGTTCGGATAGTACTGCAGCAGCCAGAGCAGAACGATGCCGAGAATCGAGATCGCGTAGCTGAGCAGCACCGACGGCCGCCGTCCGATCAGGCCGTCGAGCGCGGAGACGCCGAGCATGCCGAACACCAGCACGATTCCGGAGAAGCCCCAGGCGGTCGCAGCCTGGAGCGGCGGAAAGCCGGCGTCGATCAGATAGGCCACGATCTGCGCCGCGATCGCATACATGCCGACCGCGGTGAAGAAGAAGGTCGAGAACAGCGCCCAGAATGCGTGGTGGCGCATCGCGCTCGCAAGCGTCCAGCCGCTGTCGACGAAGTCAGGATCGCTCTTCTTGGCGACGTGCGGCGAGCCGGCCGCGAACATGCGCCAGGGAAGCAGCAGCAGCGGCGCCAGCAGCCCGAGCGCTGCAAAGCCGAACAGCTGGTAGGTCTCGCGCCAGCCGAGATGATCGATCAGAAGCTGCGAGGCCGGCAGCAAGGCCAGCACGCCGCCGCCCATTGCCGAATAGACCACCGCCATGGCGGTCGGCAGCTTTGGTCCGAACCAGCGGCCGAGCAGGATGGAGTTCGGCACATTGCCGATGAAGGCAACGCCGATGCCGACGCAGATTCCGATCGAGAGCTGGAATTGCCAGAGCGCGTGCGCATGGCTCGCGATCAGAAAGGCCGAACCGAGCAGGAGTAAGCCGAGCGCATAGACGAGGCGTGGTCCGGAATGATCGAACAGGCGCCCGACCAGGGGTGCAGTCATGCCGCTGACGAGCCAGGTGAGGGAGTAGATCGAGACGGCCTGGGCGCGATCCCAGCCGAGGCTTTCGGAGATCGGCTTGAGGAAGACCGTGAAGCTCTCGCTCAAGCCCCGGCCAAGAACAGCCAGCGTGAAGCAGAGGCCGAGCACGACGAGTGCGGTGCGCACCCCGTCCCGCCGGGCGCCTCCGACCCTTTCCTTGCCCGTTTCCGCTGTCGTTTCCGCTTTCGTTTCCTTGGGCCTGTCCTGTTTCATTGCCGTCAGGGAGCGCGCATCCGTGCGCCCTGACAAGCAGTGAAAAGCTCATACGCCTATGCAGGCCTGATGAGCACGTGCTTCTTCTTGCCAAAGGACAGCTTGATCACGCCTTCCGGCGTCAGGTGGCCTGCCGACAGCGCCATCTTGTCGTCGGTGACGGGCGCGTCGTTGACGCGCAGGCCGCCGCCTTTGATCTGGCGCCTCGCTTCGCCGTTGGAGCCGACGAGGCCAGCCTTGACGAAGGCGTTGAGCACGCCGAGGCCGGCGTCGAGTTCGCCGCGCGGAATTTCCACGGTCGGCAGGCTCTCGGCAAGCGCGCCTTCCTCGAAGGTGCGGCGCGCGGTCTCGGCGGCTTCGTTCGCGGCGTCGCGGCCGTGCAGCAGCGCGGTCGCTTCGGTTGCGAGCACCTTCTTGGCCTCGTTGATCTCCGAGCCGCCGAGCGCCTCGAGCTTCCTGATCTCGGCCATCGGCAGTGTCGTGAACAGTTTCAGGAACTTGCCGACGTCGGCGTCCTCGGTGTTGCGCCAGTATTGCCAGAAGTCGTAAGGGCTGAACTGGTCGGCGTTGAGCCACACCGCGCCTTGCGCGGTCTTGCCCATCTTGGCGCCCGAGGCGGTCGTCAGCAGCGGCGTCGTCAGCGCGAACAGCTGGTGGGTGCCCATGCGGCGGCCGAGATCGACGCCCATAATGATGTTGCCCCATTGGTCCGAGCCGCCCATCTGGAGGCGGCAGCCGGTGCGCTTGGCCAGCTCGACGAAGTCGTAGGCCTGGCAGACCATGTAATTGAACTCGATGAAGCTCATCTCCTGCTCGCGCTCGAGGCGCAGCCGCACGGAATCCATGGTCAGCATGCGGTTGACCGAGAAGTGCCGGCCGACGTCGCGCAGCATCTCGATCCAGTTCAGCTTGGTCAGCCATTCCGCATTGTCGAGCATGACCGCGTCGCTCTTGCCCTCGCCGTAGCGCAGCACCTTGGCGAACACGCCGCGGATCGATTCCTTGTTGGCCTCGATCTCGGCGATGGTGCGCATCGCGCGCGTCTCGTCTTTGCCGGAGGGATCGCCCACCATGGTGGTGCCGCCGCCCATCAGCGTAATCGGCTTGTTGCCGGACTGCTGCAGCCAGTGCAGCATCATCATGGTCAGGTAATTGCCGATGTGCAGCGAGCGGGCGGTGCAATCGTAGCCGACATAGGTGGTGGCCTCGCCCTTGGCGGCGAGCGCGTCCAGCCCCTCGAAATCGGAGCATTGGTGGATGAATCCACGTTCCTGCAGGGTGTTGAGGAAATCCGATTTAAATGCAGTCATCTGTCGGCGTGCCTGACAATTCTTGGTTTACCGTTTTGGGGGCAATTTAAGGGTCTTCCGCGGGAACCCGGTTGGCCGCCCGCCACTTGGCGCGTTGGCATTATAAGATGTGCCCCTCTGGCACAAGATCGGCATGCCAGCGCGGGTCTCTTGAGGATGCTGGTCCATGATGTTGACGGCACTCGGTTTGATGAGCGGCACCTCGCTGGACGGGGTTGATGTCGCGCTGATCGAAACCGACGGAAAGCAGGTGAAGGCGTTCGGGCCGTCCGGTTACCGGCCCTATGGCCCGGCCGAGCGCAACCTGCTGCGCCAGGCCTTGAGCGAGGCCGTGCAGCTGCAGCAACGCGACGCCCGCCCGGGCATTCTGGGTGATGCCGAGCGGGCGGTGACGCAGGCCCATGCCGAGGCGGTTGCAGCCTTCCTCGCCCAGAATCGGATGAGGCCGGAGGACATCGACATTGTCGGCTTCCACGGCCAGACCGCGCTGCACCGGCCCGAAAGACGGCTGACGGTGCAGATTGGCGACGCGCCGGCGCTGGCAAGGGCCCTCCATATTCCTGTCATGCACGACTTCCGCGCCGCCGACGTCGAGGCGGGCGGGCAGGGCGCGCCGCTCGTGCCGGTCTACCACCGCGCGCTCGCCCATTCGCTGGAGCGCGAAGGGCCGATCGTCGTGGTCAATATCGGCGGCGTCTCCAACATCACCTATATCGACGGCAACGAAACGCTGATCGCCTGTGACACCGGCCCCGGCAACGCGCTGCTGGACGATTTCATGTACCGCAGCATGAACCAGGCGTTCGATGCCGAAGGCAAATTCGCCGCTCTCGGCAAGGTGGACGAAGCCTGGATCGCGCAGGCGCTGGAGGTGCCGTTCTTCGCAAGCCCGCCGCCGAAATCGCTCGACCGCAACGATTTTGCGGCCCTGCGGCTCGGCGACGTCGCGCCTGCCGACGGCGCAGCGACGCTGACCGCCTTCACCGCGGCCGCGATCGCCCGCGTCATTCCTCTTCTGCCGCGACGGCCGCGCAGCTGGATTGTCTGCGGCGGCGGCGCGCGCAATCTCACCATGCTGCGGATGCTGCGGGAGCGGGTGGGCTCGGCCACGGTCGAGGCGGCCGAAACGCTCGGCTGGGCCTCGGACGCCATCGAGGCGCAGGCCTTCGGCTTTCTCGCCGTCCGCGGCATGAAGGGCCTGCCACTGTCCTATCCGGCGACCACGGGCGTGCCGATGCCGATGACCGGCGGGGTGATCGCCAGGCCGTAAAGCGGGGTGCCCGCCGGCCAGCTTTGCGAGGAGACCGAACTTGAACGATTCTACGAATGGTTTTCCTCCGGGTCCCTCTGATGGTTTGCGGGGCACCTGTCTCCATTGTCAGCATCCCATCGGCTATCATCATCTGGAGGGCGATAGGTGCAGCTGCAAAGATTGCCACTGCCCGGGATTTGAAGACTATCCCCGTCCGGCAAACTCAAACTCGAAGCTCCCGGGCTAATATTTGGTGGTTAATGCAGGTGCATGGATCTTGACGATTGGATGCAGTTGCATCTATATTGGATGCAGTCGCATCTAACTGCCGGGATCCTTGCCATGACCTCTTCCCTGAAACTGATCAGCCACAAGCTTTGTCCCTATGTGCAGCGCGCGGTGATCGCGCTGAAGGAGAAGGGCGTGCCGGTTGAGCGGATCGACATCGATCTCGCCAACAAGCCCGACTGGTTTCTCAAACTCTCGCCGCTCGGCAAGGTGCCGGTGCTGGTGGTGACGACGGAGAAGGGCGAGGTCGCGCTGTTCGAGAGCAACGTGATCTGCGAGTACATCGAGGAGACGCAGGCAGGCAGCAGGCTGCATCCGGCGGATCCGTTGCAGCGGGCCGAGCACCGTGCCTGGATGGAGTTCGGCTCGGCGATCCTCGGCGACCTCTGGGGCTTGGAGACCACAACCGATCCGGCGACGTTCGAAAGCAAGCGCCAGGCGCTGGTCGCAAAGTTCGCGCGTGTCGAGGCCGCGCTCGGCGCAGGTCCGTTCTTCGCCGGCAATGCGTTCAGTCTGGTCGATGCCGTGTTCGCGCCGATCTTCCGCTACTTCGATCTGTTCGACGAGCTGACAGAGCACGGCATTTTCAACGACGTGCCGAAGGTTCGTGCCTGGCGTGCCGAGCTCGCAAAGCGCCCGAGCGTGCGCAGCGCGGTCGGGGCGGACTATCCGCAATTGTTGCGCGCCTTCCTCATTCGCCACGACGCGCATCTGCTCAAGCTCGCGGCGTGAGCCCCGTCCGATGTCACAATCCCTTGCTTGGCTCATGCTGGTGATCGCGGGCCTGCTCGACGTCGGCTGGGCGATCACCATGAAATATGCCGAAGGCTACACGCGCGCCGGCTGGAGCATCGCCTCGCTCGTGCTGCTCGCCGCCTTCGTATTCCTGCTCGGGCGCGCCTTGAAGGTGCTCGAGGTCGGCGTCGCCTATTCGGTGTGGACCGGCATTGGCGCGGCCGGCACGTTCCTGATGGGCGTGGTGCTGTTCGGCGAGACCTTGAGCGCGATGAAGCTTGCCGGCATCGCGCTCGTCTTGATGGGGATCGTCGCGCTCAAGCTGGCGTAGTCAGTTGCTGCGATCAGATGCACCCATCCGCGAGCAGCAGCCTGCTGGTCGTCGTCGCCTGACGCAGTTTGAACAGGGGTTGAATCTCAGGATCATCCAAGAAGGCCTGAGCCTTCTCGCGGTCCGCAAATTCGATGATGACGAGACGCTCGGGCGCCCAGTCGCCCTCAATCGTTGTCGGCTCGACGCCGCGGACGATGTATCGCCCTGCGTGCTTGGCGATGAACGCCGGAACTTCAGCGATGTAAGTCTTGAATCCGGCGTAGTCGTTCACCGAGAGATCAAGAACCAGATACGCCTTCATCGCTCGCAATCTCCAGGGTGATGGGTTCGCAGCCATGCCGCGAACCCATCCACGTCGGAAGATATTACCGCACGTTGGCGAGGCGCATGTCGAGATAGGCCGTGATGGTTTCCATCAGCGGCTCGAGCTTGGAGTCGAAGAAGTGGTTGGCGCCGGGGATGATCTGCTGATCGATTACGATGCCTTTCTGGGTCTTCAGCTTCTCGACCAGCGTGTTGACGTCCTTGGGCGGCACCACCGCATCCTTCTCGCCATGCACGATCAGACCTGAGGACGGGCAGGGCGCGAGGAACGAGAAGTCGTAGAGGTTGGCCGGTGGCGCGATCGAGATGAAGCCCTCGACCTCGGGGCGGCGCATCAAGAGCTGCATGCCGATCCAGGCGCCGAAGGAGAAGCCGGCAACCCAGCAGGCGCGCGCCTCGGGATTGATGGTCTGCGCCCAATCGAGCGCGGCGGCCGCGTCGGACAATTCGCCGGTGCCGTGGTCGAACGCGCCCTGGCTGCGGCCGACGCCGCGGAAATTGAAGCGCAGCACCGAGAAGCCGCGATGGGCGAAGGCGTAGTAGCACTGGTACACGATCTGATGGTTCATCGTGCCGTGGAACTGCGGATGCGGATGCAGGATCATCGCGATCGGCGCATTCTTCTGCTTGGCCGGGTGATAGCGGCCCTCGAGGCGGCCGGCGGGGCCGGTGAAAATGACTTCAGGCATCGATGATCTCTGATCTAAGTCCCTTGGAGGTGATCCCTGCGCAATCGTCCGATTGTGGCTCTCGCAGCGTTGCCGCCGACGAGAGCACGGATGAAGGGTGGAGAGGCGCGCCCTCGGATGATGCGCGAGTGGCGCGCAGGTGAACTGACGCGCGCTTCTAACACAAGGCCAGGGTCAAAAAGCAAGCTTCTTCGACATCTCTCAATCAGCTCAAGAGCTTAGCCAGTCATTGCATTGTCATCTCTGGCTTGCCTGCCGCGACCTGGACCTGCCTGAATCAACCGAAGCACGGCAAGAGCCGGCCGTCCTGCCGAAGGGTGCTATCCAACTTATTGAAATCACGATTGTTTAGGGGGCGCCTGGGGCGATTCCCGCTGGCGCGGTTCGGCTTCCCAGCGATGCGACCGCCGGCCGGTAGCGCCGGCTGCCGCCGAGCGTCTGGCCGTTGTCGAAGGCGAGCTCGAAATCCCCTGATGGCTTGAGGTCCACGCCGCGCACCCGGTCGAGATTGGCGAGCTTGGTCCGGTGGACGCGAACGATGGAAAAGCGCGCCAGCTCGCTTTCCGCCGCTGCCAGCGTGCCCCGTATGAGGTGCTGGGTGCCGTCGGCGAGGCTATATTCGATGTAATTGCCGGCTGACGCGACCCAGAGGATATCGCGCGGCACCACGCGAATGCGGCTGGTGCCGTCGCGCAGCCAGATCAGATCGGCGGACGATGGCTGCTTCGGGGTGGGCGGCGCCGACGATGCGACTGCCGCGCTCTTCAGCTCACGCCGGCTTTCGAGCAGCCAGATCGTGGCGGCGATCAGAACAAAGGCCACGGCGTCTTTGCGGAATTCATACAGGACCGTCGCGAGCGAGAAACGGAAATCGTAGGCGCCGCCGGCGAGCCAGAGCGCGAGCTTCCGCACCCAGACCATGCCGGTGATGTGGAGGGTGGAGAAGCCGAGCAGGGCGATCGCCCCGATGGCCGCCTGGGCGGCGAGGCCGGCTGTCCGGCGCATGCGGCGGACCGCCAAAACCAGGATCGGCAGCAACAGCAGGATGACGGCGATGCTCGACATCTCCCAGAACAACCGCCGGCCGATGTCGTAGCTGTCGCCGCGCCAGGCCGCGTCCTGAGCGAACGAAAACGCATTGACGATTCCGATCACGAGCGCGACGGCCGCGATCGCTGCGAACATCATCCGGTCGCCGCCGCCGATCCCGAAAGTCCCGCGACTCGTCCCAGCCGCCGGCAGCTCATCCCCTCGTGTCCGATTCTGATCCCAAACCGGCTCGACGCGCGCCGCAGGCGGAGCATTTTCGGTGTCAGCCATTTTCGTCAGTCCTGGCCCCAAAACCGCGTTTGTCGTCCCGTCAAGGAGCAGAAAACCATGACAACACCACAGCAATCCCAAAGCTCTGAAAGGCGTATCGACCTGGACTGGGTGCGGATTTTAGCCTTCGCGCTGCTCATCTTCTACCACGTCGGCATGCTCTACGTGTCCTGGGGATTTCACATCAAGAGCACGCACCGGCTGACGTGGCTGGAACCGGTGATGCTCTTCCTCAACCCATGGCGGCTGTCGCTTCTGTTCCTGGTGTCTGGGGTTGCCACCCGCTTCATGCTCGGCAAGTCCAGCCTCGCCTCGCTTGCCGGTGCGCGATCGGCGCGGCTCCTGATCCCGCTGATCTTCGGCATGCTCGTGATCGTGCCGCCGCAGGCCTATCTCCAGATCGTCGAAAGCCTCGGCTATCCCGCCGGCTTCTTCGATTTCTACGCCAGGCACTACTTCGCCTTCGGCGCGCAATTCTGTCCGAAGCCGTGCATCGTGTTGCCGACCTGGAACCACCTCTGGTTCGTGGTCTATCTGTGGGTCTACACCATGGCGTTGATCGGCGTGCTCGCGTTATGGCCGGCCGGCGCTGACTGGCTTGGCCGAAAGCTGGCTCGTGCGCTTACCGGCCCATGGCTCCTGATCGCGCCCTGCCTGCTGTATGCGGCCTGGCGCCTGGTGCTGTTCCCGGCTTTCCCGTCGACACACGCGCTGTTTGGCGACTGGTACAACCACGCGGACCACGCCACGGCCTTCCTGATCGGTTTCCTGCTGGCCAAGCAGGAGGGGATCTGGCGCGAACTCGAACGCCTGCGCTGGGCGGCCCTGCTGGCCGCCGCCGCGTGCTTCGCTGGCTTCATCCTGGTACGCGCCGGCCTGTTTGCGCCGTCGCCCATGCTGAAGTGGTTCGCCGCCTCGGCCTATGGCTGTTATCAATGGCTCGCGATCGCCGTCGTGCTGGGCTTTGCCCGGCGCTATCTTACAGCCGACAGCCCGGCGCGGCGCTATCTGACCGACGCGATCTTCCCGTACTACATAGTGCATCAGACCGCGATCATCGTGATCGCGCATCAATTGCATGGCAGCGGTCTGTCGGCTGGGATCGAAGCGTCCATTGTCATCGCCGGGACCGCGCTCACATGTGTGGCGAGCTATGAGATCGTCCGGCGCGTTGCCTGGCTTCGGCCGCTGTTCGGGTTGCGGGCGGTGCCCCGAAGTGTTGCGAGGACGGAGCAACAGCTGGCCTGACGAGCGCACGCCCTCCGATTGGCCGAACGACAAAAGGTGCTAAGAGGGCCAGATGCCGAACCGTGTCTATCTCGACTGGAATGCGACCACGCCGCTGCGCCCCGAGGCGCGAGCGGCGATGGTCGCAGCCTTCGACCTGGTCGGCAATCCATCCTCGGTCCATGCCGAGGGGCGGGAGTCGCGGCGGCTGGTCGAAGAAGCCCGCGCGACACTCGCCGCCGCGGTGGGGGCGCAGCCGCGCAACGTCGTCTTCACCTCCGCTGGAACCGAGGCCAATGCGCTGGCGCTCTCGCCGGGTTTGCGGGGCCCCTCCGGCGCACCCGTCGAGCGGCTGCTGGTCTCGGCGGTTGAGCACGCCTCGGTGCTGGCCGGCGGCCGGTTCCCGGCGGACAAGATCGGGCTGATCCAGGTCACGCGCTCCGGCGTGGTCGACCTCGGTCATTTGAAGGCGCTGCTGAAGGGCGGCCCGCCAGCCCTGGTCTCGATCATGGCCGCCAACAACGAGACCGGCGCCCTTCAGCCCGTCACGGAGGCTGCAACCATCGTCCACGAGGCCGGCGGCCTGCTGCATGTCGACGCGATCCAGGCGCTTGGCAAAATACCGTTCGATATCAATTCAGTAGGCGCCGACCTTGCGACCTTTTCTGCGCACAAGATCGGCGGCCCCAAGGGGGTCGGCGCCCTGGCGATGGCGAATGGGATAAGCGGCCTTGAGCCGGTGCTGCGGGGCGGCGGACAGGAGTTCAGCCGCCGGGCCGGAACCGAGAACACTGCCGGGATCGCCGCCTTTGGCGCGGCGGTGAAGGCTGCGCTTCAGGCTCTGCCGGAAGATGTGAAGCGTATGGCAAGTCTCAGAGATCGCTTGGAAAATGGCGTCCGCGACGTTCCCGGCACGACAGTCTTTGCGAAAGACGTGGCACGGTTGCCGAATACCGTCCTTTTCACCGCACCAGGCCTCAAGGCCGAAACCGCCGTGATCGGCTTCGATCTGGAGGGCGTCGCGGTGTCTTCCGGCTCCGCCTGTTCCTCCGGTAAGGTCCAGCCGTCTCACGTCCTGTCGGCGATGGGCTATGATCCCGTGGTGGCCCAGGGAGCGGTGCGTCTCAGTCTGGGCTGGTCCACGGAACCGGCGGACATCAATAGGGCGTTAGAGGCTTGGCGAAAGCTTGGTAATACCCTACTTAAGGGTTGAGCGATGAAACACGGCTTGAACGGTTCTAAGCCCGTGCTTTCCGCAGAGAAATATCGTAATACTCGTCCGAGTTTGATCCACCGCGGTCCTTGAAACCGCGAGCGGAGGATGGAATGCCAGCCGTACAAGAGACGGTCGAGCGCGTGAAGCGCATCGACGTCGACCAGTATCGTTATGGGTTTGAGACCCTGATCGAATCCGAGAAGGCCCCCAAGGGGCTGTCGGAAGAGATCGTCAAATACATCTCGCAGAAGAAGAACGAACCCGACTGGATGCTCCAGTGGCGGCTCGAAGCCTATCGGCGCTGGCTGACCATGCAGGAGCCGACCTGGGCCCGCGTCGACTATCCCAAGATCGACTTCCAGGACCTCTATTACTACGCGGCGCCGAAGCCGAAGAAGACGGTCTCCTCGCTGGATGAGATCGATCCCGAGATCCTGAAGACCTACGAGAAGCTCGGCATCCCCTTGCGGGAAGTCGCCATGCTCGAAGGCGTCGAGCCCAAGCCCGGCGAGGAAGATCCGGCCCGCCGCAAGATCGCGGTCGATGCTGTCTTCGATTCGGTCTCGGTTGCGACCACGTTCAAGGCTGAGCTGAAGAAGGCCGGCGTGATCTTCATGCCGATCTCGGAAGCCATCCGCGAGCACCCCGAGCTGGTGCAGAAATATCTGGGCTCGGTGGTTCCGACCTCGGACAATTTCTATGCGACGCTGAACTCGGCGGTGTTCTCCGACGGCTCGTTTGTCTACGTGCCGCCGGGCGTGCGCTGCCCGATGGAGCTGTCGACCTATTTCCGCATCAATGAGCGCAACACCGGCCAGTTCGAGCGTACGCTGATCATCGCCGACAAGGGCTCCTACGTTTCCTATCTCGAAGGCTGCACCGCGCCGCAGCGCGACGAGAACCAGCTGCATGCCGCCGTGGTCGAGCTCGTCGCCCTCGACGACGCCGAGATCAAATATTCGACGGTGCAGAACTGGTATCCCGGCAATTCGGAAGGCAAGGGCGGCATCTACAATTTCGTCACCAAGCGTGGCGACTGCCGTGGCGCCAACTCGAAGATCTCCTGGACCCAGGTCGAGACCGGCTCCGCCATCACCTGGAAATACCCGAGCTGCATTCTGCGCGGCGACAATTCCCGTGGTGAATTCTACTCGATCGCGATCTCGAACGGCTATCAGCAGGTCGATAGCGGCACCAAGATGATCCATCTCGGCAAGAACACGTCGAGCCGGATCATCTCCAAGGGCATCGCCGCCGGCAAGTCGCAGAACACCTATCGCGGTCTCGTCACCGCGCATCGCAAGGCGACTGGCGCGCGCAACTTCACCGCCTGCGACTCGCTGCTGATCGGCGACAAATGCGGTGCGCACACCGTGCCGTACATCGAGGCGAAGAACTCGTCCGCGACGTTCGAGCACGAGGCGACCACCTCGAAGATCTCCGAGGACGTGCTGTTCTACTGCATCCAGCGCGGGCTCAGCCAGGAAGAAGCGGTCGGCCTCGTCGTCAACGGCTTCGTCAAGGACGTGCTGCAGCAGCTTCCGATGGAATTCGCGGTGGAAGCGCAGAAGCTGATCTCGATCTCGCTCGAAGGGTCGGTCGGCTAGCTCGGACCTCGTCCTGAAGAGGCCGCGCAAGCGGCCGCCTTGAAGGATGGATACCGGAAAGATTGGTGGCCTCAATCCTTCGAGACGCGCCTGCGGCGCTCCCTGGGATGAGGGGATAGATGGAAAAACATTATGGCTTTGCTTGAAGTGAAAGACCTCAAGGTTCGTGTCGAGGAGCGTGAGATCCTCCACGGGCTGACGCTGACCGTGAACGAGGGCGAGGTGCACGCGATCATGGGGCCGAACGGCTCCGGCAAGTCGACACTCTCCCATGTCATCGCCGGCAAGCCCGGCTACGAGGTCACCGACGGCCAGATCCTGTTCAGGGGCGAGGACCTGCTGGAGATGGATCCCGACGAGCGTGCCGCCAAGGGCGTGTTCCTGGCGTTCCAATATCCGGTCGAGATCCCCGGCGTCACCACCATGAATTTCCTGCGCACGGCGCTGAACGCGCAGCGCAAGGCGCGCGGCGAGAGCGAGCTGATGGTGCCGGACTTCCTCAAGAAGGTCCGCGAAGTCTCGAAGTCGCTGAACATCCCGCAGGACATGCTCAAGCGCGGTGTCAATGTCGGCTTCTCCGGCGGCGAGAAGAAGCGCAACGAGGTGCTGCAGATGGCGCTGTTCGAGCCCAGCCTGTGCATCCTCGACGAGATGGATTCGGGCCTCGACATCGACGCGCTGCGCATCGCGGCCGACGGCGTCAACGCACTGCGCTCGCCGGGGCGCGCGATGGTCGTCATCACCCATTATCAGCGGCTGCTGAACTACATCGTGCCCGACGTCGTGCACGTGATGTCCAGGGGCCGCGTCGTGAAGAGCGGCGGCAAGGAATTGGCGCTGGAGCTGGAAGCCTCCGGCTACGCCCAGTTCGAGGATGCCGCGTAAGGAATTTTAAGATGAACGTTGCTGTGGCAAAGACCGGGAGCGGCCGCGCGGTGAGCGATCTCTTCGCCAGCGCCGAAGGCCGCCTGCCGGGTTCGCCTGACGTGATGGCGGCGCGCTGCGAGGCGTTCGAGACCTATGAGCGTCTCGGTCTGCCGCACCGCCGGATCGAGGAATGGAAATACACCGACCTGCGCGCGCTGGTCGGCGAGGTGCTGCCGCTGGCCGCCGTGCCCGATGCGACCGCGCTGAAGCGCGCTGCGGACGCGGTCAAGGCGCATGCCATCGCGGGCGCCCGCAAGTTGGTGCTGGTCGACGGCGTGTTCGCGGCTGAGCTTTCAGACGTGAAGGCGCTTGCGTCCGAGGTCGGCTTCAAGACTCTGCGCGAGACGCTGGATAAGGATGCCGGTCTCCTCAAGACCGCGTCCACCGATGCCGTGATCGCGGTCAACGCGGCGCTGGCGACCGACGGCGTGGTGCTGTCGATCGCGGATGGAACGCAGCTCTCTGCGCCGGTCCAGATCATCCATGTTGCGATCGCCGCATCGGCCTCGGCTTTCACCCGCTCGCAGGTGGCGATCGGGAAGGGCGCCCGCGCCACCATCATCGAGAGCTTCGCCGCCGCCGGCGCTGCGGCCTACCAGGTCAACGACGCCGTCATCGTCTCGATCGGTGACGACGCCGACGTCGCGCATATCCGCCTGATGGACGATGCGGCCGATGCGGTGAACATCACCTCGCAGTTCGTCACCGTCGGCGCCAACACCAAGCTGAACGTCTTCAACATGACCAGCGGCGCTGCGGTCAGCCGCTTGCAGGGCTTCATTACGCTGGCGGGCGAGGGCAGCCAGCTCTCGGTCAACGGCGTCAACCTGTTGAAGAAGACCGAGCACGGCGACACCACACTGGTGGTCGACCATGCCGTGCCGAACTGCGTCAGCCGCGAGATCTTCCGTGCGGTGATCGACGACCGCGCCCATTCGGTGTTCCAGGGCCGCATCATCGTCCGTCCCGACGCGCAGAAGACCGACGGCAAGATGATGACGCGCGCGCTGCTGCTCTCGGACGAGGCCGAGGCCGACAACAAGCCCGAACTCGAGATTTTTGCCGACGACGTCTCCTGCGGCCACGGCGCCACCGCCGGCGCGCTCGACGACAGTCTGCTGTTCTACCTGAAGGCCCGTGGCCTGCCGGAGAAGCAGGCCCAGGCGCTGCTGATCCAGGCCTTTGTCGGCGAGGCGATCGAGCAGATCGCCGATGATACTTTGCGCGAGCACGTGATCGGCATCGCCGAGCGCTGGCTGGAGCGGCGGTCATGAGCACGCATCCGGCGGTCAAGAACGGCGCCTATGACGTTACGCGCGTGCGCCAGGATTTTCCGGCGCTCGCCATGCAGGTCTACGGCAAGCCGCTCGTCTATCTCGACAACGCCGCCTCGGCGCAGAAGCCGAGTGCTGTGCTCGACCGCATGACGCAGGCCTATACATCCGAATACGCCAACGTGCATCGCGGCCTGCACTACCTCGCCAATGCCGCGACCGAAGCCTATGAGGGCGGCCGCACCAAGGTGGCGCAGTTCATCAACGCGGCGCGCACCGAGGAAGTCATTTTCACCCGCAACGCGACCGAGGCGATCAACTTGGTCGCGTCTTCGTGGGGCGCCCCCAATATCGGGGAAGGCGACGAGATCGTCATCTCCATCATGGAGCACCACTCGAATATCGTACCCTGGCACTTCCTGAGAGAACGCCAGGGCGCGGTGATCAAGTGGGCACCGGTCGACGATGAGGGCAATTTCCTCATCGACGAGTTCGAGAAGCTGCTGACCTCGAAGACCAAGCTGGTCGCGATCACGCAGATGTCGAACGCGCTCGGCACCATCGTCCCGGTCAAGGACGTCGTGAAGATTGCCCGCGCCCGCGGCATTCCGGTGCTGGTCGACGGCAGCCAGGGCGCCGTGCATCTGCCGGTCGACGTCCAGGACATCGGCTGCGACTTCTACGTCTTCACCGGCCACAAGGTCTATGGCCCGACCGGCATCGGCGTGCTCTGGGCCAAGTACGACCACCTCGTCGCGATGCGCCCCTTCAACGGCGGCGGCGAGATGATCCGCGAAGTCTCGCGCGATGTCGTCACCTATGGCGATCCCCCGCACAAGTTCGAGGCGGGCACGCCGGCGATCGTCGAGGCCGTCGGCCTTGGTGCCGCCATCGATTACGTCAACTCGATCGGCAAGGAACGCATCGCCGCCTACGAGGCGGACCTCACCGCGTACGCCCAGGAGCGCCTGCGCGAGATCAACTCGCTGCGGCTGATCGGCACGGCGCGGGGCAAGGGCCCCGTGATCTCCTTCGAGCTCAAGGGCGCGCACGCCCACGACGTCGCCACCGTGATCGACCGCCAGGGCATCGCGGTGCGCGCCGGCACCCATTGCGTCATGCCGCTTTTAGAGCGGTTCAACGTGACGGCGACATGCCGGGCCTCGTTCGGCATGTATAATACGCGGGAAGAAGTCGATCATCTGGCACAGGCGCTGCTGAAGGCGCGGGATTTGTTTGCATGAGTGACACGGCCGAAATCAAAGCCAATCCGATGGAGACCCATTCGGCATTGCCGCCGGAGGAGACCGAGCGGCTGACCCGCGAGATCATCGCCGGGCTCAAGACCGTGTTCGACCCGGAAATCCCCGCCGACATCTACGAGCTCGGCCTGATCTACAAGGTCGAGATCAAGGACGACCGTTCCGTGGACGTGCAGATGACGCTGACGACGCCGAACTGTCCGGCTGCCGGCGAGCTGCCGACCATGGTCGAGAACGCGGTCGCGAGCGTGCCCGGCGTCGGCGTGGTCGACGTCAAGGTCGTCTGGGAGCCGCCGTGGTCGCCGGAACGCATGAGCGACGAGGCCCGCCTCGTGCTGAACATGTGGTGACGCCCTCGGGCCGCATTGAATTCGCTCCGCAACGGACCACATAGACAACATGACCCAGATTTCGTCAGGCTCGACACCAGCATCCACTCCGAAGCCGCGGCGCCCGCGCCCGCAGGTGATGCGGCTGACGGATGCCGCTGCCCAGCGCATCACCGAGCTGACCCAACGCGCGGACTCGGAGATCGTGGGCTTGCGCGTCGGCGTGAAGAACGGCGGCTGCGCCGGCCAGTCCTACACGGTCGAATACGCCCACGACATCCGCCCGACCGACGAGGTCGTCGAGGATAAGGGCGTCAAGATCCTGGTCGATCCCAAGGCCGTGCTGTTCCTGCTCGGCACCGAGATGGACTACAAGGCCGACAAGATGCAGGCCCAGTTCGTCTTCAACAATCCCAACCAGGTCTCCGCCTGCGGTTGCGGCGAATCGGTCGAGTTGCGGCCGGCAAAGATCGACGGGTAGACTTTCCAGCGTCACTGCGAGGAGCCCGCGACAAAATTGCGAGCAATTTTGCGCTGGCGACAAAACAATCCAACCTGCCTCCGCGGCGGAAGTCTGGATTGCTTCGCTTCGCTCGCAATGACGGAAATGCTATGAAGGCTCACTTGCTTGCGCAGGGAAGCCTCCGATGGACCGCGAATTCCTGATCGACCTGTTCGCCGATTTCGGCCCGGTCACCATCCGGAAAATGTTCTCCGGCTACGGCATCTCCGCCGACGGCGTCAATTTCGCGCTGTCGCTGCGCGCCGGCCTGTTCTTTCGCGCCGACGAGACGACCATTCCCGACTTCGAGGCCGAAGGCTCGAAGCCGTTCCAGTATTCGACCCGCGCCAAGACCGTGGTTGTGAATTCCTACTGGGAGCTGCCGGCGCGCCTGTTCGACGATTCCCAGGAGCTTGCGCAATGGGCGAGGGCGGCGCTCACTGCCGCCCAGCGCGCCAAGGTGAAGAAGCGACCGAAGGCGAAGAAGGCGGCGGCGAAGAAGCCCCTTGCAAAGAAGCGACCGGCCAAGAAAACGGCGCGTAAGGCGGGTCGCCGTAGCTCATAAAGCGACGGCTGAATCGCGCGCATTACCGAGGCGGAGGTCTCGCTCTCAGGTCGCGGTCATTCCGGGGCGCGGGTATCGCCGCGAGCCCGGAATCCATAACCACCATCGGGAGTATGGATTCCGGGCTCGCGCCAAGAGGCGCGCCCCGGAATGACGGCGGGGAATTGATTTAGCCTACGCCACCCGGCTGTGGCTCTCGATCGCGAATTCCGGATCGGCTTCGCAGATCACGCGGTTGCGGCCGTTGCGCTTGGCGGCGTAGAGGCAGGCGTCGGCACGCTCGATCAGCGCGTCGGTGTCGTCGCCCTCCCTGAGCGTGGAGACGCCGACGGAGATGGTGACGCGGCCGAGGATCTCGCCGGTCGATTTCTTCTTCAATTCCTTCGCCATCACGGCGCGGCGAATGTGGTCGGCCACCGTCAGTGCCTGGCGCATCGCGGTGTTGGGGAGAACGACCGCGAATTCCTCGCCGCCGTAGCGCGCCGTGATGTCCTGGCCCTTGATGGTCTGCTTCAGCGAAAGGCCGACGAGCCGCAGCACCTGGTCGCCGGTGAGATGGCCGTAGGAATCGTTGAACGACTTGAAGTGATCGATGTCGAACAGCAGCAGCGACAGCGGCTCGCCCGAGACGAGCGCGCTCTGCACTGCGATGCCGATCATGCGGTCGAAATATTTGCGATTTCCCAGGCCCGTGAGCGGATCGGTCAGGCTTTCGGCGCGGATCGCCTCCAGGCTCTGCTGGAGATTGCTGATCTCGTTCTTCGACAGCGTCAGCCTCTCTTCGAGCGCCTTGTTGGTCTCGCGCATCTCGCTGGTGGAGCGCAGCAGCGCCTCGACGATCGCCTTGACCTGGTCGCGGTTCTCGGCCGACGACAGTTTCTCGGTCGCATCCGACAGACTGGTATCGTAGGCCCCGGTCATGCCGAGCGCCTCGCCCAACACCTTCACGACGTCGTCGATCTCGCCGACGACGCGCGCGCCGACCTTGTCGATGCGGTCGGTGGTCTTGATGTGGGAGAGATAGGTCTCGTAGATCTGCTCGAGATCGGCCTCGGTCAGCTTGCCGCTGCGCGCCAGCGTCTCATTGATGATCTTGTTGAGCGGTGCGTTGTAGCCGGTGGCGTAGACGTACCAGATCTCGTAATTGCGGGGAATGGCCGTCTGTCGAAGCGATCGGATCTGACCGAGCGCCACCTCGGCGAACGCCAGGGTGCGTTCGTGTTCGTCGAGTACCTTGATCACTGAACATCCCCACAGCGGCCGACGCGCCATCGACCGCAGCAATCCTTAAATTATGTTCGTAGGCTAACGGACGATCGTGAACGCCCCGTAAATATACGTTCACGGGGCATCCAAAAAATTGTAGATCGAGGATCTTCAACCGAAATCTGGCGCGCCAGCGCGCTTCAGGCGCCGGCGGGGGAGCGCACCGGCCGCAGAAGAAACGCCGGCAGATGCGAGTGATCGCCCGGCTCGCTGTCGATCTCGCGCTGGCGGCGCGGCTCGGGACGGCCGATCGAGGGCACATGCGACGAATTCGCTTGCGGGCGCACACCATTGCGCGGCTCGGATGATTGCCTGGCTTCGCGCGGAGGCCGTGCCTCGCGTGCCGGCCTCGCCTCGGGAGCCGCCCGTGCCTCGCCACGCGCCTCGCGCGGCTCGTGGCTGCGCTCGCGGTCATGACCGCGCCGCTCGCCGCGCTGCGGCTTGCCGCGTCCGCCGCGTGAACGCTCGCGGCCGCGCTGCTCGCGCGGACGCTCGCCTTGTTCGCCCGCTTCGGCGTGGACGTCATAGTCGCCTTCGGCGCGCGGAATGCTCTGGCCGATCAGCTTCTCGATCGCCGCCATCGACTTCTGGTCGAGCGGTGTCACGATCGAGATCGCGGTGCCGGTTCGGCCGGCGCGGCCGGTGCGGCCGATGCGGTGGACGTAATCGTCGGCGTGGTGGGGAACGTCGAAATTGAAGACGTGGCTGACCTCGGGAATGTCGAGGCCGCGGGCGGCGACGTCGGAGGCGACGAGGAGGGGCAGCTCACCCTTGCGGAACTGGTCGAGCGCGGCCATGCGGGCCGGCTGGTCCATGTCGCCGTGCAGGGCACCGACGCTGAAGCCGTGCTTCTGCAGCGATTTGTGAACGATCGCGACCTCGCGCTTGCGATTGCAGAAGATGATCGCGTTCTTGAGGTCCTTGGCCTCGCGTAGCAAACGGCGGAGCAATTCGCGCTTCTCGTGCGCCTCGCGGCCGGCGGGCACCTGGGCTTGCGTAACGGTGACGGCGGTCGTGGCGGGCTTGGAGACCTCGACCTTCTGCGGATTGTGCAGGAAGGCTTCGGTGATGCGCCGGATTTCCGGCGGCATGGTCGCGGTGAAGAACAGGGTCTGCCGCGTGAAGGGAACGAGCTTGCAGATGCGCTCGATGTCGGGGATGAAGCCCATGTCCAGCATGCGGTCGGCTTCGTCGATGACGAGCAGTTCGACGCCGGTGAGCAACAGGCCGCCGCGCTCGGTATGGTCGAGCAGCCGGCCGGGGGTGGCGATCAGCACGTCGACGCCGCGCATCAGCTTGGCATCCTGGTCGCCGAAGGAGACGCCGCCGATCAGGAGGGCGACGTTGAGCTTCTGGCCGGCGCCGTAGCGATCGAAGTTTTCCTTCACCTGGGCCGCGAGCTCGCGGGTTGGCTCGAGGATCAGCGTGCGCGGCATGCGCGCCCGGGCGCGGCCCTTTTCGAGGATGGTGAGCATCGGCAGCACGAAGGCCGCGGTCTTGCCGGTGCCGGTCTGGGCGATGCCGAGCACGTCCTTGCGTGCGAGGACGTGGGGGATCGCCTGTTCCTGAATGGGGGTGGGGGTGGTGTAACCGGTGGCCGCCACTGCGGCGAGGACTTTTTCGGACAGTCCGAGATCTGAAAAGGACATTGAGCCTCTGGTCGAAACCGCCGTTCGGAATCGAGGGTAATAAGGCTGTCGCGTTCCACCCCGAAACGGCGCGCTCTCGAAGAAGCTGGGGGTGCTGACTCACGCGGACAAAGCGCAAGGCTCAGGAATCGCTCTTCGATCTGAGCCGCGTCGACCCGGAACATAGGCGGGAATTGGCCAAAGTCAATGGAGCGGGCGCGGGAAGAGCCTAAAAAGCCTGAGGTTTTTGCCCAAATCACGGGCGCGGCTGGGGTTTTCCCCCGAGCCCCCTCCGCTTGGCCGCAACCGCCAAGACAGCAGCTAACGGCCGTCCGTGCCTTTGGCCCGGAAATCACCTGGGGCCATGCCATAGGCGGCGTTGAACACCCGGTAATAGGTCGCCAGGCTCTCGAAGCCGCACGACGACGCGATGTCGGCGATCAGCCGTTCCGGCGCCTCGCGCAGCAGGCGGCGGCTCTGTTTCAGGCGCTCGTCGGTCACCGTCTGGGAAAAGCTCTTCTCTGCCATCTCGAACAGCATGTGCAGGTGACGAACGGAGACGCCGAGCAGGTCGGCCACCATGGCCGGCGCAAGATTGGGGTCCTGAAGGTGGCGCGCGATCAGCCGCCGGGCTTGCGAGAGGCGGGCGGTCCGCAGTGCCTGCTGTCCCCGCCGGCTGCCGGGCCGCACGACGCCGCGCTCGATCAGCGCCAGATGGGCCAAAGCCTGGACCAAGGACGCCTGGACGGCAGAGGCCGTATCGTCCGTGGCGATTTCGTTGAGATCGGCAAAGCAGGCCGCGAGCAGGGGCACCAGGGCCGGATCGTTGAAGGTCCGGGGCGCTAGATCGCGCATGCGCTTGTCCTGCACCGGGATGTGGCTCACGGGGATCTTGAGGATCCGCAGGTGGAAGCCCCCGGTGCCCAGCGGGGCGGTGCGGTACGGCAGGTCGGTATGGCTGGTGGCGAAGCTGCCATTGGCAATGGCAAAGTCGCTTGCGCGCATGCCGCCGAACCAGCCGCCGCTGCCAAGCTGTTGGTAGACGCAGATCGCCTCACCCGGGGCATAGGCGATGTCCGACGCGCTGCGCTCGACCGCGTAGGGCGAGGCCTTCAGCTCGACGAGGCCGGCGCCGCCCAGCTTACGCAGCGAGAATTCGCCGAAGAAGTCCGCGCGCCGCTCGCGCGCGAGCTCGGCGGTGACACCGAACAACCCCTTGGCGCGCACCTCGCGCCAATAGTCGAAGCGATCCTTCGGGTCGACCTCGTCCGTACACCAGTGCAACACGGCAGCCCCTCGCTTCCGGCGAAATTGTCCAAAAGGAAACAGATTCCAGCGGAATCGGCCATAGTCGGATCGTACAATCGGAGCCCCCGGGGTCCTTGAACCGTCGTCAGGTCTGGGCCGACTATCACACAGCGGCAGGGGGTCCCATGAACTGCCGTTCGAAGATCGGTGGCAGGGCCGGTTCTGCAACGGGAAATTTTGCGATGACGCGTCGGCTTTTCAGAATTCTGGCGGCCCTTGGCCTCGCGGTGGGCCTGAGCGGTTTCGCGGGGCCCGCCTGGGCCGCTAAGCGTGTCGCGCTCGTCGTCGGCAACAACGACTACAAGAACGTGCCGAAGCTGCTCAAGGCGGTCAACGACGCTCGCACCATGGGCGACACGCTGAAGCAGCTCGGCTTCTCGGTGATGGTCGCCGAGAACCAGAGCCGGCAGCAATTCTCCGAGACGCTGCTCGCCTTCGACAAGGCCATCGAGCCCGGCGACACCGCGTTCTTCTTCTATGCCGGCCACGGTTTCGAGATCGCCGGCCAGAACTATCTGCTGCCGACCGACGTGCCGGCTGCGACGGAAGGGCAGGAGGAGCTGGTGCGCGACGCTTCGATCCTGGCCGACCGCATCGTCGAGCGGCTGCAGAACAAGAAGGCGCGGACCTCGATCCTGGTGTTCGACGCCTGCCGCAACAATCCGTTCGAGCGCAAGGGCACCCGCGCGGTCGCCGGCGCCGGCGGTCTCGCACCGATGACCCAGCTGCCCGAGGGCGTGTTCTCGGTGTTCTCCGCGGGTCCCCGCCAGACCGCGCTCGATCGGCTCTCCAATGACGACGCCAATCCAAACTCAGTGTTTACGCGCACCTTCGCCAAGGAGCTGCTCAAGCCCGGCGAGAATCTGGTGCAGGTGGCGCAGCGTACCCGCCGTGCCGTCAGCGAGCTCGCCGACACCGTGAAGCACAGGCAGGTGCCGGTCTATTTCGACCAGATGGTCGACGATGTCTTCCTCAGCGGCCTCGCCAAGGACACCGCCGCGCGTTCGGACGATCCGCCGCCCACGAAGCTTGCGGCGCTGCCGCCGGTGTCGGTGCCGCAGATGCCCAAGGAGGAGACCCTCAACGCGCCGATCGCGAGCTTCTCGCGTCACAATGGCGGCTGGAGCGTGACCTTCTCTTTCGCCGATCCGACGCTCGGCATTTCCTGGCGCATTGCCGGCACGGGCGATTTCCGCGAGACCGGCTTCATCGACACGCTCGATCCGCGCACCCGCAAGCGGATGCCGAACCCGTCGATCGAGCTGCCGCCGGATGCGCAGGCTGGCACGATCGAGGTCCGTTATGTCGATCAGTCCGGCGACATGCAGGGCCCGTTCCCGATCAGGTTCGATCCCGAGGCCGCGCTGATCCGCGACCAGCGCAAGATCCTCGACATGACCTCGACGAGCTGGCTGTCGTTCCGCGAGTTCAACGGGCTGCTCGTCTACTACACCCATCTCGTCTCCTACCGCTGCGCCATCCGCGAGGTGCGCATCGGCGTCGACAGCGCCGTGCCCAACCAGGTGCTGAAGATGCCGCCCTGCGACATGCGCGACCCCAGCGCGGTCAGCGCCGGCATGCCGCTCTACATGAAGCTCGCGCCAAGCACGAAATCCGTCTCGGTGGAGCTGACCTATCGCGACGGCAGCGTGTCGGAGATCAAGAGCTTCAGGAGCGCGAACCGGAGTAATAATTGATGCGCTGTGCGATTGTGACGGGATGATCTCGCGCAGCGGCCGAACTTAAATCGGACAAGCCAAGGTGAAAGTGCTAGAGCCGGGAATGACAAAATTCCTTATTGTCGCGCTCCTGACGACGCTTCCGGTTCTGGCTCAAACGAATCCAGTTCCAACAGCCCCACCTCTCACCGATCGCGAACGCGTCCAAGCGGACCGCGCGAAGGCCGCCGAGGATGAGAAGGGGGCTCCGGCCACGCGACCATGGGATCGCGACGCCGATGGCAAGCGGCCGTGGGACCGCAAGTCGCCAAAGTCCTGAGACGAGAAGCTCGCTTCCCCTGCGGAAGGAACAACTCCTGCCGGGCTGGATTGTTTGCCAAACCAGGGAGACGATCCATGATCCGTAAATCCATCCTCGTCACGATCGCTTGTGCTGCGCTTTCGACGGCCGCCCTTGCTCAAGGAGGCGGTGGTGGCGGAGGCGGTGGTGGTGGTGGCGCAGGCGGCAGTGGTGCGGGTGCCGGTGCCGCGGCAGGCACGGGGACCGGCGGAGCCAGCGGCGGATCTGCGGCCTCATCGGGCGCCGGAATTGGAACGTCACCCAGCAGTGCCAATTCCGGGCCGTCGGCTCCCTCCGGCATGGGAACGCAGGGCACCACCACAGGCGCCAACATCAACACCAATAACAGCCCGACCAATCCCAACGTTCAGGCGCCGACTGCCGCCGGCAAGTCGCCCACGGCAGCTCAGGCCGAGCGAAACATGGGTGCCGGGCGCGCTCCGAATGGGGTGCCGATCGGTAGTCCGGGGTCCGGGACCAGCAACGAGGATCAGAAATAGTCGAACGCGACCGTCACGGAAGGCCCGCACGAAGCGGGCCTTTCATTTGGCGCCGGTCTGCTGCTCCCAACCGGCATTGATCCACCTGCGCCCTGCATAATTAGGACTCTCTTTGACCTGAATCGCGCTAGTATCGGCGGACATCTCTTCATCGATACTCACCTCGCGGTTCGCGTCTGCAGTGACACCCAACCCACAATCTGACAGGACCATGAAGGTCCGCTGCTGCATCGTCGGCGGCGGACCTGCCGGCATGATGCTCGGCTACCTCCTGGGACGCGCCGGCATCGACGTCGTGGTGCTGGAGAAGCATGCGGATTTCTTCCGCGACTTCCGCGGCGATACCGTGCATCCGTCGACGCTTGAAGTGATGGATGAGCTCGGCCTGATCGACGGCTTCCTGAAGCTGCCGCACCAGCGCCTGCAAAAGATGGACGGCCTGTTCGGCGGCACGCCTGTGCGCATTGCCGATCTCAGCCGGCTCCATACCAAATACCCCTTCATCGCCTTTATGCCGCAATGGGACTTCTTGAATTTTCTGCGCGAGGCGGGCAGGCGCTTTGCCTCGCTCGAGGTGATGATGAGCACGGAGGCGATCGATCTGATCCGCCGCGGCGAGACGATCGCCGGCGTGCGGGCGAAGACGCCTGAGGGCATCATCGACATCGAGGCCGATCTCACCATCGCCTGCGACGGCCGGCATTCGACGGTGCGTGAGCGCGCCGGCCTTAGCGTCGAGGAGATCGGCGCGCCGATGGACGTGCTGTGGTTTCGCGCCGGCCGCAAACCCGACGAAACCGAGAACGTGTTCGCTCGGGTCGAGCCCGGCAAGATGATGATCACCTTCGACCGCGGCGAATATTGGCAGTGCGCCTATGTCATCGCCAAGGGACAGTACGATGCGGTGAAGGCGAGGGGACTTTCGGCGCTGCTCGACGACGTCGTGCGCATGGCGCCGATCCTCCGCTCCGGCACCGCCGAGGTGAAGAGCTTCGACGACGTCAAGCTGCTCACCGTCGCGATCAACCGTCTGACGCGCTGGACGCAGCCAGGCCTGTTGTGCATCGGCGACGCCGCGCATGCGATGTCGCCAATCGGCGGCGTCGGCGTCAATCTCGCCGTCCAGGATGCGGTTGCGACCGCGAACCTCCTGGCGGACAAGCTGCAGCATGGCTGCCCGTCCGAGCACGAGCTCGATGCCATCAGGCGCCGTCGCGCGTTCCCGGTGAAGATGACGCAAGCTATGCAGGTGGTCGTGCAGAACAACATCATCAGTGGCGCCTTGCAGGGCGGCGACCGGCCGCTGAAGGTGCCGCTGGTCGTGCGCCTCATCACCGCGCTGCCATGGCTCCAGGGCATTCCAGCGCGCCTGCTTGCGCTCGGCGTGCGGCCCGAGCACGTGCATTTGCGCGCCGCGCCGCAATCCTAGCGGAGGACTTCGGTAGGGATAACGCGGCGTGAATTCGCGCGCGATGCGTTGCACGCTTGCAACATCGCCATCGGATTCACGGCGCGATGCGGGCCCAACCGCCACGTTAACCGTGTTGATTTCAATTTTGGTAAGAGCCGTCTGTGACCGTGCGTCCATCAAGGACACAGGGTGTACCATGCGTAATAAGTTGATTGCCGCCTTTGCCTGCACGACGGCTCTGGTTTCGACCGGTGCGGCCTCCGCCGCCGATCTCGGTGCGCGCTACACGAAGGCGCCCGCCTATGTCGAGCCGCTGTTCAACTGGACCGGCTTCTATGTCGGCGGCCACATCGGTGGCGCATGGACCAACCAGCAGTTCATCAACAACGGCACCGGCGCGGCGTTCGGCGATCTGCTGCCGGGAGAGGGCTATCGCCAGCGCAACGCGGGCGTCATGGGCGGCGCGCAGATCGGCTACAATTGGCAGGCCAACAATTACGTGTTCGGCGTGGAAGGCACGATTTCGGGTCTCGACAACAAGGGCTCGTTCACGAACACCGTGTTTGGCGCCGCGGATGACGTGTTCTCCTGGCGTACCAACGTGCTCGCGACCGTGGTCGGGCGCGCCGGCTTCGCCGTGCAGAACAACCTCTTCTACATCAAGGGCGGCTATGCCGGCGCGAACAACCGCCTCTCGGTCGCCGACACCGTCGGTGTGGCGACGGGCTCGGGCGGACAAACCCATTGGGCTAACGGCTGGACCGTCGGCGCCGGCTGGGAATACGGCGTCACCCGCAACTGGATCGTCGGCCTCGAATACAATTACGCGGCCTTCACCAGCCAGACCTATCAGCTCGGCGGCACCTCCGGAAACTACACCTTCGATGCCAAGCCGCGCGACATCCAATGGGCCGTGGTGCGCGCGAGCTACAAGTTCGACGCACCCACCATCGCCCGCTACTGAGCACGTCGACGCAACGCGACCAACGATCAAGAAAAGCACTGTCTCAATTCAAAAGCCCCGGCGTCGTCCGGGGCTTCTTTTTTGCGTCGTTGGATGGCGCGCAGACCGACCTCAGGCCATCACCGAGAATCCGCCGTCGACCGGGATCGCGGTGCCCGTGACGAAATTCGACGCGGGCGATGCCAGGAACACGGCGATGCCGGCGAAGTCGTCGATGTCGCCCCAGCGTCCGGCAGGCGTGCGCGCCAGCACGCGTTCGTGCAGCCCCGAGACCTGCTGTCGCGCGCCGCGGGTGAGATCGGTGTCGATCCAGCCCGGCAGGATGGCATTGACCTGGATGTTGTCCGGCGCCCAGGCATTGGCGCAGGCGCGCGTATACTGCACGATGCCGCCCTTGCTGGCCGCATAGGCGGTCGCGAAGCTTGCGCCGAAGATCGACATCATCGAGCCGATGTTGATCACCTTGCCGTTGCCGGACGCCTTCAGCGCCGGATAGGCCAGCTTCGAGCACACGAAGGCGCTGGTGAGGTTGGTGTCGATCACCTTGTTCCACTCGTCGAGCTCGAGCTCGTGCGGCGGCTTGCGGATGCTCATGCCGGCATTGTTGACGAGGATGTCGATGCGGCCGAGCTCCTTGACGACACGGTCGATCATGGCTGCGACTGCCGCCTTGTCGGTCACGTCGGTGGCGACGGCGATCGCCTTCACGCCGCGCTGCCTGAGATCGGCCACGGCGGCGGCGGACTTGCTCTCGTTGCGTCCGACCACGGCGATGTCGGCGCCGGCATCGGCGAGGCCGCGCGCCATGCCGAGCCCGATGCCGCCATTGCCTCCCGTGAGGATCGCGACCTTGCCGCGGAGATCGAACCGGCTGGATGTCATGCTTGAATTCCCTGGTTTCTTCTATTGGTTGCTCTGCCAGATCAGCACCAGCCCGAACCCGGCCATGGCTGCGCCATAGCCGGCCCAGTGCAGCTGGTTGACCATGAAGCTCGATCGCGGCCACGGAACCGTGCCCGTGCCCTGTCCAATCCAGAGCAGCCCGAGAGCGGTTGCAAACAGGCCTGCCACCAGCAGAAATCTGCGCATGCCTTCCTCCCATCGGTCCGCTTCTGTCGCGCTCCACGGCATCAACGACTGCCGCAGCCACGAAAACTTGCCGACAGACTAGCCGTAGCTCTGGTACGGACACAATGGGCCGTGGCCGCAAGGACGCTAGGGCCCAAAACGAAAAAGCCCCGGCGATGCCGGGGCTTTGACGCTTGATCGTGCGATCAGATCAGTACTTCGCGACGACCGGACCGGTCCAGTTGAAGCGGTAGACCAGCGAGGTCGAGATCGTCTGGTTCCAGCTGTTGGCGCGGACGCTGTTGATGGTCGGGAGGTCGCCGATATCGGTGCGGATAGCCTCAGTCTTGGCATTGTAGAAGGCCGAACGGTACTCGGTCTTCATGAACCAGCCGGGCGAGGTGATGCCGAAGATGTTCAGGCTGTTCTCGACGCCGCCGCCGATGAACCAGCCGTGACGATCGTAGCCATTGAGGTGAACACCGGCCGGGGTACCGCCGAGCGTCGTGAAGTTGGTGCGGCCGAAGTGAGCGCCGGAGTAACCGCCGTTGACGTAGGAGAGAACGTTCGGAGCGACCAGCCAGCCGAGGCGCACGCCCGCGGCCCAAGAGGTCTCCAGCTTCTGGTTACCAGTGATGTCGAAGATCGGATCCTGGATGGTGGAGCGGATGCTGCCGAACTGAGCGTCGCCAAACACACCGGCGACCCAGGTGCCGCTGAACTGCCAGTCGTAACCAGCGCCGACCGTACCAAACCAACCGGAACCGCCCTGACGCTGGGTGATGGTCAGCGGGGTACCCGTGGCGGTGTCGACAATCTGCTGGTCAGCATTGGAGAGGCCGCCGCCGCCGCCGCCGAAGACGTAGAAGCCGGTCCAGTTGGCGACGGGCGCCGGCATCGGGGCCTTCGCGTAGGGACGGGCGCCCAAGTCGGCAGCCGAGGCCGAGCCGGCCATCGCCGCAACCGCGGTCAGAGCGAGCAATGTCTTCTTCATTTTAAATCCCCAAACCTTGTCGGCGCGAGCGCACTGAAGTCCGTGTCATCTGATGACCGGACTATAGACGGTTCTTGCCGAAATGCTGTTGCCGGACAGGCACAGTCGCCGGAAAACGCCGGTGTGGGGGTATTTTGCGGCGGCCTCGCCCAGATCTAGAAAAATTGTTATGTTTCAAGGCCTTGACCGGATTCTGGCGACTCGATTTTGAGTAAGGTTTCGTTAGCAAATTCGGTTTTGTCCGAGACGGAGGCAATCCTGCTCCCGGCCGCAGCATCCGCTGAGTCGCTGGCCGAGTCGCCGCGAGACGAATCCGGAAAGCAACGAAGATCCCGGCAGCACACAAGGCAAACTGGTCCGAAACGGCGGCCGCTGCCCCAAAGACACAGCCCCGGCTTTGGGCCGGGGCTGTGTTGGCGTGCAGCCGGTTTGGTTGCCGCCTCAAACGTCCAGCAGCTCGTCGCTGGCAAACTCGGCCTTGTCCGAGATGAAGGCAAAGCGCGCCTCGGCCTTGGTGCCCATCAGCCGCTCGACCGAATCCGCCGTGGTGTCGCGGTCGTCGGCCAGCAGCACCACCTTGAGCAGCGTCCGCCTGGCCGGGTCCATGGTGGTCTCCTTGAGCTGCGCCGGCATCATCTCGCCGAGCCCTTTGAAGCGGTTCACCTCGACCTTGGCGTTGGCGTTGAACGCGCTCTTGAGCAGCGCCTCCTTGTGCGCGTCGTCGCGGGCGTAGACCGACTTGGAGCCGTGGGTCAGCTTGTAGAGCGGCGGCACCGCGAGGAAGAGATGTCCCTCATCGATCAGCCGCGGCATCTGGCGATAGAAGAAGGTGATCAGGAGCGAGGCGATGTGGGCGCCGTCGACGTCGGCGTCGGTCATGATGATGATGCGCTGATAGCGCAGATCCTCCTCGCGATATTGCGCGAGCGTGCCGCAGCCGATCGCCTGCACGAGGTCGGAGAGCTGCGCATTCGCCGTCAGCTTGTCCTTGCCGGCGGAGGCGACGTTGAGGATCTTGCCGCGCAGCGGCAGCACGGCCTGGGTCTTGCGGTCGCGCGCCTGCTTGGCGCTGCCGCCGGCCGAGTCGCCCTCGACGATGAACAGCTCCGAGCCCTCGGTGCCGGCATCGGTGCAGTCGGCGAGCTTGCCGGGCAGGCGCAGCTTCTTGCCGGCCGTCTTGCGTGCGGTCTCCTTCTCCTGCCGCCGCCGCAGCCGCTCCTCGGCGCGGTCGATGACGAAGTCGAGCAGCCGGTTGGCCATGTTCGGATTGCCCGACAGCCAATGGTCGAACGGGTCCTTCATCGCCTGCTCGACGATGCGCTGCGCTTCGGCGGTGGCGAGGCGATCCTTGGTCTGGCCCTGGAATTCGGGCTCGCGCACGAACACCGAAAGCATCACGGCGGCGCCCACCATCACGTCTTCCGAGGTGACGGAGGCGGCGCGCTTGCCCTGGCCGACGCGCTCGGCGTGATCCTTCAAGCCGCGCAGCAGCGCGCTGCGCAGGCCGGATTCGTGGGTGCCGCCGTCGGGCGTCGGCACGGTGTTGGTGTAGGAGGAAAGGAAGCCGTCGGCGTCCGCGGTCCAGGCCACCGCCCATTCGCAGGCGCCGTGCGCGCCGTTGCGTCCCGACTTGCCGGAGAAGATGTCCGGATGCACCAGCGTGTCGGCGTGGATCGCGGCAGCGAGATAGTCCTTGAGGCCGCCCGGGAAGTGGAACGTCGCTTCCGCCGGCACGTCCTCGACGCCTTTGAGCAGCTCGGGCGCGCAGTTCCAGCGGATCTCGACGCCGCCGAACAGGTAGGCCTTCGAGCGCGTCATCTTGAACAGGCGCTGCGGCTTGAACGCGGCCTTCTGCCCGAAGATGTCGGTGTCGGGCTTGAAGCGCACGCGCGTGCCGCGGCGGTTGTTGACCTTGCCGAGGTCCTCGAGCTTGCCCTTGGGATGGCCGCGCTCGAAGGTCATGCGGTAGAGTTTCTGGCTGCGCGCGACCTCGACTTCGAGACGCGAGGAGAGGGCGTTCACCACGGAGATGCCGACGCCATGCAGACCGCCCGAGGTCTCATAGACCTTGCTGTCGAACTTGCCGCCCGAATGCAGCGTGCACATGATGACTTCGAGCGCCGACTTCTTCGGGAATTTCGGATGCGGATCGATCGGGATGCCGCGGCCGTTGTCGGTGACGGTCAGGAAACCGTCCGCACTCAGCTCGACTCCGATGAAGGTCGCATGCCCGGCCAACGCCTCGTCCATCGAGTTGTCGATGACTTCGGCGAACAGATGATGCAGCGCCTTCTCGTCGGTGCCGCCGATATACATGCCGGGCCGGCGCCGCACCGGTTCCAGCCCCTCGAGCACCTCGATGTCGGCTGCCGTGTAATCGGCTTCCCCGCCACTGCGCGGCGCCGCCTTGACGGCTGTGCGGGGCTTCGGCTCGTCACCGCCGAAGAAATCGTCTTTTGCTTTTGGCTTCAACTGCTTGGACATATATCTTGATGGGTTTTGAGGGCCGCAGAAGCGGCGAATCGGTTAAGCCGACTATGCCACTTCTGACTTGGAAAGGTTACCGTAGGGCGGACTGGGCGCTGTGGGTTGGGAGCGAATCCGGGCGATTTTACGCCGCAGCCTCGCCATTTCCCGGCAATTTGACGTGCCGGCTTGGTGATGTCTGGGTTTTGTGACTTGATGTCACACAAGTCCTTGGCTTACCAGTCCTTTTCATCGAGCAGCACCTTGAGACGGGGCGGGAAGGCTATTTTGGATGGAGCAGTTTGCGCACGCCCTCACTGACTTCGTGCGCGTTCACCAGGCTTGGGCAGCGCCAATCGTGTTCGTGCTGGCCTTCGGAGAGTCGCTCGCCTTCATCTCGCTGCTGGTCCCGGCCTGGGGCGCGCTGGTGGCAATCGGTGCGCTGATCGGGGTCAGCGGCATCAACTTTTTTCCGGTCTGGATTGCCGGCGCCCTCGGCGCGGCGCTGGGTGACTGGGTCTCCTACTGGTTCGGCTATCGCTACAAGGAGAAGGTCGCCGAGATGTGGCCGCTCTCGCGCTATCCGGGACTGCTCCCCAGAGGCGAGGCTTTCGTGCGCAGCTGGGGCGTCCCCAGCATCTTCATCGGGCGCTTCTTCGGACCCCTGCGCGCCTCGGTGCCGCTCGCGGCCGGCATCTTCGAGATGCCCTATTGGACCTTCCAGGCTGCAAACTTCGTCTCGGCCCTGATCTGGTCGGCCGTGCTCCTGCTGTTCGGCGACGTGCTCGCCAAGATCATGGAGTGGATCTGGCGGGTGATCTGACCGGGCAACGGGGCCGCCCGGTCAGGGCGTCAGGCCAAGCCTTCTAAGCAAGCCTACAGCGATGCGTTCCAGATCGCGGGGATCCAGCGATATCCGGAGCCGTCCTTCTCGACCCGGACGAGACCGGGGAAGGCGGCGTGGAAGGCCTGGATCGGCATCTTCTCGGCAATCGCCATGTCGTAGAGCTTGCGGCGCGTCTGCTGGGCCAGCGGCTTGTCGACGTCGGATGCGATGTTCCATTCGGGATGCTTCACGAACAGGAACGCTGCGCCCGCGGTGATATCCACCTGCACCAGCACCTTCTCGGCGCCGGAGGCGACGATGAAGGAATTGTGGCCTGGCGTGTGGCCGGGGCTCGCCACCGAGGTGATCCCGGGCGCGACTTCCTTGCCGGCCTCATATTGCGTGACCTTGCGGCCCAGGGCATCGAACACGCGGCGGATGTTCTTGAAATTGTTCTCGAGGATCGGATTGCCCATCCCCTTGCTCATCTCGCCGTCATCCATCCAGAACTTCCATTCCACCGCCGGAACCATGATCTCGGCATTGGGGAAGGCGGGCTTGTTCTCGGCCGCCAGCAGGCCGTTGATGTGGTCGCCATGGAAATGGGAGATGATGACGGTATCGACCGCCGCGCGGTCGATGCCGGCGGCGGCGAGATTGTTCTGGAATTGGCCGACCTTGCCCTTCGACTGCGTGAACTGGTCGGGACCGAGCCCGGTATCGATGACGACGAGCTTCGGTCCGGTGTTGACCACGACCGGGTTGAAGGTGTGGGTGACCTTGTCGGCCGGCAGGTGGTGCTCGGCGAACACTTTGTTGATGTCATCCTTGCTGGCGCCGGCGGCGTAATTGTCGGTCAGATTGACGGTCGCAACGCCATCGCAGACCACCGTGACCTGGTGGGTGCCGACATTGTAGCGATAGAAGCTCGCATTCTGCTTCTCGGCCAGCGGCGCGGCGGCGCCCGCGGGCAAAATCTTCACGAAAGGCAGGAGCGCCGATGCGGCGGCGCCGGCTAGCGTTGCGCGACGAGTAATCTCGGTCATGGTGATGTCCTGAGGCTGGGTGCGAACGGCTCGGGGCCGGCGAAGAGGTTGTGTCCCGCCGGTCGTTCTCGAAAACCCCTACTTCTAGTGGAAATTCCACGGCGGGCCGATGACATCTGTGCGCGTCCTGCCGTCGCGCGTGCGGCATCCTGCCGTCCCACTGAACCGATTTGCTCTTGACCATGGAACCAGCGGGCATTATAGCCGCGCGCCATGATCAACGCCGCGACCATTCTGTTCGCCCGTCGCCGCCGCCGCAGCTTAGCGGTTTGGGCGGTCGATCGCGTTTGAGATCATCGTCTTTGCCGCTGGACCCGATCCGCGGCATCCTCTCTCCTGTCAGCGCGATCTGATCCGGCGGTCCCCCGAGGAGGCCCAGCAGGAGACCACGATGTACACGCCACCCTTTTTCAAGCAGGACCGCGCCGCGAGCCTGAAATTCGCCGAGGAGCGCGGCTTCGGCACGATGTGCGCCTTCGATGGCAAGCGGCCGATCGCCTCGCCGTTGCCGTTCTATTTGACCTATGCCGCAGATGGCACGCCGCAGGCTGCCTTTCATCTCGCCCGTCACAATCCGCTGCTAAAGCTGGCGGGCGGCGAGGCGTCGTGGCTGCTCGCGGTCAACGGCCCGGATGCCTATGTATCGCCGGACTGGTACGTCTCGCCGGATCAGGTTCCGACCTGGCTCTACCAGTCGGTGCATCTGAGCGGGCCGGTTCGGCTGTTGTCGGATGACGAGCTGGCGGTGCAGCTCGAGACGCTCAGCGCCAAGTTTGAGGGCTGGCTGTTGCCGAAAAAGCCGTGGACGTCGGCCAAGATGACGGCGGGTCGGCTGGAGACGATGAAGAAAGGGATCGTTGGGCTGGTCATGACCGTTGAGGAGGTCGAAGGCAGCTTCAAGCTGAACCAGCACAAGTCGGATGCCGATTATGCAGCGATCGCGAATGCGCTTGACGGCGGCGATGCCGATGCCAAGCGGATCTCACAATTGATGCGGCAGGCAAGGCCGCAGATTTTCGCAGACGACACGAACATGCTCGAAGGGAGCGCATCATGAGCCTCGCTGACACCACCAAAGCTCCGGCCACCAGCGCGGCAAAGAAGCCGGCCACCGTCTTCGTCGATGGCGGCTCCGGCACCACCGGGCTCGGCATCAATGAGCGGCTGAAGCTCCAAAGCGACGTCGCGGTGAAGACCATTGCCGACGACAAGCGCAAGGATCCCGCGGCCAAGAAGGCGCTGATGGAGGAGGTGGATCTCGTCATACTCTGCCTTCCCGACGATGCCGCCAAGGAAACCGTTGCCCTGGTCGACGGCATGGGGGCTCACGCGCCCAAGGTGCTGGATGCCTCGACCGCCTACCGGGTCGCGCCGGACTGGGCTTACGGCTTTGCGGAGCTCACGCCTGACCAGGCCGGCAAGATCAAGGCGGCGAAGAAGGTCTCCAATCCCGGCTGCTATCCGACCGGCGCGATCGCGCTGCTGCGGCCGATCGTCGATGCCGGCCTGCTGCCGCCTGATTATCCCGTCACCGTCAACGCGGTGAGCGGCTATTCCGGCGGTGGCAAGTCGATGATCGCAAGCTTCGAGGATGGCAGCGCCCCGTCCTTCGAGCTCTACGGCCTCGGCTTCGAGCACAAGCATCTGCCGGAGATGCAGCTCTATTCGAACCTGACGCGGCGGCCGATCTTCATTCCCTCGGTCGGCAACTACCGGCAGGGCATGCTGGTCTCGGTGCCGCTCCAGCTCGACACGCTGCCGGGCAAGCCCGGCGGCGCCGACCTGCAGGCGGCGATGGCAAAACGTTACGCCGGCTCGAAATACGTCAAGGTGATGCCGCTGCAAAACGAGGCGAGCAAGGGCGGCCGGCTCGAGCCGGAGGCGCTCAACGAGACCAACATGCTCGAGCTCTACGTCTTCGCCAGCGACAAATATCACCAGGCGCTATTGGTCGCCCGGCTCGACAATCTCGGCAAGGGGGCATCCGGCGCAGCCGTGCAGAACATGCGGCTGATGCTCGGCCTGCCGGAGGAGTGAGGCAGGCCTCTATCCTCCGTCATTGCGAGCGAAGCGAAGCAATCCAGAGCTTCCACCGCGGAAATAGTCTGGATTGCTTCGTCGCGAGGGCTCCTCGCAATGACGTGGAAAGTGCTTCAAACCACCCCGAAGATCGCCAGCACCAGCACGGCCTGGGCGAAGAAGCCGACGGTGAAGGCGAGGGTGCGGAACACCGGAATTCCGAGCGCATAGACGATGATGTGCGCGATGCGCGACCAGAAATAGACGGCGCAGGCGAGCACCGTCCATTTCGTGGAATAGTCGATCGCGTTCAGGATCAGCACCAGCGGGGCGAAGATGACGAGGTTCTCGACCGCGTTGTCATGGGCGAACATCAGCCGGTTGGCCCACTCCGCCTGCGGCTTGTCGCCGCGCGAGGGGTTGGCCATGGCGCCGCTCAACCCGCGAACCTGGCAGCGGTTGATGATGTAGGGAACCCACAGAACTCCCGTCAGGATCACCGTCAGTGTCAGCCAGAACAATTCGCGTGTCATAGTGCCGGTCCCTGTGTCGTCGCTGGATTGAGGCTAGAGCATGATCCGGAAAAGTGAGTAGCGGTTTTCCGAAAAGATCATGCTCAAACAATTAGTCTATACGAAAGCGCGCCGCATTCCGCTACGCGCGAACTCTGACATAGCTGCCGGGCGCGTCCTCGATCGGCGGGAATGCGTCGCTGCCGACCGCGCGCGCCGGGACTTCCTCGGGGTCGAGCTCGCCCAGCCACTCCCGCCAGTCCGGCCACCACGAGCCCTTGTGCTCGGTGGCGCCCTTCATCCACTGCGCGACGCTGACGTTCTTGATGTTGTCGTTGGTCCAATACTGGTACTTGTTCGCGGCAGGCGGATTGACCACGCCCGCGATGTGGCCCGAGCCGGACAGCACGTATTTCACGGGGCCGCCGAAGAACTGCGAGCCGTAGAGCACCGATTCTGCGGGCGCGATGTGGTCCTCGCGGGTGGCGAGATTGTAGACCGGCACCTTCACCTTGGAGAGATCGAGCAGGGTGTTGTCGAGCGCCATCGTGCCGGTGGAGAGCCGGTTCTCCAGGTAGCAATTGCGCAGGTAATAGGAATGGTTGGCCTGGGTCATCCGTGTCGCATCGGAGTTCCAGTGCAACAGGTCGAACGCGCTCGGCTGCTGGCCCTTCAGATAGTTGCTGACCACGTAGGACCAGATCAGGTCGTTGGACCGCAGCATGTTGAAGGCCATGGCCATCTTCGAGCCTTCGAGCACGCCGACCGTTTTCATGTCCTGCTCGAGCGCCGCGATCTGCTCCTCGTCGACGAACACGAGCAGATCACCGGCATGAGTGAAGTCGACCTGGGCCGCGAAGAACGTCGCGGACGACACGCGCTGGCGGCGCTTCTCGGCGAGCCAGGCCAGCGTGGTCGCGAGCATCGTGCCGCCGACGCAATAGCCGGCGGTGTGCACCTTCATCTCGCCGGTGATCTTCTCGATCACGTCCATCGCCGTGAGCGGGCCTTCCTTCATGTAGTCTTCCCAGCCCTTGTTGCCGAGCCGCTTGTCGGGATTGACCCATGAGATCACGAAGACGGTGATGCCCTGGTCGACGCACCACTTGATGTAGGATTTCTCCGGCTTCAGATCGAGGATGTAGAACTTGTTGATCCAGGGCGGCACGATCAGGAGCGGGGTGCGCAGCACCTTCTCCGTCGTCGGCGAATACTGGATCAGCTGCATCATCTCGTTCTGGTAGATCACCTTGCCCGGCGTCGTCGCCATGTTGACGCCGACGACGAGATTGTCCGGATTGGACTGGCGGATCTTCAGCATGCCCTTGCCGGCGGCGATGTCCTCGGCCAGCATCTTCAGGCCGCGCGCGAGGTTCTCGCCGCTGGACGCCACCGTCTCGCGCAGCACTTCGGGGTTGGTCAGCACGAAGTTCGACGGCGAGAGCGCGTTGGTGACCTGCTGGACGTAGAACTCGGCCTTGCGGCGCGTGTGCGGATCGAGCCCTTCGGCGTCGCGCACCAGCTCCTGCGCCCATTTGGTCGTGAGCAGATAGAGCTGCATGACGAAGTCGAAGAACTGGTTCGACTTCCATTCCGGATCGGCAAAGCGCTTGTCGCGGGGCGAGGGGGCGATCGCGGGCTCGGCGTCCTGACCGGCCATGCGACGCACCGCCGAGCCCCACAGGTCGAGATAGTCCTTGGCAAGCTTGGTCTGGAGATCGGACGAGCGGGACGTGTCCGACAGCCAATATTCGGCGACCGACGTGAACGTCTTGACGACCTCGGCAAGCTCGGCCGGCGGGCGGTCCTGCACCTCGCCGCTCTCGCGCGGCTTGAGATAGGCGGCGAGCGCCTTGCCGCCGCTCTCCATCGCCCGCGCGACGTTCATCGCAAAGGCTTCGGCGTCGAACTTCGTCTCGGGTTTCGGCGTATCGGTCGTGGCCATACTCATGGGCAGAACAGTAACGATTCATTCCGTATTCGTCACCGCGAAGCTCGCAGGTTTGACGTTAAACGCTCTCGAAGATGTGTTGCACTGCGACAAATCTTCTTGGTTCCGTCACAATCGGGCCGCACGGCTCGGTTTGTTGGGCATCGGCTGTTTTCTTGCTCTAACCATTTTGGGCAGCAATGGTTTGAGCTTGGGCACGGTCTTGGGTAAGCTTGCCCGGGCCGTGCTTTGGGACGAGTAGGGGATTTCCCAAGTGTTGGCGTTATGGGACCTGCAAAAGACGCTGCCGATCTGCGGCGCGGTGCTGATGGCGGCGCTCGCCCTGGGCGGGTGTTCGAGTCAACTCGCGGATCTGGCGCCCGCGGATGCGCCGCCGCGTACCAGGGAGCCCGGGAGCTATCTGCCCGTGCACGATCTGCCCCCGGATCGCGATCAGGCGATCATCCCGCTGGAGCAGCGCGCCAAGATCGAGGCCGAGCTCGCCGCCGCGCGCGATCGCCAGGCCGCTGCCGCCAAGGACGCCAAATAGGCCCGTGGCCGCGAGACTGCCAACGTAATCGCTGGCGCCTCCGCTTTGCCGTGGTAAAAGACCTCGGTTCAGCCTGGAGTCAGGGCGAACGACTTCAATCTTCGTTGCCGACGATTGCTCTAAGTATTTGATTCTGAGTAATTTTCGCGATGGAGCCTGAGTGCTTTCGTGCCGGCCCTCGCGGCCTGTCGATTCTGTCCTGACCGGTTGCCCGGAGCCCAGAGAGCCATGGAAGAATTTTACCGCATTCGCCGCCTTCCGCCTTACGTGTTCGAGCAGGTCAACCGGGCCAAGGCGGCTGCGCGCAATGCCGGCGCCGACATCATCGACCTCGGCATGGGCAATCCGGACCTGCCGGCGCCGGCGCATGTGCTGGACAAGCTGAAGGAGACGCTCGGCAAGCCGCGCACCGACCGCTACTCGGCCTCGCGCGGCATCCCCGGGCTGCGCCGGGCCCAGGCCGCCTATTACGCCCGCCGCTTCGGCGTGAAGCTGAACCCCGACACCCAGGTCGTGGCGACGCTGGGTTCGAAGGAAGGTTTCGCCAATGTGGCGCAGGCGATCACCGCGCCGGGCGACGTCATCCTCTGTCCGAACCCGAGCTACCCGATTCACGCCTTCGGTTTCTTGATGGCGGGCGGCGTCATCCGCTCGGTGCCGTCGGAGCCGACGCCGCAATTCTTCGAGGCGGCGGAGCGGGCGATCGTGCATTCGATCCCCAAGCCGCTCGCGCTCGTCGTCTGCTATCCCTCGAACCCGACCGCCTATGTCGCGAGCCTCGACTTCTACAAGGACCTCGTCGCCTTCGCGAAGAAGCACGAGATCCTGATCCTGTCCGATCTCGCTTATGCCGAGGTCTATTTCGACGAGAGCAACCCGCCGCCCTCGGTGCTGGAGGTGCCGGGCGCGATGGACTGCACCGTCGAGTTCACCTCGATGTCGAAGACCTATTCGATGGCCGGCTGGCGCATGGGCTTTGCAGTCGGCAATGAGCGCGTGATCGCCGCGCTCGCCCGCGTCAAATCCTATCTCGATTACGGCGCGTTCACGCCGGTGCAGGTCGCGGCGACCGCCGCGCTGAACGGCCCCGACGATTGCATCAAGGAGATGCGCGACACCTACCGCAAGCGCCGCGACGCGCTGGTGGAATCGTTCGGCCGGGCTGGGTGGGAAATCCCGGCGCCGGAGGCCTCGATGTTCGCCTGGGTGCCGCTGCCGGAAGCCTTCCGCAGCGTCGGCAGCATGCAGTTCGCGACCCTGTTGGTGGAGAAATCCGGCGTCGCGGTCTCGCCCGGCGTCGGCTTCGGCGAGCATGGTGAAGGATATGTCCGCATCGCCATGGTGGAAAACGAGCAACGGATCAGGCAGGCCGCGCGCGGCGTCCGCCGCTTCCTTGAAAGCGGCATCGAAACGTTGCACAACGTGGTTCCTCTCGCCAATCGGCGGTAATTCTCTTCTGCAGGTTTTCTGAAGTATCATGGTCGCACCGCTGAAAGTGGGCATAGCGGGGCTCGGCACCGTGGGTGCCGAGGTTATCCGTTTGATCGAAACACAGGCGCGCGTGCTCGCAGGGCGCAGCGGCCGGGGCATCCGCGTGGTTGCGGTCACCGCGCGTTCGAAGGCGAAGAAGCGCGGCATCGACCTGCGCGGCTTCGATTGGGCGAAGGACCCGATCGCGCTCGCCACGCATCCGGAGGTCGATTGCTTCGTCGAGCTGATGGGCGGCGCCGGCGATCCCGCGCTGTCGGCGGTGGACGCTGCGCTCGGTGCCGGCAAGTCGGTCGTCACAGCAAACAAGGCGCTGCTCGCCAAGCACGGCCTCAAGCTGGCCAAGGCGGCTGAAAAGCACGGCGGTGCGCTGAATTTCGAGGCAGCGGTCGGCGCCGCGATCCCCGTCATCAAGACGTTGCGCGAAGGGCTTGCCGGAACCGGCGTCAACCGCGTCTACGGCATCCTCAACGGCACCTGCAATTACATCCTGACCCGGATGGAGCAGGAGGGCCTGTCCTTCGCCGAATGCCTCAAGGATGCCCAGCGGCTCGGCTATGCCGAGGCCAATCCGTCCTTCGACGTCGACGGCCACGACACCGCGCAGAAGCTCGCCATTCTCGCCAGCCTCGCTTTCGGCACGAAAGTTGCTCAAAGTGCGGTGTATGTCGAAGGCATCTCCTCCATCGCGCCGGAAGATCTTCGCGCCGCCGACGATCTCGGTTATCGGCTCAAACTGCTCGGTGTTGCCGTTCGCACCGCCAAGGGCATCGAGCAGCGCGTGCATCCGACCATGGTGCCGAAATCCTCCTCGATCGCGCAGGTGATGGGTGTCACCAATGCGGTCACGATCGATGGCGAAGGCATTCCGCCGATCACGCTGGTCGGCCCCGGCGCGGGCGGTGCCGCGACCGCATCCGCCGTCGTCGCCGACATCGCCGACGTCGCGCGCGGCATCCGCGCCAATCCGTTCGGCCGGCCGATCGGGCAGCTGCGCGACACCAAGAAGGCGCCGATGGAGCGCCACGAGGGCGGCTATTACATTCGCCTGCTCGCCCGCGATTTCCCCGGCACTGCGGCCGCGATCGCGACGCGGCTTGCCGAGCAGAAGATTTCGATCGAGTCGATCGTGCAGCGTCATCCCAATGGCGGCGCTGCGCCCACTGACGGCAAGGCTGTCCCGGTGCCCGTCATCCTGATCACCTATGCCACTCACGAGGATGCCGTGCGCCGTGCGCTCGCCGCCGTGCAGAAGGACAAGGTGATCAGCGGACGGCCGCAGGTGATCCGGATCGAGAAGAACTGAGGCGGTCGTTCGTTCGAACGAACACCGGGCGTTGTGAGTTGATGCGGGCGGAGATTTCCGTCCCAAACGTTTCGAAGGAGTAAGCCGATGTCGACCCATATTGAAGTCCCCCCGCACGCCTTGCTCGAGCGCATTCTCACGCTGGAGATCGTGCGGGTGACGGAGCGGGCGGCGGTGTCGTCGGCGCGGTTGCGCGGCCACGGCAACGAGAAGGCGGCCGACCAGGCCGCCGTCGACGCCATGAGGCGCGAGCTCAACAAGCTGCCGATCCAGGGCACCATCGTGATCGGCGAGGGCGAACGCGACGAGGCGCCGATGCTCTATATCGGCGAGCAGGTCGGCCTCAAGGCAGGTCCCGAGGTCGATATCGCGGTCGACCCGCTCGAAGGCACCACGCTGTGCGCCAAGAACATGCCGGGCTCGATCGCCACCATGGCGATGGCTGACGGCGGCACGCTGCTGCACGCCCCCGACGTCTACATGCAGAAGCTCGCGATCGGCCCCGGCTACGACAAGGGCGTCGTCGATCTCGATGCCTCGCCGGCCGACAATGTCCGCCGCCTCGCCAAGGCCAAGGGCGTGAAGCCCGAGGGCATCACCGTTCTCGTGCTCGACCGTCCGCGCCATGCCGACATCATTTCGAGCGTGCGCTCGACCGGTGCGGCCGTACGCCTGATCACCGACGGCGACGTTGCCGGCGTCATCCATTGCGCCGACCCCGACAACACCGGCGTCGACATGTATCTCGGCACCGGCGGTGCACCGGAAGGCGTGCTCGCCGCCGTGGCGCTGCGCTGCATCGGCGGCCAGATGCAGTGCCGCCTCATCCTCGATTCCGAGGAGAAGCGCGAGCGCGCCGCCAAGATGGGCGTCAACGATCCCAAGATGATCTACGGCATCGAGGACATGGCACGCGGCGACTGCCTGTTCGCCGCCACCGGCGTCACCACGGGCTCGCTGCTCTCAGGCGTCAAGTTCCGCAAGGACGGTGTGATCGAGACCGAGACGGTGGTGATGCGCTCCGTCACCGGCACCGTGCGCTACATCAAGGCCGAGCATCGCGAGCTGGCAAAGTTCCATCTGGATTGAGGCCGCGGTCATCCGCGCGCGATTGCTCGGCGCTTTGGTCGCAGACGGATCCGTCGTCTGTCTGCTATGGGCTGCGATGCGGTGCCGGGGCGAACATGTGCAGGTCGCGCAACATCAGAGCCAGCATGACGGCCCCCTGGAGCTGCCCAACCTCATCGGCCCAGGGCTGAAGAATGGACTTCGCGGTCGCCATGTCTCCGCGCGCGAGCGCGCTGCGCGCGTTTATGTCGGCCTCGGCATAGGTGTCAGTTGCAATCATACGGGACAGCGCCTGCGCGAGGCCTTCATCGAAGCTCTCCAGGCGTACTTCGGAGACGTAGTGATCAGGCTTGAGACCGATTTTGTTTCTTGGATGCGCCGGATCGAAATGCCCAACCTTTGCCAGCATGATCAGCAGAGGATGATTTCCGGCGATGGAAGGAGGAATGATCGGATAGGTCCTGATTCTCCCCGATCGATCATCAAGAGATGAGAAGGAGATGACCGGCCCAAGGTTGAAGCGCGACTTGCGATGGAGCACAGCAACGCGATGGTCGATCTCGGAGTCCGGTTTGAACACCTCACCGTTCTTGAAGCTCGCGTCGGGGTCGGCAGCGATGAGAAATGCCGAGAGCTGGGCAACCCGGCCGGTGACGGTGCGTTCGTCAAGCCCGTCCACCTCAAACTCGATCTCTCGTCCAGCGAACGCGGACAATCCGAGCGTATAAGCTCCCAGGGTCTTGCCGGAACGGAAGGGGACGATGTCCATCCACAATCCGAACGGCTGATCTGGATACGCCTCGAACGCGCGGCTTGACTGCTCCAGCCACATCTCGGGGGAACGGCCGATTTTTCCGTCCCAGATGACGGCGACAACATTAGGCAGTGCCGCAACCACGGCACCCACAAAGGCGGTCGTGAGGTACGTATTCTCGGCAAAATCCAGCGCTTTCGTTTCCGTATTGCCTTCGGCAGAGCCCATCGGCGCGACCACGAGGTGCGCACGATGGCGTCGAGCGGCGTGGAAAGCTTCCGGCCACAGCCAGGAAGCCCGCTCCCACAATTGCTGATCGAAAGGTATCGGCGCAGGCATCAGGAGGATCGTCATGAGATGATCTCCTGCGCGGATGAACAGGGGACCGTCAGCACCGTCGCTCGGTGCGAAGGTGCTACGGTTCCAGCGTATGTCGGCATGACGAACGCGTAAGAACTGGATCAAAGCCTCCTCGTCCGGGAGGCGGGCATCCTCGAGCAATATGTATGCGACAGAGACGGTTGTCATGGCCGGTGCGCTTCACCCCGACGAGTTGAGGTAGGCGACCAAACTCGTCCCTCACGTGCTTGATGCGCCGAACTAGCGCTATTGTTGCATGGAACGGATCATGCTTTAAAGCCCTCGATCTCGGCCGGCTAGCCGGGCCAAAACAAAATCAGCGGAGCGAAGCATGACCACACCATCCAATCTCTCCGTCATCAAAGCCCTCGTCTTCGACGTATTCGGCACGGTCGTGGACTGGCGCACCAGCCTGATCACCGACTTCATGTGGTGGGGAAAGCAGCGCGGCATCAGCGCGGATTGGACCGCGCTGGTCGACGGCTGGCGCGGCATGTACATGGCCTCGATGGACGACGTGCGCCAACATCCCGAGCGCGGCTACGTCATGCTCGATGACCTGCACCGCCGCTCGCTGGAGCAGCTGGTCGATCAATTCGCGATCAAGGGCCTCACCGACGCCGATCTCGATTACCTCACCAAAGGCTGGCACCGCCTGCATCCCTGGCCCGACAGCGTCACCGGCTTGACGCGGCTGAAATCAAAGTTCGTGATCTCGCCGCTCTCGAACGGCAACGTCGCGCTGCTCACCAACATGGCGAAGTTCGCCGGCCTGCCGTGGGACCTCATTATGTCGGCCGAGCTGTTCGAGCACTACAAGCCCGATCCGGAAACCTATCTCGGCGCAGCAAAGCTGCTCTGCCTCAAGCCGGAAGAGGTGATGATGGTCGCGGCCCACAATGGCGATCTCGCTGCCGCCCAGAAGAACGGATTGAAGACCGCCTTCGTGGCGCGGCCGACCGAATACGGCCCGCTTCAGAAGGTCGATTTCGAAGCAACCGGCAAGTGGGACATCGTCGCGAAGGATTTTGGCGGCATCGCGGATAGGCTCGGCTGTTAGGTGGGCAAGGGGATTCCCGAGCCGTATCAGCATCTGCGAACCTTCGCGTTCGGCGACAGTCCCGCGCTGGCCGACGAACTAGTCGAGCTCGTCGTCAAGGGCATCAAGACCGCGACGTGCAGCACCGAGGACGAGCCGAACACCTCTACGCCCGGTGAGCGCTGGGTCGTGCTCGACGGGCGAGGAGAGCCGCGCTGCGTCATCGAAACCATCGAGGTGACATACCGGCGCTTCAACGAGGTCGATGCAGCCTTTGCACATGACGAGGGAGAAGGCGACCGGAGCCTGGCTCATTGGCGCCGTGCCCATCAATCCTATTTCGGCAGGCTCGGGCGCTATAGCGACGACATGATGCTGATGTGCGAGCGTTTTCGCCTGGTCGAGGTCTTCGGCGATGCCGAGACCGATCGATAGCTACGAAGCCGCAATCGGCAGTTCGGGATTGCTCGACGAGCTGCGGGAGTTCGATCCACGCGTGGTCGGGACGCTGCCCTTGGGGCTCGCGACGACGACGAGCGACATCGATGTCGTCTGCCATGTTCTCGACGCGGCAGCTTTCGCCGAAGTGGTCTGGCGACGATACCGCTCCTGTGACGGGTTTGCGCTCTACCAATGGTGCTCCCGCCGACGGCCGGTGGTCGCCCGCTTCGAGTGGGACGGCTGGCCGTTCGAGCTATTCGGCGATCCCAGGCCGGTCGATCAGCAGGAAGGCTGGCTGCACTTCGAAATCGAGCGGAGATTGCTCGCGCTCGACGACGGGCGTCTGCGCAAAGCCGTGGCCGACCATAGGGCGCGCGGGATGAAGACCGAGCCCGCGTTTGCCGCCGCGCTCGGCATTGCCGGGGACCCGTATTCCGCATTGCTTGCAGTGGGCCGTGAGAGCGACGCCCAGCTGCGGGCCCGCCTGGAGTGCCTGTAAGGTTCGCCGCGTGGGACCGCACAGATCCGGGCGGCTCGCGCCGCCCGGATCTGAACTGACGGCTACAACGTCATCTGCATCGGTTGCGGATAGTAGCGGAAACCATCTCCGGCTTTGGCGACATGGCCATAGCCTGGCCAGGCGAAGTGATAGGACATCACCGGGATCTTGTTGGCGGCCAGCATCGTCAGCAGCTTGACGCGCGACTCCGCCGCCTGCTTCGGGTCGGAATCGTAGGAGAACTCCATCCGTGGCTTCTCCAGCAGCAGCACCGAATGGTGCGAGAGATCGCCGAGGAAGGCGAACGACTTGCCGGCCGACGTCACCATGAAGATGGTGTGGCCGACGGTGTGGCCGGGGGCCGCGATCGCCTGCACGCCGGGCAGGAATTCCTCTCCATCCTTGAAGAATTTGATCCGATCCCGGACCGGCAGCAGGTTCTTGCGGGCGTGGATGACGAAATCCTTGGCCGCGCTGCCGAGCTTGCCTTCGTCGGTCCAGAAGTCGAAATCGCTCTGGGCAATGTAGACTTGCGCGTTGGGGAACAGCGGCTTGCCGCCGTCGTCGACGATGCCGCCGATATGATCGATATGGGCATGCGAGCATACGACGGCATCGATGTCGCCCGGCTTGATGCCGGCCTCCGTCATGCTCTTCTGCTGCCGTCCGGTGCTGGCGCCAAACATCTTCGATGAGCCCATGCCCGTGTCGAACAGGATGAGCTTGTCACCGGTGTTCACGATCGGAGAGTTCTGTTCGAGCACGACATTGTCCGGCGACAGGAAATTGTCGGTCAGCATCTTCTTGACCTCTTCCTTGGGAACGCCGGTGAAGGTCCCGGAGGGATCGCCGAGCGGAAGCGGTCCGTCGGATACCACGGTCACCTCGGCATCGCCGAGAATGAAGCGGTGCCAGTAGGGCGTCTGGGTGCCGAGCTTGGGCGCCCGCGCCATCGCGCTGCTGCCGAGCATGGCGCTGGCGCTGAGACCGGCCCCGAGTGCGAGTAGGGACCGACGCGAGACATCGAATGTCATTCTTTTCCTCCGCTTTCGTCTTTTGTTTTGCGCAATCGTTGGCGCGGTAAGCGGCCGCCCGATCGGCCACGTGGCCGGAGGGCGGCGGAAAGCATGCTGCGCCGGTTGCGACAAGCTAGCAAGTGGAATTACCCGGTACGGCACGCTGAACGAGAACGATAGCCGGAGCGCGAAAGCGACGTGCAAAGGCAGGCTGCGCCAAGGCGCGGAATTGCGCGTTACGCAATTCTCAACGTGACGTCATTGCCTTCCGTCTCGGCAAAGCCCGCCTGCAGCACTTCCTCGCGCTTGTGACGCAGATGCGCACGCAGGATGTGGGCGAGCCCGACACCGTCGCGGCGCTGAAGCGCGTTCAGGATTGCCTCGTGCTCCTTCACGGCGAGCGCCCAGCGCTGCGCCGTCATCGGCGTGACATAGCGCGCGCGCCGGATGCGCGCGGTCACCGAGGCGTAAAGCCCGGCGAGCACAGGATTTCCCGCTGCGGTCACGATGGCTTCGTGAATCGCACGGTTGCCGCGGTAGTACTGGATCAGGTCGCGCTCGCGATAGTGCTGCACCATGTCCGCGTGCGCGGCGGCGATCGCATCGATCTCCGCGTCGCTGATGCGCTCGCAGGCGAGTTCGCCCGCGAGAGCCTCCAAGCCTTGGCAGACCTCGAACAGGTCGCGCATGTCCTTGTCGGTCAGCTTTGCTGCCCGCGAGCCGCGATGCGGCAGCAGCTGCACGAGCCCTTCCGCCGCCAGCACCTTGAGCGCCTCGCGCAGCGGCGTCCGCGAGATCTCGAGCCGCTCGCACAGCTCGCGCTCGGGAATCCGCGCGCCCGGCGGGATTTCGCCGTCGAGGAGGATGGCGCGGATGCGGTTGACGACCTCGTCGTGAAGCATGGCTCTGAGCTCAGTTTTGAATGCAAAAATGAACTTATACGCCCATATGGCCAAGTTCCAGCTTGAAAATCCAAAGTTTTGCATTCAAAAATGTAAAAAACAGAAAGGTATGAGGAAATGGATCTGCAAGTGGAGGCAGAAGACCTCGTGTTCGAGCGCGACGGCGGCATCGGGCGGATCACCTTCAACCGCCCGCAGGCCCGCAACGCCTTCACCTTCGCCATGTACGAGCGGCTCGCCGCGATCTGCGAGGAGGCCAACCGCGACCATGACATCAAGGTGCTGGTGCTGCGCGGGGCCGGCGACAAGGCCTTCGCCTCGGGCACCGACATCAATCAGTTTCGCGAATTCAGGACGCCGCAGGACGCCATCGACTACGAGAACCGTATCGACCGCGTTCTGACCACACTCGAGCAATGCCGGGTCCCCACGATCGCGGCGATCAACGGGTTCTGTACCGGCGGCGGGGCGGGCATTGCCGCGGCCTGCGACCTCCGCATCGGCACAAAAGCTGCGAAGATCGGATTCCCCATCGCCAGGACGCTCGGCAATTGCCTGTCGATGTCCAATGTCAGCCGTCTCACCGCGCTGATCGGCGCTGCGCGCGTCAAGGATCTCATCTTCACTGCGCGCCTCGTCGACGCCGCGGAAGCCGCAAGTGTCGGGCTGCTCGGTGAGGTCGTCGACGATCTTGCCGCCCTTGAACGACGCGCCGACGAGGTGGCCCGGCTCGTCGCGAGCCATGCGCCGCTGACGCTGAACGCGACCAAGCAGGCTGTCAGCCGTCTGCAGCGCCGGCTGACGCAGGACGAGGGCGAAGACCTCATCCTGATGTGCTACACGAGCCAGGATTTTCGCGAAGGGCTCGATGCTTTCCTCAACAAGCGCGCGCCGCAATGGCGCGGCCAATAGGACGAGCCGATGCAAAGCGATCCATCGCAATCCACCTCCCGCCGTTCGGGACCGCTGGCCGGCCTCAAGGTCATTGATCTCACTCACGTCATGGCGGGACCGACCTGCACCTTGATGCTCGCCGACATGGGCGCCGACGTGATCAAGATCGAGAAATGGCCGAACGGCGACGACACCCGTCATTCGGTGCCGCCGAAGATCGGGGACGAGGCGGCCTCCTTCCTGATGATGAACCGCAACAAGCGCGGCATCGTGCTGGACCTGAAGACCGACGGCGGCAAAGAGGTGCTGCGCCGGCTGATCGCCGATGCCGACGTGCTGGTCGAGAACTTTGCGCCGGGCGCGATGGAGCGCCTCGGCTTCGGCTATGAGGCGCTGCACGCGGAATTCCCGGCGCTGATCTATTGCTCGCTGTCGGGCTTCGGCCGCACCGGCCCCTACAAGCATCGCAGGGGGTTCGATCTCGTCGCGCAAGCCATGAGCGGCATCATGAGTTTTACCGGCGAGCGGCCCGACGGTCCGCCCGTCAAGTGCGGCCCGCCGCTGTCGGACATCACCGCCGGCCTGCTCGCGAGCATGGGCATCCTGGCCGCCTACACCCATCGCCTCAAGACCGGTGAAGGCCAATGGGTCGAGACCTCGCTTTATGAAGCCGCCTTGGTGCAGACCTATTGGCAGTCGACCATCGCGCTCGCCGCGGGCACCGCGCCGCGCGCGATGGGCTCGGCGCATCCGCTCAACGCGCCGTACCAGGCGTTTGAAGCCTCGGACGGCTGGCTCGTGGTCGGCGGCGCCAACAAGAAGCATTGGCTGTTGATGCTGGAAGCGCTCGGCGCGAGCGAGCTCGCCGACGATCCGCGCTTCGTCACCGGTGCCGATCGCATGGCCAACCTGAAGGAGCTCGAAGCCGTCCTCAGCGAACGCTTCCGCAAGCAATCGCGGGCGCATTGGCTCGCGGCGCTGGACGAGAAGGGCGTGCCGTGCGGCCCCGTGCACGACATGCTGGAGGCGCTGAGCGATCCGCAGACGCTGGCGCGCGAGATGGTCGTCGAGGTCGAGCACTCCACGCTCGGGTCCGTCAAGACGATCGGGCTTCCCATCAAGTTTTCGGAGACCCCGGGCAAAGTGCGATCAGGCGCACCGGTCTATGGAGAGCACACGAAAGAGGTTCTGGCCGAGCATGGGTTCGACCAGTCACGAATCGAAGCGCTCGAAAAAGAAGGCGCAATCGTCTCGGCCCGGGAACGACGCGAGGAACACGTCGCCTGACCGGACGTCGATACGACAACAACAAAAGATAAAGATCAGCTGGAGGAAATCATGGGTCGGACGCCAACATTTCTGCTCTCCGCAGCCGCAGCCGTGCTCGCCGGCACCATGCCGGCGCTCAGCGCCTGGCAACCGCAAAAGCCGATCGAGTTCGTGGCCACCGCCGGCCCCGGCGGCGGCACCGACAATCTCGCGCGCGCGGTGCAGAACATCATCACCAAGCACAAGCTGATCGAGCAGCCGATCGTCGTCGTCAACAAGGGGGGCGGCAGTGGCGCTGAAGGCTATGTCTACGGCAAGGCCTCCGCCGGTGATCCCTACAAGGTGATCTTCGGCACCTCGAATGCCTGGCAGCAGCCGCTCGTCTCCAAGGTCGCCTTCAACTACACCGATCTCACGCCGATCGCGGCGATGGCGCAGGACGAGTTCCTGCTCTGGGTCAAGCAGGACGCGCCGTACAAGACTGCGAGCGATTATCTGAAGGCGGCCGCATCGGGCGAATTCAAGATGGGCGGCGCGCAGTCCAAGGACACCGACGAGGTGCTGACGCGCATGATCGAGAAGGCCGGCAAGGTCAAGCTGACCTATATCCCGTTCAAGAGCGGCGCCGAGACCGCCGTGCAGCTCGCCGGCGGACACCTCGATTCCCACGTCAACAACCCCAGCGAAAGCCTCGGGCAATGGCGCGGCAGCACGCAGCGCCCGCTCTGCGTGTTCAGCCCGAAGCGGCTGCCCCAGGGGCCGAAGGTCACCGCGACGGAAGGCTGGGGCGACGTTCCAACCTGCGTCGAGCAGGGCCTCGACATCAACCAATATGAGCAGCCGCGTACCGTGTGGCTGCCCGGCAAGGTCACGCCGGAGCAGGCCGCGTTCTATGTCGACCTCATGAAGAAGGTGCAGGCGACGCCGGAGTGGAAGGACTACATCGAGAAGACCTCCCAGGTCGACACGTTCCTCACCGGTGCCGAGCTCGAAAAATTCATCAAGGAGGACCTCGAGCGCATCAAGCAGGTCGCGGGCGAGCAGGGCTGGCTGGTCAAGTGAGGCCGAGGATGGGCTTCGATCGCGCCGCCAACTGTAGCCCTGGTCCTCATCCTGAGGGCCCGCCGGAGGCGGGCGTCTCGAAGGATGGCCGCGGATGCGATGTCGCCTGGAGCCGTCCTTCGACACGCGCGAAAAAGCGCGCTCCTCAGGACGAGGACTGTTTCGCCGGAGCTGCCCATGATCTCCCGTCGCGCGCTTGAACTTGCGACCGCCGTGCTCACCGGCAGCTTCGGCGTAGCCGTCGTCGTCTCCAGCCTCGACAACGGCATCGGCTGGTCGAGCGCAGGCGTGGACGCCGGCACATTCCCGTTCCTGACCGGGATCATCGTCGTGCTCGGCAGCCTCTACAATCTGGTGCGAGGCGTGGTGCCGGCCGCGACGCTCGCAAACGTTCCCATCGCGATCACGTCGATCGAGCTGCGCCGGCTCGTCGGCCTGTTCGTGCCGGCTGCCATCTTCGTCGCTGCGATCCCGCTCGCCGGGATGTATGTCGCCTCCGCTCTCTATGTCTTCGCGGTGCTGGCGATTCCCCGACACCAATCCGTGCCGCGCGCGCTGGCTATGGCAGGAGCTACGGCGCTCGCGCTCTACCTCGTGTTCGAGCGCATGTTCCAGGTCAGTCTGCCGCGCGGCGCACTGGCTTCCGCGCTCGGGTTCTGAGGGAGCAGCGGGATGGACAATCTCCAGGAGCTCCTGCACGGCTTCACCATCGCGGTCACGGTGCCGCATCTGGTCCTGATGGTGGTCGGCGTGCTGCTCGGCATTCTCGTCGGCGTGCTGCCGGGGCTGGGCGCGCCGAACGGCGTGTCGCTGCTCCTGCCGCTCACCTTCGGCATGCAGCCGGTCTCGGCCATCATCCTGCTCTCCAGCATGTATTGGGGCGCGCTATTCGGGGGATCGGTGACCTCCATCCTGTTCAATATCCCGGGGGAGCCGTCGTCGGTGGCGACCACCTTCGACGGCTATCCGATGGCGCGCGACGGCAGGCCGACCACCGCGCTCGCGACCGCCTTCGGTTCGGCGGCGTTCGGCGCGCTGGTCGGCGTCATCCTGATCACCTTCCTCGCCTCCTGGGTGGCGCAGGCTGCGCTCGCGTTCGGGCCGGCCGAGTATTTTGCCGTCTATTTTCTCGCCTTTGCCAGCTTCGTCGGCATGGGCGGTGCGGCGCCGATCAAGACCGTCGTGGCGCTGGCGCTCGGCTTCGCCATCGCCGCCATCGGCATCGACACGGTCTCCGGCAGCGTACGCCTCACCATGGGCGTGGATGAGCTGGTCAAGGGCGTCAGCTTCGTCGTCGCGGTGATGGGCCTGTTCGGCATCGGCGAGCTGCTGGTGGCCGTCGAGGAGGAATTTCACGCCCGCGCCGTCTCATCCAAAATCGATTGGCGCGAGGTGTTTCGCGCCGTCGGCCGCCTGCCGCGGCACGGCATCGCCCTGCTGCGCAGCGCCGCGATCGGCTGCTGGATGGGCATCACGCCGGGCGGCCCGACCGCGGCCTCCTTCATGAGCTACGGCATCGCGCGCCGCTTTTCACGGCGCGGCCGACATTTCGGCACGGGCGAGGTCGAAGGCATCGTCTCGCCGGAGACGGCCGATCATGCCGCCGGGACCAGCGCGCTGCTGCCGATGCTTTCGCTCGGCATTCCGGGCTCGGCGACCGCGGCCGTGATGATGGGCGGGCTGATGATCTGGGGCCTCAATCCCGGGCCTATGCTGTTCGTGGATCAAAAGGATTTTGTCTGGGGCCTGATCGCCTCGATGTATGTCGGCAACATCGTCGCCGTGGCCCTAGTGCTGCTGACGGTCCCGGTGTTCGCCGCCCTGATGCGGATTCCCTTCGTGGTGATCGCGCCGCTGATCGTGATCATCTGCGTCGTCGGCGCCTATTCGGTGTCGAACTCCTATCTCGACGTCGTCATGATGCTCGGCTTCGGGGTCGTCGGCTATCTCTTCAAGAAGCTGTTCTATCCGCTGGCGCCGCTCGTGCTCGCGATCGTCATCGGCGACAAGGCCGAGGACGCCTTCCGGCAGTCGATGCTGATCTCCAAGGGATCTCTCGGCATTTTCTTTGCGAACAAGCTGGTGACGTGCCTGATCGTGGGCGGCATCGCGCTGCTGCTGCTTCCGCTTCTGTTGCAGCTGCCGCGGCTCTGGCGCAAACCTGCGTCGCCCGCGACCGATGCGCCAGTCCAGGAAAGGGCGATCATATGACCGCAAAGCCGCTGATTGCGCTGGCCATGGGAGATCCAGCCGGCATCAGCCCGGAGCTGACGGCCAAGCTCGTGGCGCAGGACGACATCCGCGCGCGCTGCCGGCTCGTCGTCATCGGCGACCGCCGCATTTTCGACGAGGGCGCGCGCATTGCCGGCGTCAAGCCGGAGCTGAAGATGCTAGAGCAGGGCGCCGATCTTCGCGCAGCGCAGGAAGATGCGCTGTTCGTCGATCTCCGCCACCTCGACCCCAGAGAGGTCGAGCCGAAGAAAGCGACCCTTGCCGGCGGAAAATTTGCGCTGGCCAATTACAGGCATGCGCTCGAGCTCGGCCGCGACGGCCATGTCGACGCGGTCTGCTTCACCCCCTTTAACAAGCAGGCGATGCGCCTTGCCCGTGCCGAGTACGACGACGAGATCGCGTTCTCCGCCGAGGTCGTCGGTCTCAAGACGCCGGCAAGCGAATTCAACGTGCTGGACCGGCTCTGGAACGCACGGGTCACCTCGCACATCCCGCTCAGGGACGTCGCTGCGAAGCTATCCGGCGAACGCATCCATCGCGCGCTCAGACTAACCGATTCCTGCATGCGCAACGCCGGCTTTGCGCGGCCACGCATCGCGGTCGCAGGCCTCAACCCCCATGCCGGCGACGGCGGCAATTTCGGCCGCGAGGAGATCGACGTGATTGCGCCGGTGGTCGCAGCAAGCCAGAGCGAGGGCATTGCCGCGGAGGGACCGTTTCCGGCCGACACCGTGTTCCTGCGCGCCAAGGCCGGCGCCTTCGATGCCGTGCTGACGATGTATCACGACCAGGGCCAGATCGCGATGAAGCTGATGGATTTCGATCGCGGCGTGACCTTGCTCGGCGGCTTCCCGTTCCCGATCTGCACGCCCGCGCACGGCACCGCCTACGACATCGCGGGTCAAGGTATCGCATCGATTGGCGCCAGCCGCGCGGCGTTGCTGCTCGCCGCGGAGATGGCGGCGCGTCGTCTCGGCTGAACTTGCACGCGCGAAGGGAGCGACCGCTGATTGCGCTCGCCTTGCGCGCAGACTTAGACTTTAGGGAAAAACTGGAAACTTCCGCCGTCGCGAGGAGTTGGCGCCCCATGAACATCTTCCACGTCGGAGCTGGAACATGGTCGACGACAGCCCGCTACGAACAGCGGTGGACACCGCTTGGTGCGTGTACCTTGCCCGGCATCGCAGCGTCGATGCAGCGGATGGCCGTCGTTGCCTGCTCGAGCGTCATCTGCAAGGGAGGCGGGAAGCGCGCGAGAGTAACGGTGATGCCCAGGAACTCGCAGCATTCGGGCTTGCCTATCTCGAGCGGCTTTCCGATGACGAATGTTGAGGCTCATCGAGGGCGGTATCTGTCGGCTGGCTAGCGCGAGCGCAAGGCCGGATTGGACCTTGCTCGCGATTTCGAACCTTCTATCTGCGGCCATCGTGCTGATCGTGCGTTCAGCGATATAGCGAGCTCCAATGCGTATCGCCCAGCTGGCTCCGCTTGCCGAAAGCGTCCCTCCGAAGCTCTACGGCGGCACCGAGCGGGTGGTAGCCTGGCTTGTGGATGAGCTTGTCGAGCTCGGTCACGACGTCACGCTGTTTGCCACCGGTGACTCCCGAACGAGAGGCAAACTCCACCCGGTATGGCCACGCGCGCTGCGTCTCGGCTGGAAGGGCGCCGATCCGAACGCAGCCTGCGCGATGCTGCTGGAAGCGATCGCGAGACGAGCCAACGACTTCGACGTGATCCACGCCCATATCGACTGGCTTCCGCTGCCGTTGCTCAGTCGCCTTGGCGTACCGTTCCTGACGACCATGCACGGCCGCCTTGACTTGCCTGGCTTGCCTGACGTGGTTCGGCAGTTCCCAGAAGCAAGCTTCGTGTCGATCTCGGATCACCAGCGCCTGCCGCTTCCGGATGCGAAATGGATTGGAACGATCCAGCACGGGCTGTCGTCGGAGCTGTTGGATCCATCCTATGAGGAGGGATCCTATCTGGCGTTTCTTGGCCGTCTAACGGAGGACAAGGGTCCGGAGGACGCCATCCGCATCGCGCACGCAGCCCGAATGCCTCTTCGCATCGCCGCGAAGATTCCACGCGCCGAGACTGCCTACTTCAGGAAACACCTTGCGCCCCGGATCGACGGCGAGATGATCCAGCTTATCGGCGAAGTCGACGACGTGAAGAAGCAATCATTCCTTGGCGGAGCAGCCGCTCTGCTATTTCCGATCGCTTGGCCGGAGCCTTTCGGGCTGGTCATGATCGAGGCGATGGCGTGCGGAACGCCCGTGATCGCCTATCGCTCCGGCTCTGTCCCTGAGGTCATCGAGCACGGCCTAACCGGTTTCATCGTCGAGAACGAGGAGCAGGCGGTCAAGGCGGTCGGCGAATTGGGCAAGCTGGATCGAAGGAGAGTGCGCGCCCGCTTCGAGGAACGCTTCACCGCATACCGAATGGCGCGCCAGTACGAAGATCAGTACCGCAAGCTGGCTGCCGCGGCAGCTCGGAAGGTCAACACGCAAATGTCGGAAAGGTGAAGGGAGGCGGCGATGTCGCTGTGCTAGATCGCCGCGCCCAATGAGGTGTCGCCGAGCCGGATTCCTTCTGTTTTGCCCGACGTGTCAAAGAATCTTCGCGCGTGCAAAAACAGCGAGGTAAGACAACCCCTTGGCTACTGTGCATGGGGTTGTTTTCGCGAGTTTTGATCGAGGCGGGCCCGCTCGCCTCACGCGCCGCAGACGATCACGCCGTACCAGCCGAGCCCGCGATAGGTCTCGTAGCCTGGGGTGGCATGGAACGCGACCAGTGTGCCCGTGCGTTCCTGATAGAAGCCGGAGCGCTGGCCGTTCAGCGACAGCGAGATGCGTTCGCTGAGGATGCCCTGGCCGTCGGAGGCCGCGATCACGCGAAAATTGGAATCGACCAGCAGCACGCGCGCCTTGTCGCCGTCGCCGACGCGCACGCCCTGCACGATGGCGCGGGCCTGCGGCTCCCAGTCGAAATGGATGGCGAGCACCCCGATCGGCGCGCCGTTGGCCTGCCCGCCGGCGCGGACGCTGGCGCAATAGGTCGCGACCTGCGCGTTGCCGAGCAGCGGCTGGTTCTCGACGTCGCCGGCGACATAATCGTCGCCGGAGCGAAGGCCTTTCGCGTCGCGAAACCATCTGGTGTGGGCGACGTTCTGGCCGACGACGCGGAAGCGGTCGGCGCGGCCGTTGGCGATGACGTTGCCGTCGAGGTCGCAGAGCCAGAGATCGAGATAGACGGTGTAGGCCCCGAGGATCACGCCGAGGCGCTGCGAGGCATGGGAGACGGCCGCAGCACTGGGCGAGGCCGCGCAATCGACCACGGCGGAATCGGTCGCCCACCAGCGCACGTCGCAGGTGCGTTCGTAGAGATTGCGGTCGATCAGCTCGATCGCGTTGAGCGACAGGTCGACCATCCGCTCGCCGCGGGAGCGCTGGCTCATGCGGTCGATCGAGGCGACGAGATCGCCGGTGCGTTTCGTCAATTGGGTCTCGAGCTCGCGGGCGATGGTCTCGACCTGCTGGCCGACGCCGCGCACCTCCTGCGCCACCACCGCAAAGCCCGCGCCTTGCGCGCCGGCGCGCGAGCTCTCGATCAGCGCGTTCAGCGCCAGCATCTTCATCTGGTTGGTGATCTGCTGGATCGACTTGGTCTTGTCGACCGCGATCTGGTTGACCTCCGCGGTGAGGCGGTTGATCAGCGCGGAGATGTCGGAATCATCGTCCGCGGGCTCGGTGGCGATCGGCTTGGCTTTCAGACCCAGCGCAGCAGACATCGGGGACTTCCCTTGGCAATGAGGTCTGATCTGCAATGAACCCGGAACAACGACTTACAGATCGAATACGATTCTTTTTCGAGGATTCCGCCTAACGCCTGCTTAATTTGCTGTTTGACGGGATGCCTAAATGATAGTCAGTGCGCCCGTCGGGGCGGCCATCCACCGCTTTGTGCGGCCGGACCGTTGCAAATCCGTCCCGGATGCCGACCAATCCCCTGAAGCCAGTGACTCTGCGTTCGCGTGACCGCCTGGCCCTTCGAGTTCCCCAACATCTGCCTCTGTCATGACGCCGCCAGCCACCGCCTTGCCTATCGAAGCGCCCCAGGCCTTCCTGGGCGTGGCGCGCTCGCTCACCGACAAGCTGTGGCGCGACCGGCTTGATGCCCGCGGGGCAGCCCAGGCGCTCGCCATCGTGCAGCGGCACCAATTGCCGGAACTGCTGGCGCGGGTACTGGCGGGCCGCGGTGTCGACATCGACGCGGTGTCCGACTTTCTCGATCCGACCATCCGAAAGCTGCTGCCGGACCCGTTCACGGTGACGGAGATGGAGGCCGCCGCCAAACGCATCGCGGATGCCGCGACCAAGGGCGAGAGGGTTGCGATCTTCGGCGACTACGACGTCGACGGCGCGACCTCGGCGGCGCTGCTGGCCTGGCATCTGCGCCATTGCGGGCTCGATCCGCTGATCCATATTCCCGACCGGATTTTTGAGGGCTATGGCCCCAACACGGAAGCGGTGCGCGCGCTCGCAGCCAAGGGCGCCACGCTGCTGATCACAGTCGATTGCGGCACCACCAGCATAGAGCCGCTCGCCGAGGCGAAGCGCCTCGGCATGTCCGTGGTCGTGATCGACCACCACCAATGCGGCCTCGATCTCCCCGAGGTCGACGCGCTGGTCAATCCGAACCGCCCCGATGACCTCTCCGGCCTCGGTCATCTCGCCGCCGTCGGCCTCGTGCTGGTGACGCTGGTGGCGGTCAACCGCGAGCTGCGCCAGCGCGGCTTCTGGACCAGCGAGATGCCCGAGCCCGATCTCCTGGGCATGCTGCATCACGTCGCGCTCGGCACTGTCGCCGACGTCGCGCCGCTGATAGGTCTCAACCGCGCCTTCGTGGCCAAGGGGCTGATCGCGATGCGTCGGCGCGACCATGTCGGCCACACCGCGCTGATGGACGTGGCGCGGCTCAACGGCCCGCCGGAGGCCTGGCATCTCGGCTTCATGCTGGGGCCGCGCGTCAATGCCGGCGGCCGCATCGGCCGCGCCGATCTCGGGGTGCGGCTGCTGCTCGAAGGCGACAGCGTCGAGGCAGCGCGGATCGCGGCCGAGCTCGACCGTCTCAACAGCGAACGTCGCGTCATCGAGCAGGCGGCAGAAGCCCAGGCCGAAGCCGAGGCGCTGGCCTCGATCGGGTTGGAGGACAAGCTCGCCGTGATCGTCACGGCCTCGGAAGGGTGGCATCCCGGCGTGGTCGGCCTCGTTGCCTCCCGCCTGAAGGAGAAGTTCTCGCGGCCGGCCTTTGCCATTGCGCTGGAGCCGGGCGGCATCGGCACCGGCTCCGGTCGCTCGATCGCCGGCGTCGATCTCGGCAAGGCGGTGCGGCAGGCGGTCGCCGACGGCATCCTGCTCAAGGGCGGCGGCCACGCCATGGCCGCGGGCGTGACGCTGCGCAAGGAGAAGCTCGCCGAATTCCGCGCCTATCTCGAGACCGCGCTGGCGCGCGACGTCGCCGAGGCGCGCCACGTCAACGAGCTCTATATCGACGGCGCAGTCACCGCCCGTGCGGTGACGCCGGAGCTTGCGGCGACGCTCAATCGCGCCGGTCCCTTCGGCAGCGGCAATCCGGAGCCGGTGCTGGCGCTGCCGGCGCACCAGCTCGTGTTTGCCGACGAGGTCGGCCAGTCGCATCTGCGCCTGCGCTTCAAGGCGGGCGACGGCGCCATCGTCAACGGCATCGCGTTCCGTTCAGTCGGCCAAAAGCTCGGCAATGCGCTGCTCGCCAATCGCGGCCAGCAGATGCATGTCGCGGGCTCGTTGTCGGTCGATCGCTACCAGGGCGCCGAGCGCGTGCAATTCCGTGTCGTCGACGTCGCGCTACCGGATCAGGGGCCATCCGTGATTAGATGATGCATGATCCGGAAAAGTGCGAAGCGGTTTTCCGACAACGATCAAAGACAACGGTTTTAAACAACAAAAAAAGGGAGTGAGCATGGCAGGGCAGGTTAAGGGCAAGGTCGCGCTGGTGACGGGTGGCGCCTCCGGCATAGGCGAGGCCATCGTCGAGCTGTTCGCGCGCGAGGGCGCGACTGTCGTCATCACCGATATCGACGAGCTGCGCGGCCCGGAGCTCGCCAGGCGCGTAACAAACGTGGGCGGCAAGGCGATCTTCCTGGAGCAGGATGTCACGAGCGAAGAGCGCTGGATCGAGATCGTCGCCGAGATCGCAAAGCGATATGGCCGGCTCGACGTGCTCGTCTCAAATGCCGGGATCGGCATCTCCGTGCCTTCGATCGTCGACATGACCCTCGCCGACTGGCGCAAGCAGAACGCGATCAACCTCGATGGCGTGTTCCTCTCGGTCAAGCATTGCCTGCCTTTGATGCGCAAGATCGGGGGCGGCTCGATCGTCATGATGTCCTCGCTGGCGGGACTGCGCGGCTCGCCCGGATTGTCGGCCTATTCGGCGACCAAGGGCGGCGTGCGGCTGTTCGCCAAATCCATTGCGATGGAGTGCGCGGCGGCGGGCGACGGCATCCGGGTCAACTCGGTTCACCCCGGCATCATCGATACCCCGATCTGGGGCAAGATCCCGACGGGGGCGGCCGGCGCCGGCCAGAACGCCCCGATCGATCCGGAGGAGCGCGCCAAGGTGGTGACGCCGCTCGGTCGCGCGGGCCAGGCCGCGGAGATCGCCTCGGGCGTGCTGTATCTCGCCTCCGATGCCTCGCGCTACGTCACCGGCAGCGAACTCGTCATCGACGGCGGCATGAATGCCGGCGGCGTGCCGCGGCGCGCTTGAGCTGCGCAGGGCAGGGTGGCTGCCGCAGGGGCTGACGCGCACGCGCAGCCCCTGTACAAGATGGGCAATAGCCAACCGACAGAGGTATTCCTCGCCATGGCGCACAGCCTTCTCGGGTCCTCACCCGCGCCCGCGACATTCCGCTCGAACCGGCCGGATCTCGCCTCCGACGCGATCCGCACCGCGCGCGAGGATCTCGCCGCCTGCTTCCGCATGGCCGCGCGCAACGGTTTTGAGGAGGGGATTTGCAATCACTTCTCGGCGGTCGTGCCGGGCCATGACGATCTGTTCCTCGTCAACCCCTACGGCTACGCTTTCCGCGAGCTGACCGCGTCGAAGCTGTTGATCTGCGACTTCCACGGCAACGTCCTCGACGGCGAGGGCGTGCCCGAGGCGACCGCGTTCTACATCCATGCCGAGATGCACAAGCGCCTGCCGCGCGCCAAGGTCGCGTTCCACACCCACATGCCCTACGCGACGGCGCTGTCGATGACCGAGGGTGATCCCCTGATCTGGGCCGGCCAGACCGCGCTGAAATTCTACGGCCGCACCGCGGTCGACCGCGACTACAACGGTCTCGCGCTCGACAGCCGCGAAGGCGCCCGTATCGCCGCCGCGGTCGGCGATGCCGACATCGTCTTCATGAAGCATCACGGCGTCATGGTGCTGGCCCAGACCATCGCGGAGGCCTGGGACGATCTCTATTATCTCGAGCGCGCCGCCGAGGTGCAGGTGCTGGCGATGTCGACGGGGCGGAAGGTGCTGCCGGTCGATCCCGCCGTTGCGGCGGAGACCTACAGGCAGATGCGCGAAGGCGATTCCGAATCCGCTCGGCTGCATCTCGCCGCGATCCGGCGGCAGCTCGATGCGGAGGAGCCGCAATATCGGCACTGACCACGATGTCATTCCGCGGCGCGCGAGCTGCGCTGCGCATCAGCGGGCCGCGTCGAACTCTGACTTCAGCCAGTGTCGTACAGCCTCGACCGGCTCGGTGAGCGGCCGGTCGCGGCTGCGGACCAAGTGCAGCGAAAAGCCTTCCAGCTCCGGCCCGAATGGTGCGACCAGCGTTCCCTGCGAAAGTTCGTCGGCGACGAGCACAAGACTGTGCAAAGCGACACCAGCGCCGGCGACGGTTGCCTGGATGGCATGGGTTTCATCGCTGAAACGCACGCCGGCGCGCGCATCAACGTCGTTAATGCCGGCCGTCTTGAGCCAGCGCCGCCAGGTCGGATTTCTGGCATCACGACGGTGCCAGTCGAAATGTAGCAGCGTTGCTGAGCGCAGGTCGCTCGGTCTTCGGATGCCCAGGCGCGGACTGACCACCGGCGCGAAACGATCGACCGTGAGCGGCTCGGCAATCAGATCGGGATAAGGACCGGAACCGTAGCGAAGTGCGAGGTCCGCGGTCGAATTGAGATCGGCCACCTCCAAGCTCGCAAGCAATGTGAGATCAATGTCGGCTCTGCTCTTTCGGAGCCCAGCAAGACGCGGCACCAGCCATTTGGCTGTGAAAGCCGGCGTCGCCGAAAGTGTGACCACCGCCCGGCGTCGCTTCCGGCTCAATCCCTCCAGAACACGCGCAAACGCATCAAAGCCGTCGCGCAGGACCGGAAGCAGGACCTGACCTTCCGCGGTGAGCAGAACCTGCCGCGTCCGGCGCTCGAACAGCCTGACCCCGACCGTCTGCTCCAGCTGTCGCACCTGATGGCTGATCGCGGTCGGCGTGACGTGAAGCTCATCGGCGGCGCGCTTGAAGCTGAGGTGACGTGCCGCCGCTTCAAATGCACGCAATCCCGCCAGCGGAGGAAGCCTTCTCATCGCGAACTCAAGGATGAATGCAGTTCATCCATAAGCTGAGCAACTTTCGTTTGTCAACGACGGGGCCTGAACCGATCTATTGAGAACAGATGAGAGGAGTTCTGCAATGCAACTGCTACAAATCGATTCAAGCGCGCGGTTAGAGCCTTCAGATGCAAATCCGCGCGGTTCGCACACCAGGCGTCTGACTCAGCGTTTCGTCCAACGATGGCTACAGTCGCGGCCGGGGGATCGCGTCGTCAGCCGCGACCTCGGTCGCTTCGCACCGAGTCCGGTGACGGACGACTGGGTCAAGGCGGCCTTCGCGAAGCCCGATCGGCGCGAGCCATGGATGAGAGAGGCTTTGGCGGAAAGCGATGCGCTGGTCGACGAGTTGCTCACAGCTGATCTGATCGTCGCGGGCGTGCCAATGTACAACTTCGGTGTGCCAGCGCAGTTCAAGGCATACATAGACAACGTTGTTCGGGTCGGACGCACATTCGGCTTCGACCGATCATGTCCGGACAATCCATATTCGGCGCTGCTTGCGGGCATGGACAAGCGTCTTGTCCTGCTCGGCTCGCGCGGAGACTACGGGTACGATCCGGGCGGGCGCATGGCCGCCGTCAATCATGTCGAAGGAGCCGTCCGGGACGTGTTTGCCTTCATCGGGATCACGGCCTTCCACAGCATCGCAGTCGAGTACGACGAATTCGCCGACGAACGGTTGCAGGCGTCGATTGCCGCGGCCGAGCGTACCGTGGATGACCTCGTCGACGAACTGCTGAAGCTGACAGAACAGCGAAACGCGGCTTAAGGGTCGGCTGCAGCTGCGGCGAGGCGCCAGCGCCGGCGCTTCCGGCCGTGCTAGTTGGTTTGCCGCAGCTTGGCCAGCACCTTCAGCCCGCCGTAGCCATCGGCTGGCGCGATCCCGACTTTCTGCTGAAACTCCTTGACTGCCTTCATGGTGTCGTTGCCGACCCGGCCGTCGGTGCCGCCCGTGTCGAAGCCGGCCTTGGTCAGGCGCGTCTGCATCTCCTGCACTTCGGCGAGCGTCAACGCACGCTCGGAGCCCGGGAAGGGCTGGATGAAGGGCGGAGCTCCCAGGCAGCGATCCCCGAGATGGCAGATCGCCAGCGCGTAGTTCATGGAAGGGTTGTAGCTCTTCACCGAGTAGAAATTCGGCCCGAGCAGGAAGGTCGGCCCGCCCGCAACCGGCGTCCACATCTGCGCGGATGCGTTGGGCTGCGGAAATGGTTGGCCGTCGGCACGCGTCACGCCGGCCGCCTGCCAGGCCGCATAGGTCCGGCTGCCGCTCATGTTGGCGGGCGCGCGCACCTCGTAGCCCCAGTGCTCGCCGCGATGCCACTTGCCACGATTGACGAGATACTTTGCCGTCGAGCCCAGCGCGTCGTCGGGCTTGCCGAATGGCGAGACCTTGCCGTTGCCATCATAGTCGATGCCGACATTGAGCCAGACCTCCGGCATCCATTGCGAATGGCCCATCGCGCCGGCCCATGATCCCCGCATGTCCTCAGGCGTGGACCAGCCCTTGTCGACGATGCGCAGTGCATTGATCAGCTCGGTCTCCCAATAGGCCTTGCGGCGCGGCTCGTTCCAGGCGAGCGCGGCGAGCGAGGGAAACACCGGCCTCATGTGGTTCTGCTGCACCAGCGGATCGCCATAGGCGGACTCGACGCCCCAAAGCGCCAGCAGCGTGCCGCGCTCGACCCCGAAATCGCGCTCGATGCGGGCGAACAGCGCCTCGTTGTTCTTCAGCGCGATCTTGCCGTTGATGATGCGCCAGTCCGAGACGCGGCGGTTGATGTACTGCCAGACCTGCTCGCGGAATTCGGGCTGGTTGCGCATCTGCGCGAACACGCTCATGTCCGGTTCGACCCGTTCCATCGCGCGCTGCCATGTCGCGGCGGAAATACCTTTTGCCATCGCGCGCGCACGAAAGCTCTCCCGCCATTCGTCGAAGCCGGGAGGCGCGGCGAAAGCGCGGGTGGGAAGCGCGAGCAAAGCGGCTGCACCGAGCGTCGACTGGAGCAGGGCGCGGCGTGTGTGACGGGGCGAGGAATCAGTGTGCTTCATGGGCACATTCTAGCCGGAAACATGGCACGCGTGAGTCGGTTCCGAAACGGCCGCGTGCGGCAACTCGGCCCGACCCCGTCGGTCGTTCCCACCGGAACAAGTGCCGCACTCCCGCATTCCTCCCACGCCAGGAGGAGAAGAGTCGGTCCTGGTACGGCCGGCCTTCCTGGTTCATCGAATCGTCGGGGTGGAATGAAGATACGCACGCATGCCGAAAGCCATATCGTCGAACTCGACGACGGATCGCAATGGAAGATCTTTCCCGGCGACCTCGCGACGACGCTGAGCTGGAAGCCCGAAACCGATCTGCGTCTTGAGCCGAGCGATGAGCGGGTGAATTCGCACGTGCTGGTCAATCCCGCCGACCAGACCCGCGTGCGGGTGATCGCGGCCGACGAGAGCTGGCCGGACGGCGCAGTCAAGAACGCCTTGAAAGGCGGGTAGCACCAGCGGCCACGACAGCCGCGAATGCCGGCCGCCTAGTCCTCCTGAAGCTCAGCCGCGATTCCGGAAAGCCAACGCCGGATCGTGGTTTCCGCCTTTGAATCCAAATTGCGAGCGAGGCGCTTCTCCAATTCGAGCACACGCTGCCGGCACGCCTTCAGAAGCGTCGCGCCGCGCGGCGTCAGCGTCCATTGCTGGATGCGGCCGTGAACGGGATGAGGCGTCATCGCAATCGCGCCGTCGCGTTCGAGATTGCGGATGATGACGCCGACGGTCTGGGGCGTCAGGAAGGTGAGACGGGCGACATCGGCTCCCGACAGGCCCGGATAGGCGTTCAGCATCGTCAGCACCGCGAATTGCGGCGAGGTCACGCCGAGATCGGCGAGCGTGCGTTCCATCGTGAGCCGAACGGCGGCGTGGGCTTGGCGCAGCAGGTAACCGAGATAGCCTTGCTCGCCGCGCTTGCCTTCGCCCGGTGCTGGAACGTGCACCGCACCGGCTGCAACGGCCTTGGGTCCCGATTGCGATTTCGTGACATTCGTCTTGCGCGACATATAAGAGCTCTTATAAGATGTCCGTGCTCTTATAATGTGCCGAGGTGAATGGCAATGTCACACGCCCGCAGCGAATATGAAGATTTCAAGCGGATCGCGCCCGATGCGTTTGATCTGGTGCTGGCGCTGGGCCAGCTTGCGGCCAAGGCCGGCCTCGACAAGCAGCTGCTCGAGCTGGTCAAGCTGCGCGCCTCGCAGATCAACGGCTGCGCGTTCTGCGTGCAACACCACGTCCTGCTGTCGGAACGGATCGGCGTTCCCCTCGACAAGCTTCATCTGCTCGCGGTCTGGCGCGAGGCGCCGATCTTTTCGCCGCGCGAGCGGGCCGCGCTCGCCTGGGCCGAGGCGCTGACCTGTCTGCCTGACGGGGTCAGCGAGGAGGTTTACGCCGAGGCGTCCCGCGAATTCTCCGAGACTGAACTGACGTATCTGACCTCGGCGGTCGCCTCGATCAACGTCTGGAACCGTTTTGGTGCGGCGTTTCGCTGGACGCCTGCAAAGCGGCCGGTCGCAGCGGCCGCCGCTGCAGCTTCGTCCTGACGGAGAGAGGGGAGGATCACGATGACAGTCATGAGCCTTTCGGCCCTGCAGTACCCGTTGCCGTCACGTTCGACAGCGTTCGCCGTCATCGCAGGATTAGTCTGCGCGCTGGCAATCGGCAAAGCTCTGCCGGTGACGATCGACAGCGTGTCCAGCGCCCTCGCGCCGCTCTGCGCGACGGCGGCGGAAGGCTCGCCGCTCGACAAGGTTGAGCCGATCGGCTCCTACGCGCTTCCGAACGTGCCCGGCAAACGCGTTACCATCGTGCGCGTGTCCTACGGTCCGGGCGGGTTTTCGCGGCCGCATCGTCACTCCGGCTCCGTCACCGCCTACATCACCAAGGGCGAGATCCGCTCGCAGCTCGGTGGCGGCCCGGTCGAGACGTTCGGTGTCGGCCAGTCCTTCTTCGAACCGCCGGGCTCGACGCATCTGGTCTCGGCCAATGCCAGCATGACCGAGCCGGCGGAACTGATCGCGGTGTTCGTGGCGGATGAGGGCGCGCAACTGACGACGTTCCTGGAATAGGCTGCGCGCGTCATCCGCAATGGCTGTGCTCAGGCCGATCGCGATCGCCTCAACCGCTTCCAGGCCGGCGCGAGTCCGTATTGGACGACCGGAATGGCGACTGCGCCGACGAGCAGTCCAAGCGCACCCGAGATGGCTGCCTCGACCGACCATTCGACGATGCCGGCAACGGATGGAAGGAGATGTGCGGCAGCCTCGGTTATGGCATGGACCGTGTGGCCGATCGCGGGTGGGCCGTATTTCTCGATGCCGTGCAGGATGATGCCACCGCCGACCCAGATCATGGCGGCGGTGCCGATCGTGCTCAGCACCGCCAGGAAAACGGGCATGCCGCGGACGAGCGCGCGCCCAAGCAATCGGATCGCGCCGCCGGCGAGCGAGGCGCCGTCGAACCGCGCGAGGGCGATGCCGGCATCGTCCGCTTTCACGATCAGGGCCACCACGCCATAGACACCAACGGTGATGAAGAGACCGACCAGCGCCAGCACCAGCGCCTGCGTCCAGATGCTGCCCGCCGGGAGGGCCGCCAGCGTGATCGCCATGATCTCCGCCGACAGGATGAAATCCGTCTTGATGGCGCCAGCGACCTTCTCGTCCTCGACCGACTGGGCATTCAACGCAATCGGCTCGAGCTGAGCTTCGTGCTGGTGCGCATGATGCGGCATCACGGCTTCGAGCACCTTTTCGGCGCCTTCATAGCAGAGAAAGGCGCCGCCCAGCATCAGCAGCGGCGTGACCGCAGCGGGAAGGAAATAGCCGAGCAGCAGGGCAATCGGCAGCAAGATCAGCAGTTTGTTGCGTAGCGATCCGACCGCGATCTTGCCGACGATCGGCAGCTCGCGTTTCGAAGCGAAACCGATGACGTAGTTCGGCGTGACCGCCGCATCGTCGATGACCACGCCAGCCGCCTTTGTGCCTGCCTTGGCTGCCTGGCTAGCGACATCGTCGAGCGAGGCTGCAGCCACCTTTGCGATCCCCGCGATATCGTCGAGAAGACCGATTAGTCCGACACTCATCAACCCATCCTTCTTCGTTCGAGCGGGGGAGTGCGCGACCAGATGCGTCCTGCCCGCTCCAGCAACGAACCAGCACGCTGTCAGTTCTCCTCGCCGCCCGCTCCCTCGCGCAAGTCAGGCTTGAGCACGTCTTCCGGCAGCGCATGGGCCACCGGCTGCGCCGTGACCGCGATCTCCGGGCCGATCTCGCGGCCGCGCGCGCGGATCAGCCGTTCATAGGCCGAGACCAGCGTCGCGTAGGGGCTGACCCAGATCCAGCCATCGCGGGTGAACACCTGGACGTCGAAATGCAGGTGCATCGAGGTGCCGGCGGGACGGTCGAGGTAGTTCGAGATCACGCCGATCTTCTCGCCTTCGGTGACGATGCGGCCGTTGATGACGCCATCGGCGTTCATCGCATGCGGATTCATGTGCATGTAGCGGAAACGGATGTGCTCGGTGCGGCTATTGACCTGAAGCGTTGCGGCCTGGTCCTTGGCGCCACGGATGACGATTGCGTCACGCACGGCGACGACGCCGCGCCGCTTGGAATCGCAGGGCTCGCGGCCTTCGCCGGGCGGCGGGCAGTCGGCGGCGCGGATGTCCTCGCCCTGGTGGCCGTAACCTCCGCCGCATTGCCACACCTCGAAACTACGCGACTCGCAGAAATTGTCGCGCCAGGGATAAGCGGTCGGGCCTTCGCTCTTGTCGCGCTTGCCGAAGGATTGGGAGCGCACGAAGGCGGGCGCCTTCTCCAAGGGAAAGCGGATCTGGGCATAAGCCATGGCGTCGGGATGACCGCCCTGCTTGCGGTAACCGGTGTTCGGAATGATGTCGCCGCTCGGCCGGTAGCTGAAATCCGGTGAACGCACTGCGGGGCGATCGATGATGTTGGAGGCAACGTCCGCCAGCGGCCGCATGCGCTGGCCGCCTGCGACGCGCAGCGCCTTCAGGAAGCGCTCGGCGACCGGATAGGCCTCCTTGCAGGCGAGCCGCCGTGGCCTCGCGACACTGTCGAGGCACTGGATCGAGACCACATAGGTGGCGCCGAAGCGGGTGAAGGCGTAGCGCACATAGCCTTCCCGGATGAACCTACGCAGATCCGGGTAGGTTGCGGCGAGCGGCTTGACTGGCTCGCCCTTGCCCCCGGCCGGATCGGCGATGTCGTAGATCAGCGCCGAGCCCGTGATCTGCACCTCGACGGGCTTTGCGTACACCCGGCTCGGCATGCCGTCACCGGCGCCGGGCTCGAGCGAGAAGGTCGCGCTGTAGCCGGCAGGACCGGCATCGAACATGTCGACGGGATTGAAGTCGGCCTGGTAGCGCGACAGCGCGAGCGTCGCCGGCGCGCCGCTGCGCTGCGCATCGAGATACGCGGCGGCGTCGAACGGCAGCAGCACGGGGACGGGACTTCGGGTAATGCCGGTGAAGAAGCGCGAGGAGACCGCGTTGAGCTGCACCAGTGCCGGCATCGCGCGCGGATCGTAGCGCGGCACCGAACGGCGCGGTGCGAAGATGAAGTCGCCCGCAATTTGCGGACGGCTGTTGATCTCGCTGCGAAGCTGATCGAGCGCCGCGCGCCACTCGATGCGCAGGGCCGTCAGCGAGGGACTGCGGAACTCGTCCGCAGCGATCGGTGCAGCAACGAGGAGCGACGGCAACGCCAGGAGAAGCGAGACGAAGCGGAGACTGTTCCTGCCCACTGCTTCGCCCCCCGGCGGTACCTGTTCCGATCCTCGATGGCTCGTTTAGTCCTTAGCACGCTCGGAGTAGGAGCCGTCTTCGGTCATCACCACAATGCGCGTGCCGACCGAGATGTGCGGCGGCACGGTGGTGCGCACGCCGTTGGACAGCACCGCCGGCTTGTAGGAGGAGGAGGCGGTCTGGCCCTTGGTCACCGGCTCGGTCTCCACCACTTCCAGCGTCACGCGCTGCGGCAGTGCGATCGACACCGGATTGGTGTCATGCATCGACAGTTTGACGGTCATGTCCGGCTGGAGATACGCGGCCGCGTCGCCGACGACGTCCTTGGAAACCTGAACCTGGTCGTAGGTCTCCGGGTTCATGAAGTGGTAGCCATCGCCATCTTCGTAAAGGAAGGTGTAGTTGCGCTCTTCGATGGTGGCCTTTTCGACCTGGTCGGTGGTCTTGTAGCGTTCCGAGATCTTTACCCCGTCCGAGATTCGGCGCATTTCGATCTGGCTGACCGGGGTTCCCTTGCCGGGATGGATGTTCTCGGCGCTCACGACGACATAGAGCTTGCCGTCTTGCTCGATCACGTTGCCCTTGCGAATAGAACTGGCGATGACTCTCAAAGCTGTATTTCCTGCTTGCTTGGCCCGGCACCAGCCAGGACGTGGTCGAATTGCTGGGGGACTTGGGGCCTCAAACCGGACCTCGGCACCCGTTTCGGGCCGCAACATACTGATTTTGCCGTTGGATGCCAGCATTTTGCTGCCGGCTGGGGCGGTCGGTTGATGGCTGGGGACAAGCCGATGTCGCCGTCCTGGTCGCCCGCGCGCCACCTCGACCGACGGCCGTTCCTCCAGGCCAGGGCCGCCGTGACCGGAGCTTTGCGGGGTTTTTTCGCCGAACAGGGGTTTGTGGAGGTCGAAACCTCCGTTCTCCAGGTCTCTCCGGGCAACGAGACCCATCTGCACGCCCCCAGGACCGAGATCATGCGGCCCGACGGCAGCCGGGCCAGCCGATACCTGCGCACCTCGCCCGAGTTCGCCTGCAAGAAACTGCTGGCGGCGGGCGAGACGCGGATTTTCGAGTTCGCACGAGTGTTCCGGGACCGCGAGCGCGGCGACCTGCATCTGCCCGAGTTCACCATGCTGGAATGGTACCGGGCGGGAGCGCCCTATGATGCCATCATGGCCGATTGCGTCGTCGTGATCGCCCGGGCGGCGCAGGCGACCGCGATCGGGACCTTCTCCTTCCGCGGCCGAACCGCCGATCCCTTCGCCGAGCCGGAGCTCCTGACGGTCGCGGGCGCCTTCGCGCAGTTCGCCGGCGTCGACCTGTTGTCGACAATCTCGGGCGGCGAGGGTAACCGTGCGGCGCTCGCCGAGGCGGCAGCCGGGAAGGTCCGTGTCGCCGAGGATGACACCTGGTCCGACATCTTCAGCAAGGTGCTGGTCGAACACGTCGAGCCGCAGCTGGGGCAGGGGCGTTTGACCATCCTGTTCGAATACCCATCTCCAGAGGCGGCGCTGGCGCGGGTGAAGACGGACGATCCGAGGGTCGCCGAACGTTTCGAGGTCTATGCCTGCGGCGTCGAGCTCGCCAACGGCTTTGGAGAGCTGACCGATGCCGGGGAGCAGCGCAAACGCTTCACGGAATCCATGACGGAGAAGCAGCGCCGCTACGGCGAAGCCTATCCGCTCGACGAGGATTTTCTGGCGGCGGTCGCCGCAATGCCGGAGGCGAGCGGTGTCGCGCTCGGCTTCGACCGGCTGGTGATGCTGGCGAGCGGCGCCACACGAATTGATCAGGTGGTGTGGACACCGCCTGCGGATGAGAGATGACAAAGACGAACCTTGCACGCACTCTGCGCGAACCTGCCGAGCTGGTAGCCGAGGGCCTGGTCCCCGCATCGGCGCTGCCGGCGCTCGAACGCGTCGCCGCGCGCTATGCCGTGGCGATCACGCCGGATCTGGTCGGGCTGATCGACGCGACGGATCCCGACGATCCCATCGCGCGGCAGTTCGTTCCTGTTTCGGCCGAGCTCGAGGCGCAGCCGGGCGAGAATGCCGATCCGATCGGCGATCACCCGCATTCGCCGGTGGCGGGAATCGTGCACCGCTATCCCGACCGGGTGTTGTTCAAGCTCGTGCACGTCTGCGCGGTCTATTGCCGCTTCTGCTTCCGCCGCGAGATGGTCGGGCCCGGCAAGGAGAATGCGCTGTCGGAGAGCGCCTATCGCACCGCGATCGACTACATCCGGTCGCATGACGAGATCTGGGAAGTGATCCTGACCGGCGGCGATCCCCTGATGCTGTCGCCCCGGCGGATGAGCGAGATCATGGCTGACCTTGCGGCCATCGATCACGTCAAGATCATCCGTCTCCACACCCGTGTCCCGGTGGCCGAACCAGCGCGCGTCAGCGCGGAGATGGTTGCAGCCCTGAAGGTTGCGGGCGCGGCCACCTGGGTCGCGGTACACGCCAATCACGCGCGCGAACTGACGGGGGCCGCGCGCGATGCCTGCGCGCGGCTCGTCGATGCTGGAATTCCCCTGGTGAGCCAGTCCGTGCTTTTGCGCGGCGTCAATGACGACATCGCCGCTCTCTCGGATTTAATGCGAGCTTTCGTCGAATGCCGGATCAAGCCCTATTATCTGCACCACGGCGATCTCGCCCCGGGAACGGCGCATCTGCGCACGACGTTGGCAGAGGGGCAGGCCTTGATGCGGCAGTTGCGCGGGCGGGTGTCGGGCCTGTGTCAGCCGGACTATGTCATCGACATTCCCGGCGGTGCCGGCAAGTCGCCGGTGGGTCCGAATTACGTGTCGGCGGTGAAAAATACCGCAAACGAGACAAGTGAAGCGGAATCAGAAACGCGCTATCGTATCGTCGACTATTGCGGCGACGTTCATCTCTATCCGCCCGAGGCATGAGTGGCGATGGCATCGACGCTGACTTGAGTGCTGGGCTTGGACGCTGATTTGAGAATGGAGAAATGGACATGACGAAGATCATGCTGGCAGTATCGCTCGTGGTCTTGCTTGGCGGCGCGGCTGTTGCGCAGACCGGCGGCTCCAAGGGATCGACCTCAAGCGGCGCATCGTCCGGGTCGGTGTTGCCGGCGCCGGTCGGTCATCGCCAGCCGCGTGCCAGCGATGTGCCTAGCGAGAAGAATCTGAGCGATCCCAACGATCCGCTCAGCAAGGAAAACCAGGCGCTCGACAAGAAGATCAAGAGCATCTGCCGCGGCTGCTGAGGCTTTCACCTCTCCCCGTCGGGGAGAGGTGAGGAATGAGCCATCCCAAGCTCGGCCATCCGTCAGGCTGATCGCTCGTGCAGTCCGGCGCGCCGGATGTTGCGGCGGATTTCGACCGCGTCGGCGAGCTGCTCGAGCGTCTTCGACGTCGTTGCCCAGTCAATGCAACCGTCCGTGATGCTCTGCCCATAAGTGAGCGGCTTGCCCGGTACGACATCCTGCCGGCCGGCGACGAGATTGCTCTCGATCATCACGCCCATGATGCGGCTCTCGCCGCCCGAGATCTGACGGGCGATATCGGCCATCACCAGCGGCTGGTTCTCCGGCTTCTTGCTCGAATTGGCATGGCTGGCATCGACCATCACCAGCGGGGCAACGCCGGATTTGGTCAATTCGTTGCAGGCCGCCGCAACGCTTGCCGCGTCGTAGTTCGGTTCAGCTCCGCCGCGCAGGATGATGTGGCAGTCCTCGTTGCCGGCGGTCGAGGCGATCGCCGAGCGGCCGAGCTTCGTGACAGCCATGAAATGATGGGGATGCGAGGCTGATTTCACCGCGTCGGCCGCGATCCGCACATTGCCGTCGGTGCCGTTCTTGAAGCCGACCGGGCAGGACAGCCCCGACGCCAGCTCGCGATGGATCTGGCTCTCGGTTGTGCGCGCGCCGATCGCGGCCCAGGAGACGAGGTCGGCGATGTATTGCGGCGTCGTCATGTCGAGGAACTCGGTGCCGGCGGGCAGGCCGAGATTGTTCACCGCCGCGAGCACGTTGCGCGCGAGCCGCAGCCCCTTGTTGATGTCGAAGCTGCCGTCGAGGTCGGGATCGTTGATGAGGCCCTTCCACCCGACCGTGGTGCGGGGCTTCTCGAAATAGACCCGCATCACGAGCTCGAGCTGATCGGCGAGATCCTCGCGAAGCTTTGCTAGCCGCTCGGCATAGTCGAGCGCCGCCTTGGGATCATGCACCGAGCAGGGGCCGACGACGACCAGAAGGCGGTCGTCCTGATTGCTCAGGATGGCATGGATGGCGTTGCGCGCGGCCATCACCACACGCGTCGCGGTGAGCGTGCGCGGGACTTCCCGCATCACCTCTTCCGGCGTGCTCAGCTCTTTCAGTTCGCGGATACGAAGATCGTCGGTCGTGCTCAGCACGGCGGGCTCCTGTCTGTTCTAGAACCTGCCGGCAATAAAAAAGCCGCCAGGTCGGGCGGCTGTTCGGACGTTTGCTGCAATGTTTCAGATTGAGCGCGATCCTCCCACCGCCAGCGAGCTGTCGTAGCTAAAGTACCAAAAATAGCTGGTGGCGACGGTGATCATGGAAAGGCCATATAGCGTGCCGCTGGCGCCTTGTCACCCCCCAATCAGAATGTGGAGCGACGAGGCGCCTCAGGTGTTGCCATTGCGTGCCGCCAGCGCCATGCCGATCAGGGTGGCGCCGCCGAACAGCAGGTTGATGCCGACGAGGACGCCAATGGCCCACTCCGCCGAGCTCGGCAGTCCCGTGATCACCATGAACGAGATCGCGATGTCGACGAGGCCCGAGATCAGCAGCCACGACCAGCGGCCGCTGAGCTCACGGCGGTGCTCTAGCGCGTACATGATGGTGGCGACGCCCTCGGCGAGGAAATAGGCGCCGAGCACGATGGTCAGCGTCAGCACGGCCTGCATCGGCCGGGCCAGCAGCAGCAGGCCGGTGAGCACAGCGAGCGCAGCCGAGATCAGCGACCACCAGAAGCCCGGCGTGCTGCGCGCCCAATAGGTCGCGATCAGTCCGCCGATGCCGCCGATCAGGAACATCCAGCCGAGGAAGATCGCGGTCGCAAGGCTGGCGAGCGGCGGCAGGACGAGCGCGGCAATGCCGAGGACGGCAAGCAGGATCCCTTCGAACAGAAAAGCCTTCCAGTGCGCCTTGACCGCCTGGTTCATCTCGGATTGGAGGCGGGCAAATTCCTCGGGCGATGTCATCGTCTGGCTCCGGAACGAGAGGATTGCGTCCCAATCTAGTGGGCCTGTCGCGCGTTCGCCATGCGTTGGATCAAGTGCCGCCGGGCGCCGACGAAAAGCCTTCCGCGTTGGTGCGAATGCGGTTGCGGCCGAGAATGTAGATAGCCGATGTGACAATCAGAAGCGCAAGGCCGAGCAGGATCGAGACGAAACCGATCGGAATCAGCGCCAGCGTCAGGTTGCGCTCGGGGTTGATCAGCCAGTGATGGATCGAGGTCAGGACGAAGGCGAGCCCGACGAACCCGATGCCGCCGCCGGCGAGCAGCAGCGCCCACATCCGGCGCAGCTGGCTGAGCCGCTCGCGCGCGACATCGGTTCGCGGCGCGTGGTGGCGCGCGACGCGCCGGACCAGGCGGATGGCGAAGGCGATCGAGCCGAAGCCGATCAACAGGCTTGCAGCGCCCAACCACATGCGGAGTGTCGGATCGAGATCGGGCATGCGCTGGAGCGTCAGCAGCGGGAAGTCGAAGGCCGTATGAAGCGCGAGCGGGCCACCGAAGATCAACAGCCGGCTGGAAAGACGGGCCCAATCGCGATGGTGGCGGTTTGCGCCAAGCGCCGTGCCGGCGCGCGCGATGGTCAGGTAGGCGCCGGCGATGATGCCGAGCGCGCCGTGGAACGGCACGGTCAGGACGCTGCGCAGCGCGGCAAGCGAGCGCCACATGTCGGCGTGCTGGACCAGATAGGCGAGATTCTCGTAGGCGGCGAAGCCGAGGCCGACCGCGGCGCCGTAGACCACGGTGTCCATCGGATTGGCAAAGGTGCGTCGCTTGGTCGAGGAGACCAGCACGATGGCGAGCACCTTGACGGCTTCCTCGGGCAGCGCGACGCCGAAGATCGAATGCATCGCCAGCGCCGCCCAGGGATCGTCGGGGGCGGCGATCATCTTGGCGAAGGGGGCGCGGGCGAGGCCCAGGAGCGAAATGCTCGCCGCCCCTAACAGGAATGCGGTCCAGACCTGGGCCGGCGGCCCCGGGCGTTCCTCGGCAGCGATGACGAGCCAGAGCAACAGCAGCGCCGGGGCGATAGCGGCAGTTCCAACGACGGTGGGGAGCGCTTCGATCAGGTACATTGGCGCCGAAAATAAGTTCCCTTGATCCGCTTATCTACGTTCTCCGATGCGACCATGTGTCATGCGCCGGCTGTCGGCTCCCTGAAGGTGCGCGACAGCTGCCGTTCATCCGGGCTCATTGTGGGGAGTAGAATACGAGCGCAATCAATCGCATGATGGCAGAAGCTCGCCAGTCACCGCAACGATTGCCCGGTGCGCTGCGGATCGAGATTTGCAAGCGAGCTCAAGGAAATGCGCGGGATTCCTCGATTCCTGGCGCATCTGCGCAGCGTGCCGGCTGCTGGCCTTGTCTAGTCAGTGCGTCGTGATCGCGGGCGGCGCGTCGGGTGCGACGTCGAAGGCGCCGAGATGGAATTCCTCGCCAGCGGACTCATGTGACCCGGAACGCTGCGCCAGCAGCGTGAACGCGGCGCGCGGGTATCGTTTCCAGATTTCGAGATCGCCGGCGGTGATGGTGAGCCAACCGAACGTGTACATGTAGCGTCCGGGCTCGGTGACCCGGCCGACCCTGTCCCAGGTGATCTTGTCGACTGCCATTCGGTCCCCCGATCGCAAGTCTGCAAAATGACGTCCGGCCCGAGGCACAGACCTGCAAAAGCTGATCCGGCATTGGGGCCGCTATAGGGCGGCGAAATTCAGGCCGACTTCAGCAAGGGCGCGCGGACGATCAGGCGGACGAGGTCGTCCCGGTCCAGCTTTTCGGCGAATTTGACCGCAAAGCCGTGCTCGAACTTGCGGATCACCCGCCCGACACAGGCGCCGACCGCAAGCGGGGTTCCGACCACCGGATCATACTCGGAGGACACCGCGACGCCGGCCGTCGAGACGTCGATGATGAAGCACGGATGGCAGCTGCCGTCCGCGAGGGTCAGCACGGTGTGCGAGACTTGCGGAACGAAACGCGCGTCACGCCGCAGCTCCCGAACGCTGGCATCCTTCTGCTTCTTCTCGAGCCATGTCAGCTTTTCCGACATCCAGACGCGCCGCGCCCGCGTCATCTCGAGCTCCATCAGGAAGCCAGCCTTCAGCGTCGCGCTGATGGTGCCCTGGAATTCGCCGAAATCCTCGAAGTAGGAGGTCAAGCGCTCGCCGACCTTGCCGACCACCGGCACATCCACGATCATCCGGAACGGCGAGACGCGCTTGGTCCGGCAGGCGAAGCTGCGGAGCTTGCCCTCGCAATCATACCAGCGCGGCAGCGAGTAGCTGCCGCTGACCGCAACGTCCACTGCTCGCTGCCTCAGGAAGTCTGCGACGGACATGAGCGCTGACCGGGGGTTCGGGTGATTGCCGTAGTTCCACGGTAGCGAGCAAATTCTAAGCAAATGATACTGCTGCCTAATAGCTGGGGTGAATTTTCGGTAAATGGCGCGGGTCGGCAGAGCAGCGGGAAGCGCGGCATAAGCGACGGCTAGCGAGGTCCGAACAGCACCAGGATAGCCAATGCGGCAAAGGCGAACTGGATCATCGTCCATATCAGTCCGTTCGGACGGATCTCCCATCGCAGGCGCGGCAATGCGCGCCGCAGCGCGAGCCCGGTCAATGCTTCGACGAGGGCGAGCAGAATGGCAATGCCGGCCAGGGAAGACCATGACTGGGTCGGAGGCAGCCAAGACGCGAGCCAGGCGGGAACCGAGGCATTCAGGGGGCCGAGCAACGCGAACCATCCGAACCAGAATACAAAGCGCTTGACGAGGTCTTGGCCGATCATTTCGGGCTCGAGGCGGATACCGATGCTTGCCAGCGCGCTTTCGATGCGCTCGCCATCGGTCAGGAAGAGAAAGGCACCGAGGTAGAGCGGAACGCGCGAATGGAAGAGCAGGGCGATGACACCGAACAGCACGATGTAGCCGAAGGCATCGCCGAGAATGTCAGCGACGGCCTGGCCTGACCGCTCCGGCGAGGGCGGCGTCAACGCCGCTTGGCGCTCGGGCAGTGATTGGAGGTGGGCCATGTGCGCCAGCATCTTGGCGCGCCGGTCCGGCGCATGCTGGCGCGGGTGGCGCAGCCATGTGGGAAGCGCCGGCATCTGCGATGCGTCTGCAATGTCGGCTTTGAGCTGCGGCATGGGCCTCGACCGGTTTCGACCTGACATTGGTCGGAGACGAGGGGCGAGGAGGTTCATGCTGCCGCGGCGGCTTGCGCCTCTGGCGCTCCCTAGCGGAATCGAACCGCTCACTCCACCGTGAAAGAGATGAGAATAGGTCCATGGCCGTCCACCTCCGTAAAAATAGACATCGACAAGGCACAAACGAAGCTCAGGAAGATCCGCGCGCAGTGGCAAAGGAGAAGCCCATCACCCGCGCTGGCATCACGCGGCGCCGCAACGCCGCCAAGCGTCGGCGGCTACGCCTCCGGACACCGTTGGGGGCGGCTCGACGCCGACGGCGCGTCGTCAGCGCAGAACAACAACCGGCGCCTGTTGTGGCTCGCGATCGAATGGGGATTGGAACGAGCTCCGAAGGTCGGCGCCGAGCTGTGCGACTACTGCCGGAAGCACGGGATCAACGTCGACTGGATACTCGACGGCGATCTAAGGGGCCTCAAGAGGATGATCGACGAACGCCGAGGGCACCAGAGGGCTGAGCGAGCCCTTTCGCGAGGTATGCCCAGCTCACGCCTGAGCACCAGCTGATCGTGACGGCCGAGATCAACCGCATCCTGGCGGAGCGCGACCAATGAAGCACCATTGAGCAGGGCCCGCCGGTTCACGCTGGCGGGCCGTTCGTTTCAGGCATTTCTGCGTGGAACAACTGCCATTTGCAATGGAACCGGAATTAACATATGATATTTTTATTACAGTTTAGATTATTACAGTTCAGAGTTGTGTTCGTTGAAGCAGATTGCACCCCAGGGGCTCTGTCGGCGCCCCGCTCTCGTCACGCCTGAAATGGTTGCACTCGCGATCCTCGGGGGTCTGGCCCTGCTTGCTGTGCTTTGGGGGTGGTCGAGCCCACGAGTTGAAACGCCCCAGCACGTGGTCACAAAGCCCAATCCTCCTGATTGCTACTCAATCGGCAACAGGGTAGCCGCTGGCTGCTTCGACAAAAATAAATGAGCGATGCCGGCGGCTTGCCTCGCGGCGACCGCAGGTTGCACAGGAGGCGCGACCGGCCGCGGCTGATGACGCACCGCCCCGGGCTCAGGCGGTAAGCACGATGGCCCGCCGGTTCACGCTCGCGAAGCGGGGCGGCGATCGAGCCCCACGTCCATGGGTGTTCGCACGGGTTTATTGGCCACACGTTGGACACGGCGGCAGAGTGGATCTTTGAGTGATTGATTTTGCTGGCGCTCCCTAGCGGAATCGAACCGCTCTCTCCACCGTGAAAGGGTGGCGTCCTAACCGATAGACGAAGGGAGCAAACGCAGGGCCCTGCCGTTTTCCCGGCACGGCCGCTGGCCGGCCGAACAGGGCCCGGCGGCTTGCAGCGGGCGAACGTATAGTGGCCTTTGCGCTCCCGGGCAAGCCGTTCGGGAACGGTCTTTCCGGCCCGGTGGATAGCCCCGGGGCGCGGGATCATTCGGAGGCGATTTCAACGGTTTGTTAGCGTTCCCTACGTAGCGCTGGACGGGGAGATTTTGCCGATGCCACCGCCGAAGAAGCGCGCAGCCCGCAAGCTGCTGTCGCAGCACGCCTGGATCACGCTGGACGGCGGCTTTGCCGCGCGGCACTGCCTGGTTCAGGACATCTCGGATTCGGGCGCCAGGATCACCCTCGACGAGGACGCGAGCCAGCTTCCCGGCGTGATCCGGATGGCCTTCGCACGCGATGCGCGCACCGGGCGGAGCTGCCAAGTGGTCTGGCGCCGCGGCAAGTCGGCCGGCGTCAAGTTCCTCTAGCTGCGGACGGTCCGATGGCGCGCGGGTCCGGTCCGGGCTACAAGGCGGCGATGCGCACGCAGCTCCTCATCCTGCTCTCCTTGCTGGCCACGTCCGCGACTGCGGCTGAGAGCCTGCGCCTGCCGCCTGCCGAGCCGCCACAGGCGGGCAAGGTGCTGCCGCTGAACGGCAGCACGGCCGGCAAGGTGAGGGCAGGCGCCTGCGCCGCCTACGGCCGGGGCTTCGTGATGGCCGAGGGCACCGGGACCTGCGTCAAGCTCGGTGGCTCGACCAGCGTCGACGCTGGCATCCGGCGCTGAAGCCCATGCCCGCGGATCTGGTGCGGCTCGACATCATCGTTCCCGTGCTGATGTATTGCGCGCTGCTGTGGTGGGTCGGCCGCGGCCTCAGCTGGACCGCGCGGCTCGCCACGGCTGCCGTGACTCTGGTGCTGATCGTCGTCGTGCTGCTGGTCGAGCGCGGCTGGCGCTAAAGCCTGAAACAAAACCGCGAAAACAACCCCATGCACAGTAGCCGTCAAGCGCGGCGGTGACGCCGCGGGAAGCGCGCCGGAACGAGGATTCCCCGCGCGATCGCCGCAGCTTAAGGCGCGCGAGGGGTTCACGACATCGGCGGTGCGACGAATTGCGCAAATCCGGGCCGCTTGCCGAGCTCGGCGAGCCAGCGCGTCAGGTGCGGCTGGGCCGGCCGGCTGATGCCTTCGACCCCGAGCCAGCGCCGCGCATAGGATCCGACCGCGATGTCGGCGAGCGTGAACGCATCGCCCTCGATGAAGCGGCGCGTGGCGAGCAGGCGGTCGGCGATGGCCCAGACCTCGGCGGCAGCATCGGCATCGCGCTGCACCTGGATCATATCGCGCTCGGCGGGCGCGGTGCGCACGATGCCCCAGAATACCGGGCGGTCGACCGGCTGCACCGTCGCCAGCGTCCAGTCGAGCCAGCGGTCGACCGAGGCGCGCTGCTTCGGCGCCTCGGGATAGATCGGCGTGCCGCGGCCATGCGCCATGCAGAGGTAGCGCATGATCGAATTGGATTCCCACAGCACGAAGTCGCCCTCGACCAGCGTCGGAATCCGCGCGTTCGGATTCATCGCCAGATATTCGGCCTCGCGCGTCTTGCCGTATTGCATGCCGGCATCGATGCGCTCGTAAGCCAGGCCAAGCTCGGTGCAGCACCACAGCACCTTCTGCACGTTGACCGAATTGGCGCGGCCCCAGATCGTCAGCTTGGTATCGGCCATGAAGCGTCTCCCGCGGCATTGTTCGGTGTCGTAGCCTGGATGGAGCGAAGCGCAATCCAGGGCTGACAGTCCCGGATTACGCTTGCGCTCCATCCGGGCTACAGATCCACCTCGCTGCGAGTGATAGCGGAATTCGGCGCGCGGAGCGATGCGCGATTGCATCGCGTCCGTCATGCAAAAAGCTCCGCACGCGGCGGAGCTTTCCTTGCAAAGTTCAAACCGACGCTCAGCGGCCGAAGAACAGCCACAACAGAATGATCACCGGGATCGGCACGCCAAGCATCCAAAGCAACAGCCCTCTCGCCATCGCATCCTCCTCCAAATCGGTTTCGTGAAAGGAGAACGCCGGGCGAGGGGCCTTGTTCCGGCCGGCGCCGTTACCAGTGGCCGGTGTTCGGCATCGACGCCCACGGCTCCTGCGGCGGCTTCGGATCGCCCTTCTGCAGCAGCTCGATCGAGTGCAGGTCCGGCGAGCGGACAAAGGCCATGTTGCCGTCGCGCGGCGGACGGTTGATGGTGACGCCCGCCTTCATCAGCTTCTCGCAGGTGGCGTAGATGTCGTCGACCTCGTAGGCGAGATGGCCGAAGAAGCGATCCTCGCCATACTTCTCCTCGTCCCAATTGTAGGTGAGCTCGACCAGCGGCGCCCCGCGCGTCGGCGGCTGTTTCTTCAGTGCCTCGAGATCGTCCGCCGAGCACAGGAACACCAGCGTGAACCGCCCCTTGTCGTTCTCGATCCGCCGCACCTCCTTCAAGCCCAGCGCATCCTGGTAAAACTTCAGCGCGACATCGAGATTGCGCACGCGCAGCATAGTGTGGAGGTATCGCATGGTTGTTGCTCCCTGGAACGGACGGAGGGTTTTGTGTTGGGCCGGGACGGCGGGGGTAGGAAATAGCAGGAAAATGCAGCGGGGGCACTGCCATACGTGCCGCTGACGTGCGGGTAAAACTCGCTTTGTTTTGATGGCGCTATTGCGGAGTTTGGAGGCGGTAGTTAGTCGAGCCCCTGACTGTGGCCGCACCCCTCTTGAGCCCTCGGGCGGGGGGAGGCATGGCGCCGAAGGCGGGGCGTTCGGTAACTGTCAAGAGAGTGGTCGAGAATGAGTGGGGAAAACCACCGCATTCCCTTAGCTGTGGACAGGACGAATATCCCGGATAACTCAGACGCAGCTACGCGCGCACGCGAACCCAGTGATATTGGTTGGCCGTGAGTTTGCGCTGTCTCACCGGGACGTGACCGGCATCCGTATAGGCCCGGCTTCGTACCGAATCCGAAAACATTAAAATGGCGCCAGGCGAGGTGAATCGCCTGACGCCTGGGGTGGAGATCCCGAAGGACTCTCCGCCTGAACAACTGAGGTTCTCGCTCCCCCCAGGCGCCCTGTCAATCCCGCGAGACATCGGTTCTCGCTACCAAAAGGTGTGCCCTGATGAAACGTACCCGCAAGATCACCATTATCGAGGAAGTCGAGGTAATGCCCTCGGCGCGGCCGCCCAGCGGTCGCGAGCGAGGCCCTTGGTATTTCATCGTTCGTATCGGGTTGGCGATTGCAGCGATCTTCCACGGAGGGCATTAGCCTGCTTGCTCGGTCAGGGTCCGAAGTAAGGGCGCCGCTACTAAGGCAATTTCTTTTCAGCCTCGCTGAGGAAGAGAATAGTTGAAGCAGTCATGTGCAGCACGTAGGACACCAACTCCTCGGGCGGTTCATTATCCGGCAGTGTTCCCGCCCCATGGCCCCCTTGACGGTTGCGAGCGGTGGGAATGCCCGATGAAAGGATGTTTCTCACGCCGGTGAAATGGTTCTCCCAATATGAGGGGATCAAACCATTATCAAGACAGGTCCGAACAAGCTCGGACGCGGTGGAGCGATTGGGGTCAAAGGGCCATCCGCGCTTATGACAGATGACCTTCATCGTGCTCTCGAAGGACTTTGCACAGTCAACCAAAGCTTCTTCATATTTTCCATGCCGGTAATGATCGAAGGCACTGAGAAATTCATCCTGCGCGTTTCTGAATTCCGCTCCTCGCAGAACGGCCAGCGAGGGGACCACTGCCTCGGCATGGACAAACTCAGAGTCCATCCGAATGATCTGACGATTGACAAATTGATAGCCGACGCCGTGCTCCTTAAAGCGGATATTGAGTTCTTCGATAGCCTCGGTGGCGATCTGGTCCGACCTCTGCCGATTAAGGTATTCGAATTTACGCGTATGGCCGTCGATAAGACGAAAGGAGAGCTCGACCGCATCGAGAAGACGATCTGTATCGGTTTCACGTTCAAACCAATCCCGAACGTCTTGATATGAGTCACTCTTCGAAAACCGATCGACGTTCGGGGTCAGTGTCCATGACGCTGAATTCGCGGCGTAGGACCTGAGCGATACCGTAATAGCATTGAAAAATCTGATCGTCGCCACGGCGTCCGCGTGTATGGTAGGGCACACCGATTGCATCGTCCCAAATATGTTTGATCTGAATTTTCAGGCCGTATGGGATATGATCGTATTTATAGACGTCCGGCTGGCTGCGGCTTTCGCGCGCCTTGCGTTTTGAATAGAGGTCGTAGACTGGCATCGGCGTATATTTTTTCGACATCGTCGTACTCGTGAGAAAGAACCTTGAGACGAGTAAGTTGGGTCACAATCTTGTTGGCCTTATCAACGATCCCGTCTGTCAGCGTAGTGGCTGACAACGTGCATTCCTTATAAGATTTGAGATACCAACCTCCTGCGGCTATTGCGGCAGAGATTATCGCCAGGAATGCTCCACTGTTTACGACAGTGAACAAGCGGCGATACCTTGGTTCTTGTAGAACTTCAAGTGCGTCGGGATTTTCCTCTGGAGGCATCTCGTGCGCGTTCATGTTCAACCTACAAATGAATCAAATGGAAGGGTGTAGTATTCCAAAGCTGCAACCAAAATAGAAGCCCTCCTGAGAGGGCTTCATTGGCGGTGGGCCCCATACATCGAACTGATCGCAGGTGGAGAATCCCAAATCCAGGCATCAGCTGGCTACGAAGGATCCATACGGCGCCTGAGACTGTCTTCAGTCCAACACCTAGCTGACTGCGTGCGCCAGCAGCCGAGCAGCGTTGTGAATCCACTGACCGCGTTGAATATTGCGGCGCAAAGCGCGCCGGTTGGGCTTGATCTGCATCACGTTCGAAGCAGCTCCGCCATCTCTTTCCAATGATAGATGCGCACCTTCCCGGTTTGATGCCCCGCGCGGCTTGGGCGATGGCGTGCGCGATGTCGTTGCCGGTGAGCCCGCGATACCGGTCGGCGGGACCGAGGAGCAGCGGATTGAGCACGCCCCATATCGCGGCGATGAGGCGTTCACGCGGGCGATCCTCGTCGCGCGCGCCGAGGATCATTGAGGGGCGGAAAATATGCGTGTGCTCGAAATCGAGCGAGAGAATGTCCCGTTCAACTTCGCCCTTGGTCCTGAGATAGAACACGCTGGAAGCGGCGTTGGCGCCAACGGCTGTGACCAGAAACACCGACCGCGCGCCATTCGCCCTGGCAATCTCGGCTGCCAACACCGGATAATCATGATCGATCTTGTAGTACTCGGCCTCGTCAGGCGTGTGCTTGCGCGTCGTCCCCAGCGCGATGAAGATCTCGTCCGCAACCAATTGGGATTTAAGTGCGGGCAGGGAAGCGAGATCGCCGATCAGCACCGTGAGCTTCGCATCGCTCACCGCCAGCGGCTTGCGGGCCACCGCCACAACCCGCGAATAGTCCGGACTGTCCAAGAGATCGCGCAGCAAATGCGAGCCGATGAAGCCGGATGCGCCGAAGACAAGTGCGGTTTTCATTCAAGCCACCGGTTTGCGTTGAGAGACCAATGCAAGTTGATGAATGCAGATCAGGAGGCCCAAGGCAACTTGGATTAGCTCGTGGGATGGGTAGAGCACTTGCGAAACCCATCATGTTTCGTAACGAGGCGCTCGATGGGTTTCGCTCCATCCTACGCGCTGTCAGTTCATGGAGCCCTGACAGCTTTCCGCAGCCTCAATCTTAGGGAAGCTCATCGGGCCACTTCTGGGCGCCGTGCAGGACGCGCAATATCCGGATCGAGCTTTCCGTTACGGTATAGGCCGCGACGTAGGGAGTGCCGACAATGACGAGCTCGCGTGTGCCGGCGACACGGCCAGGCGCCCACTTTCGGGAAACTCGACAAGTCGATGCGCAGCGGCAGCGATCCTCTCGTCGAGCGCTATGGCTGCCCGAGGATTTTCAGCGACGATGTGGGTGAAGATGCCGTCGCGGTCCGACAGCGCGAACGCGGACCAGACGAGCTTCACGACTTTGGTTCATCCGCCCTGCGCCGAGCCGCCGCCCGCCGCTTTGCGAAATGCGCTTCAGCCTGTTCGTCGGAGGTATCGGGCCGGGTATCGTTCAGCGCCTCCAGAACCTTCGCGCGAAACCAGGCGTCATGAGCCTTGCCGTTCGTGAGGAGCTCGAGCGGTAGCGCGCCCTCATTGGCAGTCCGGGTGAGCAGGATGCGGACCGCGTCCGACACCGTTAGCCCCATCTCCTCAAGGACGGCCGAGGCGCGATCACGGACTTCGGCGTCGATGCGGGTCTGAACAAGGGCATTTGCGGCCATGTTACTTTCTTTACTTTCTCCGAAGCGATACGTCCAAGGTAATTCAATTGAATGACGAGTGCAAGGCGCCCGCGGGAGCGCGGCGCGGTAAGCGTGCTGTGTCATCGCCTATCGGCTCGCGTTCGGCCGATCAGCCACCGCGATGACTGCTCGTGAACCCCGCCAGAGCTGGCGCCGACCAAACGCCATGGCCGCACTCGTTGCAGAACTCCTGTTCGATCTCGTCAGAACCCTGGTGGGTAGCTGGCTGAGACAGGCTGCGGTGGCCATCTGTGCGTGGCTCGATACGAAGATTCACGGCCGCGCGGCACGCTTTGTCGTGGGCGGGCTACTCGGGATCGCCGCCTTTTTCCTCATTCCTGTTATCGCTGGCCTGCTGGGTCTTTGATGCCCTGGCTGAGGACATATCTCGTCATCGCATTGGCCGTGGGGGCGCTCGTCTCGACGGTGCTCCTCGTCCTAGAGCCGCTGACCGACTTCGCGTTGCTTTGGCTGGAGTGGCCGGGCATCAGCGCAGCGTATTTTTTCCGGGGAGCGGTCGGAGGATCGAACCTGCTCGGCATCGGCATTGCCTGGGTCGTGAATGCGCTGACCTATGGTTTCGGTGCTTTCGTCATTCTCAGCGCCTTTAGGGTGTTGAGGGACGCATGATCCCTCACGCCGTCTCCTGGTCATCCTTCGCGACGATCTCGACTTCGAAATAGCCCATGTCGCGGAGCTCGGCGGCTTTCTTCTCGGCCGCTTCCTTTGTGTCTCGCTTCAGGATGATCTGGCCCGCTCCATCGCGGGCACAAACGAAATAAGGCATTCTCGATTCCCAATTTCGTTTGCATACGCATCGAGCCGGGTTCCCGCAACCGGACGGCTCACTCGTCCAGCCCAGCCTTTTGCCGCATCTTGTCGATCAGCTCGGAGGCCTCGGCCTTGGTCAGCTCGTCCGCGGGCGGGCTCTCGTGCGCCTGCTCGGCGAGGGTCTTGAGATAGGATTCCTGGGCTCCGGTCATCGGATCGTCGCCGGAAACCCAGTCCTTCGGGTCCTTTTGAGTGTTATCAGCCATCGCACATCTCCTATTCCGCTTTCCGTAGAACGTCGGACTCGACTCTTCGTTCCGTTTTTGTTCTCATGGGCCCTCTCTAGAATTCGCGAGGCGGAACAATGCCGGACCTGGACTATCTCAGGCGGGAGATCGAACGGATGCGCATCCAGATGGGCAGGCAGCGGAAGGAGATCCTCCAGCTGCAACGGGCGGGGATCGGCACGGCTTCGGCGCAAGCGCTGCTGTCGCGGATGGAGGCGAAGGTCGAGAGCCTGTGCACCGAACGCGACGCGCTGAAGGCGGCAGAGCCGCGCCAGACCAAGGGCAGGGTGCTCGGCGGGAGGACGTGGTGAGCAGGCGGTGGTTCGATGACGAGCGAGACCTGTCGCCCTTCCTGACCGCGCTCGAGGACGTTCGCCGCAGAGCGACGCGGGAAGGGTGGTGCTATGCCCACGTCCAGGCCATCATCGTCGCCATCGACCAATACGCGGAAGCGGCGACGGGCAACCGCGAGTATTTCCTGAACAAGCCGGTTTCGATCGGGGACAACCGCAAGGCCGCGGACATTCCGTGACTGGCGCTGCGGTCTCTGCTGCTGACGTCGGGCGGAGCCGTCGATGCAAGTTGGGCTGCAGCCATGCGCACTCCGTCGCCGGATCGACGTGGCCGCAGAGCGTCGTGCCGACTAGCCCGTGGGACTGATGTTCGGATCATCCGGTTCAGGCAACACGCCGCAACCGGGTGTCTTCTCCGTGTCGGTCAGCTCCGGCGTGGCGTGCGGACCGGCAGGGTGTGGCCTGCGTTCGGCCGAGGCATCCGCCGGGATCGACTGCAGCCTGGTTTCCGAGTTGCTCTGCATTGCTTCTGCCTGACTTGGTTCGAGCGCGAGCGTTCGCGGCGCGAGGCGGGCGATTGACTCACCGCCCTTCAGCCGGCCGTTGCGCAATTGCGGTTGCTGTCGGTACGCCGGTGCGGACGCAACGTTCCAATTTCAAGGACGTGCTCCATTCAGAGCCGTCGCTGAAGCTGTAGGAACGGAGAAGCAAGGCCCGGGTTGGCCCGAAGCAACTGGAGGCATCTCACGATGGTCAAGGATCTTCCTCGGGACGAAGAGCGAGAAGGCACACGCAAGCTGATGATGTGGGGATCGGCGGCCGCTGCAATCCTCTTTGTGGGCTTCGGGCTGTGGTTTGCGGCTCCCCAAATGTTCGGCGTGACCGACTACGTTGGACGCCCCTCGACCGGCGCGGACAACAGCGCGCCTGCGACCACGGTCGGCACGGGAGTTCCAACACAACGCGACGCAGTCAGCACCGCTGCCAAACAAGATCCCGCTGCAAATGAGGATTCGAGCGGCGCTCGCGCTCGCCAGATCAAGGAGAGTAGCCAGCCGGCAAACCTCACCGCGCAACAACGCGAGCAGCTGCGCTCAGTCCTTTCGACATCGCAAAGCCCCGCAATGGATCGGCCGAATTTCGAGATGATGATCGGCACCTCGGTCCCGCGGCAGACCGAGACGGCGGACCTGCCGCCGGAGGTGACGCAGATCCTCAACGGGTTCTGGGGAGATCAGTACCTGATCGCGGGGAAGTCCCTCGTGATCGTCGATCATCATTCCCGCCGCGTCGCTGCGATCATTGCCGACGTGCGATGACGTCCGCGTTTCGCGAAGACGTCAGGGCCCGCAGGCTCGTTGCGATGTTCCGGCTCGGGGAACGTTGGTCGCTTGAGAGCTTGTTAACCGACCGCGCCCAGGATGCCGCTCCGAATTGGAGGGACATCGATGTCAGACCTGGAACAAGCGATCCGCGAGCGCGCATACCAGATTTGGATGGAGAGCGGTGGGGCGGACGGCCACGCCGAGAGGCATTGGCTCGAAGCCCAGCGCGAGGTTCTTTCCGCCTCGCTTGCCGCAGTCGCGCGCGTCTCGAAAGTCGGCGCCGAAAAGCCGAAGGCGAAGCCGGCAGGTGCGCGAAAGAAGCGCCGCGCCGCCTGACGCGTGCAGTCGCTCGGTCGTGACACGCGCGCGCATGCAAGCCATAAGCACGCGCGTTGTCGTCGCCCCGGACTAGCGGGGTGAGACGGAGGAGGGCGCTGACCTCGCACGCCCGGGCGAAGCGGTCCTGCTTCGCGGCGAGGCAGCCGCACGGCTCTTGCCGGACTTCGGACCAGTTCTTGGTGTGATCCCGTTCTGCTCGTCGAACTGCTTCAGCCAGGCCGCGATGTATCGCGGGTCGTCGGGACAAAGCCGCTCGAGCAAACGAAGGTTCTGCGCTCTGAATTCCACAAGGGTTTTCGGCATCACGGCTCCTCAAAACCCTGCCCGTCGCAAAAAGTGCGGCCGGACGGCCGCCGGGTCAACGGCAAAGAGCGCTTGAAATCCCGGGCAAGCTGATGCAGCGCCAAAAGCGAAAACCCCGCCCTTTCAGGAGCGGGGTTCTCTGTCGAGGTGAAGCTTAGGGACGCTTCAACTGTAAGACGCGCGAGCGGCAAGAAAGTTCAAAAGAACATGCGCCAGCTTCGCTGGAGTGGGGAGGCGCTCGCGCCGGGCCATTACAAATCCGTAAGTCGGTTGAAAATCGACGCCGAAAAACTATCTCTGCGTCAGGCGGCAGCGTAACAAGCCGCCCCTCAACTGACACCCAGCCGCCGCGCTCAGAAAAAGGTGAAGCTGGGTCCTTTGACATTCTCCCGCTTAAGGTCCCGCCTCATTGGCCTCAGAGGCAAACGTCGATGGCTGCCCGCACCTATAACCACGAACGCTGGTCGGAAGACGACGACCGGCTGCTTCGATCCATGTGCGAAACGGGAAAGAGCCTCACGCTGATGATCGTGAAGCTCAAGCGTCCCATTGCATCGATCAGGTCGCGTGCGATCGAGCTTGGCATCAATCTTCCGGGCACGCGCATCGGTCTGCGACGGAAGCGGCGAACAGCCCGCACGCCCAGACAAAGCCGCTGAAGCGACCACGACAATTCCGCCGCGCCGCTCTACGCGAGCGGAGCGGCTGAACGATGCTCAGGCCGCAATCCGCTGTTCGACCGGCGCCGTCAGGAACTTGAGCGCTTCGGCGTGGGCGAGATCCGGAACCGCGATCGCCGTGTGGCTGTACATCGCGTGTGTGCGCGACGTCGCGATCTGGTCCAGGATCCCCTTGCCCTTGATGACGTGGAGGCCCATGCCGTCATTGACGGGGAAGATCGCCAGCACCACATCGTAGGCCGCGATCACGGCTCTGAGCGCCTCGGCCTTGTCTTCGGCGACATCTACAAAAACACGAACATCTGCCGCGAGTTCACGCAGCTCGTTAAAATCCAGCACTTTGAGGATACTCCAACGCAACCAACCTGACAGAAGCTTGGTCGCGTTAGGTTACTGAAGCGTCAACAACGGATCGCCGGCCACAAGTTTCACGAACGAGGAAGCGCGATGCGATCTAGCGCTTGGCGTCCTCCTTGCGCAGCCTGGCTTCGGCGGCCTCGTCGACGAGAGTCAAGTTGGCGCCGTCATAGCTCAGCTTGAAACCGCGGCCGACGATCCAGATCCAGCCTTCCCGGTCCTTGATGGCCGAGGCGTTGAACTGCTCGGAAATCGATTTGACGGCGGTTTCCTGCGATCCCGGATTGTTCAGCGTCGCATTGACGCGCCAGATCGGATGCCTGGGATCGGTCTCGTCGCCGTCGACGGCGACCTTGGCGCCGTTGATGTCGCATGTGAGCGTGTACGGACCTCGGCTCGGCCGGCAGAGATAGTGGCGTCGCGCGACGAGCTTGTTGGCCTCGTCGAATGTCATCCCGGGCGAGAAGCCGAACATGTCGGACTTTTTCACGAGGGCGAAGGACGCAGGCTTCAAGAAGCTAGGCTGGATCGCGACGAGGGCTGCGACGGCGACCACGATCAAACCTGCGATGACGATAGCGACCTTCATCAGAACCCCATCAGATACCTTTCCTGGCTTATAGCAGCCGCGGCGCTGTGCCAGGTTCGAGAAATTGCGGGTCCTAAAATTGCAGGTCCTCCAACGTCTTGCACGGGAAGTCGGGAACCTCGCGGAGCCCGTGCTTGCGTTTTTGGCCTCGATAGGGTCTAAGCCCGATCGCTTCATGACTTCTGGCATGAATCAGCAGCGCGCACTCGCGGGTCCGGCCGCGTCCCCAGCAGCAGAATTGCTCCGCGCACCCATTCAAAGGAATTCAGACCATGGCGAAGATGACGAAGACCCAATTGATCGATGCAATTGCCGAGGGCACGCAGCTTTCGAAGAACGACGTGAAGTCGGTGATCGAGTACATGGCGACGGTCGGCTACAAGGAGCTCAACGAGTCCGGCGAGTTCGTCATTCCCGGCTTCGTGAAGATGTCGGTCGTGAACAAGCCGGCGACCGAAGCCCGCATGGGCATCAATCCCTTCACCAAGGAGCCGATGCAGTTTGCGGCGAAGCCCGCCAGCAAATCGGTCAAGGCCTCGCCGCTGAAGGTGGCCAAGGACGCCGTCTGACGTGCCGGCGATGTCGGTGCGGTGGGCTCATTGACGCGCCGGCGCAGCAATCGGGGGGCGAGGCTTCGTTCCCTCACCATCCTCATCCGCTTCACAAGAAAAAGCCCCGCGCTTTCGCGCGAGGCTTTTCTGGCTGACGGCGTTGGGATTTCAGCGCCTGGCCGACAGCCATGGCTTTAACCTAAAGTTGAAATCGCAAAAAGCAACAGCGCCGCCACGACGGAGTATGTTCGTCAGGCGGCGCTGCCGTGTAACTGGGCGCTGAAATCCCCAGCTTCCATAGGTGCTTGCCGCGCCGAAAAGGTTCAACGCCGCCCCCACCAAAATTTTACGTCCGGGGCTGGACTTTTTGTTCTCATTTTGTTCTAGGGAGGCGCCTTGATGGACCGTTGGAGGTTGCTCATGACCGTCGAAAAACAGCGCGAAGTGATCAGGCTCTGGAACGAGCTCAGAAAGGTCGAGGGCCCTGCGGCGGAGGAGCTGCGCATCCAGATCCTCGAATGCTTCTCGAAGGAGAAGCCGAAGCGGGCCGCCTGACTTTGTCGACGCCACGCGGCAACGCGCAAGCGCGATCCGCTCCGAGGGTTCGCGCTTGGTCTCTCGCCGCGCTGCTTGCCGGCGAAGAGTCTTCTCGAAGTTTTGTCGATGAAGAGTCTTGTTGCAGAAGAGACTTGTTGCAGAAGACACTCGTCGAAGAAGGGTCCTGCCGCGTCGATGGTGTGAGCGTGCGCGCTTTCATCGATGGTTAGGAGTTGCTCTCCGCGCATTCTTGCGACTCCGATTCGTTCTTCGCGAACGAAACGGAGTCGAAGCTGGAACAAAGCCGGGCGTTCTTGCGCGCTCTCGCCGCGATGGTGCCGGATGCGTCTGGCTAACGATAGCTTATGCGGATGCCGATAACCCTATTCGGTTAGGTTAAAAGCCCAATCGCGTTGCGCTTGCTGCGGCTTGGGGTAGGTGTTCGGCAAAGACAAGCAAGAAACGCCTTTGCCGAAAACGATTTGCCCAAGCAGCAATTTGCCATGATGCCTTTTTCAACTCCGTCCTTTTTCCAAGGCGACCGGCACACCTACCGGCGCGTCGCCGTCGTCGGCACGCTGTTCTGCCTTGCTTTCGTTGTGATCAGCTTCTCGCTGCGGCCGCAGGCCGAGGACACGCGCGTTGCGGTCAAGGCCGACCGGCTGGTCCGCACGGCAGGCCAAGCCGCGCGCGCCAACTAACGCCGCGCGCCAATTAACGCTCGTCGCCGCAACGGCGGTCATCGGCCCGCGCCTGCGGGGATCCGGCGCCGCGCGAGGCGAGCGCCACGAAGCCGGCATAGCCGGACAGGTTGAGCAAGACTTCGAGCCAGGCGGGCATATCTCTTTCTCTCCGCTCAGCAGGGAACGGACTCAACGTCCGCGCGCATTCCTGGTTCCATACTCCTGCGAAGAAACTCAGAGCCGGGTGGTCGGGTCGAGCCGGCGGCCGAGGGTCGCGACGGATTCGCTCGACGGCTGCTCCTTGAGGAACTCGGCGATGGCCTGCGCCAGCTCGCGGTCGCTCATCGGCGTCGGCGGCGGGCGCAGCGTGCCGACACCGAAGCTGCGGACGATCTCGTCGTAATGTTCATCCTCGGATTTTGGAACCAATTTGCGGATACGGGCCAGCAAAGCGGATAAGGGCAAACTCTCCTCCATGATTGTCGTCCCCGCTGGCAACCGTCATGGTCTGCTGCCATCTGCTCCCATGAAACTGAAAACCCCGCCAGCACCGCGGAGATGCTGACGGGGTCTTCGTGCTGTCGCCTCGACCCGGATGGCGGAGGCTCCCGCACTTGAGAGGCTAACCCCCGTCTCGCCGTTTCGTTCCCGCTTCATCGACATTTCTCGCCTGCGGGCTGGTTCCATCCATGCGGCAACCATCGCAGGCGCTCGCCGTTGTCTCGGCGACACGCGAAGGAGGACAAGCATGAAGAAGACACTGGCAGTTCTGGCCACCATCGCGGCGGTTGGTGTGACCGCGGTCGCGGCGCCCGCGCCGGCTGAGGCGCGTGGCCGCGGCGGTATCGGCCCGGGCCTCGCGTTCGGCCTCGCCGCCGGCGCGATCACCGCGGGCGCAGTCGCGGCTTCCCAGCCCTATGGCTATTACGGTCCCCGCTACCGCTACTACGACGGTCCCGCCTATTACGGACCGGGTCCGTACGCCTATTACGGCGGGCCGTACTACCGTCACCACCACTACCGTCATTGGTAGTCGGCGAATAGCGAAAAGCCCGGAGCGGAGCTCCGGGCTTTTTTCATTCGCAGGTCTTGTTTACTCGCCCATTTTCGCCCTTGCCGACGCGATGATGCCTACGGCCAGAGCGAGGGCCGCTCGACCTTGCGGGCATTCTCCAGCGTCGCCACGAAATATTCCTCGCGCTCGCGCTTGAACTTTTCCTGCGTGGCACGGAAGGCGGCGACACGGGCGGCGATTTCTTCGCGTTCGCGCTCTTTGCGTTGTTCGTCTTCGGTCATGTCAAATCCCCTCTACACCTGAGTATGTGCACATCCGAAACTCAAGCACTGCCGCCGCAATCACGTTGAGTCGCGTCAACACATCCATTGGCACTTCCGAATGGGGCGTCAATGGGGAGGAGGCATTGCAGGATTGTGATATGCGAAGGTCGGAAGAAATTGCCGAGCGCATTGCGTTAGCGCTTGATAAGAGCGTCAACGATCTTGCCGCTTGCGCATGTTGCTGTCAGGCCAAACTATTCGGGAGGCGCGGTTGATCGCATCGGATCTTCAGAGCGGTATCGAACGGCTCGGCGACATGATCGCCGAGGCCAGGACCATCGTGCCGTTCACCGGTGCCGGCATCTCGACCGAATGCGGCATTCCCGACTTCCGCTCGCCGGGCGGAATTTGGACGCGTAACCGTCCGATCCCGTTCGACGAGTTCGTCGCGAGCCAGTCAGCGCGGGACGAATCCTGGCGCCGCCGCTTTGCGATGGAGGAGGTCTTCGCCGCAGCGAAGCCCGGCCGCGGCCATCGGGCGCTGGCATCGCTCTACCGCGCCGGCAAGGTTCCCGCCGTCATCACCCAGAACATCGACAATCTGCACCAGGCCTCCGGCTTCGCGCCGGAGCACGTGGTTGAGCTTCACGGAAATACCACCTATGCGCGCTGCATCGGATGTGGGCAGGTTTACCCGCTCGACTGGGTGAAGCGCCGTTTCGATGACGATGGCATCGCGCCCGACTGCACCGCCTGCGACGCGCCGGTGAAGACCGCCACGATTTCCTTCGGGCAGATGATGCCGGACGAGGAGATGCAGCGCGCGACAGCGCTGTCGCAGGCCTGCGATCTCTTCATCGCGATCGGTTCCTCGCTGGTGGTCTGGCCGGCGGCCGGCTTTCCGATCATGGCCAAGCGCGCCGGTGCACGTCTCGTGATCATCAATCGCGAGCCGACCGAGCAGGACGACATCGCCGACCTCGTCATCCACCACGACATCGGCGAGACTCTCGGGCCCTTTGTCGGCAATTGAGGCATCAATTTGATTCGCGGCTGTGCAAGCTGTTCATAGGTTCCGGCGAATCTCTTTTTTGTCTATGCGTCTCAACCGGGAGTGTTATCTTTTGAGTCGAAAGATTCGCGTCGCGTCGAATTGAGAACATTCTCTTAAGGCGCGTGATTCGAGCGCCGCCAATGTGGCGGGTTGCATGGCAGTGTGGGGTCCGGGGTTATGGGGTCGTCGGACGGATTTGAGTCCAAGAAGCTTGGAGTTCCCGGACAGGGCACCTCGCAGGGGCGATTGACGCCGGGCGAGCATGGCGGAGCCGGCCGCGACAATGCGCTCAATCCCTTCACCGGATTGGGCGAACCCAGCGCCAACCTCGTCGAGGTCACCGGCGTCATCAAATGGTTCGACGCCTCCAAAGGTTACGGCTTCATCGTTCCCGACAATGGCTGGCCGGACGTGCTCCTGCACGTTACCGTGCTTAGGCGCGATGGCTTCCAGACGGCTTATGAGGGCGCCCGCATCGTCGTCGAGTGCATCCAGCGCGCCAAGGGCTACCAGGCCTTCCGCGTCGTTTCGATGGACGAGTCGACCGCGATCCACCCGGCGCAGATGCTGCCGCCGCGCACCCATGTCACGGTCACCCCAACCAGCGGGCTGGAACGGGCCCAGGTCAAATGGTTCAACCGGCTGCGCGGATTCGGCTTCCTGACCTGCGGCGAGGGCACGCCCGACATCTTCGTGCACATGGAGACGCTACGCCGCTTCGGCATGACTGAGCTGAGGCCGGGCCAGTATGTGCTGGTCCGCTTCGGGCCCGGCTCCAAGGGCATGATGGCGGCCGAGATCCATCCCGAGACCGGATCGCCGGGATTGCAGTCGCACTAAGGCTATGACTTCCAGCAATTGTGAGCAGAGGCGCGCTGCAAGTCCGGCGCGCCTCTTCCTTTTCCGGCGGTCGCCGCGTAAGGACTGATTGAAGTCCCACGCCGCGAGAGCCCCGATGAATTCTGATCGAAAGGCCGCCTGGTCCGCTCTGAAGGGCTGGCTGGCCGCCATCCTCGTCATCGCCGGCTGGGCCGTCGCCGGCGCGCCGGCCGGCGCCGCGAGCTTCCAGCCGCTCGAGATCGTCACCAAGAACGGCGTGCAGGTGTTCTCGGTCGAGATGGCAACGACCCCGGAGGAGAAGGAGACCGGCCTGATGTACCGCAAGGAATTGGCCGACGGCAAAGGCATGCTGTTCGACTTCAATCCCGAGCAGGAAATCTCGATGTGGATGAAGAACACTTATGTGTCGCTCGACATGATCTTCATCCGCGCCGATGGCCGCATCCTGCGCATTGCGGAGAATACCGAGCCGTTGTCGACGAAGATCATCTCCTCCCGGGGACCCGCCCGGGCCGTGCTGGAGGTGGTGGCGGGGACGGCGCAGAAGTACGGCATCCGCCCCGGTGATCGCGTCGGCCACCCCCTGTTCGGCGGCAAATAGGACGGGCAGGGGCGATTGCGGCCCAGGCCGGCGGCTTTGGAAAGCTTGCTGGCGCTCCGGGAAGCGTGTATCGACGGGGCTCGCCGGACATTCGGGGTATAGCGCAGCCTGGTAGCGCGGCAGTTTTGGGTACTGCAGGTCGTTGGTTCGAATCCAGCTGCCCCGACCAGTCCCGGGCGGCGCTGGCCTAGAGGTCAGCATCCAACCGGCAATGGCCAGGCATCTACGCGTCCGGCCTCCGCTTCGCGCGGAAATCAGCAAAGCCTCATCGAACCTTCGCCCGTCGCGATAGACAAATCCGTGTTGGGGATTTCAGCGCCCAATGTCTAACCGGACGCCGCCAAGCGATGAATATTCCGCTTGCGCGGCGTTGCGTTTTGTCCGCCGCGCTCGTCAGTTCGAGGCGTACCAGCCGGGCGGAAATGGCACGTACGGCCAGGCCATCTGATTGTCGTTGGCGGCTTGCGGCGGCCGTTGCGACGCCATGCTCACGATTGGCGCGGGCGGGATCACGCGCAACGCGAGGCGCAGACGCGCACATTGCAATTTCATCATTGTCGTCCCCCCAGCAATCTACTTGCTTCCAAACGTCCGATCGTCTGCAAAGTTCAGTCTTAAAATCGCCCTGCGCCGAAACGGCGCGCCCGTCCTCAAATCACGGGCATTCTAGAAAAACCGGCGCGGGCTTTCAACCAAACGCGCCGCTCCATCCCAAGAAGTAAGGTTGATCGGCAAGGTTAAAGGCGAGCGGCTGTTGCGGCCGTTTGGCTGGCTGCTATCAGGTCGGTCCCGGCTCGCGATGGGCTGTCCATTCTGTGCCACCACAGATGATTGTTCGTCGCGGCGCGCGGATCAGCCTAAGTTCTGCGCCAGCGAGTTCTGCCATGTCTATTGACCGCAACATCGGGACCATCGGTCCGCAGTCAAACTGGACCGAGATCTGGCACCTCTGGACGGTGATCGTGCCGCGCCGCTCCATCAACGGGCAGTTCGTGCTCGGCAAGGTCTGGCGCCGCCATGACGGCCGAGACTGGATCTACAAGAAGTTCACCGAGTTCGACGGCGAAGAGGCGGCCTAACTGCCGCCTCTCTCAGGCCGCCTTCGCCTCCGCAGCCGGCTTGGCCGGCGGCGGCTTCAGCGGCTTGTCCTGCTTCTTCGACCACGAGATGTAATAAGCCACCGTCGTCATGATCGCGATGCCGGCGACGCTGACGAAGATCTGCGCGAGCAGCGACCCTGAGCTCATCGACAGCTCGAAATGACCGACGAAGGACAGGAACACGCCGACGCAGAACACGGCGAGCGACTGCTGGCCACAGACGATCAAGGGGTCGAACACCTTCCACTCCAGCCCCGGCCACTCCTTCGGCACGAAGCGGATCACCAGGATCACGATCACCACGAAGTGGAGGAAGCGATACGGTGCGAGGTTGGTCTTGTCATTGGGGTTGAAGGCCGAGAACAGCCATTCCGGGAACATGCCGCCGAAGGTGGGGAAACGGCCGGCCATGGTCATGACCAGCGCGAACAGGAGATAACCGAGGCAGACCCACAGCGTAACAGGCGAATTGATCAGCGTTGCCGAGCGCCGCGCGCCCCCCATCGAGCACCAGGCGCCGAACACGAACAGCACCTGCCAGCAATAGGGGTTGAAGTACCACTGGCCGGCCGGATAGGCGGTCAGGTTCCAGCCGTTATGGCGCGCGGCGAGCCACAGCACGATCGACAGTATCATCGTCAAATCGGGCTTGCGCAGCATGAACCACAGCACCGGCGGAAACAGGCCCATCAGCACGATGTAAAGCGGCAGCACGTCGAGGTTGAGCGGCTTGAAGCGCAGGAACAGGCCCTGGCGCAGCGTCTCGGTGGCGTTGTCGACGAGGCCGGCGACGTTGAACTCGTTGATCATCTCGGAATCGCCGAAGCGCAGCGCGAGATAGCTGATTGATGCGATGTAGATCACGAACAGGATGATGTGGGCGACATAGAGCTGCCAGACCCGCTTGGTCAGCCGGGTGGCACCGACGATGAAGCCGCGGTCCAGCATCATCCGTGCATAGACGAAGGAGGCGGTGTAGCCGGAGATGAAGACGAACAGGTCGGCCGCGTCGGAAAAGCCGTAGTTGCGGGTCGTGATCCAGTTCACGACGTTGTCGGGGATATGGTCGAGAAAGATCGCCCAGTTTGCGACACCGCGAAACAGGTCGAGCCGGAGGTCGCGACCCTTGTCGGGAAGTGTGGCGCTGACGTTCAGGAAGGCCATGCGTCGGGAGCTTTCAGAGAGGACAGAAGCACGGAGATCGATGAAACCGGGCCGCCAAACGGGGTCCCAGGATGAAACGCGGGTACGCAATTGTCACGGTGCAGCATAATGACTATACCGTTGGCGAGGGTTGCCGGGCCCGGAATCAGGATCAGTTCCCAACCGGCTTCTCTATACTATCCCCGAGATTTCCACCAACTGCCACCGTGACGCATCGAAATCGAACGGAAAGACCAAGAGGCCCGGACCAGTCATGACCGCACGCATTTTCAAGCCCGCCAAGAACGCGATGCAATCCGGCCGGTCCAAGACCAGGGAATGGCAGCTCGATTACGAGCCGGAGCAGCCGCGCTCGGTCGAGCCGCTGATGGGCTGGACCTCGTCGGCCGACATGAAGCAGCAAATAACGCTGCGCTTCCACAGCAAGGAAGAGGCGATCGCCTATTGCGAGCGCAAGGGCATCGCCTACCAGGTGATCGAGCCCAAGGAGTCGATCCGCCGGCCGGTTGCCTATGCCGACAATTTCTCGTTCCGCCGCGGCGAACCCTGGACGCATTGAGGGGCCATTCTCACCCGAAGCATCCAAAGTGCCGTCATGCCCGGGCTTGTCCCGGGCATCCACATTTTTGGCGGTAGACGAAGAACGTGGATGGCCGGGACGAGCCCGGCCATGAAGAAGGGAGCGGCTGGTCGCCCGCGCCTGAGAACCCTTGGCACCAATTCCGCCCCGTGCTTCGCTGCCTCGCATGACACGACCAGGACGAGGTGGGGGATGGCGGGGCGTGACCAGCTCGACGGCGTCGATCTGAAAATCCTATCCGAACTGCAGCAGGACGGGCGGGTTCGCAACAACGAGCTGGCGCTGCGGGTCGGCGTGTCCGCGCCGAACTGCCTGCGGCGGCTGAAGTCGCTGTTCAGCCGCGGCGTGATCCGGGCGGTTCGCGCCGTGATCGACGAGCGGCTGCTCGGCTACGAGGTGGTGTCGTTCGTCTCGATCCAGCTCGGCAGCCAGGCCCAGCCGGTGCTGGAGGCGTTCGAGAGCTCGATCGCCGCAATCCCGCGCATCCAGCAATGCTGGCGGATTTCCGGCGACACCGACTATCTGCTCAAATGCGTGGCCCCGAGTGTCGAGAGTATGCGGCAGCAGCTCCTGCATTTCGCCGCGATGCCTAACGTCAAGAACGTGCGCAGCTTCCCCGTGCTCGGGGTTGCCAAGGACGTGCCGCTGCCATTGCAGGAGGTCGCGGTGGCAGAGCCGGCGGGGTAGGGCTCCGAATATTCCACGATCAAGTCTGAATCTCAGAAAAGCGCCTCAGCGATACCGCCCCCGAAACTCGCGCGGGGAGGTGCCGGTCCAGGTTCGGAAGGCCCGCGAAAAGCTCTTCTCGTTGCGGAAGCCGGCGATCTCGGCGATGCGCTTGATCGGCGTGCGGCCGCGCATCAGCTCCTGTTTGGCCAGCTCGAATTTCGTCTCCTCCTTGAGATCGCGCAGCGAGGTGGACTCCTCGCGCAGACGGCGATGCATCGTGCGGGTGGAGAGCGCAAGCTCGCGCGCGACGTCCTCGGCGCCGAGGACCCGTCCGCGCGCTTCTCGCAGCACGCGGCGGACGCGCTCGACCAGCAGGCGGTCGCGCCGGTACGGCAGCACGGTGAGCCGGAGCGCGCCCTTGAGCATGTTGTCGAGATCGGCCGCGCTGCGCGTCAGCGGTAGCGACAGATAGTGCTTGTCGAAGACGATGGCCGCGCGGTCCGCGTCGAAGCGGACGCTCCGGCAAAAGATGGTCGGATAGACCGAGACGTGGCCGGGCTCTGAGTAAGGAAACTCAGCCGCGCGGAGCGCGATCTGGGAGTCGACAGCCCAGCATGAGAAGCCGAGCACGTAGCGGAACAGCGTGACGAGGCAGAACTCGCGGAAGGGTCCGAGGTCACGGAGCTGACGGATCGACACGACGGCGGTCTCTTCGCCAACCTCGAGATCGAGCAGCACATCCTCTGTGACCAAGCGGTGATGCCGGCACCAGCGCTTGAGCGCGACCTCCAGCGTCGGTGCGGTGATCGAGGCCCGGCACAGCATGCCGTAGGTGCCCCATGGCAGCCGGCGCGAGAACCAGCCAAGCGCCTCGTCATCGAGCTCGCGCATGGCATGGCCCGCCAGCGCTTCGAACTGGGCCGCGGTCACACGCCCATCAGGAGAATTCACAAGCTCCGGCGCGACCTGACCCCGGCTCAAGGCTTCGGCGGGATCGCGGCCGTAATGCTCGTACGCGGCCACCACGCCGCGGACGAAGGCGGCGGGCGTGACGGCGCGGCGCGGAATCGCGGTGGCGGCTTGAAAAGGCATCGGAATTCCTTTCGGAAATCCTCGCCAAGTTTGGCGGAAAATGCAACCTTTTCGACTGCAAGAGGGCCGGGACCGGGCTAGTTTCGGAGCCCAAAATACGGAGGACTCGCCTTGAACATCCCGAGCATCGATTTCGATCTGGGCGAAGACATCAGCCTGCTGCGCGACACCGTTCGTTCGTTCGTGGAGGCGGAGATCACCCCGCGTGCCGCCGAGATCGAAAAGGCTAATCTTTTCCCCGCAGATCTCTGGAAGCGCTTCGGCGACCTCGGCCTGCTCGGCATGACCGCGCCGGAGCAATATGGGGGCTCCAATATGGGCTATCTCGCCCATATCGTCGCCATGGAGGAAATCTCGCGCGGTTCGGCGGCCGTGGCCCTGTCCTACGGCGCCCATTCCAATCTTTGCGTCAACCAGATCCGCCGCAACGGCAATGACGCGCAGCGGCAGCGTTATCTGCCGAAGCTGATCTCAGGCGAATATGTCGGTGCGCTCGCGATGTCCGAGCCGGGCGCCGGCTCCGACGTGGTCTCGATGAAGCTGCGCGCCGACAAGCGCGGCGACCGCTACGTGCTCAACGGCTCCAAGATGTGGATCACAAACGGCGGCGATGCCGACGTGCTGGTGGTCTATGCCAAGACCGATCCGGAGGCCGGGCCGCGCGGCATGACCGCGTTCCTGGTCGAGAAGGGTTTTAAGGGCTTCACACACGGCCAGCATCTGGACAAGCTCGGCATGCGCGGGTCCAACACCTATCCGCTGTTCTTCGACGATTGTGAGGTGCCGGAGAAGAATGTGATGGGCAAGGTGGGCGAGGGCGTCAAGGTGCTGATGTCCGGCCTCGATTATGAGCGCGCGGTGCTCTCGGGTGGCCCGCTCGGCATCATGGCGGCCTGCATGGATGCGGTGGTGCCCTACATGCATGAACGCAAGCAGTTCGGCCAGCCGATCGGCGACTTCCAACTGATGCAGGGCAAGCTCGCCGACATGTATGCGACCTGGCAGGCCACGCGCGCCTATGTCTATGCGGTGGGCCGCGCCTGCGACCGCGCCGACCACGCGCGCACCCTGCGCAAGGACGCGGCTGCTGCGATCCTCTATTCCGCGGAGAAGGCAACGTGGATGGCGGGCGAAGCAATCCAGGCGCTGGGCGGGGTCGGCTATACCTCCGAATTCCCGGTCGGGCGCCTGTGGCGCGATGCAAAGCTCTACGAGATCGGCGCGGGCACCTCGGAGGTGCGCCGCATGCTGATCGGCCGCGAGCTGATGGCCGAGACGGCTTAAGTCCTTCACCCCATTGGAAACACCATGCCGCTTCATTCCAGCATCGATCCGTCGTCATCAGATTTTGCACGCAATTCCGAGGCCATGCGCGGTCTCGTCGCGGACTTGCGTGAGAAACTCAGCGAGGTCGCCGGCGGCGGCGGCGAGGCTTCGCGCAAGCGCCACACCGCGCGCGGCAAGATGCTGGCACGCGAGCGCGTCGACCTCCTGGTCGATCCCGGGACCTCGTTCCTGGAGCTGTCGCCGCTCGCGGCCTATGGCCTCTATGGCGGCGATGTGCATTCGGCGAGCGTCGTCACGGGGGTGGGGCGCATTTCGGGCCGCGAATGCGTGATCGTCGCCAATGACGCCACCATCAAGGGCGGCACCTACTACCCGATGACGGTGAAGAAGCATCTGCGTGCGCAGGACATTGCGCGGCAGAACAATCTGCCTTGCGTCTACATGGTGGATTCCGGCGGCGCCTTCCTGCCGCTGCAGGACGAGATCTTTCCGGACGAGCGGCACTTCGGCCGCATCTTCTACAATCAGGCGCAGATGTCGTCGCAGGGCATTCCGCAGATCGCGATCGTGATGGGCTCCTGCACCGCCGGCGGTGCCTATGTGCCGGCGATGTCGGACGAGAGCATCATCGTGCGCAACCAGGGCACCATCTTCCTCGGCGGCCCGCCACTGGTGAAGGCCGCGACCGGCGAGGTCGTCAGTGCGGAGGAGCTCGGCGGCGCCGACGTGCATTCGCGGCAGTCCGGCGTGACCGATCACTACGCCCAGAACGATGCGCATGCGATCGGCATCGCCCGGCGTATCGTCGGCACGCTCAAGCCTTCCGTGCGGCCGAACCTGAACATGCATAAGCCGCGCGATCCGCTGTTCGCGGCGGAGGAAATCTACGGCGTGGTGCCGGTCGACGGCCGCAAGCCGTTCGACGTGCGCGATATCATCGCGCGCATCGTCGACGGCTCGGAGTTCGACGAGTTCAAGAAACTCTATGGCACGACGCTGGTGTGCGGATTCGCCCATATCTGGGGCTATCCGGTCGGCATCATCGCCAACAACGGCATTCTCTTCAGCGAGAGTTCGCTGAAGGGTGCGCATTTCATCGAGCTGTGCTGTCAGCGCGGCATTCCCCTGGTATTCCTGCAGAACATCACCGGCTTCATGGTCGGCAAGAAGTACGAGGCGGGCGGCATCGCGCGCGACGGCGCCAAGCTCGTCACGGCGGTTGCGACGGCGTCGGTGCCGAAATTCACCGTCGTGATCGGCGGCTCCTACGGCGCCGGCAATTATGGCATGTGCGGCCGTGCCTACGCGCCGCGCTTCCTCTGGATGTGGCCGAACGCGCGCATCTCGGTGATGGGCGGCGAGCAGGCCTCGATGGTGCTGAGCCAGGTCCGACGCGATAATATCGAGGCCAAGGGCGACAGCTGGTCCAGGGAAGAGGAAGACAAGTTCCGCGAGCCCATTCGCGCGCAATATGAGAGCCAGGGCCACCCGTACTACGCGACCGCGCGGCTGTGGGACGACGGCGTGATCGATCCGGCCGACACGCGTCTCGTGCTCGGCCTTGGCCTCTCGGCGGCATCGAATGCGCCGCTCGAGCCGACGAAATTCGGCCTGTTCAGGATGTGATGTGATGGACCGCTCAAAACTCTACCGGCGTTTCCGCACGCTCCTGGTCGCCAACCGCGGCGAGATCGCCTGCCGCGTTATCCGCACCGCCCGTGCGATGGGCCTGCGCACGGTCGCGATCTATTCCGAGGCCGATCGCGAGGCGATGCATGTCGCGCTCGCCGATGAGGCCGTATTGCTCGGGCCCGCCCGCGCCCGCGACAGCTATCTCAATATCGAGCGCTTGATCGAGGCCGCGCGCAAGACCGGAGCGGAGGCCGTGCATCCCGGCTACGGCTTCCTCTCCGAGAATGCCGAGTTCGCGCAGGCTTGTTATGACGCCGGCCTCGTCTTCGTCGGGCCGACCGCCGGGATGATGACGGCAATGGGCTCGAAATCCGGCTCGAAAGAGCTGATGGAGAAGGCCGGCGTGCCGCTGGTATCAGGCTATCACGGCGAGGCCCAGGACGAGGCGACGCTCGCCAAGGCGGCGGACAAGATCGGCTTTCCCGTGCTGGTGAAGGCCTCCGCCGGTGGCGGCGGGCGCGGCATGCGCATCGTGCGGTCCGCCGATGAGTTGGCGCCGGCGATCGTCAGCGCCAAGCGCGAGGCCAAGGCCGCCTTCGGCGACGACCGCATGCTGATTGAAAAATATGTCGATAATCCCCGGCATATCGAGGTGCAGATCATCGGCGACAGCCATGGCAATCTGCTCTCGCTGTTCGAGCGCGAATGCACGCTCCAGCGCCGGCATCAGAAGGTGATCGAGGAGGCGCCATCACCGACGCTCAATGCTGCGCAGCGCGAAACCGTCTGCGCCGCCGCGCGAAAAGCGGCGGGCGCGGTGAACTATGTCGGTGCCGGCACCATCGAGTTCGTCTCCGACGGCAAGGACGTGTTCTTCATCGAGATGAATACGCGCCTGCAGGTCGAGCATCCCGTCACCGAGCTGATCACCGGCATCGACCTGGTCGAGTGGCAGCTGCGCGTTGCCTTCGGCGAGGCGCTGCCGCTCAAGCAGGATGAGATCAGGCTCAACGGCCATGCCGTCGAGGCGCGCGTCTACGCCGAGAACCCGACCAAGAATTTCATGCCGTCGGTCGGCAGGATCTCGACCTGGCGGTTGCCGGCGGAGACCGGGGGCTTGCGCATCGACGCCGGCTATCGCGAGGGCGATACGGTCTCGCCGTATTATGACGCCATGCTCGCCAAGGTGATCGCGTGGGCGCCGACGCGGGACGTCGCGATCGAGCGGCTGAACCGCGGGCTGGAGGAGTCCGACGTCCGCGGCATCGTCACCAACATCCCGTTCCTGTCGGCGCTGATGACGCATCCGAAGGTGCGGGCGAATGCGATCGACACCGGCTTCATCGAGCGCGAGCTGGCGGTGCTGACCGCCGCGGCGCCGGCGCCCGGAGAGCTCGAGCTCTGCGCCGCAGTTGCCGCCATCGTCAACGAGGAGCGGCAGACCGCGCATGCGGAGGCGAGTTCGCCCTGGCAGACCTTCGGCTGGCAGCCGGTCGGTCGCCGCCAGCGCAGCTTTGCCTTCCGTGTCGGCCATGGTCCGGAGCAGAAGATCACGCTGAACTACGGCAGCGGACCGTCGACGCTGGTGATCGGCGACCGCGAGCTGGCGTTCACGATCGCTGCGAAGGATGGCGGCTTCGACCTGACGCTCGACGGCGTCAAATCGTCAGTGGCAGCGGTCATCGATGGCCATGAGCTGTACCTGCGCACGCGCAACGGCCGCTTCGACCTGCATTGGGTCGATCCGTTCGGCGGCGAGAGCGAGGAGCATGTCGGCGAGGACAAGATCGCAGCACCCTTGCCGGGCACGGTGGTTGCCGTGCTGGCCGAGGAGGGGGCCGAGCTGGAGAAGGGCGCGCCGATCCTCACGCTGGAAGTGATGAAGATGGAGCAGACGCTGCGCGCGCCCTATGCCGGCGTGCTGAAATCTATCAAGTGCAAGGTCGGCGACATCGTGCAGGAGGGCGTCGAGCTCGCTCTGGTCGAACCTGCAGGGGAATGAGATGAGCGATCCGGTCCGCATCATCGAAATGGGGCCGCGCGACGGCCTTCAGAACGAGAAGACGTCCGTCAGCGTCGAGGCGCGCATCGCCTTCATCGAGGCGCTCGTGGCGGCCGGGCTGGATACCGTGGAGGTCGGCGCCTTCGTCTCGCCCAAGGCTATCCCGCAGATGGCAAGCTCGGATGCCGTGCTGCGCGGCGTCGCGCATGTGAAGGGCGCCGAATTCCACGTGCTGGTGCCGAACGACAAAGGCTATGACGCCGCGCGTGCCGCGGGCGCGAAAGTGGTCTCCGTGTTCGCGGCGGCCTCCGAGGGGTTTTCCCGGGCGAACATCAACTGCACGATTGCGGAGTCCATCGAGCGCTTCAAGCCGGTGTTGGCGCGCGCCAGGGAGGATGGCGTCAAGGTGCGCGGCTATATCTCTTGCGTGCTGGGCTGTCCGTTCGATGGCGAGATCAAGCCGAAGGCGGTGGCGGATCTTGCGAGCACGCTGTTCGATCTTGGCTGCTATGAGATCTCGCTCGGCGACACCATCGGTGTCGGCACGCCAGCCAGGGCCAAGGAGATGCTGCGCGCGGTTGCCGCCAACATTCCCGCAGCCAGGCTCGCGATGCATTTCCACGACACTTACGGCCAGGCGCTCGCCAACCTCTATGCAGGGCTGGAGGAGGGCGTCCGCGTCATCGACGCCGCTGCCGGCGGGCTCGGCGGCTGTCCCTATGCGCCGGGCGCGACGGGGAACGTCGCGACCGAGGACGTCGTCTACATGCTGGAGGGTATGGGCGTCAGGACGGGTGTCGATATGGAGAAGCTGCTGGCGGCGACGAACGCGATGAGCGGCGTGCTCGGCAAGCCGCCCGTGAGCCGCGTGGCCTCCGCGCTGAACGCGAAGAAGAAGCGGGCTGTCTCCTAGTTCTCCGTCATTGCGAGCGAAGCGAAGCAATCCAGAGTCTTTCCGCTGAGGCGGTCTGGATTGCTTCGTCGCAAGGGCTCCTCGCAATGACGACCGAGAGAGTTTTCAAGCCGCCTTCAGCCCGACATCCGGCAGGCGCGGGCGGTTCTTCAGCGCCTTGGCCATCAGGGCCTCGACCTCGGCCTTTTCCTGCGGCAGCAGTGCCAGGCGGGGCGGGCGGGTCAGGGCGGTGCCGCGGCCCATGATGTGCTCGCACAGCTTGATGCACTGGACGAGGTCCGGGCGGGCATCGAGATGCAGGAGCGGCATGAACCATTCGTAGAGCGGCATCGCCTCGGCGAAGCGCCCTGCCTTGGCGAGGCGGAACAGCGTCTCGCCCTCGCGCGGGAAGGCGTTGGACATGCCGGAGACCCAGCCGACGGCGCCCATCGCGACGCTCTCGACGATGACGTCGTCGAGACCTGCGAACAGCACGAAGCGGTTGCCGACCATGTTGCGGGTGTCGATGAATCGCCGCGTATCGCCGGAGGAATCCTTGAAGCAGACCACGGTCTCGACGTCGGCGAGCGAGGCCAGGATATCGGGCGTAACGTCGTTCTTGTAGATCGGCGGGTTGTTGTAGAGCATCACGGGAAGGTCAGTCGCGGAGGCAACGGCGCGGAAATGCGCGGCGGTCTCGTGCGGCTTGGAGGAATAGACCAGCGCCGGCATCACCATGACGCCGTCGATGCCGACGCGTGCGGCTTCCTTAGCGGTCTCCACCGCAAACGCCGTGGTGAATTCGGCGATGCCGCACAGCACGGGCACGCGGCCCTTCGCGACCGACTTCGCCGCTTCCATGATCGCGACCTTCTCCTTGCGCTCGAGCGAGGTGTTCTCGCCGACCGAGCCGCAGACGATCAGGCCGGAGACGCCGTCGCGGATCAATCCGTCCATCACCTTGGCGGTTGCGTCGATGTCGAGCGAGAGATCGTCGTGGAATTGGGTGGTGACGGCCGGGAAGACGCCTTCCCAGGCAACGCGGCGGCTCATGGTTTGACTCCAGGGGTATGTGCCGGCGGGGGGCTGGAGCCGCCGGCTCTTGTGAAAGGGATGGGGAACGGGATCAGAGCGTTGCGCCGACTTTGCGCAGCTCGGCGAGGACGGGGGCCTTGGGCAGCCAGATCTTGTCGAACTCGGCGATGACGGCCTCGGTGTCCTTGGCGTCGACCTGGCGGATCGGGATCGGTGCTTTCTTGAAATTCTCGATCAGCGTGGGCTCGTTGCCGGCGAGCTCGTCGATCTGCGCGTCCAGCGTCGCCTTGATCGTTTTCGTGATCAGCTCGCGGTCGGCGGCGGGCAGCGATTGCCAGACGCGGCCGGAGACGACCGCGGCCATCGGCATGAAGACGGCGTTCATCTGCAGGATCACCTTCGACACCTTGTCGAAACGCTGGTTCCAGGAGAATTCGAGATCGGCCTCGAGACCATCGACCTGGCCGTTGGCCATGGCGTCGAACACTTGCGGCGTCGGGATCGGCGTCGGCGCCGCGCCGAGCGAGGAATAGAAGTCGCGATAGACCGGCGTCGGGTTGATGCGCAGCTTCATGCCCTTGATGTCGGCCAGCGAATTCAGGTCCTTGGAGGAGAACACCGCGCGCATGCCGGTGATGCCCCAGCCGAGCCCGATCGTGCCGGTCTCCTGCGGCAGCACCTCGAACAACTTCACCGCCGCCGGATGCCGCACGAACTTTGCCACCGCCGGCGTCGAGCGCACGATGTAGGGCGCGTTGATCGCGGCGATGTGCGGCACGCGCGAGCCGAGCTCGGCGGCCTGGATGAAGCCCATGTCGAGCGCGCCGGACTGCAATTGCTGCATCATCGCGGTCTCGTTGCCGAGCTGGCCGGCGTGGAAGACGGTCAAGGTCAGGCGGCCGTTGGTGGCGGCCTTGAGCTCGTCACCGAATTTGAGCGCGGCCTTGTTCCAGGAATGGCCGTTCGGCGTGATCAGGCCGAGACGGAATTCCTTGGCCTGGGCGAGCGCCAGCGACGGGGCGAACACCGAGGCGGCGGCACTGGCGGCGAGAAAGTGGCGGCGTGAAAGCGGCATGGTCGGGCTCCTTTCGGATGGGTCTATTTGACGAGGATCAGCGAGAGCGAGGGATAGAGCGAGAGCAGCACCAGGAGGATGCAGGCGATGACGAAGAAGGGCAGCGTCACCATGAACATCCTGCCGGGCTTGGCGCCGGTGACGGCGGCCGCGACGAAGAAGCAAAGCCCGACCGGCGGCGACAAAAGGCCGAGCACGAGGTTGATCACCACGACGACGCCGAATTGCCGGGGGTCGATGTGATAGATCTCGGTTGCGACCGGCAGCAGGATCGGCACCGTCATGATCAAGCCGGGAATGCCGTCGATGACAGTGCCGATCAGCAGCAGGATGACGTTGCAGATCAGCATGAAGCTGACCGGATCCTTGGCGACGGTCTGGATCCAGGCGGCGGTCTCCTGCGGCACCTTGCCGAAGATCAGCACCCAGGAGAACACCGCGGCGGCTGCGACCAGAAACAGCACGATCGCCGAATAGATCGCGCTGCGCAGCATCATCTGCGGCAGCTGCGAGAACTTGAATTCCTTGGTCCAGAACTTTCCGACCACGGCCGCAGCCACCGCGCCGACGGCCGCGGATTCCGTCGCATTGGCGAGGCCGCCGAGGATGGTGCCGACGATGACGATCGGGATCAGCAGCGTCGGCGAGGTCCGCAGGATGGTCATGACGCGCTGGCGCGGCGTCTGGTAGTCCGCGCGCGGATAGTTGTAGATGTAGCCCATCAGCGCGATGACGAGGCAGAACATCACGGTGAGGATGACGCCCGGGACGATGCCGGCGATCAGCATGTCGCTGACCGAGACCTGCGCCAGCACGCTGTAGACCACGAACATCACCGAGGGTGGGATGATCGGGCCGAGCATGCCGCCATAGGCCGTCAGGCCGGCCGCGAAGGTCTTGTCGTAGCCCTTCTTCTCCATCTCGGGGACCATGATCTGCGCCATGATCGCGACCTGCGCGGTCGCCGATCCCAGGATGGACGAGATGAACATTGGCGAGGATGTTGACGTAGGCGAGACCACCCTTGAGTGAGCCGACGAAGGCCATCGCCATGTCGACGATGCGCCGCGTGATGCCGCCGCCATTCATGATCTCGCCGATCAGGATGAAGAGCGGGATCGCGATCAGGCCGTAGCTGTCGACGCCGCCGAACAGCTGCAGCGGATAGGATTGGAACAGCACCGGGTTGCCCGAGGCGGCGATGTAGACGAGGCCGGCGAGGCAGAGACAGAGGCCAATCGGTACGCCGACCAGCATGAAGGCCATGAAGGCTGCTGACGTGATCATCAATTGACCCCGTCGAGCTCGGAGAGCTGGAAGCCCTTCGGCGGCGTGCGCGGGACCAGCTCGAGATCTTCCAGCAGGTTGGCGAGACCATGTACGGTCATCGACACCGCGAAGATCGGCAGCGTCAGATAGAGCACCCAGGTCGGCCAGTTCAGCGTCTGCGTGCGCTCGGTGTAGAGGAAGTTGAAGGTCTCGGCGGCGAGCTTACGCCCGTCGAAGCCGGCGCGGGCGAGGCCCACCGGGTCCATCCAGAGCACGCAGGTGACGATCAGGGCGACGCCGAACACCACGACGAGGCCGGTCGAGATCACTTTTGCAAATTTCTGGTGCTGACCGGAAAGTCGCTCCGTCAGCATGGTCACGGCGAAATCGAGCCTCAGCCGCGTCATCGCGGATGCCCCGATGAAGGTCAGCCAGACCACGCAATAGACGGCGGATTCATCGATCCAGTAGATCGGGAAATGCGAGTAGCGGGTGACGACGTTCACCAGGATCAGACCGGTGAGCAGGTACATCAGGCCCATCAGCGCGAGCCGCTCGCAGGCCAGCAGGGCACTCGACATCCGGACGATCATGCGTCGGAGGCTGAGTGCGCGCGTGGCCGGCATGGTCTGCTCGATCATGAAAGAGGCCCCAACCCCCTGAAGATTTGTCGTGCGATTGCCAAATGTATAATTTATACATTTTGAGAGTCAAACGGAGTTTGCGGTCATTTCGGCGGCAGGGCGCGCGTTTGCTGGGCACTATGCGGCGCCCCGGCTTTTGCCGGGCAGCTCGACATGCAAGACAGGGACCGCGTCGGCCGCGCGAGTCGGGAAGGACATCGGACGATCAGATGAAACAGCCTCTGAAGCATCGCACCCTGTCGGCCGCGATCGTCGACCAGCTCCGCCAGGCAATTCTCGACGGCACTTATCCGGCCGGATCGCAGCTGCGCCAGGACGCGCTGGGCGAAGCCTATGGCGTCAGCCGCATCCCGGTGCGCGAGGCGCTGTTCCAGCTCGAGGCGGAAGGCTTGGTGCGGATCGTGCCGCAGAAGGGCGCCATCGTCTCGGAGCTGTCGTTGGACGAGATCAACGACGTGTTCGACCTCCGTCGTATCCTGGAGCCGCGACTGCTGGCGCAGTCGGCGCCGCACTTCGCCACGCAGGATTTCGATGGGCTCGACGACATCCACCGGAGCTTCGAGAAGGCGATTAAGGCGCGCAACGTCAGTGAATGGGGCCAGCTCAATGCCGACTTCCACATGGCGCTCTACGTCCACGCCCCGCAGCCGCGCACGCGCGCGATCGTGCTGTCGCTGCTGCAGACCAGCGACCGCTACACGCGGCTACAACTCTCCAACACCAAGTCGATGGGCATTGCCGAGAAGGAGCACGCCCATCTGATCGCGCTCTGTCGTGCGCAGAAAGTAGAGGAGGCCTGCCGCTTCCTGGAGCGGCACATCGAGGCCGTGCGCAAAGACCTGCTGCAGGTGGTGGCGAACGCGCCGAAGTCGCGGCGGAAGGAGAAATCGTAGGGTGGGTTAGCCGAAGGCGTAACCCACCGCTGTTCGTCTCCGCTGCGACAGAAGACGTGGATTACGCCTTCGGCTAATCCACCCTACAGGCCGGCGATCGCTTCTACCTGCTTCCGTCCGGCCCCATCACGAGGTCCGGCAGCCAGGTCGAAATCCCCGGCACCAGGCACAGCAGCAGCACTGCAAGCATCATCAAGAGCACGAAGGGCAGCGTACCCCAGATCACCTCGCGCAGGGGAATATCGGGCGCGACGTTGCGGATGACGAAGATGTTGAGGCCGACCGGCGGATGAATCAGCCCCATCTCCATCACGATGGTCATGACGACGCCGAACCAGATGATGTCGAAATTGGCGGCGCGGAGCGGCGGCAGGATGATCGGTGCCGTCATCAGGATGATCGAGACCGGCGGCAGGAAGAAGCCGAGCACCACGACCATGACGAGGATCGCGAACAGCAGCTCCCAGCGCGGCAGGTGCATCGCAACGATGGATTCGGCGACCGATTGCGAGATGTGCAGATAGCTCATCACGTAGGAATAGAGCAGCGACATGCCGATGATCATCATCAGCATGGTCGATTCCCGGATCGTCGACTTCATGATCGGCGCGAGGTCGCTCGGCCGCCACACGCTGTAGATCGCAGCGATCAGCGCCAGCGCCAGGAGGCCGCCGAGGCCGGCGGTCTCCGACGGCGTGGCATAGCCGCCATAGAGCGCGACCATGACGCCGGTGAGCAGCAGCACGAAGGGGATCACGCGCGGCAGCACGCTGAAGCGTTCGGCGAGCGTGTACTCGTCACGATGCAAGATCGGAGCCTCCGGTTCGCCGTTCTTGTAAGCCACCTCGGCGGCGGCATATTCCTGGCGGAAGCGAACGACGGCATAGGCGCCGAATAGGAAGACCAACAGCAGGCCGGGACCGATGCCGGCGAGGAACAGGCGGCCGAGCGACTTCTCGGCGGCGACCGCGAACAGGATCATCGTGATCGAGGGCGGCAGCAGGATGCCGAGCGTGCCCCCCGCTGCGATGATGCCGGCGGCGAAGCCGCCGGAATAGCCGCGCTTGCGCATCTCGGGGATCCCGGCCGAGCCGATCGCCGAGCAAGTTGCCGGCGAAGACCCCGCCATCGCCGCGAACAGCGCGCAGGCGAACACGTTGGCAACGCCGAGGCCGCCGGGCACGCGGTGCAGCCAGGCATGCAGCGCCAGATAGAGATCCTGGCCGGCGCGGGACTTGCCGATCGCCGCGCCCTTCAGGATGAAGAGCGGGATCGACAACAGCGTGATCGAGGCCATCTCCTCGTAGACGTTCTGCGTCACCGTATCGAGCGAGGCCGAGGGCATGAAGATGGCCATGAACACCACCGCGACCGCGCCGAGCGCGAACGCAATGGGCATGCCCGAGAACATCACGAGCAGCGTCACGATGCCGTAGGCGAGGCCGATGCCGAAAACGCTCATGGCCGCTTGGCTCCGGCGAAAGGCAGCGCAAGCTGCACGAGGATCTGGATGCAGAGCAGGCTCATCCCCAGCGCCATCAGCGTGTAGGGAATGGCGAGCGGCGGCGACCACATCGAGTTGGAGACCTGGCCGTCGACATAGGCTTCGTGCGCCAGTGTCCACGACTTCCAGGTGAAGAAGGCGCAGAACAGGAACGTGGCGGCATCGACCAGCCAGAGCCGGACCCGGTTCGCGAATGGCGAGAGCAGGCCGACGAAGGCCTCGATGCCGATATGACCGCGGTTCTGCTGCACATAGGCCGCCGTCATGAAGGTCGCGCCGACCAGCAGGAACACGGCGGCTTCGTCCTGCCAATAGTTCGCGGCCTTGTACAGCGCGCGGCTGAGCACGCTGTAGCTCAGGATTGCACAGGCCGCGACAAGTGCGATCGCGGCGAACACGACGATGATGCTGTTGAGGACGGCGAGACCGCGATCGATCGCCGCCGCAGGGCCGGTCCCCGCGGCAACGCTCGTCCGGTCGTCACGATCCGGAAGCGGACCGTGGCTCATGCTGCGACGTCGATGGCGAGCTTGAGCAGGTTTGCGGCGGTCGCGGTCTTGGCGCTGTAGTCCTTCCACGCGGTGTCGCGGGCGATGTCGCGCCATTTTCCGACGGTGGCGGCGTCGAGCGCCGAGACCTTGGCCCCGGCCTTCTCATAGACCTTGGCGACCTCGACGTCGTCATCCTGCGCGCCCTTGCGGCCGAAGGCTTCGAGCTCGGTGCCGACCGCGAGCAGGATGTCCTGATGGTTCTTCGGCAGCTTGTCGAAGATCGCCTTCGACATCATCAGCGGCTCGAGCATGAACCAATAGGAGGCGCCCGCGCCCGAGGTCAGCGACTTCGCGACCTCTTCCAGGCGGAACGAGATCAGGCTCGTCGAGGAGGTGATGCCGGCATCGCAGGCGCCGGTCTGCATCGCCGCGTAGATCTCGTTCGACGGGACCGACAACACCGAGGCGCCGGCGGTCTGCAGCACCATGTCCATCTCGCGCGAGCCGCCGCGCACCTTGAGGCCCTTGGCGTCCTCCGGGGCGACGATCGGCTTGGAACGGCTAGCAACGCCGCCGGCCTGCCAGACCCAGGTGAGCAGGATGATGCCCTTGTCGGCCAGGAAGTCGGTCAGCGCCTTGCCGACGGGCTCCTTCTTCCAGCGCAGACCCTGGTCGTAGTTGGTCACGAGGCCCGGCATCAGGCCGATATTGGTCTCCGGCACTTCGCCGCCGGCATAGGGCATCGGATAGAGGCTGATATCGAGCGCGCCCTTGCGCATGGCGGAGAACTGCGCGTTGGTCTTGATCAGCGAGGAGTTCGGATAGATCTCGGCGGCAATGTCGCCATTGCTGCGCTTACTCACTTCGGCAGCGAACATGCGGCACAGCCGGTCGCGGAAATCGCCCTTGTCGATAGTGCCGCCTGGGAACTGATGCGAGATCTTCAGCGTGGTCGCGGCCTGCGCGGTGCCGGTGCCGAAGCGGAGAATGGCAGGTGCCGCGACGGCGGTCGCGAGCAGATGGCGGCGCGTGAACATGATGTAATCCCCTTGGGCGTTTCTTTGGGCGTTTCTCGGAGTGTTTTTGGCAGAGGTGATTTGAACTGGGTTCTTCGCGACCGCGGGGCCAATCCAAGCCGGTCTCCATCCGATGGTCTTTCATCTGATAGTTCGAGACAGAGTGCCGCGGCAAGTGCCGGTTGTGCTGCGCTGCAGCACATCCGATCCATGCGGGCTCGCCAATCAACGAGGGCGGCTGGCCGCAGAAATTTATCGATGGTCAGCGTAACAACGCCACACGGCTATCCGTCGAGACAGGATAGCGGCGTCCGTCGCTGACAAACAAATCACGAAGGAAGATGAACCATGACCATTCGCACCCGCATCGTGCTCGGCGTCTCGGCTGCCGCTCTCTCGCTAGGCCTCGCGTTTGCGCCGGCCGCCTTTGCTCAGGACAAGATGGGCAAGGATGATGGCATGATGAAAAAGGACACGATGTCCAAGGACGGCATGATGAAGAAGGACCACATGTCCAAGGACGACGGCATGAAGAAGGATCACATGTCGAAGGACGGCATGAAAAAGGACGACGGGATGATGAAGAAGAACTGATCCCGGGTCGTCATCGCGCAACGCCCCTTGGGCGGGCCGCGTCCTCTCGAATTCCGGCGGCATTTGAGGCCGCCGGAATGATGGCTCAGTTCAAGTTCAATTGAACGTGACCAGCGCGTTTTACTTGCGCTTAGCCTTGCGGGCGGCGTAGCGCGCATCGCGCTTGGCCTTCTGCTCGGCCTCGAGCGCAGCCTGTTTCTCGGCGGCTTCCTCGGCTTCCCGCGCGATCCGCGCAGCTTCGGCTGCCTTGGCCTCTTCCTCGAGGCGCTTCTGCTCAGCCTTTTCGGCCTCGCGCGCGGCCTTTGCCTCGGCGCGCTTGGCCGCGAGGGCCTCACGCTCGGCGCGCTTCGCCGCCACCGCGGGATCATCCGGCCCCGGCTGCGACTTGAACTTGTTCAAAAGATTTTTGCGGGCGTCCTGCGCCGCCTTTTGCCGGTCTGCAAAGCCGGGTTCCCTGAATCCACTCATCGACGAGCCTTGTCTTCCTCGCTTTCGATCCTACATCGGTGCCTGTTGGTAAGTCGGCTGGGCATAGCAGGCGCCACGCGACGCAGAAGCGTGTACATCGGCGCGCGTCGCGAAGCCACCCATAATCGCAGCCGATCAGGTCAACGAAAAATCGCCCCCCGACGATCTCTCGTAGCCCGAAAAAACTGCCGAATTGTGATGTCCCTCATAAGGGAGCACATGGGCGACGCCTAGCGTCCGCCCCGTACGAGACGGAGCACGGGCATGACAATCTCAAGACCAAGCCTGAAGGCGCTCGCGATTGCCGTCGCCCTGGCAGGCGTGGCCGGCGCCGCGCTGCTGCTGGCTCGTCCGCAGCCCATCGAAAGTGCCGTGCTGGGAGCGGATTGGGAATGCACCCAGACCGCATTCGTGCTCACGAGCTGCGCACCGCGCGTTCAGGAGGCAATTCCGGCGGTCGAAACCTTGCGCAAGGATGCAATCCAGCAGACCCGGGGCTGAATTGGGCCGGACGATCCGGATGTGACGCGACGCCGCAGAGGTGGTAAAGCCAGCGCGCCAGCGTGACCAGGCGGCCATGTCGAAGCCAGAGTCCAGATCCGAACCGGGCGAGGAGCCCCATCCTCGACCGAACCGTCAGCCCAAGCCTCCGTCCGGCGGCGACCGCCGCGGCGCGCTGGCAGGATTGATCATCGCGGTCGTGATCCTCGGCGTCGGCTGGTGGCTTGCCCGGGATCTGACGGCAGCCAGCAAGATGCAGGATTGTCTGATGTCCGGGCGAAGCAATTGCAATGTGATCGAGCCGGCTCGCTAGAGCGCTCTACAGCATGGCCATGGGGCCGAAAAAATGCCCTGATCTTAATCATTTGTAACGGGACTTAGCCGATCAAGCAGGGCAGTGATTTCGGCCGGCATCAGCCCGGCGCGCGGCGATTCGCCGATCGCGCCCGGGATTCACGGCCATGAGAGCAGGGGGCGAGCACGCATGAGTGCGTCCAAACATCTGAAGATCTTCATTCCCTTGGTTTCGGCCACGTCGCTGCTCGCGCTGTCGGCGCAGGCGCAAGAGGCCAGGTCCCGGCAAGAGGTCGTCCAACCGCCGGCCGGGCCGGCAGCAGGCGCGCCGCCACAGGCCAATCCGCCCATGCGCAAGGGCCCTCCGCCGCAGCAAGCGACCAGGCCTGCGCAGCCCGGCGGTCAGCCCCATGCGGGTCACAACGCCGGGGGCCCGCCGCCCGGACGTCACGTCGCGCGCGGTCCTGCTCCCACACGTGATTGGGGTGGGCACACCTATCGCGGCAACCTTGCCTGGGAGGGTGGACGCTGGCGCCACGACGTCCGCCATGGCCGATCCGGCTGGTGGTGGGACGTTGGCGGCGTCTGGTATTATTATCCGCAGCGTATGGCCGGCCCGCCCGCCTACATTTCAGAGGACTATATCGACGACGTGCCGGTGGTCTACGCCCGGCCTCCGGTGGCCTATGCGCCGCCACCTCCGCCGCCGCCACCGCCGGCCGATCCCGGCGCCAGCGCGCTCGGCGGCGCGCTCGTCGGCGGCCTGCTGGGCGGACTGATCTCGGGCAATGCAACCGGGGCCGCCGCAGGCGCGGTTCTTGGCGGCGCGACGGGCGCGATTGCTGGCGCGACCGCGGCGTCCCAGCCCGGCTATTACTGGGCGCAGGGCACCTGCTACTACCGCTATCCGAACGGCCAATATGTGCAGGCCGATCCCCGCGCCTGCTATTGAGTTTTGCAGGCAGGATCGGACCATTGGAGGCGGGCTTCGGCCCGCCTCATCCATTTGCACGCCGATGGTCGCTTTGAATTGGCTCTGGTGCTCGTCGCCCCCTCACGTCAATTTCAAAGAAAAATGACGGGATGATTCGCGGGGGATGTGGGACATGCTGGATGCCATCCAGATCAGCGTGGCGCTCTGGGCCATGATCGTTTGCGGCGGAATTAAACTCTCGCAGGCGTTGCCCTACCTGCTCTAAAACGGCGATCAGCTGGCAGGCCCATGCCTTGGGCGGTCAGGACACGAGCCAGTCGAAGAATGCGATCGAGGCCCAGACCAGGCCCGCGATCCAGGCCACCATGACGACGCCGATGGTGCCGAGATAGGCGATGCCGAGCAGGTCCGCGCGATGTCGCTGCCTCGGGACGATGACTTCGGTTGCTGCTTTGCGTGTCATGACCGGACATCACCCATGAAGCCTGGACACGTAGTTTAGCGGAGATGTCGCGGACAGGCTGTGACGTGGTTCACAGAGGGGTGCAGGAAGGCTGGTCGTTACCCCGCAATCATACGGACGAAATTGCCACGCACTCGTCCAGATGGCCGGCTAGAGTCTGCGCATGTACACCGAGTACGATCCGCAACATGAGGCCGAGGCCGCTATGAAGCGCGCCGCGGAGGCCGAGGGTGCCGACAGGCAACGGCTGATCCAGCTGGCCCTGGCATGGCACGAACTCGCCCGCGATCTGCACGATGAGCAAGGCGGCCCCTCGCATCCAGCCGGGCGCAGGCCTTTGGCCCGAGAGCGCTGAGATGAGAAAAACCCCGTGCTCGGGGGACAAGCACGGGGTCCTTCAAAGCCGACCGGGGCTGGCGGGTCGGCACCACTCAGTTCGGTCTTCCAACGCGCGGATCGCGCATTCGTTCCCGGTCAATCCGCAGCGCTGAAATCCGATCGCATTGCAGCGACCTTCCGCAGAAAGTCATCGTTAACGAATGCTCCGCGCAATCGAATTGCAGTCGCGATTCGTACTCGCGAACCAAGCGGAGTCGGACCGTGAACAAACAAAAAGCCCCCGCAGGGGCTCAGTGTTTTACGCAGCTTCGGTCTTCGGGACGGCGTCGGCATTCACCGACAGCTTGACCACGTCGCCTTCGACGGCGCCGACATATTTCGTGTCGATGTAGTGATGATGGTCCTTGTGACCTTCCGGGCTGTCCTTGCGCGTCAGCTTGATGCGGTTGCCCTCGAGACGATCGACGGTGCCGACATGTGCGCCGTCCTTGCCGATGATCTTCATGTGCTCTCTGATGTCAGCCATGCTGTCCTCCTTGCATGGCTTCAACTGCGAAGGCGCCGGTTCGTTGCAGCAGGCACGTTGGACCCGTTGGGATTTCCGGACGTTGACGCCTGATTGGATCTGTCAAGAAGCGCGATGGAGACCGTTCGGGCCTATCTGGAACGCAAGCACTGGGAACTCAGGCTGTTAAACGACGGCCTGAGAAACCCGCTCGATTTGGCGTCGCCGCGTTCCGTCGATGACGTCGTCAGGTCCAAATTCCAGATCACTGCCGCGCTCAGGGCGGAGCATGAATTACACGAGTGGAAGGCGACCGAGACCGCCTGGTCGCACACGGCCGATCCCGCCAGCGGGCCGTTCGAGTTCAGTTACGACTACCAGCGGGCCGATCTCACGGTACGCGGTCCGTCGTTCTACGAGCTCGACGGCGGCTGCACGAGCACGGCGATCTACACTGCCTCGGGGATGGCGGCGATCTCCGCGGTGCTGCTCGCCTCCGCGCGGATCGTCGCGAAGGCGGATATCCTGGTGCTGCCAGGCTGCTATGGCGAGACGCTGGAGCTGATCCGAAGCTTCATGCCGCATTTGCGGATCGAACCCTTGCCGCTGCCGCTCGGCGATGCGCTTGCACGGGTGAGCTCGCCGCGGATCCTGCTGCTGGATTCCTGCTCCGTCGCCGGCGCCATCGAGGCGGTGCTGCGCTGTGACGGCTCGGGCCTCGATCTCCTGATTTTCGATACGACGTGCTTCGCCGGCAGGTCGGGCCGCATCAGGCGCGTCGTGGGGTGGGCCAGGCGACACGGAATTGCGCTGGTGCTGGTGCGAAGCCACAACAAGCTCGATTCGCTCGGAGCGGAATATGGCCGCCTCGGCTCGGCCGTCTTCGTGCGCGGGCATGAGCGTCCACCGCGGGCAGGGGACGCTGAATGGTCACGCCTCGCGTTCGAAACGCGCAACGCAGTGCGGCTGCTCGGCGGCGCGGCATTGCCGGCCCACTTCCCGCCCTTCGCGGGCAGCGCGGCGTATTGGGCGCTGACGAAGCGGCGCGTGGCGGCGATCTTGCGCAACGGCCGCAGCTCGGCGCGATGCTTTGCCGCCGAGATCCCGGCGCTCTCGGCTCAGCTTCGCTTCGCTCACGGCCTCTACGTGACTCTTCGCGGAAGGCGCGCGCTCGACGAGGCGGCAGCACGGCAGGCTGCCGAGGACATGAGCTGCGAATTGCGCCGCGCGGGCTTTCCCATCCGCCACGCCGGCAGCTTCGGCTTCGATTTCGCCGCGACCGAGTGGTTTCACGACGCGACGACGGACCAGTACAGCGTCCGGGTGGCGGTGCCGGACCTGCCGACGGAGGTGTGGGACGATCTCACCGCGGCCATTGCGCGGTGGTGGCGGGGTCATCAGCGGGCAGGCTGTGGATAGACCGGAGGGCGGGCGCGTCGATCAGTCGACCGCCAGGCAATATTCGAGTCGCGGCTTGTCGTGACCGCGGCGCGCCCAGTCCTCAACTGCAAATGCAGGCTGACGTTGTCCCGTTGCGGCGCCAAGGATCGAGGCCTGGACCACCTTGATGGGCCTCGTGACCGCATTGGTGCTCACCAAGCCCGCGTCGACCGCCAAATACGAGATCGCAACGATCGCGACCGCAGATGCGATCGCCATTCTCGTCAATTCGGATTGCTGCATTCCCAAACCTATCGGGCGCGTCTCACCCGGCGCTTAGATAGGGCTGATCGGCGCCGTTCAAAGGCCGGCATATGGTTACCCACGCGTTCGTGAAGAGCGGCGGCAAGGCAACGAGCTGGCGATCCCGGCAGGACTCGAACCTGCAACCCGCGGAGTAGAAATCCGCTACTCTATCCAGTTGAGCTACGGGACCGTCTTGAGCCGGCCGTCTTGAGCCGCCCGGATTGGGCGGCTGGCCGTTCATGTAGCATGCCAATATGAAAAAACTGGTGTTTCGCCAAGTCTGAACCGAACCGTTTTCCTCAGTGCGGCGACAAAGCGGAACGGTGGGGTGTCGGGTGCCGGGTTGAGCGGCAGCGGACTGGACGATGGATCACATCGCCGGGAACGCTGAACAGCTTCCGGGGCACGGCCGCCGGTCGACTGGTCAGGTAGTGCTGCGCCATCAGGACGGCGTGCGTGGCGATATCTTGGCCGGTCTCCTCTGGGCTTACCTCTGTCATGGCGAAAGCGACGCTTTGCACCTTCTGGTTCCATCGCCTTGAGTCCGTCACCTTTCCGCGCATTTCATTTGCCGCCGCGGCGTTCGTCCGCGCTTTCCGGGAGTCTTCAATGATCGGTCTCGTTCGCGCCGTCACAATCTGCGCCGCGCTAGCGCTCGGCCTTGTCACCGCGCAGGCCGCCGACAAGGCGTTCAAACGCGACGACCTCGCGGATTCCGCGATCAAGCTGGAGGCCCAGATCAAGAGCGAGGCGGGGCCGGTCGCCAAGACCAATGCGACGCTGAAGACGGACGCCGACGCCGCCTTCCGGCGCAATGATTACCGCACCGGCCTTTCGGTGCTCGGCCAGATCGCCGCGACCACGCCCGAGGATGCCGGCAACTGGCTGCGGCTCGCCAAGGTCATCTTCCAGATCTCGCCGAAGAGCTCGAGCGAGCAGACCTTCCTTTTGGAGCGCGCCTCGACGGCGGCCTATATCGCTTACATGCGCGCCGGCAATCCGGGCGAGGAGGCCGACGCGCTCGCCGTGCTCGGCAAGGCGCTGGCCGACCGCAAGCTGTGGCGGCCGGCACTGGATGCGCTGCGGCTGTCGCTCGACATGCGCGAGGTCGCCGAGGTCCGCGGCCAATATGAGAAGATGCGCGACGAGCACGGCTTCCGGCTGCTCGACTATACCGTCGACTCGGACTCGGCGAGCCCGCGCGCCTGCTTCCAGTTCTCCGAGGAGCTCGCCAAGCGCATCGACTTCGCGCCGTTCCTGGCGCTTGCAGGCCAGGACAAGCCGGCGCTGTCGGCCGAAGGCAAGCAGCTCTGCGTCGACGGGCTGAAGCACGGCGAGCGCTACAACATCAACCTGCGCGCCGGCTTGCCGTCGTCCGTGAAGGAGGGGCTGCCGAAATCGGCCGAGTTCAACATCTATGTGCGCGACCGCAAGCCGTTCGTGCGCTTTACCAGCCGCGCCTATGTGCTGCCGCGGACCGGCCAGCGCGGCATTCCCGTCGTCAGTGTCAACACGCCTGCGGTTAGCATCAATGTCTTCCGGATCGGCGACCGCAACCTGATCAACACGGTCGTGGACAGCGATTTTCAGAGGACGCTGTCGAAGTACCAGCTCAGCGAGCTCGGCGACGAGCGCGGCGTCAAGGTGTGGACCGGCGAGCTTGCGACTGCGACGACGCTGAACCAGGACGTCACCACGGCGTTCCCGGTCGACCAGGCGCTCGGCGAGCTCCAGCCCGGTGTCTACGTCATGACGGCCGCGGCGAGGGCCTCGGACGAGGACTACCAGCTCGCCACGCAATGGTTCATCGTCTCCGACCTCGGCATCGCCGCTTATTCCGGCAATGACGGCATTCATGTCTTCGTCAACTCGCTGGCGTCGACCGACCCGGTCGGCAAGGCCGAGGTGCGCCTGGTCGCGCGCAACAACGAGATCCTGGCGACGCGCAAGACCGACGATGCCGGTCACGTGCTGTTCGAGGCCGGCCTTGCGCGCGGCGAGGGCGGATTGTCGCCGGCGATGCTCACGGTCACCGGCGAGAAGGCCGATTATGCCTTCCTGAGCCTGAAGACCTCGGCCTTCGACCTGTCCGACCGCGGCGTTTCGGGGCGCGCGGTGCCCGCCGGCGCCGATGCCTTCGTCTATGCCGAGCGTGGCGTCTACCGTTCCAGCGAGACCGTGTTCCTCACCGCGCTGCTGCGCGACGGGCAGGGCAATGCCGTCACCGGCGGGCCGATGACGCTGGTGGTCGAGCGCCCGGACGGCGTCGAATATCGTCGCGCCGTACTGGCGGATCAGGGCGCCGGCGGCCGCACGCTGTCCGTGCCGCTCAACTCGGCCGTACCGACCGGCACCTGGCGGGTGCGCGCCTTCACCGATCCGAAGGGAGCTTCGGTCGGCGAGACCACCTTCATGGTCGAGGATTACGTCCCCGATCGGATCGAATTCGACTTGTCCGCCAAGGACAAGCTGATCAAAGCTAACGCTCCAGTGGAGCTTAAGGCCGACGGTCATTTCCTCTATGGCGCACCTGCTTCGGGCCTGCAGCTCGAAGGCGACATGCTGATCGCGCCGGCGGCCGAGCGGCCCGGCTTTGCCGGCTACAAGTTCGGCGTCGACGACGAAGAGACCACCTCGAACGAGCGCACGCCGCTGGAGAACCTGCCGGAGGCCGACGCCAATGGCGTCGCGACCTTCCCGGTGACGCTGGACAAGCAGCCGGCCTCGACGCGCCCGCAGGAGGCACAGATCTTCGTCCGCATGGTCGAGACCGGCGGCCGCGCCGTCGAGCGCAAGATCGTGCTGCCGGTCGCGCCGGCAACGGCGCAGATCGGCATCAAGCCGCTGTTCGGCGACAAGAACGTCACGGAGGGCGACAAGGCCGAGTTCGACGTCGTGTTCGTCTCGCCGGACGGCGAGAAGCTGCGCCGCGACGGTCTGCGCTACGAGCTCCTGAAGATCGAATCGCGCTACCAGTGGTACCGCCAGAACAATTACTGGGAGTACGAGCCGGTCAAGTCGACCTCGCGCGTCGCCGACGGCGACGTCACTGTTACGGTCGACAAGCCGACGCGGCTCTCGCTCACGCCGGAGCCCGGCCGCTACCGGCTCGACGTCAAGTCGAACGAGGCCGACGGCCCGGTGACCTCGGTGCAGTTCGACGTCGGCTGGTACTCGGACGGCAGCGCCGACACGCCGGACCTGCTGGAGACCTCGATCGACAAGCCGCAATACGCCTCCGGCGACACCATGACGGTGTCCGTCAACGTCCGCAGCGCCGGCAAGCTCACCATCAACGTGCTCGGCGAGCGGCTGCTGACGACGCAGACCATCGACGTCAAGGAAGGCACCGCGCAGGTCAAGCTCCCGATCGGCAAGGATTGGGGCACCGGCGCCTATGTGGTGGCGACGCTGCGCCGTCCGCTCGATGCCGCCGCCCAGCGCATGCCTGGCCGTGCGATCGGGCTGAAATGGTTCGGCATCGACAAGCAGGCTCGCACCTTGCAGGTCAAGCTGTCGCCGCCTTCGCTGATCCGGCCGAATTCGACGCTGAAGATCCCCGTCAAGCTCGATGGGCTCAATCCGGGCGAGGACGCCAAGGTCGTCATCGCCGCGGTCGACGTCGGCATCCTCAATCTCACCAATTACAAGCCCCCGGCGCCGGACGATTATTATCTCGGCCAGCGTCGCCTCAGCGCCGAGATCCGCGACCTCTACGGGCAGCTGATCGACGGCATGTCGGGCACGCGCGGCCAGATCAAGTCCGGCGGCGACGCCGGTGGCGAGCTACAGGGCTCGCCGCCCACGCAGAAGCCGCTCGCGCTCTATTCCGGCATCGTCACGGTCGCCGCCGACGGCTCGGCCGAAGTGAGCTTCGATGTTCCGGAATTCGCCGGCACCGCGCGCGTGATGGCGGTGGCGTGGACCGCGACCAAGCTCGGCCGCGCCAACACCGACGTCGTGATCCGCGATCCCGTCGTGCTCACGACGACGCTGCCGCGCTTCCTGCTCAATGGCGACCGCGGCTCGGTCAATCTCGAGATCGACAATGTGGAGGGCCAGGCCGGCGACTACGTCATCAACGTGAAGGCGGGCGGCCCGGTGAAGATGACCGGCAATCCCGCAACCACGGTGAAGCTCGCCGCCAAGCAGCGCAATTCGTTCTCGCTCGCGCTCGATGCGACCGCGGCGGGGCAGGCGACGCTCGACGTCGACATCAAGGGGCCGAATGGCCTCGCGCTGGTGCGTCACTATGTGTTCGACGTCAAGCCGGCGACGCAGGTGCTGGCGCGGCGCTCGATCCGGACGCTGGCGAAGGGCGAGAGCCTGACGCTGAGCTCGGACATGTTCTCCGACCTCGTGCCGGGCACTGGCAGTGTCTCTGTTTCGGCCAGCCTGTCGACCGCGCTCGATGCGGCAACGATCCTGAAAGCGCTCGACCGCTATCCCCATGGCTGCTCGGAGCAGATCACGAGCCGGGCGATGCCGCTGCTCTATGTCAACGAGCTCGCGGCCGGCGCGCATCTTGCCATGGACACCGAGGTCGACCAGCGCATCCGCGACGCCATCGAGCGGCTGCTGGCGCGCCAGGGCTCGAACGGCTCGTTCGGCCTGTGGCTGGCCGGCGGCGACGATGCCTGGCTCGATGCCTACGTGACGGACTTCCTCACCCGTGCCCGCGAGAAGGGCTTTGCGGTGCCGGACGTGCTGTTCAAGAACGCGCTCGACCGTATCCGCAACTCCGTCGTCAATGCCGACGAGCCGGAGAAGGACGGTGGCCGCGATCTCGCCTATGGCCTCTATGTGCTCGCCCGTAACGGCGCAGCTCCGATCGGCGATCTCCGCTATCTCGCCGATACCAAGCTCGCCAACCTCGCGACCCCAATCGCGAAATCGCAGCTTGCGGCGGCGCTCGCCCTGGTCGGCGACCGCAACCGCGCCGAACGGGTCTATGGCGCGGCGCTCGACAGCCTTGCGCCGAAGCCCGCGCTGGAATTCGGCCGCACCGACTACGGCTCGCAGCTGCGCGATGCCGCAGCATTGGTGTCGCTCGCCAGTGAAGGCAATGCGCCGAGGGCGACGCTGACGCAGGCGGTGTCGCGGGTCGAGACCGCCCGTGGGCTGACGCCCTACACCTCCACGCAGGAGAATGCGTGGCTGGTGCTGGCGGCACGGGCGCTCGCCAAGGAGAACCTCTCGATCGAGGTCGATGGGCAGCCGGTCAAGACTGCGCTGTACCGCAGTTACAAGGCGGACACGCTGGGTGGCAAGCCGCCGAAGATCACCAACACCGGCGAGGCGCCGGTGCAGGCGGTCGTCTCGGTGTCGGGCTCGCCGGTCACGCCGGAGCCGGCGGCGTCCAACGGCTTCAAGATCGAGCGCGGCTACTATACGCTCGACGGCAAGCCCGCGGACATCAGCAAGGTCAAGCAGAACCAGCGCTTTGCGGTGGTGCTGAAGATCACCGAGGCCAAGCCCGAGTACGGCCACATCATGGTGTCCGACTATCTGCCGGCGGGCCTGGAGATCGACAATCCGAACCTGGTGTCGTCCGGCGACAGCGGCACGCTGGACTGGATCGAGGACGGCGAGGAGCCGGAACATACCGAATTCCGCGACGACCGCTTCACCGCGGCCGTCGACCGGGCCTCGGATTCCAAGTCGGTCTTCACGCTCGGCTATGTCGTGCGCGCGGTCTCGCCCGGCAAATACGTGCTGCCGCAGGCCTATGTCGAGGACATGTACAATCCCTCGCGCTATGGCCGGACCGGCACGGGCAGTGTCGAGGTGCGGGCGGCGAAGTGAGTGAGATGAGCGAGGTCGAGCCACATACACGGGCATCCACAGCCGCGCCGGCGGTGGGTGTTGGCGTGGATGGCCGGGTCAAGCCCGGCCATGACGGGCGGAGGGGGCGGATCGCCTTTCGCCTTCTCTCCGCAGCCGCGCTCACCTTTATCCTCGCCATCATCGGCTTCGTTGGCTGGGTCTACTCGCTCGGCCCGCTCCCGCTCGACGAAGCCCGCCAGGTCTCAACCACCATCATCGATCGCAACGGCAAGCTGCTGCGCGCCTATGCGATGGCGGATGGGCGCTGGCGGTTGCCGGTCGATGCCAGGACCAACGTCGATCCGACCTACCTGAAACTGCTGTTCGCCTATGAGGACCAGCGCTTCTACGCCCATGGCGGCATCGATCCGCTCGCCCTGGGACGCGCCGCCTTGCAGCTCGGAACGCGCGGCCACATCGTCTCGGGCGGCTCGACCATCACGATGCAGCTGGCCCGTCTGATGGAGCCGCGGCGGCAGCGCTCGCTTTACGCAAAATTGCGGCAGATCGTGCGTGCCATCGAGATCGAACGCAGCATGAGCAAGGAGCAGATCCTCGATCTCTATCTGGCGCTGGCGCCCTATGGCGGCAATCTCGAAGGCATCCGCGCGGCGTCGATCTCCTATCTCGGCAAGGAGCCGAAGCGGCTGTCGCTGGCGGAGGCCGCGTTGCTGGTCGCGCTGCCGCAATCGCCGGAGACACGCCGGCTCGACCGGTTTCCGGAGGCTGCGCGCAAGGCGCGCGACCGCGTGCTCGACCGCATGGTCGAGGAGCACGTGGTCAGCGCCGACGACGCCAATCAGGCCAAAGCGATGCCGGTGCCGAAACTGCGCAGGCCGATGCCGATCCTGGCGCCGCATGCCTCCGACGCCGCGCAGTCGACGGTCAAGGACGCGCCGATCATCAAGCTGACGCTCGATGCGACCTTGCAGAAGGTGCTGGAGCCGCTGGCGCGCGACCGCGCAACTGCGCTGGGTCCGAACATCTCGGTCGGAATCGTCGTGGTCGACAATGAGAGCGGCGACGTGCTCGCCCGCGTCGGCTCGGCCGATTATTTCGACGAGAGCCGGGCGGGGCAGGTCGATATGACCCGCGCCATCCGCTCACCCGGCTCGACGCTCAAGCCCTTCATCTACGGGCTCGCCTTCGAGGACGGCTTTGTCCATCCCGACAGCTTGATCGACGACCGCCCGGTCCGCTTCGGCTCCTATGCGCCGGAAAATTTCGACATGACTTTCCAGGGCACGGTTCCGGTGAGGAAGGCTCTGCAACTGTCGCTGAACGTGCCGGCCATCGTGCTGCTCGACCGCGTCGGCTCGAGCCGGCTGACCTCGCGGCTGCGGCAGGCCGGCGGCAACCTCGTCCTGCCCAAGGACGAAGCGCCCGGCCTCGCCATGGGGCTCGGCGGCGTCGGCGTGACGCTGCAGGATCTGGCCCAGCTCTATGCCGGCTTTGCCCGCCTCGGGACCACCAAGCCGCTGCGCGAGATCGTGACGGCCAGGGACGATCGGGAGCCGCTGCGGCTGCTGGATCAGGTCGCAGCCTGGCAGGTCGGCAACGTCCTGCTCGGCACGCCACCGCCGGAGAACGCCGCCCACAACCGCATCGCCTTCAAGACCGGCACCTCCTACGGCTATCGCGACGCCTGGTCGGTCGGCTTCGACGGTCGCATGACCATCGGCGTCTGGGTTGGCCGTCCGGACGGAGCGCCGGTTCCCGGCCTGATCGGACGCGTTGCCGCCGCGCCCATCCTGTTCGATGCCTTCGCCCGCAGCGGCAAGACGCTGACCGCCTTGCCGAAGCCGCCCAAGGGAACCCTAGTCGCAAGCAACGCGAAGCTGCCGCTGCCCTTGAAGCGGTTCCGTCCGGTCGGCGAACTGGTGCGAAGCGGGGGCGAGCAGCCGCTGCACATCCAGTTTCCGCTGAACGGCTCGCGGATCGACGTCGATCGATCGGGTGGCCGGGCGAGCGCGGCGATGCCAGTCAAGGTCGCCGGCGGCGTGCTGCCCATGACCGTCATGGTTAACGGCACCGCGCTCGGCGAGATCGACGGCCGCCGTCAGCGGCTGATAGATCCGCCCGGCCCGGGCTTTGCACGGCTCACCGTGATCGACGCCACGGGCGCCGCGGACACAGTCGTCATTCGAATTCAATGACCCTGCCTTAAGCGGTTGTCGCCATGGCGGTTTCAGCGTAAGCGGAACCAATGGCCGACACCTACCCCAGCCCCCGTTTTGGTGCCCCCCGCGAGTCGAAATCGCCCACAAATCCGGGCAGCGGGCTCGTGCGCATGCTCGACATCGTCACTGCCAGCCACCCGCGCGCGGTCGGCTTCCTGGTGCTGTGTGCGCTGCTGCTGTTCCTGCCGGGCTTCTTCACCATCCCGCCGATCGACCGCGACGAGGCACGGTTTGCCCAGGCCACCAAGCAGATGGTCGAGAGCGGCGACTATGTCGACATCCGCTTTCAGGACGACGTCCGCTACAAGAAGCCGGTCGGCATCTACTGGTTGCAGTCGGCAACCGTCGAGGCCGCCTCGATGCTCAAGCTGCCGAAGGCCGAATTGCGGATCTGGGTCTACCGGCTGCCGTCGCTGATGGGGGCGATCGGCGCCGTGCTGATGACGTATTGGGCCGCGCTCGGCTTCGTCACGCGGCGTGCCGCGGTGCTGGCGGCGCTGATGATGTGCGCCTCGGTGCTGCTCGGCGTCGAGGCGCGCCTGGCCAAGACCGACGCCGTGCTGCTGCTCTGCGTGGTTGCCGCGATGGGCGCGATGGCGCGGGCCTATCTGTCCTGGCAGCGCGCCGAGGACGAGACGCATCCGCCCTGGAGCTGGCCCGCGATCTTCTGGACCGCGCTTGCTGCGGGCATCCTGATCAAGGGGCCGCTGATCCTGATGTTCGCAGGCCTGACCATCGTCGCGCTCGCGATCCAGGACCGCGACGCCTCCTGGCTGTGGAAGCTGCGGCCTGTCTGGGGCCTGATGTGGATGCTGGTGCTGGTGCTGCCCTGGTTCGTCGCGATCTTCTGGCGCGCGGGCGAGACCTTCTTCACCACCTCCGTCGGCGGCGACATGCTGAGCAAGCTTGGCGCCCAGGAATCCCACGGCGCACCGCCCGGACTTTACCTGGCGCTGTTCTGGATCACGTTCTGGCCAGGTGCGCCGCTGGCGGCGATGGCGGCGCCCGCGGTGTGGCGGGCCCGCCGCGAGCCCGGTGCGCAGTTCCTGCTGGCCTGGCTGATCCCGTCCTGGATCGTGTTCGAGGCGGTGCTGACCAAGCTGCCGCATTACGTGCTGCCGTTGTATCCCGCGATCGCGATCCTCACCGCCGGCGCGGTGGAGCGGCGCGTGCTGTCGCGCTCCTGGCTGATGCGCGGCTCGGCCTGGTGGTTCGCGATCCCCGCAGCCGCCTCCATCATCGCGGTGGTCGGCTCGGTGATACTGACGCGGCAGCCCGCTTTCGTAGCTTGGCCGTTCATCGCGGCCGCGCTGATCTTCGGTCTGTTCGCCTGGTGGCTGTTCGATACCAACCGCGCCGAGCGCTCGTTTCTCAACGCCCTGGTCGCAGGCCTGATGCTCGCCGTGACGATTTACGGCATCGTGCTGCCGTCGCTGACCCCGCTGTTTCCCAGCATCGAGATCGCGCGCGCGCTTCGCAACGTCACCTGCGTCGGACCGAAGGCGGCTGCGGCCGGTTATCACGAGCCGAGCCTCGTCTTCCTGGCGGGCACCCGGACCTTGCTCACGGACGGCTCCGGTGCGGCGGACTTCCTGCGGCAGGGCAGCTGCCGCTTCGCGCTGATCGAGCAGCGCTCGGAGCGCAGCTTCGTGCAGCGTGCCGAGGCGATCGGGCTGCGCTACAAGGTCGGCGCGCGCATCGACGGCTATAACTTCTCGCAAGGGCGCGCGATCTCGATCTCGATCTTCCGATCGGAAGGTACCGAATAGGATGCGGGCTCTGACCGACGTTGCAGCGCATGCCGGCTATCCTGCGCAATTGCTAGCGGTGTCCTGGCGCGCGCTGGCGCAGCTCGTGCGGTCGCCCTCGCACTCGCGCCGCGCCGAGGCCGCCCGGAAGCTGGCGCGGCATTCGCTGTGGCTTGCCACGGCGGGTGCAGCGCTCGTCATCGTGCTGATGGTCGCGTTCGATCAGACCGAGATCCTGCTGATGCCGCCGCGCGGCACGCCGAGCCTGTGGCCGATCCGCATCCTCACCGATTTCGGCAAGGACGAGTATATCCTCTCGGTGCTGGGGGCTGCGCTGGTGGTGCTGGCGCTCGTCGCGGCCGGGCTGCGTGGGAGCCGCCGCGCGCTGCTGCTCGGCTTCGGCACGCGGCTGCAATTCCTGTTTCTGTCGGTTGCCGTGTCAGCCTTCGTCGCCGAGATCCTGAAATATGTCATCGGCCGCGGACGTCCGTTCGTCGGGGGCAAGGCCAATCCGTTCAACTTCGTCCCGTTCGAGGGGACGGGGGCTTATGCCAGCCTGCCGTCAGGCCACGCCGTGGCCGCGTTCGCCCTGGCGTTTGCCGTCTCGGCACTGTGGCCGCGTCTGCGCGTCTTCATGTTCACTTACGCAATCGTGATCGTGCTGACGCGCCTGGTGTTGCTGGCGCATCATCCGAGCGACGTGGTCGCCGGCGCTCTGGTCGGAACGGTGGGCGCCATGGCCGTTCATTACTGGTTCGCGGCCCGAAAGCTCGGATTTGCCATCCGCGCCGACGGCACCATCGTGCCGCTTTCAGGGACGTTTTCCGACCGCCTCAAAAGGGTTGCCCACCGGGCATCCGCCCCATAAAAGCGGCTGCCTGCCGGGACCGCCGGTTCCCTTGGGCAGGTCCTTTGGGCAGGTCAATTCCAACCACGAGCCTCGATTTGTCGACGTCCCAGCCTTCGGTGTCCATCGTTGTTCCCGTGCGCAACGAAGCCGACAACATCGCGCCGCTGATCGCGGAGATCGGCGCGGCACTCGATGGCCGCTGGCCCTATGAGATCATCTACGTCAACGACGGCTCGACCGACGCCACCGGCGAGCGGCTTGGCGCCATCATGAAGCAGCAGAGCAATCTGCGTCAGCTTCGCCATGCAAGATCGGGCGGCCAGTCGGCGGCCGTGCGCAGCGGCGTGCGCGCGGCGCGCGGAGAGATCGTGGCGACACTCGATGGCGACGGCCAGAACAATCCGGCCTTCCTGCCCGACCTGATCGCGGCGGTCGAGAAGGGAGCAGGGCGCGTCGGGCTCGCGGCCGGCCAGCGGATCGGGCGCAAGGACACCGGCTTCAAGAAATTCCAGTCGCGCGTCGCCAACGGCATTCGCAACGCCATCCTGAAGGACGGCACGCGCGACACCGGCTGCGGGCTGAAGGCGTTCCGGCGTGACGTTTTCCTGATGCTGCCTTATTTTGACGGGCTGCATCGCTTCCTTCCCGCGTTGGTCCGCCGCGAAGGCTACGACATCGCCTATGTCGACGTGATCGACCGGCCGCGCCATTCGGGCGTGTCCAACTATGGTTTCTTCGACCGGCTGTGGATCGGCATCATGGATCTCGCCGGCGTTTGGTGGCTGATCCGCCGCAAGAAGCCGACGCCAGAAGTGACCGAGGTGGACGCATGATCATTCAATACGGTCAGGCGCTGAGCAATTATCTCTATGACGTCTTCGTCGCCAAGTTCGACTTCTGGCTGGCATTCGGCCTGGTCGCGCAGCTGTTCTTCACGGCGCGCTTCCTGGTGCAGTGGATCGCGAGCGAGCGCGCCGGCAACAGCGTGGTGCCGATGGCGTTCTGGTTCTGCTCGATGGGCGGCGGGCTGATGACGCTGGTCTATGGCGTCGTGAAGCGCGAGCCCGTCATCATCCTCGGACAGTCGCTCGCGACCATCATCTATATCAGAAACATCATGCTGATCTGGAAGAACCGCGGCACCGCCTCGAAGACGCTGGACCGCTGATCCAGCGTTCGGCTCCGCTTGTTGAAGCCTGGCACGTTGCTAGGCGAGATGCCCAATCCTGATGCTCACATGGCCGCTTTGAGGGCAGCGAAGCCGCGGTCGAGATCGGCCTTGAGGTCGTCGGTGCTCTCGAGCCCGATGTGGAGACGCAGCGTCGGGCCGCCGGGCTCCCATTTGGTCGCGGTGCGATAGGCATCGCAATCGAAGGGAATTGCAAGGCTCTCGAACCCGCCCCAGGAAAAGCCCATGCCGAACAGCTTCAGCGTATTGAGCATGGTGTCGACCGCCTGCTGCGGCGCCGGCTTCAGCACGATGCTGAACAGGCCGGAGGCGCCGGTGAAGTCGCGCTTCCAGATCGCATGACCGGGATCGGTCTCCAGCCCGGGATGCAGCACGCGCGCAACCTCAGGCCTTGCCGCCAGCCAGCGCGCCATCTCGAGCCCGGAGCGATGATGCTGCGCCAGCCGCACCGACAGCGTGCGGAGGCCGCGCAGCGCCAGGAAGACGTCGTCGGGGCCGGCACAGACGCCGAGCAAGCGGATGCCTTCGGCAATCATCGGCCAGGCCTTGGCGTTGGCCGAGATGGTGCCGAACATGATGTCGGAATGGCCGCCGATATATTTCGTCGCGGCCTGCATGCTGATGTCGACGCCCTGGTCCAGCGAGCGGTGATAGAGCGGCGTCGCCCAGGTGTTGTCGTCGATGACGAGCGCGCCGCGCCCATGTGCGACTTCGGCGATGGCGCGGATGTCGGGCATCTCGAACGATTGCGAGCCCGGCGCCTCCACCAGAACGGCCCGGGTGTTGGGCTTGAACAGCTTGTCGATGCCGGCGCCGATCATCGGATCGAAATAGGTGGTCTCGACGCCGTAGCGGGTCAGCATGCCGTTGCAGAAATTGCGCGAGGGTCGATAGATGTTGTCGACCACCAGGATGTGGTCGCCGGCTTTGAGCACCGAGAGCAGGGTGGTGGAAATCGCCGACAGCCCCGACGGCACGATACCGACGCCGGCGCATTGCGGACCCTCCAGCGCCATCAGCGTCTCCTGGAACGCCTTGGTCGTCGGGGAACCGTGACGGCCGTAGGTGAACTCGCCGCGATGGGCGTGCAGGTCCTCTGCGGTCGGATAGAGCACGGTCGAGCCGTGGAAGACCGGCGGATTGACGAACCCCTTCTGCGCCTTGGTGTCGCGGCCGGAGGTGACCAGCCGGGTCTCGGCGTGCTGCTCTTGGGGGGACGAAGAATCCATGCGCCTGCTTTCAAAACCGCGTTTCCACCGGACGCATCGCGCCCCTGGGCCGACCGAAAGGCCGCGGTCGTTAATAACAGAACACAGAAGAGTCCCGTCAACCCCTTGACCCGGAACGCCAGTCGTTCTGTGATGCGCAGGTGCTATTCAGTCGCCGCATGTTGAGGGGCCTGCCGCGACCTTCGATCCATTGCCTGACCGGACGTCGCGTCACAGCCAAGAGATGGCGGGCGCCGGCGGCGGGGATGAAGGTATGGGCTCCCGAGATCGGCGAGTGTTCGGCAAGGTTTTCCAGCATGACTCTTGCAAGGCCGGATTCTTGAAGGACCTGGTTTGGCAGAGACGATCCTAAGACAACATTCCTGACCTTGAGACGACCTTGAAAGGCCCAAAGCCCATGAAACGCGTAACCCTGGCTCTCTCCCTTGCTCTCGCCGCCGGCCTCACCGCCCAAGCCGCCGATGCGCAAACGCTCAAGACCGTCAAGGATCGGGGCATGGTGTCCTGCGGCGTCAGCCAAGGCCTGCCGGGCTTCTCCTCGCCCGACGACAAGGGCAACTGGACCGGCATCGACGTCGACGTCTGCCGCGCCATTGCCGGCGCCATCTTCAACGATCCGACCAAGGTCAAGTTCGTGCCGCTGTCGGCCAAGGACCGCTTCACGGCGCTGCAATCCGGCGAGGTCGACGTGCTCTCGCGCAACACCACCTGGACCATCTCGCGCGACACCTCGCTCGGCGCCAATTTCACCGGCGTGACCTATTACGACGGGCAGGGCTTCATGGTGAAGAAGTCGCTCAAGGTGAATTCGGCGCTCGAGCTCAACAGTGCATCGGTCTGCGTGCAGACCGGCACCACCACTGAGCAGAATCTCGCCGACTACTTCAAGGCCAACAACATGAAGTACGAGGTGATCGCGTTCGCCACCAACGACGAGACCGTCAAGGCCTATGAGGCCGGCCGCTGCGACGTCTTCACCACCGACCAGTCGGGCCTGTACGCCAACCGCCTCAAGCTCGCCAGCCCCAACGACCACATGGTGCTGCCCGAGATCATCTCGAAGGAGCCGCTCGGTCCGATGGTGCGGCACGGCGACGACCAGTGGTTCGACATCGTGAAATGGACGCTGTTCGCGATGCTCACCGCCGAAGAGCTCGGCGTGACCTCGAAGAACATCGACGAGAAGGCGAAGCTGGAAAATCCCGAGCTGAAGCGCGTGCTCGGCAGCGACGGCAATTTCGGCGAACAGCTCGGCCTGACCAAGGATTGGGTGGTGCGGATCGTCAAGACCGTCGGCAATTACGGTGAGGTGTTCGATCGCACCGTCGGCGCCGGTTCGCCGCTCGGCATCAATCGCGGTGTCAACAATCTCTGGAACAAGGGCGGTCTTCAGTACGCGCCGCCGATCCGCTGATCAGCCCTGATCGGCCGGCAGCGGCATGAGCACCGAGGCTCGAAAACCGCCGCCCCAGATCGCGCTGAAGATCCGGCGCATTCTGGGCGGCAAGGCAGGCTGGAACGGCGTTGCCGTCCAGTTTGCCTTCGCGGCGATCCTGGGCTGGATCGGCTACGAGATCGTCTCCAACGCGCGGGCCAATCTCGAGAACCAGCACATCGCCGCCGGCTTCGGCTTCCTCAGGAACAATGCCGGCTTCGACGTCAACCAGACCCTGATCTCCTATACCGGCTCGGACACGTTCCTGCGCGTGTTCGTGGTCGGACTGTTGAATACGCTCGTGGTCTCCGTGGTGGGCATTGTCTTCGCCACGGTGATCGGCTTCATCGTCGCGCTGTGCCGGCTGTCGCCCAATTGGCTGCTGTCGCGGGTCGGCGAGATCTATGTCGAGGTCATCCGCAACCTGCCACTGCTGTTCCAGATCCTGTTCTGGTACCTGGCGGTGCTCGCGGCCCTGCCAAATCCGCGGCAGAGCATTTCCCTGTTCGGCATTGCCTTCATCAGCAATCGAGGCCTCGTCATTCCCAGCCCGATCGGTCAGAGCGGTCTCGCGCCGTTCCTCGCGGTGCTGGCGCTCGGCATCGTCGCCTCACTGGCGCTGCGCGTCTACGCAAGGCGAGCGCTGTTTCAGCGCGGGCAGGTGATCCGCATCTGGCCTTCCGTGCTGGCCCTGCTATTCGGGCTTCCGCTGGCCACGATGCTGGTCTTCGGTCTGCCTTTCACCTTCGAGCTGCCGCAGCTGAGGGGGTTCAACTTCGCCGGCGGCTCACGCATCATCCCGGAATTCGTGGCGCTGACGGTGGCGCTGGCGACCTATACCGCCGCCTTCATCGCCGAGATCGTGCGCGCTGGCATCCTGTCCGTTCACAAGGGGCAGATGGAGGCGGGATCTTCGCTCGGCCTCAGCCGCGGCGCCACGCTCCGCCTCATCGTCGTGCCGCAGGCCATGCGCGTCATCGTGCCGCCGCTGACCAACCAGTACCTCAATCTCACCAAGAACTCGTCGCTGGCGGTCGCGATCGGCTATCCTGACCTGGTGTCGGTGTTTGCCGGCACGTCGCTGAGCCAGACCGGGCAGGCGATCGAGATCATCGCCATGACGATGGGCGTCTATCTCCTGATCTCGCTCCTGACCAGCGCGATCATGAGCGTCTACGGTTGGCGTGTCAGCCGGAGCCTCGGCGCATGAGCGATGTCATCTCGTCCAGCTTCGTCCGCCAGGACCTGCTCGCCGAGCGTCCGGCGCCGGTGAAGACCACGGGCTTCATCGGCCTGATGCGCACGCGCCTGTTCAACTCGCCGACCAACATCCTGCTGACGATCGTCGGCGCCTTGCTGCTCTGGTTCACCATCGTTCCCTCCGTCAAGTTCCTGTTGGTCGATGCGGTCTGGAGCGGTAAGGACCGCACCGCGTGCCTCGCCGAGAACGCCGGCTTTGCGGTCGGCGCCTGCTGGCCCTACATCCAGGCGAAGCTCCCGCAACTGATCTACGGCTTCTATCCCGAGGCCGAGCGTTGGCGGGTGAACTTGACGCTGTTGCTTGCAGTGGTCCTACTGTTGCCGCTGCTCATTCCGCGGCTGCCGGCGAAGAGCCTGAATGCCGGCCTGTTCTTCGTCGCCTTTCCGGTGGTGGCGTTCTTCCTGCTGCACGGCGGAGGCATCAAGGGCTTCGGGCTGAGCTGGACGGCCGGCCTGCTGCAATTGTTCGACGAGAGCATCGTCGGTGCCGGACAGGCGCTGCTCACCTCGAGCAGGACCTCCGCGGTCGGTCCGCTGCTGTGGGTGCTCGGGAGCCTCATCGTGCTGCTCGGCACGGTGATCCATTGGCTGATCTTTCCGCTCACCTGGCTGCGCGATTATATCCAGGGCACGGGCCAGCCGGTCTGGGCAGATTTCGCCGTCACGGGCGCGATCGTCTGCCTGATCGCCTTCGTTCTCGGCGGTGGTGTTCGCACCGGCGGGCGGGCTCTGGCGTCGAGCATCGCCACCTTCATTGGCATCGCCATCGTCATCAGGCTGATGGATCTCGATCACGGCGGATTGCCGATCGTAACGACGAATCTGTGGGGTGGCCTCCTGGTGACGCTGGTGGTCTCCGTCACCGGCATCGTCACCTCGCTGCCGATCGGCATCGCGCTCGCGCTCGGCCGCCGCTCGACCATTCCCTTGATCCGGATCTTCTCGATCGCCTTCATCGAGTTCTGGCGCGGCGTGCCGCTGATCACCGTGCTGTTCTTCGCAACCTACATGCTGCCGCTGTTCCTTCCCGGCAATTTCACCGTCGACGGCTTGGTGCGTGCGCTGATCGGAATCGCGCTGTTCACCGGTGCCTATCAGGCCGAGAACGTCCGCGGCGGGCTCGCGGCCATCCCGCGCGGGCAGAGCGAGGCGGCCGCCGCCCTCGGACTGTCCTGGTGGAAGACGACCTCGCTGATCGTGCTGCCGCAGGGGCTGCGGCACGTCATTCCGAACCTCGTCAACAGCTTCATCTCGCTGTTCAAGGACACCTCGCTGGTCTCGATCGTGGCGCTGTTCGATCTGCTCGGCTCGCTGCGCGCTTCGTTCGCGGATCCGAAATGGTCGACGCCGTCGACGGCGTTCACCGGCTTCGCCTTCGCTGGGATCATCTACTTCCTGTTCTGCTTTGGCATGTCACGCTATTCCTTGTTCGTCGAGCACCGCCTCAACGCCCACCGCCGCAACTGATCGAGGCCACCATGTCCGAGCCCATCGTCAAGATTTCCGGCCTGAACAAATGGTACGGCGAATTCCACGTCCTGCGTGACGTCGATCTCGCGGTGCAGAAGGGCGAACGCATCGTGATCTGCGGCCCCTCGGGCTCGGGCAAGTCCACGCTGATCCGCTGCATCAATGCGCTGGAGGAATTCCAGGAAGGCGAGATCGTCGTCGACGGCATCGAGCTCGGGCCGAACCTCAAGCACGTCGACGCGGTCCGCCGTGAAGTCGGCATGGTGTTCCAAAGCTTCAACCTGTTCCCGCATCTGACCGTGCTCGACAATTGCACGCTGGCGCCGATCTGGGTCCGCAACATCCCCAAGAAGGACGCCGAGGTGACGGCGATGAAGTTCCTCGAGCGCGTCAAGATCCCGCACCAGGCCAACAAGTTTCCGGGTCAGATGTCCGGCGGCCAGCAGCAGCGCGTCGCGATCGCGCGAGCCCTGACCATGAACCCGAAGGTGATGCTGTTCGACGAGCCGACCTCGGCGCTCGACCCCGAGATGGTTAAGGAGGTGCTCGACACCATGGTCGACCTCGCCGAGGAAGGCATGACCATGCTGGTCGTCACTCACGAGATGGGCTTTGCCCGCGAGGTCGCCAACCGCGTCGTGTTCATGGACGCCGGGCAGATCATCGAGGCCAACACTCCGAACGAGTTCTTCGCCGCCCCGCAGCACGCCCGCACCAAGCTGTTCCTGAGCCAGATTCTGCGCTGAGTCCGGCGACCCGTGGCCTCGCCGGTCTGACCGCAAGCCTGGCACCATCCGAATCGGCTTGCCTCTTTTCGGACCATCTCCGGAGAGAGACCTTGCAGAGCAGTGCTGGCGTGCGCGCATACCAGAATGCGCGACTGGAAAAGAAGCTGAAGAAGCAGGCGGACGCCGTCATGGCCTTCGCGATCGAGGCACTCGGGCAGGGCAGGCCCGATGAGGCCGAGATGCTCTGCCGCGAGATCTTGAAGGAGGTGCCGGATCATTTTCATGCCACGCACCTGCTCGGCCTGCGCGCGTTCGACGGCGGGCGGCTCGACGAGGCGGAATTCCTGCTCGAACGTGCGATTGCACTCGAGCCGCGTTCGCCCGATGCGCACGGCAATCTCGGCGCCGTCTATTTCGCGCTGGAGAAATTCGCTGGCGCCCGCGCCTGCCAGGAGAAGGCCATCGCGCTCAAGCCGAATTGTCCGATCACCCTGACCAATCTCGGCAATACGTTGCTGCACATCGGCCTCGGCAACGAGGCGATCGGGCTGCACGAGCGGGCGATCAGGCTGAAGCCGGATTATGCCGATGCGTTTTGCAACCGCGGCATGGCGGAATTGATGACGGGCCAGTTCGAGCGCGCCAAGGCGAGCTTCGACCGTGCCCTGACATTTCAGCCATCTCACGCCGAGGCGATCGCGGGCAGGGGGATGGTCAGCCTCGAGCTCCGGCACTTCGCGCAGGCGGGTGCCGCCTTCGACGCCGCGCTCGCGATCAAGCCGGGTTCGCCGCGGATTCTGTTGCAGCGTGGAAGGCTCAATTTGAGTTTAGCCCGGCTGGAGCAGGCGGCCGCGGACCTCGACGCGGCGCTGGCGCAATCGCCACGGCTCGAGCTCGCGCTGTGCTGGCGGGCGCAGATCGACATTCTCGCGGCAAACACGGCGCGGGCGATGGCAGGCGTCAAGACGCTGCTCGAGGTCAATCCGCAATCCGAGATGGGGTTGGCGCTTTTGGCGGCGTGCCATGTGAACCAGGGAGACATCCTGACCGCGCTCGCGCACCTCGACGCCGCGCTCGAGATCGCGCCGGATTTTCCGGAGGCGATCGGATACAAGATCTTCGTGCTGGACTACCTGCCGGAGGCCGATTTCGCCGCCCAGCAGGCCGCGCGGAAATACTGGTGGGACGCGATCGGCGCGAAGCTGCAGCAAAGGACGCTGGCGCCGCGGCCACTCGATCCTGACCGGCGGATCGTGATCGGATACGTCGCATCCGAATTCAGGGACCACTCGGCGGCATACTCTCTGTTGCCGGTGCTGCGCAATCATGATCACGCCCAGTTCAAGGTCGTCTGCTATTCCTGCTGGCCGGTGCAGGACGAGATGACGGAGAGCTTCAAGCCTCTCGCGGATGTCTTCGTCGATGCCGCACAATTGTCCGATGACGAGCTGGCCGACCGCATCCAGGCCGATGGCATCGATATTCTGATCGATGTCTCCGGGCACACGACCGGCAGCAGGCCTCATGTCTTCGCCCGCAAGCCGGCGCCGATCCAGGTGACGGGCTTCGGGCATGCCACGGGGACGGGCCTTCAAACCATGGACTACGTGCTCGCGGACCCGATCTTCATCCCGCAATCGGCGCGCCATCTCCTGGCCGAAAGGGTGCACGACCTGCCGTGCCTGATCACAATCGATCCGATCCTGGACATTCCGCCTTCAGAGCCACCCATGCTCCGCAACGGCTACGTCACTTTCGGGGTGTTCAACCGCATCTTCAAGATTTCGGACGAAGCCATCCGGGTGTGGTCGAACGTCATGCATGCGGTGAGGGGATCGAAGATCATCGTCAAGAACGGGCTGCTTGACGATCCATTGCTGCGCGATCGACTGGTCGCGCGGTTCGCGGCAGAAGGGGTCGCCGAAGAGAATGTCATCTGCATGGGCTCGACCTCGCGCCCCGAGCATCTGCGGGCCTTTGCGATGGTCGACATGTCCCTCGACACCTTCCCGCAGAACGGCGGCATCAGCACCTGGGAGTCCCTCTATGCCGGCGTTCCCGTGGTCGCCAAGCTCGGCAGCGGCGCTTCGTCGCGCGCCGGCGGCTCCATCGTTGCCGCCGTCGGCCTGGAGGACTGGGTCGCCGAGGATGACGCGGGCTATGCCGCGATCGCGTGCAAACACGCGGCGCAGCCGGCCTACCTGGCAAAGCTGCGGGCGGATCTGCCGGCTCGGATCGCAGCCTCGCCGGCCGGCGACGTCGAGTTTTACACGCGCGAGGTCGAAGCGGCCTATCGCCGGTTCTGGCGCGATCATTGTGCCGCCGCCTCGGACGTGGCGTAGGACGATTGCGCTGGGCCCCGGGAAATCCCGGAGGCGATAGGACTCCGGTGACCGGCAGGCCAAGCTCGCGAATCAGTTAGACTCTGCTGAGGGCATCCTCCGGAGATACACCTTGCAGAAGAGCGGCGGCGGCGCGCGCGCGTTCCAGAATGCGCGATTGCAGAAGAAGTTGATGAAGCAGGCCGACGCCGTCATTGCCGCTGCCGCGAACGCCTATGGCCAGGGCCGATATGCCGAGACCGAGGCGCTATGCCGCGAGATCCTGAAAGCCCTTCCGGATCATGTCGATGCCATGCACCTGCTCGGCATGTGCGCCCATGACGGCCGGCGCCTGGAAGAGGCGAGGGAGCTGCTCGAGCGCGTGATCGCGCTCGATCCGCGCCTGCACGATGCCCACAACAACCTCGCGACCGTGCATTTCGACCTCGGCAATTACGAAGAGGCGCGGCGCTGCCAGGAGAGGGCGATCGCGCTCAAGCCGAATTTCGCGGTGGCGCTGACCAACCTCGGCAACACGCTGATGCATATGGGGCTGTACGAACAGGCGCTCGAGATGCACGAGCGCGCCATCAAGATTAAACCGGATTATGCCGATGCGCTCTGCAATCGCGGCATGGTCGAGATCGTGCTTGGGCAGATCATGCGTGCCAAGGAGAGCTTCGATCGCGCCCTGCTGTTTCAGCCGCGTCACGCCGAGGCCATCGTCGGCAGCGGCATGGTCAGCATGGAGCTGCGGCACCACGAGGAGGCCGCAGCCAAGTTCGCTCAGGCCCTCGCAATCAAGCCAGGCGCGCCACGAATTCTGGCCCAGCGCGGACGGCTCAGTTACGAGCTGCAGCACCTGCAGGAGGCGCTGGCGGATTTCGATGCGGCGCTTGCGATTTCGCCCAAGCTCGAGCTGGCCCTTCGGGGCAAGGCGCAGGTCTGCCTCGTCATGGGAAGGACCGCGCAGGCGATGGCGGCCGCAACGACCTTGATCGAGCGAAATCCTCGCTCGGAGATGGGGTTGGCGCTTCTGGGCTTCGCTTATTCGAACCAGGGAGATATGGAATCCGCGATTGAATATCTCGATCGCGCGCTGGCGCTCCGACCGGACTATGGAGACGCGATCAGAGGCAAGATCTTCTTGCTGGACTACCTTGCGGAGGCGGATTTCGCGGTCCAGCAGGCGGTGCGAAAGTCCTGGTGGGATGCAATCGGCTCGAGGATTCCGCAAAGGACGCTGCCGAAGCGGCCGCTGGATCCGGACAAGCAGATTGTGGTCGGATATGTCGCGGCCGAATTCCGACAACACTCGGCGGGACTCACCTTGCTGCCCGTGTTGCGCCATCATGATCACGCCAAGTTCAAGATCGTCTGCTATTACGCCTGGCCGGGGGCGGACGAGTACACCGCCAAGTTCAAGGCGCTGGCGGACGTCTGGGTCGACGCTTGGCAGATGTCGGACGACGAGCTCGCCGATCGTATTCAGGCCGACAATGTCGACATTCTGATCGACGTTTCCGGCCACACGACCGGCAACAGGCTGCAATGCTTCGCGCGGAAGCCGGCTCCGATCCAGGCCACCGGCTTCGGACACGCGACGGGTACGGGCATGCCGACCATGGATTACGTGCTCGCCGATCCCATTTTCATTCCGCCATCGGCCCGGCATCTGTTTCCCGAGAAGATCCACGATCTGCCGTGCCTGATCACGATGGAGCCGGTCACCAATCTAAAGCCCTCCGAGCTGCCGATGCTCCGCAACGGCTACGTCACCTTTGGTGTGTTCAACCGCATCTACAAGATCTCGGATGATGCGATCCGCGTGTGGTCGCGCATCATGCGGGAAGTGCCGGGATCGAAGATCATCCTCAAGCATGGTTTGCTCGACGATGCCCTGCTGCGCGATAGCCTGGTCGCACGCTTCATCGCACAGGGTATTGCGGAGGAGGACATCACTTGCCTCGGCACCACCTCGCGTGACGACCATCTGATGGCCTTCGACAAGATCGATATTTCCCTCGACACGTTCCCGCAGAACGGCGGCATCAGCACCTGGGAATCCCTCTACAAGGGCGTTCCGGTCGTGGCCAAGCTCGGCATTGGAGCCTCCTCGCGTGCCGGCGCCTCCATCGTGGCGGCCGTCGGCCTCGGCGACTGGGTCGCGGAGGATGACGACGGCTATGTCGAGATCGCCCGCAAGTTTGCCTCGCAGCCCGAATATCTGGCGAAGTTGCGCGCGGGCTTACCGGCCCAGATCGCAGCCTCGCCCGCCGGCAATGTCGAGATCTACACGCGTGAGCTCGAGGCGGGTTACCGAAAGTTCTGGCGCGACTATTGTGCCGCTGCCGCCGAGCACGGCGACGCTGCGGTCAGCGGGGCGGACGCACCTGGCGGCTCCTGAGCCGCATCCTGCAGGCGACCCCCGGGATATCCCGGACGGATTTCTGGTCCGGCAGCCCGGCCGGGTCGGTGCGCGAATCAGTTAGACTCGGCCTTGGGCCATCTTCCGGAGAGACACCTTGCAGAGCAGCGTCGGCGCGCGCGCATTCCAGAATGCGCGGTTGCAGAAGAAATTGAAGAAGCAGGCCGACGCCGTCATCTCCGCCGCGGCGAGCGCCTATGGTCAAGGCAGATATGCGGAGAGCGAGGCGCTCTGCCGCCAGATCTTGCAAGCCGTTCCGGATCATTTCGACGCGACGCACGTGCTCGGCCTCAGCGTGCAGCAGGGCGGGCGCCTCGACGAAGCGCAACAGCTGCTCGAGCGCGCGATTGCGATCGATCCGCGTTCGCACGAGGCTCAGAGCAATCTCGCGGCCGTCTACTTCGTGCTTCAGAAATTGGAAGCGGCGCGCGCCTGTCAGGAGAAAGCGATCGCGCTGAAGCCGAGTTTTACCCCCGCCCTGGCCGGCCTCGGCAACATCCTGCTCCAGATGAACCTGCCCGAACAGGCCATCGAGGTCTACGAGCGCGCCATCAAGCTGAAGCCCGACTACGCCGACGCGCTTTGCAATCATGGCGTGGCGGAGCTGGCGCTGTTCCGGTTTGACCGCGCCAGGGAGAGCTTTAACCGCGCGTTGTTGTTTCAGCCGCGCCACGTCGAAGCGCTGATCGGCAAAGGCGTGGTCAGCATCGAGCTCAAGCGCTACGATGAGGCGGAAGCTGCACTCGCAGCGGCGTTCGCGATCAAGCCCGATTCGGCGAAGATCCTGGCGCAGCGCGGACGCCTCAACTCGGCGCTGTCGCGGCTGGAACAGGCGGCCGCGGACTTCGATGCGGCCCTTGCACTTTCGCCCCGGTTCGAAATGGCCTTGCGGGGAAAGGCGGAGGTCTCGCTCAGCCTGGGCAACACCGCACAGGCGATCCTGGCCTGCACGACCTTGCTCGAGCAGAATCCACGTTCCACGATCGCATTGGCGTTGCTGAGCTCCTGTTTTGCAAATCAGGGAGAAATCGCGTCCGCAATCGAACATCTCGACGCCGCGCTGGCGATCTCTCCGGATCCAGACTTGATGGCGCGGAAGATCTACTATCTTGACTTTCTCCCCGACGCCGATTTCACGATCCAGCAGGCGACGCGACGGTCCTGGGGCGAAGCGATCGGTGCCCGCGTGCCGCAGAGGAAGCTCGCCCCCCGGCAGCTCGATCCCGACAGGCGGATCGTGATCGGCTATGTTTCCGCCGAATTCTGGTATCATTCGGCGGCGTTCGGCTTGCTGCCGGTGCTGCGCCATCACGATCATGCCAGCTTCGAGGTCGTCTGCTATTCGTGCTCGCCGACACGAGATGCGATCACAGCCGAATTCAAGTCGGCGGCAGACGGCTGGGTCGATGCCTGGCAGATGTTCGACGACGAACTGGCCGATCGTATCGAGGCCGACAAGGTCGACATCCTGATCGACGTGTCCGGGCACTCGTCGGGCAACAGGCTTCAGATCTTCGCCCGCAAGCCGGCTCCGATCCAGGTCACGGGCTTCGGGCACGCGACCGGTACCGGCCTTCGGACGATGGACTACGTGCTCGCGGACCCTGTCTTCATTCCGCAATCGGCGCGGCATCTGCTGGCCGAAAAGGTCTATGACCTGCCGTGTCTGATCACGATCGATCCCATCCTCGATGTGCCGCCTTCGGAGCTTCCCATGCTCCGCAACGGCTACGTCACCTTCGGCGTGTTCAACCGCGTCAACAAGATCTCGGACGAGGCCATTCGCGTGTGGTCGAACGTGATGCGGGAGGTGGCCGGATCGAAGATCATCATCAAGCATACGCTGCTCGACGATCCCCTAGTGCGCGACGGCCTTCTCGCGCGCTTTGTCGCCCACGGGATTGCCGAGGAGAGGATCACCTGCCTCGGCTCGTCCGAGCGCGCCGATCATCTGCGAGCCTTCGCGCTGGTCGATATTTCGCTCGATCCGTTTCCGCAGAACGGCGGCGTCAGCACCTGGGAATCCCTCTATGCGGGCGTTCCGGTCGTCGCCAAGCTCGGCCACGGCGCATCCTCGCGCGCCGGCGGCTCCATCGCGGCCGCCGTCGGTCTTGACGACTGGGTGGCCGAGGACGACGAGGGCTACGCCGCTATCGCGTGCAAATTCGCTGCCCAGCCCGCGCATCTGGCAAAGCTGCGCGCGGAATTGCCGGCCCGGATCGCGGCTTCGGCCGCGGGTAATGTCGAAACCTACACGCGCAGGGTCGAGGAGGGCTACCGCAAGTTCTGGCGCGACTATTGTGCCGCGGCCTCGGAAAGCGGGGAGGTCGCTTAAGCCGGCCGAACCGCGCAGATTTTGTGGATCTGCGCCTTCGGCCCGAGGATGCGCGTGACGATCAGACGAAGGGCGGCTTGATGTTGCTGCGCTTCTCCAGCCATTCCGGCACCGGCAGGTTCTTGGCGCGCATGAAGTCGGCGTTGAACAGCTTCGACAGATAGCGGCTGCCGGAATCGCACAGCACGGTGACGATCGTCTTGCCGGGCCCGAGCTGCTTCGCAAGCCGCATCGCGCCGACGACATTGATGCCCGTCGAGCCGCCGAGGCAGAGACCTTCATGCTGGAGCAGTTCGTAGATCGCACTGACGGCGTCGGTGTCGGGAATGAGATAGGCATCGTCGACCTTGGCAGTCTCGACGATCGCGGTGGCGCGGTTGAGGCCGATGCCCTCCGTGATCGAGCCGCCCGGCGTCGCCTTGGGATCGCCGGTCCTGAAATATTCGTACATGCCGGCACCGTGCGGATCGGCGCAGGCGATGCGGATGTTCTTGTTCTTCTCCTTCAGATAGCGGCTGACGCCGGCGAGCGTGCCGCCGCTGCCGACCGAGCAGACGAAGCCGTCGACCTTGCCGCCGGTCTGCTCCCAGATCTCAGGCCCCGTGGATTCGTAATGCGCCTTGGCGTTGTCCAGGTTGTTCCATTGGTCGGCGAACAGCACGCCATTGGGCTCGGTCTTGCGCAGCTCGTCGGCGAGCCGCCGGCCAACATGCTGGTAGTTGTTGGGGTTGGCGTAGGGAAGGGCCGGCACCTCGATCAGCTCGGCACCGCAAAGCTTCAGGAAATCCTTCTTCTCCTGGCTCTGCGTCTCCGGGATCACGATCAGGGTGCGGTAGCCGCGCGCGCTCGCAACCACGGCAAGGCCGATGCCGGTATTGCCGGCGGTCGCTTCCACCACCAGCCCGCCGGGCTTCAGCTCGCCGCGCTTCTCGGCCTCCAGGATCATCCATTTCCCGGCGCGGTCCTTCACCGACTGACCGGGATTCATGAACTCGGCCTTGCCCAGGATGGTGCAGCCGGTCAATTCCGAAGCCTGCTTGAGCTTGATCAGGGGGGTGTTGCCGATGGCTTCGACAACGTCGTTGCGAATGGTCATGTCGGGGAAAATCACTACCAAGGGGTTGATCGGCTTTGGCCCGAACCTAGTGCTTGGGAGGCCAAAGGGGAAGGCTTTTGCGCTGCGGCGAACCCGACCGAAACGCCCGCGGAAACAGTGATATGCCTGCAGTAGGAAATGGCCCAACCCCGGCCCGTGCACGAAACGATTGCGCTCCCGATCAACGTTGTTGCGACCAATTCTTGCCACGGGCGAAACGGGTCGCGACAGGGCGCGTGTCCTGTTCGCGGGGGATTATCTAGAAATGCGGTTGTCCCTCGGTGGTAAGAACCTCAGCCGCCGCAGCGAGAGAGGCGAAGCGAACCCTGCAGCAACGGGTGTGGCCGCGATATCACATGAAATCTTGGTAAGCTTGCTTACGTTTTCCCAATGTTTCGCAATGAAGAAAGTCTCTGCGAGACAGCCGCTTTTCGCATTCTTGTCAGTTCGCTCCCGCCTCGTTGGCACGGGCATCTCGCAATTGCGGCACTGTCCCGCCGTTCCGCGCCCGGCTAGTATGAAGCTCAGGTTCCGCAGAAAGCATCATCACTGTGAGCGCGTCGTCCAAAGCCTCCCGACCACCCTGCCGCGAATCGGTTAATCCGGCAGCGTTGCGGCGGCTTGATCTGCCCGGCGGGGGGTGGATGTGACACAGCAAGTTCCAGTGGTCGCCTCGCGGCGGTCTCGCGGTTCTGCACTCCGAACGCTGCGCGCGGCGCGATGGACTGCGGTGCTGTGCCTCGCCGCGGCTTCGGGGGCTTGCGTGCTGACCCAGGATCTTCCCGATCCCGCGCTCGACGTTCCCACGCATTACAAATATGCCGGGAAGGGCGACGCGCCGCCGTCGCTGGATTGGTGGCGCGGCTTCCGCTCTGCGGAGCTGACGCAGCTGATGGAGGAGGCGCAGACCGTCAATCTCGACATCGCCGCGGCCGTGGCGCGCATCGTCCAGGCCGACGCCCAGGCGCGGCAGGCCGGCGCGGCGCTGCTGCCGAGTGTCTCGACAGGCGGATCCGAAACCTATTCGCGCACATCGGGCTCGAGCGCTTCGGGACTGTCCATCGGCGGACGCGAGGTCGTCAATTATTCGGCCTCGCTGAGCGCGAGCTATCAGCTCGATTTCTGGGGCCAGAACCGCGACGCGCTGCAATCGGCAGAGGAGACGGCGAACGCCAACCGTTTCGATCGCGACACGGTCGCGCTGACCACGCTCGCCGCCGTCGCCAACGCCTATTTCCAGGTGCTGGCCTCGCAGGACCGCATCAGGACCTCACAGCGCAACATCGCAAGCGCGCAGCGCATCCTCGATGCGGTGAGGGAGCGCCGCAGGGCCGGCACCGGCACCGATCTCGACGTCGCCCAGCAGGAGAGCGTACTGGCGAACCAGAAGGCGCTGGTGCCGCCGTTGCGCCAGACGCTGGACCAGAACGTCAACGCGCTCGCCGTGCTGGTGTCGCGGCCGCCGGAGAGCGTGCGCGTGCACGGCGGCTCTCTGGACCGGATCGCGATCCCGCGCGTGACGCCCGGCCTGCCGTCGGAGTTGCTGACGCAGCGGCCGGACATCCGCCGACAGGAGGCGCAGCTCGCCTCGGCCACCGCCAACATCGGCAATGCCCGGGCACAATTCTTTCCGACCATCCAGCTCACCGGCAATGGCGGCTACCAGAGCTCGGCGCTGGTCTCGCTGTTCCAGCCGCATGCGGCCTTCTTCCAGCTCGTCGGCAGCGCGACACAGCCGATCTTCGACGGCGGCAGGATCCTCGGCAATTTCGAGTTGGCCAAGGCGCGGCAGGACGAGCTGCTGCAAACCTATCGCAAGACCATCATCCAGGCCTTTGCCGACGTCGACAACGCGCTGTTCTCGATCAAGCAGACCACGATCAGGCTGCAATTGCAGCGCGACGTCGTCGCCGCCTCGCGTCGCGCCTTCGATCTTTCCGAGCAGCAATTGCGTGCCGGCACCGCCGACATCGTCACAGTGCTCAACACCCAACTGACCCTGTTCCAGGCGGAAGACGCGTTGTGGCAGGCCCAACTCGCACGGCTTCTGGCCATCGTCAGCCTGTACCAGGCGCTCGGCGGAGGCTGGGAGCCGCGAATGGAGAAACCGGTCAATGCTCTTTAAGCCTGACACCAAGCAAGGCGCGCGAGAGGGGACAGCGAAGCGATCGCGCGGCCGCAGCTTCGTCATGACCCTGATCACGCTCGCGATCCTTGGCGGCCTTGGTTACGTCGGCTGGATTGCAATGCAGCAGCAGCAGGCGAACAACCGCAATCAGCGCCCCGATCTACCGGTGCCGGTGCTGGCGGCGAGCCCGCGCATCCAGGACGTGCCGGTTTATCTCGACGGCGTCGGCGCGATCCGCGCGCTCAACACCGTAACCGTGCGCTCGCAGGTCGACGGCAAGCTGATCGCGGTCAACTTCACGGAAGGCCAGGACGTCAAGAAGGGCGACGTGCTCGGCGAAATCGATCCGGCGATCTATCAGGCTCAGTACGACCAGGCGGTTGCCAAGAAGGCGCAGGATCAGGCCCAGCTCGCCAACCAACGCATCGACCTCGCGCGCTACGAGCAGCTCGCGGCCTCCAACGCCGGCTCCAAGCAGCAGGCCGACACCCAGCGTGCGCTGGTCGCGCAGACCGAGGCGCTGGTCAAGGCCGACCAGGCTGCGATCGACAACGCGGCGGCGACGCTGAGCTACACCAAGATCGTGGCGCCGATCTCGGGCCGCGTTGGCCTGCGCCTGGTCGACCAGGGCAACATCATCCATGCCTCCGACACCACGGGCCTCGTGGTGATCACGCAATTGCAGCCGATCGCGGTGTGGTTCAGCCTGCCGCAACAGCAGATCATGCGCGTCAACGCGGCGGCAGCGAAGGGGCCGCTCGCGGTCGACGTGTTCGGCAATGACGGCATCACGGTGATCGATACCGGCAAGCTCACCGGCATCGACAACCAGGTCGACCAGACCACCGGCACGCTCAAGCTCAAGGCCGAATTCCCCAATGCCAATTACCAGCTCTGGCCGGGCCAGTTCGTCAATGTCCGCCTCAAGGTCGAGACCTTGACGCAGGCGCTGGTGGTGCCGACCTCGGCGGTGCAGCGCGGCCCGATCGGCACTTTCAGCTACGTCATCGGCGCGGACAACATCGTCTCGGCCAAGCCCGTGACGGTGACCCAGCAGAACGAGCATGACGCCGTGATCGCCAGCGGCCTGTCGGCGAGCGAGAGGGTGGTCACCACGGGCTTCGCAAATCTGTCCGACGGCTCCAAGGTGATCGTCGGCCGCGACGACCAGACTCCGTCGGCCGATCTTGCCCCACGCAAGCGCTCGCGCGCACCGGACGCCCAGAAGAAGGATGGTGCCAACGAAGGCCAGAAGGACGGGCAGAAGGACGGCCAAGCCAAGGACGGCGAGTTGCGCGCCAAGCGCAAGAGCAGTGAAGGCGACCAGAAGGGGCAGACGGGACCGGCGCCGGGGCCGGGGGCATCGGAAAGTGGAGCCAAGCAGCCATGATCCCGACAACAGCCGCTTGAAGCGGCAGGCATAACCCATGGGTGTCTCCGAACCCTTCATCCGCCGGCCGATCGCGACCTCGCTGCTCGGCATCGCGCTTCTGATCGGCGGGCTGCTCGGCTATTTCGCACTCCCGGTCTCGGCGCTGCCGCAGGTCGATTTCCCGACCGTGCAGGTGACGACGCAGCTGCCGGGCGCGAGTCCGGACGTGATCGCCTCGCTGATCACCGCGCCGCTGGAGCGGCAGCTCGGGCAGATCCCGTCGCTCTCGGCGATGAACTCGACGAGCTCGTTCGGCGTCAGCCAGATCTCGCTGCAGTTCGAGCTCAACCGCGACATCGACGGGGCGACGCAGGACGTGCAGGCCGCGATCAATGCCGCCGCGGGCGTGCTGCCGAGGACGCTGCCTTACCCGCCGACCTACGCCAAGGTGAACCCGGCGGATGCGCCGGTGATGACGCTGGCGCTGCGCTCGGACACGATCTCGCTGCGGGTGATGAGCGACATCGCCGACACCATTCTGGCGCAACGTTTGAGCCAGATCTCCGGCGTCGGGCGCGTGTCCGTGCTGGGCGGGTTGAAGCCGGCCGTGCGCATCCAGGCCGATCTGGCGCGCCTTGCAGCCTACGGCATCGCGATGGAAGATCTGCGCACCGCGATCGCCAATGCCAATGTCTCGGGGCCGAAAGGCTCGCTCGACGGCGCGCAGCAATCCTACATCATCGCCGCCAACGACCAGATCGCGGCGGCTGAAGCCTACAAGCCCGTCATCATCGCCTATCGCAACGGCTCGCCGGTGACCATTGCCGACGTCGCCCAGATCGTCGACGGCCTCGAGAACGACCGCACCGGCGGCTGGTACCAGGGCACGCCGGCGGTCATCCTCGACATCCAGCGCCAGCCCGGCGCCAACGTCATCGACGTCGTCAGCCAGATCCGCGCCGAGATCCCGAAACTGCAGCGCGCGATCCCGGCCGGCGTGAATCTCACCATCGTCTCCGATCGCACCGTCACCATCCGCGCCTCGGTGCGCGACGTACAATTCACTCTGGTCCTTGCCGTCGTGCTGGTGACGCTGGTCGTGCTGCTGTTCCTGCGTTCGTTGCGCGCGACCGTGATCGCCGGCGTGGCGCTGCCGTTGTCGCTGATCACGAGCTTCGGCATCATGTATTTTGCCGGCTTCAGCCTCGACAATCTGTCGCTGATGGCGCTCACGATCGGCACCGGATTCGTTGTCGACGATGCCATCGTGATGATCGAGAACATCGTGCGCCACATGGAGAATGGCGACGGCGCGATGGAAGCCTCGCGCAAGGGCGCCAGCGAGATCGGCTTCACCGTGATCTCGCTGACGGTGTCGCTGATTGCGGTCTTCATCCCGCTCCTGTTCATGTCGGGCCTGGTCGGGCGCATGTTCCGCGAATTCGCGCTGACCTTGACGATTGCGGTCGTAACCTCGGCGGTGGTCTCGCTGACGCTGACGCCGATGATGTGCTCGCGGCTGCTCAAGCACGCGCACGAGGAGCTGACCGTGCCGGGACTGGCCGCGATCAGCCGCTTTATCGACCGCACGGTCGATGCCTATCACAGGTCGCTGTTGTGGGTGCTGGAGCGCCAGCGCGCCACGCTGGTCGTGACCTTCGTTACGCTGATCGCGACGCTGGTGCTCTATGTCGTCGCGCCCAAGGGCTTCCTGCCGCTGCAGGACACCGCTTCGATCACGGCGGTGACGGAGGCGGGGCCCGACGTGTCGTTTGCGGAAATGAAGAGGCGGCAGGCCGAGGCGGCCGAGGCCATCAGGGCCGACCCTGATGTGGTCGGCGTCGTCTCGGTGATCGGTGCGGGCTCCGTCAACCCGACCACCAATGTCGGCCGCCTCGTCATGAGCTTGCGGCCGCGCGGCGAGCGCCGCGACGATGTCAGCGTGGTCGTGACCCGGTTGAAGGAGCGGGTCTCCGGCATCCCCGGCATGACCGTCTATTTCCAGCCGGTGCAGGACGTGCAGATCTCGACCCAGTCGAGCCGCTCGCAATACCAGTACACGCTGACCGGCACCGATGCGACGCTGGTCTCGGAATGGGCGCGCAAGCTGGTTGCGGAGATGCGGCGCGATCCCTTGTTCCGGGACGTCTCCTCCGAGGCGCAGGAGGGCGGCCTGCGGGCGCAGCTCGATGTCGACCGCACGCGCGCCGGCCAGCTCGGCGTGAGCCTGCAAGCAATCACCGACACGCTGAACGACGCCTTCGCGCAGCGGCAGATCTCGACCATCTACGGTCAGGCCAACCAGTATCGGGTGGTGCTGGAGGCGCTGCCGATGTATCAGCGCGATCCCTCGATCCTGTCGAAGCTCTATCTGCCGGGTGCCGCGAGCGCCACCGCGGGCGCGCCCAATGCCCAGGTGCCGCTGTCGGCCGTGGCGACGCTGAAGCGGACCACGGCGCCGCTCGCGATCTCGCATCAGGCGCAATTCCCGTCGGTGTCGCTCAGCTTCAACCTGGCGCCGGGCGCGGCGCTCGGCGATGCCGTCGAAGCCGTGAAGGTGATCGAGACCCGCATCGGCATGCCAGGCAGCATCGTCGGCGTCTATGCCGGCGATGCCGCCGAATTCGCCAAGGCACTCGCCGGCCAGCCCTGGCTGCTGCTCGCCGCCGTCATCACGATCTACATCGTGTTAGGGGTGCTCTACGAGAGCTATATCCATCCGATCACGATCCTGTCGACGCTGCCCTCGGCCGGCGTCGGCGCCATCCTGGCACTGATGCTGTGCGGACAGGATCTCTCGGTGATCGGCCTGATTGGCATCATCCTCTTGATGGGCATCGTCAAGAAAAACGCGATCATGATGATCGACTTTGCGCTCGAGGCCGAGCGCGGGCGGGGCATGTCGCCCAGTGAAGCCATCGTGCAGGCCTGTCTGTTGCGCTTCCGTCCGATCATGATGACGACGCTGGCGGCGCTGTTCGGGGCGCTGCCGCTCGCGATCGAAAGCGGCACCGGCGCCGAGCTGCGCTTTCCGCTCGGCATCTCCATCATCGGCGGCCTGCTGCTCAGCCAGCTCCTGACACTTTACACGACGCCCGTGATCTACCTGGCGCTCGACCGCATCAACCGCCGGTTCGAGCAGGCACTGCCGCCGGCTGGATCCGGCGGCCCGCCGGTCGCCGGCGCGACCGAGGGGATGCAGTGATGGCATCGATCTCGGAGCCCTTCATCCGCCGCCCGGTCGCGACCACGCTGCTGTCGATCGGGCTGTTCCTGCTGGGTGTGGTCGCCTACCGGTTCCTGCCGGTCGCCTCGGTCCCGAACGTCGACTTTCCCGCCATCTTCGTCTCCGCCAGCCGGCCCGGCGCCGATCCGTCCGTGATGGCGGCGACGGTGGCGTCGCCACTTGAGCGGCGGTTGGGAGAGATCGCCGGCATCAACCAGATCACCTCGACCTCGAGCCTCGGCACGACCAGCATCCAGCTTCAGTTCGACATCGGCCGCAACATCGACAAGGCCGCGCGCGACGTGCAGGCGGCCATCAACGCCGCGATGGTCGACCTGCCGAGCGACCTGCCCACGCTGCCGCGTTTCCGCAAGGCGAACACGGCCGGCGCACCCATCTTCGTGCTGGCGTTGACCTCCAAGACGATCTCTCCGTCGGCGATCTACGACGTCGCGGATAGCGTGTTGGCGCAACGCATCTCGCAGGTGCCGGGCGTCGGCAACGTGTCGATCTCCGGCGCCGACCAGCCGGCCGTGCGCGTGCAGCTCAACCCGGTTGCGCTGTCCAATGCTGGAATCGCCACTGACGACGTGCGAACCGCGATCATCGCCGCCAACGCGCTCGGCCCCGTCGGCATCTTCGAAGGCGAGCGCCAGAGCGAGACGCTGTCGCTGAACAAGCAGATGCGCACGGCGAAGGAGTTCCGCGACATCGTCATCAAGAGCTCGGGCAATAATTTCGTGCGGCTGTCGGACGTCGCCGACATCGAGGATTCCGTCCGCAACGTCCGCTCGATCGCCTGGTTCAACAGGCAACCGGCGGTTCTGATCCAGATCACCAAGCAGGGCGATGCCAACGTCATCGACACCGTCGACCGGGTCAAGGCGCTGATCCCCGAGCTGAAGCAGTGGATTCCGGCCGGGGTCGAGATCTCCACCCTGGTCGATCGGACCGGCACGATCCGCGCCAGCGTGCTGGACATGCAATGGACGCTGCTGGCAACGTCCGTCCTGGTGATGGTCGTCGTGTTCGTGTTCCTGCAGCGGCTGACGCCGACCATCGCGGCCGGCATCTCGGTGCCGCTGGCACTCGCCGGCACTTGCGCCGGCATGTGGGTCGCGGGCTTCTCCATCGACAACCTGTCGCTGATGGCGCTCGCCATCTCCGTCGGCTTCGTCGTCGACGACGCCATCGTCATGATCGAGAACATGTTCCGCAACCTCGAGCAAGGCATGCGGCCGTTCCGGGCGGCGCAGGAGGGCGCCAAGCAGATCGGCTTCACTGTGGTCTCGATCAGCCTGTCGCTGATCGCGGCCTTCACGCCGCTGATCTTCATGGACGGCGTCGTCGGTCGGCTCCTGCGCGAATTTTCACTGACGCTGACCTTCGCCGTCCTGGTCTCGACGCTGGTGTCGCTGACGGTCACGCCGATGATCTGCGCCCATTACATCCGGCAGGCCACCTCCGGCACGGCAACGCTGTTCGACCGCATCATCGAAGGCGCGCTGTCGCGCACCATCGTGTTCTACGCCCGCACCCTGCGCACCGTGCTGGAATTCCCGCTGCTGACGCTGCTGGTGTTCTTCGCCACCATCGCGCTCACGGTGACGCTCTACATCAAGGTCCCCAAAGGCTACTTCCCCACGGACGATTCCGGCTTCATCATCGGCGCGACGCGCGCCTCGGCGGACACCTCGTTCCAGTCGATGCTCGGCCTGCAGCAGCGGCTCGCCGAGATCGTGATGAAGGATCCCGCCGTGGCCGGCATCGGCTCGACGGTCGGCAGCGGGGGCCCGGGTCCGGCGACCTCGAACCGCGGCACCATGTTCATCAGCCTGAAGCCGCCGGAGGAACGTGGCCACGTGTCGACTGAGGTCGTGATCGAACGGCTCAGGCGCGCGCTATATCCCGTGCCCGGCATCCGCCTCTTCATGTTCGCTGCCCAGGACGTGCGGGCCGGCGGGCGTCAGAGCGATTCCGACTACCAATATACGCTCACCAGCACCGATCTCGGCCTGTTGCAGAAATGGGCGCCGATCGTGGCCAAGCGCCTGGAGAGCGTGGAGGGCATCACCGACATCTCCAGCGATCGCGATCCTGGCGGGCTGCAGCTGACGCTCGCCATCGACCGCCAGAAGGCGTCCGCGCTCGGCGTCAAGGTCCAGGACATCGACAACGCGCTCAACAACGCTTTCGCACAGCGGCAGATCTCGATCATCTACACCCAGCGCAACCAGTACATGACCGTGCTGGAGATCGATCCGAAGTTCCAGGTCGATCCCAGCAATCTCGATCGCATCTACGTCGCCGGCGCGGGTGATGCGCAGGTGCCGCTGTCGGCCGTGGTGCGCGCGACGCGCGGGCTCGCTGCGCTCGCCGTCTATCATTCGCAGTCGTTCCCATCGACCACGGTGTCCTTCAACCTGATGCCGGACGTGCCGCTTCAGGCGGCGACCCAGAACATCCAGCGCGCGGTCGACGAGTTGCACATGCCCGAAGGCATTCGCGGCAGCTTCGACGGCAATGCCGGCGATTTCGCCAGGACCAGCGGTCGCCAGCCGCTCCTGATCCTCGGCGCGCTGGTCGCGATGTATATCGTGCTCGGGGTGCTCTATGAGAGCCTCGCCCATCCGCTCACGATCATCTCGACACTGCCATCGGCCGGCTTGGGTGCGCTGCTCGCCTTGCAGCTCACCAACACGCCGCTGACGGTGATCGCCTTCGTCGGCATCATCCTCTTGATCGGCATCGTCAAGAAGAACGGCATCATGATGGTGGACTTCGCGCTCGATGCCGAGCGCCAACGCGGCCTGTCCTCGGCCGAGGCGATCTTCGAGGCCTGCCAGGCGCGCTTCCGCCCGATCCTGATGACGACCATGGCGGCGCTGTTTGCCGGCATTCCGCTGGTGATCGCGACCGGCCCCGGCACGGAGCTGCGCCGGCCGCTCGGCATCACCATCATCGGCGGCCTGTTCGTCTCGCAGATCCTGACGCTGTACACGACGCCCGTAATCTACCTCCTGATCGACCGCCTGCGTCGTCGCTCCGAACCGCGTCCGCTGGCTGCACCGGCGGAATAGGTTGTTGAGCAGCCGCTCCAAGCGTATAGCGGCCCCATGTCCAAGCCGCCTGAGACCGCCGCCGCGCCGGCCGAGCCGATCCCCGAATGCCCGCATTGCCAGAAGCCGATGCCGCTCTGCATTTGCGACAGCGTCACGCCGATCGAGAACCGGCTCTCGCTGCTGATCCTCCAGCATCCGCAGGAGCAGGACAGGGCGCTCGGCACTGCGCGGCTGCTGACCAGGCATTTTGCCGATGCAACGGTGCGGGTCGGCCTGTCCTGGCCGAGCCTGTCCAAGGCGCTGGGACGGCCGGTCGAGAATGCTTCGCACTGGGCGGTGCTCTATCTCGGCTCGGCACGCGCCGCTGATCTCGAGGCCGAAGGAGAGATCGTCGCGCTCAACCGCAAGGGCGAGGTCGCGGAGAACCAGCGCGCGATCCTCGGCAAGCTCGAAGGCGTGGTGCTGCTCGACGGCACCTGGAGCCAGGCCAAGGCGCTGTGGTGGCGCAATCCCTGGATGCTGAAATGCCAGCGCGTGATCCTCAATCCGGCACGTCCCTCTCGCTACGGGCGCTTGCGCAAGGAGCCGCGCCGCGACGGCCTCGCGACCATCGAAGCCGCCGCGACGATCCTCGCCGCCCTCGAGCGGCGCCCTGATATCGCCGAGACGCTTCATGCCAGTTTCGAGCGGATGCTGGCTCGCTACCGCGAGGTCCAGGCCGAGATGCCGGAACTGGCACCCAAGCCCGCGCCCAAGGGCCGCCGGCGCGACTTCCGGCGCGGCAAGCGCGCCTGATTTCGGGTGGACATTTCGCTGTGCTACCCGCGGGCCGTGGGGTTGCCTAAGCCATTGATCCCCTATATTGGTCCGCCCTTACGGGGCCACGTGGCGGAGTGGTTACGCAACGGTCTGCAAAACCGTGTACACCAGTTCAATTCTGGTCGTGGCCTCCATCACAAGTCTCTGATTTTCCGCAAAATTTGGACTTATAGGCGGTTCCGCCGAGCCGCAGCTCCAGTGAGCCACCGGGTTTGCCCGGGCCTTGGCGGAAAGGTGCGATTCAGGTCCTCTGGCATAGACTTCGCATCTGCGAAAAGACGCATCCAAACCCTGGAGCTGGAGAGCACGTGGGCGACGTCGTTCGATTTGTCCCGAAATCCGAGCTGGAGCGGGCCCGCCTCATTTCTGAGGCGCGCGCGATCTATGACAGCATCTTCCCGCCGGCTGCACCCGACCGGGCGCCGCAGCAGGGCGAGGAACGCAAGACTTGATCGGGGCTGCGCCGGTCCGCGGCGCTCGGTCATGCCGAACCGCCCGAAAGGCGGACGCATCGGTTCACTTCAAGTGGCCTCAGCAGGCCGCGTACCAGTCGTCGGGGAAGGGCAGGAGGGGCCAGGCGCCCTCGTTGTCATTGGCAGCCTTGTTATTGGCAGCCTTGGGCGTCGTGTCGAAGCTCCACGAGCGGGGCACGTATTGCTCCACCGGCACGGGCACGAAATCCTCAAAGACCATGGCGTCCCGGACAGCATCCAGCAGCAAATTGAATTCGGCTTCGCTCATCACACCCTCGCAGAACGCGGACGGCGCAATGTCGCAAAGCCGGTTTGTTTCCGGATTGACCCGATCGTTCGCATTTTAACGATGCGGCGATCGGGACCCGAATGGTTAGCGATTCCTGAAAATCCCCGGGGCAACCCTATGTGCCCGCCGCCGCGCAGCGGGCGTGAAGGAGATCACATTCCCCGCGGTTTATTTCTCGTAACCCCTTTTGCACCGTACCGGCCAATGCAGGCCGGAGCGGGCAGTGCAGAGCGGGAGACTGGTCATGAAGGCGAGGTTCTTGCGGTTTGCGGGCGTGAAGAGCCGGGCGCGGGGCGCCTCGACGGTCGGGCTGTTCCTGACGCTGTTTGCCTCTGCGGCCCATGCACAGGGAACGGCGGAGCAGCGGCGGGCCTGTACGCCCGACGTCTACCGGCTCTGCGCCGGCGAGATCCCCAACGTCCGCGCCATCACGGCCTGCCTGCGCCGCAACCGCGCCAGCCTCAGCGAGGCCTGCCGATCCGTGTTCGACCAGGCGGGTGGCTAAACGGCCCGGCTTGTGGGCTTGTGCGCAGCAAGTCCCTCGCAGAGGCTCGCGAATCCGTCACAGGCACCCTGTGGATATGCTGTGGATTTGCTGCGGATGCTGGACGTGAATGCTTCGTACCTTCATCGCATCTTGGTCGCCAATCGTCATATCTGCGTCAAATGAGCTCACCGAATGATTCAGCGGGCCGGCAGATCGCTGCTGCGGCCGAGAGCATTTCGTAATCCCCCGAATTCGGAATCCCTCACCTGCGTCGCGGTCCGCGGACAGTTTTTGGGCAACCGTTTGCCCAAATGTCGGGCGCGCTCCGTCCAAATTTTTGTACGCCCGCGGACAAGCTTTTCACCGCCCACTCCCGCACGCTTCCTCCCCGATCACTGGAGCATGGCAGACGCCATGACATTTCGGAGGAACTGGCGAGATGGAGAAGTCGATTTGGCCCCAGGCGCGGCGGGGAATGGCGCGCGCATCATTGCCGCGGTACAAGCTCATGCTCGGCGCCGCCATTGCTTTCGGTCTCGTCGTTGCCTCACCGCTGAGCGCGGAGGCCGCAGCGCCCGCTGCCTGCGCCGCGCTTCAGGAAAAGTATCCGGACTGGAAGGGCAAGACGCTCGTCAATGCCATCAACCCGCACACGCCGGGCTATGAGACGATCGATCCCAAGGATCCCAGCAAGTATATCGGCTTCGACATCGATCTCGGTGAAGCCATCGGCGAATGTCTCGGCTTCAAGCTGACCTACAAGGCGGTGACGTTCGCGGCGCTCCTGACCACGCTCGCCGCCGGTCAGGCCGACATCGTGATCTCCGACATCTACGCCACCAAGGAGCGCGCCAAGGCGGCCGACTTCATCACCTACTCGAAGGTGTTCGATGGCGTGCTGGTCGCCAAGGGCAACCCGAAGGGCATCAACGGCATCAACCTGTCGCTGTGCGGCGCCGCTGCTGCAGAAAATACCGGCTATGTCGAGGTGCCCCTGATCCAGGCGCTGATCCCGGAGTGCAAGAAGGCCGGCAAGCCGGAGCCGACCATCCAGCTCTACGACAACAACGCCAACTGCATTCAGGCGATTCTGGCCGGCCGCGCCGACACCTACATCAACGACGTCAACACCGTCGACAGCGCCGTAAAAGCCTATCCGGACAAGCTGGAGAAGGCGGTCGCTGTGACGATCCCATACTCGGTCGGCATCGCTGTTCCCAAGGGCAAGCCGAAATTTCGTGACGCCGTGCTCGCTGCCCTGATCGAGGTGCAGAAGGCAGGCACGCACATGGAGCTGCTGAAGAAGCACGGGCTTGATGTGAACAACTTCATGGAGCCGGAAATCCTCACGGCTGACTAAGCGCGCGGTTTACCTCTCCCCGACGGGAGAGGTCGGCGCGAAGCGCCGGGTGACGGGCCGTAACCCTCACCCGGATGGTATCGAGCGATGCGACGCAGCCGAAGCTTTCGCTTCGAGAGGGGGCGCGTCCTCGAGGCGCCGCCTTCCACCAAACCCGATCCCGTTCTCATGACGGTCGACTGATGTCGCTGTTCCTTCATTACCTGAGCATGCCGTATCTGCTCGCGGGCATCGAGCTCACCCTCGAGGTGACCGCCCTCGGGCTCGGCGGCGGGTTGATCCTTGGATTGATCCTCGCCGGCATGCAGCTCTCGCGCTTCTGGCTACTGGCGGCGATCGCCAGGGCCTACACCGTGATCTTTCGCGGCACGCCGCTGATCCTCCAGATGGTGTTCGCCTACGACGCGCTGCCGCATATCGGGATCAAGCTGCCGGCCGTGCTGGCGGCAGGCCTTGCGCTCGCCTGCAACGAGGCGCCGTTCATTGCGGAGATGCTGCGCGCCGGCGTGCTCGGCGTCGACCGCGGCCAGGTGACGGCGGGGCAGGCGCTCGGCATGACGCCGTCGGTGCTGATGCGCAGGGTCATCGCCCCACAGGCGATCCGCACGATGATTCCGGCCTTCGGCAATGAGGCGGTGAGCGCGTTGAAGAACTCCTCGCTCGCGTCTGTTATCGCGGTGCAGGAGCTGACCTTGCGCTCGACCCAGCTGGCATCTTCGACCTTCGACTTCTTTTCGATCTTCTTTGCCTCGGGGCTGCTCTATCTCGTTCTGACCACGGCCATCAGTGTCATCCAGCTCCTCGTCGAATGGTGGCTCGACCTCGACCGAACCACACGCCGCGAACGCAAGCTCGCCGATTATCTGCCGTGGCGCCGCGTCGACCTCGGCACCAAGTTCGAGCTTGCCGCCGTGACCGCCGCTGATCCGGAGCCTGCACAGCCAGCGCCCGGCGATACGCCGCCGCTGGCCTTGACCCGTGAGGAGCGCGCCCGTCGCGCGGCGACGATCGCGCGCAACAATATCGCGGTCGAGACCAAGGACCTCACCAAGAGCTACGGCGGGCAAAAGGTGCTCAACGGCCTCGACTTGACCGTGCGTGTGGGCGAGGTGGTGGCGTTGCTCGGTCCCAGCGGCTCCGGCAAGAGCACGCTGCTTCGCTGCATCAACCATCTGGAGAACTGGGACGCCGGCACGGTGCGCGTCGGCGGCCGGCGGCTCGGCTTCGGCGAGAATGGCAAGCCATTGTCGCCGCGCGCCATCGCCAACGAGCGGGCCAGTGTCGGCGTCGGCATGGTGTTCCAGCATTTCAACCTGTTTGCTCACCTCTCAGCGAAGGAGAACATCGCCGGGCCCTTGCGCTGGGTCCACGGCATGACCCGGATCGACGCCGACCGCCGCGCCGCCGAGCTGCTTGACCGCGTTGGTCTCTCACACCGTGCCGATGCGCTGCCGCGACATCTCTCCGGCGGCCAGCAGCAGCGCGTTGCCATCGCCCGCGCGCTGGCGCCCAATCCGAGCGTGCTGCTGCTGGACGAGCCGACCTCGGCGCTGGATCCGGAGCTCGTCAATGAAGTGCTGGAGGTGATCCGCCGCCTCGCGATTGACGACGGCCTCACCATGATCATCTCGACGCACCAGATCCGCTTTGCCGATGAGGTCGCGGACCGTGTCGCTTTCCTGAGCGGTGGCACCATCGTCGAGGAGGGGCCGGCGCACGAGGTGCTCTCCAATCCACGCAATCCGCTGACGGCGCGTTTCCTCAGCGTGATGGAGGCCGACAAGGCTCCGGAGACGGTGCGATGAGCCCTCTCTCCACCCTGTGCAAGATCCCCGAAGAGGTCACGCCATGAAGCATGTCACGCTGCCGGTTTCGCCGAAGACCGTCCATTGGGGCTATTTCTCCAAAACGGTCACGCCGGCCCTGACGCTGCGCTCGGGAGACCGGGCCACGATCGAGACGCTGACCCATCACGCCAACGACGATTACGAGCGCATGATTCAGGGCGACCCCGGTGCCGAAAGCGTGTTCCAGTGGACGCGCGAGCACAAGGCGGTGGCGCGCCGCGGCTCGGGCCCGACGAAAGGCCCGTTCATCCGCGGCGCGGGCGAGGGGATCGGCGTGCACTTGCTCACCGGCCCCGTCGCGATCGAAGGCGCCGAGCCCGGCGACATTCTGGAGGTGCGCATCCTCGATATTAGGCCGCGGCCGAGCTGCAGTGCCTGTCATGCCGGCCGCTGCTTCGGCTCCAATGTCGCGGCGAACTGGGGCTTCCACTATCACGACCTGATCGAGGAGCCGAAGCCGCGCGAGGTCGTCACCATCTTCGAGCTCGACACCTCCGGCGAGCCCTATGCGAAGGCCGTCTACAATTACGTCTGGACGCCGCAAACCGACCCCGACGGCATCGTGCACCCGACCATCGACTATCCGGGCGTGCGCGTGGACCATGCCACCATCAGGAAGCGCGAGAACATCCTTCCCAGTGTGAAGGTGCCGGCGCGGCTGCATTTCGGCACCATGGGCCTTGCGCCATCGGAAGCCGATTTCGTCAGCTCGATCCCGCCGAGCTATACCGGCGGCAATATCGACGACTGGCGCATCGGCAAGGGCGCGCGGATGTTCTATCCGGTCGCGGTCCCCGGCGCCTATTTCTCGGTCGGCGATCCCCATGCCGCGCAAGGCGATAGCGAGCTCGGCGGCACCGCAATCGAGACCTCGCTGACCGGCGATTTCGAATTCATCCTGCACAAGAAGGCCGACCTCGGCGGCACCAGCCTCGAAGGCCTCGACCATCCCATGCTCGAGACCGACCTTGCCTGGTCGTTCTACGGCTTCACCTATCCGAATTATCTGGCCGCGCTCGGCGCTGATGCGCAAACCGAGATTGCCAATCACTCCAGTCTCGACCGTGCGATGCGCGATGCGTTCAGAAAACTCCGCCGGTTTCTGATGACGGTGCATGGCCTCAGCGAGGACGAGGCGATCTCGCTGATGTCGGTCGGCGCCGATTTCGGCGTCACCCAGGTGGTCGATGCCAATTGGGGCGTCCACGGCACGATCAGAAAGAACATGTTTCGGTGCGACTAATGCATTGAGACGCAGCCGGTTTTCAGGATGAGCAGGTGACAAGCGGAGACCATTTGCGGGCCGTCGCGGCGACGGATGACCGCGTGCGTCTGGCACAGAGGTTGCTTCGATCGACTGCAATCTGGGTCGATCCGATGAGCTTTCGCCCGTTCACGAGCGAGTCCTACGCGCAAGACGACCGGCCCGAAGCCTGGCGGGACGTGCTTGCGGCGGTCGGCCTGCAGCCGGCAGGCGGCCATTCCTTCTTTGACGGGCATGCTACCGCCTCCCATCGCCAGACCGCCGGCGTTGCGCTGACGCGCATGGCCGCGGGCGCGCAGAGCGTCGGTCCGCTGGCACGAGCGAACGAAGACCTGCCGATCGCGCTGATGCCGGTCGAGGATGGCATGGTGTTGAAAACCGTCGGCGGACACCGCATCGTTCCCGTCGGTCATCTCGTGATGCTGCCGCGCGGCGGCGACTGGAGCATCGTGTTCCAGCGGGACATGCGCGCCATCGTGCTGTCAGTCACCTCCGAGGCGCTGCACGGACGCCTTTCGGGTAAGCCGCGGCTCGGCGAGCCGCGCGTCGTTCCGCCCAGCGGCTTTGCCGAGGTGTTTTCGCGCCTGCTGGACGCGACCGCGCGCACGCTCGACACTTTGAGCGATTCCGAATGGAATCTGCTTGCGCAGTCGCTCGTCGATCTTCTCCTGACGCTCGCGCATCAACTGGCGGCATCGACGTCCGACGCCGGGGCGAGCGCGACGCAGGCCGCGCTGCTGCACCGGATCTGCCAGACCATCGAGCGTCGCCTCGACGATCCCGATCTGGTGCCCGCGCGTGTCGCGCAAGCCGAGGGCATTTCCGAACGTTATTTGCAAAAGCTGTTCGAGACGGTTGGCGACAATTTCACCCACTATGTTCGCGAGCGTCGTCTCCAGCGCGCCTGGGCGGATCTGTCCAGTCCGTCAGAGGCGCATCGCTCGATCTCGGAGATCGCCTACGCCTATGGCTTTGGCGACTCCGCGCATTTCAGCCGCGCCTTCCGCCATCGCTTCGGCCTGCCGCCGCGCGAGTTCCGACAGCAGGAGGCCGAGCGGGCGACCGTGCAACATGGCGTCGCCGGCCAACGCGGCTGGCCGCAGGAGGCGCTGGCGCAATTGCGCGCGCATCAGAGTGTGGAGGCCCGCAGCAGCGTCGCCTGTGCCGGCGCCGGGGAGCCGACCACCACCGAACGCCGTCATCACCATCTCCCGGTCGAGGCCAGCCGCGTTCATTGGGGCTATTTCAGCCGCTCGCTGCCGCCGCAGATCGAGATCGCGTCGGGCGATACCATCACCATCGAGACGCTGACGCAGCACGCCTCCGACGATCCCGAGTTGATGATATCAGGCGATGGCGCCGCAGAAAGCGTATTCGGCTGGACACGGAGCAAGAAGAACGTCGACCGCCGCGGCGCCGGCCCGATGGATGCCAGCGTGTTCGGCCGCGGTGCCGGCGAGGGGTTTGGCGTGCACATCTGCACCGGGCCTGTCGCGGTGAAGGACGCCCAGCCCGGCGATGTACTGGAGGTGCGCATCCTCGACATCGTGCCGCGGGCGAGCCGCAATCCGAGCCATGCGGGCCGTGTGTTCGGCTCCTCTGTCGCAGCGTGGTGGGGCTATCACTACAACGAGTTTCTCGGCGGTCCCAAGCCGCGCGAAGCCGTCACCATCTATGAGATCTTCGAAGAGGCCGAGATGCCGCACGCCCGCGCGCTCTATTCCTATCGCTGGGAGCCGCAGACCGATCCCTTCGGCGTGGTGCACGCCACTTACGACTATCCCGGCGTTCCCGTCGCACCTGGTACGATCAAGCGCCGGCACGCCGTGCTCGACTGCATCAAGATTCCTCTGCGGCCGCATTTCGGCGTCATCGCGCTGGCGCCGCGCGAGCTCGATTTCGTCGATTCCGTGCCGCCGTCCTACTTCGGCGGCAATCTCGACAATTGGCGGCTGGGGAAGGGGGCAACCGTCTATCTCCCCGTCTCGGTCCCCGGCGCGCTGCTGTCGGTCGGCGATCCCCATGCAGCGCAGGGCGACGGCGAGCTCAGCGGCACCGCGATCGAATGCTCGATGACCGGCACCTTCGAGGTGATCCTGCACAAGAAAGCCGAACTTGCCGGCCGTCCCTTCGCCGATCTCTCCTATCCCCTGATCGAAACCGAGAGCGACTGGGTGCTGACCGGCTTCAGCCACCCCAACTATCTCGCGGAATTCGGCGCGCAGGGGCAGAGCGAGGTCTACGCAAAATCCTCGCTCGATCTCGCCATGAAAGACGCTTTCCGCAAGATGCGGCGCTTTCTGATGAACGTCAAAGGCCTCAGCGAGGACGAGGCGATCGCGCTGATGTCGGCGGCGGTCGATTTCGGTGTAACACAGGTCGTCGACGGCAATTGGGGCGTGCACGCCATTCTCAGCAAGCGCCTCTTTCAGGACGCATCTTAACCAGGACATCCAAGTGAAATTCCACATGATCAGCGGCGGACCGAAGCCGGTCGCGCCCTTCAGCCACGCGGTGGAGACCGACGGCTTCGTCTTCGTGACCGGCCAGATGCCCGATACGCCGCAGACGCCGGGCGTGCTGCCCGAGGGCATCGTCGCGCAGACGAAGGCCGTGATGGAGAATTTGAAGGTGGTCCTTGCGGGCCTCGACCTCGGCCTCGAGCACGTCGTGATGACGCGGATCTATCTCACGCGCTTTAGGGAAGACTATGCGGCGATGAACGAGACCTATCGGACGTACTTTCCGCCGGATCGCCTGCCGGCCCGCACCTGCGTCGGCGTCACCGGCCTGGCCTATGATGCGCTGATCGAGATCGATCTGGTGTGCCGGCGGCCGTGACGGTCTAGGCGCGTGGCCTAGATTGAGCGAAGCGATATCCGTAACCGCCGCCGCGTTCTGAAATGAGAGTCGATGAACAGAGGTGTCGCGTCAGACTCCGTCACTGCGAGCGCAGCGAAGCAACCCAGACGGCCTCCTCGGAAGCAGTCTGGATTGCTTCGTCGCAAGAGCTCCTCGCAACGACGTGCCGAGAGAGTGACGGCCTACCGAACGCTCCCCGCATTTCATCTCAAATTGCAACCTTTGCGAGCAGGAAGTCTTGATCTGCCGTGAGCTAGGGATGATCGGCCGCCTTGAACGCAGGCCCTCGTCGTCGCGACTAACCGACAGAGTGCATAGGGATCAGCAGAACGTGATCGAGCTTCCTCTTCCTAAAGCACCAAAATGGTGCTTTAGTGCTTTCCATGAGCCAATCGCCCCGATACGCGCCGTCCGCACTGCGTTACCGGCTTGCCCCTGACCCGGCCGCCAAGGCCGCCATCGAGGCGACATTCCAGGCCTATGACCGCATGATGGAAATCCTCGACGAGGTGGCGCGGATCCACAATGTGGGTTCCAATGTGGTCCTGCTCCATGCCCATGCCTATGAGCCGATCCGCAAACAGACGGCGCTGCCTTCGCGGCTGGTGACGTTGGGGCTGCGCGACCGCGCGGAGTATCGCGCCGCGCCAGGGCGCCGCCTGCCGCTCGACGACAAGCTCGCGAAGATCAAGGGGCCCGCCACCATTTCGATTGCGACCGTGCAAGGGCGCTTCAGCGTGCCCTTCGACTACGCCGGCTATGCCGAGGGCTGGGGACAGAGCGTGCCGGCGCGCCTCATCCGCACCGACGACGGTTTCGAAGTTCACTACGGCGTCACGCCGAACAGCCTGCCAGAGGAGGAGAACGCCATGGATACCATCGCTGCCGCTCCCGACAATTTCCTGTCCCGAGTCGGGCGCCTGATCGCCGGGATCGCGTACGATGCGATCGAGCAGGCGGAGGGCAAGAACAAGCTGAAGGTGGTCGGACAGGCCATCCGCGAGATCGAGCGCGCCGAGACCGAAGCGCGCGATGCGCTCGCCGCTGCCCGGGCCGAGGAATATCGCCTCAACGCGCGCCGCAGCGAGATCGAGCGGGCGATGACCGATCTGACCGCCAAGATCGAGGCCGCGATCGCAGACGGGCGCGATGATCTCGCCCGCGCCGGCATCGCGCGGCAAATGGACCTGGAGGCGCAGTTCGAGGTGCTCTCTCGCGCCATCGACGAGAACAACGAGAAGATCGAGCAATGCGTCACATCGCTCCGCGCGGTGCTGTCGGCGCTCCAGGATGCCGAGCAGCGCCGCGCCGATCTCGAAAAGAGCGAGGCACAGGCCAGCCCACAGACATCGATGTCGTCGCGGAAATCCGGCGGCACCTCCGCTGCCGCGAAGGCGCTGCGGGCGGGCAGGGCAGTGGCACGGGCCACCGGCGTGCCGCCGGGAATTCCTTATTCGAGCGACATCGACGAGCTGAGCACGCTCCATCGCGACAAGGAAATTGCAGCGAGGCTGGCCCGGTTGAAGTCGGGCGGCTGAGTGCGGTGTCATGAGCGCTCTGCTCGAACACGTCATGGCGCCTGAGGTCAGGCCGTTCGCGATTGCGGCGGCCATGATCGTCATCGTCGGCTCGGTCGAGGTGATCTCGATGCTGATCGGGGCCTCCTTGAGCGAGATGCTGGGCACCAACATCGATTTTGCTCACCCCAGCGACAACGGCGTGCTCAACGCCATCTCCTGGATCAATGTCGGCGGCGTGCCGCTGTTGATCTTCCTGCTGCTGCTGCTCGGCGCCTTCTCCATCACCGGATTCCTGATCCAGGACCTCGCGCGAATGGTTGCGGGTCCCTTACCGGCGACGGTCGCCTCGGTCGGGGCCGTCGTGGTGTCGGTTCCGCTTGTGCGCGCCGCCAGCAGGACCATCGCGCGGGTCATTCCCAAGGACGAAAGCTACGTCGTCGGCCTCGGCGATCTGGTCGGCCGCATCGGCGAGGTCGTCGTTGGCCCGCTCGACCAGGGGCCGCCCGGCCGCGTCAGCGTCGCCGACATCCACGGCAACCGCCATTTCGTCTCGGCCGTCGCGGCGCCGTCATCGGGACCTTTGCCGCAGGGAACCATGGTCCTCCTGGTCGACCGCGACGGCACGCGCTTCGTCGCGGTGAAGGCCGACGATGAACTCAAGCCGTCCAACCCCACTCTAAGCAATTAGCAAGTCCCACAGCGGAGAAAGCCATGTTCGACATCGCAGTCCCGGCCGTGATCGGCGTCGCGCTGATCGTCGTCCTGGGGATCGTCTTCACCATCCTCTACAAGCGCGCCACCCGCGACGAGGCCTTCGTGCGCACCGGGCTCGGCGGCAAGAAGGTCGTGCTCGACGGCGGCGCCATGATCCTGCCGATCTTCCACTCCTATGCCAGCGTCAATCTGAAGACGTTGCGCCTCACCGTCGAGCGCAAGGAGCGGGAATCCCTCATCACCAAGGACCGCCTGCGCGTCGACATCGTTGCCGAGTTCTACGTCCGCGTCCGTCCCGACGAGGAGAGCATCGCGCTCGCGAGCCAGACGCTCGGCGCATTGACCAATGACGCCGAGGCGCTGCGCAACCAGGTCGAGGCGAAATTCGTCGACGGCCTGCGCTCGGTCGCCGCGACCATGAGTATCCTGGAGCTCCAGGAGAAGCGCTCGGACTTCGTCAAGCACGTGCAGTCCACGGTCGAGTCTGACGTGAAGTCGAACGGGCTCGAGCTGGAATCGGTGTCGCTGACCAAGCTCGACCAGACCGACGTCAAATTCTTCAACCCGGAGAACTTCTTCGACGCCGAGGGTCTGACCCAGCTCAAGACGGTCACCGAAACCCGCCGCCGCGATCGAAACGCGATCGTGCGCGATAACGAGGTGGCGATCGCGCAAAAGGACCTCGAGGCGCGCCAGCAGACGCTCGGGATCGAGCGGACCAAGAAGGAAGCCGAGCTGTCGCAGGAGCGCGACATCGCCAACAAGACGGCGAGCACCCGCGCCGAGGTAGCAACCGCGACGCAGACCGCACGCCTGACCGAAGAGAACGCTCGCATCGACACCGATCGTGCGGTTGCCGAGAAGGAGGCGGGTGCCAAGCAGGTCAAGGAAACCGCGGTGATCGAGTCGGAGCTGGCGATCAACAAGCGCAAGACCGACGCCCAGCGCGAGATCCAGATCGCGACGCAGGAGAACGAGATCCAGATCGCGGCGAAGAGCAAGGAGACGTCGGAAGCCGTCGCCGAAGCCAAGACCGCCGAGGCGCTGGCCGTCTCCGCGGAGGAAAAGGTCGTCACCGCGCGCGCCATCGAGGTCGCCGATCGTGCCCGCCTGACCCAGGTGCTGGCCGCACGCACCGAGGCCGAACGCAAATCGACCGAGCTGATCGTCGCGGCCGAGGCCGAGAAGAAGGCCTCGCTCGATCGCGCCGAAGCCGTCAAGACGCTGGCCACCGCGGAAGCCGAATCCAACAAGATCAAGGCGGTCGGCGTCCGCAACATCGGCGAGGCGGAAGCCGCCGTCATCACCATGAAGAACGAGGCGCAGAACAAGCTCGGCAGCAACGTCATCGATTTCGAGATCGCCAAGAAGCGGATCGAGACCATGCCGTCCGCGCTGGCGGAGATGGTGAAGCCGATCGCGAATCTCAAGGATGTCCGCATCCTGCACACCGGCGGCGCGTTCGGCGGCAACGGTGCGAGCGGAGGTAATGTCGGCTTCGGCGAAGGTCTGGCCGGCGAGCTGCTCAAGGTCCATGCGCTGCGTCCGATGATCGACGAAATCCTGCGCCAGAGCGGCTTTGCGCCGGACGAGGATCCGGTGAAGGCGCTGGTCGGCGCCGTGACCGGAAAGAGCAACGGCGCGGCCGTGCCGGCGCCGCTGCCGGAGAAAACAAACGCCGCCGAACTATGAATGCCGGTTCATTGCTGCGGAGAATTCGAATCGATAAACAGGCGGGGCGCGTCTCGCGTCGCGCGAACGTTCCGGAGCGCGGATCGATCGTGTCTTGAATCGGTCGATCTCGCTCCGGACGAGTCTTGAGGCAACGTTTTGTTTGCCACGGCGCCTGCGTCGATCGACATCGGGCGCCGAGACCTGTTTCGATCGGAGAATTTCACAATGAAGCATTTTCTGTCCGGATTGATCGCGATCGCCCTTTCGATCGCCGCCGCGCCGTCGCTTGCGGCCGATGCCCGCAACGTCACCGTGGTCAACGAGACCGGCTATGCCATCAAGTTCCTAGGCTTCAACGCGCCGGATGACGGGCTGGACGAGTGGGAGAACGAGCTCGACAAGGTGTTGCAGAACCAGGCCAGCACTTATGTCGAGTTCGACGACGACGATGAAGGCTGCGTCTGGAACATCCGGGTCGACTGGAAGAACTATGACGAGTCGGTGCTGTGGAAGAACGTCAATCTCTGCAAGCTCACCGCGCTCCGCTTGCGCTACGACCCCGGTACCAAGACCACCTCGTTCCTGGCGGAATAATCCTCGCCCCGTCCGGGCCGGAGGAGCGGCCATTCCAGGTCCCTCCGAGCGCGTTGCGGATGATGACGAATTCGTCCTTTGCAAGCGCAAGCGGCTTTGTTATACGCAGCCGCGCGCGAACGAACGGTTCGCCCTTTTCCTCGGTAGCTCAGCGGTAGAGCATCCGACTGTTAATCGGATGGTCGCTGGTTCGAATCCAGCCCGGGGAGCCATCAGGCTGTTGCCAAGCCTCTCGAAACACTCCAGAACTAAGCAAGTCCTAGGGGTAAGCCACTGAAAAATCAGGGGTTTCAACGTCTCGTTCTGTTCTGCCACTTCCGCCGTGGTCCGGAGCGGCTGGGGATATGGAGGGGGTAGGGGCCTTGTACCCCCCAAATTGCCTCTCGGGATCCCCCCAAATTCCGGCGACGGCGTTGGAATAAAGTTCCAAAAGGCACTCTCTGATCGGGTCGTCCTGAGCGCCAAGTCCGAATCGAAGGAATGAAAGCCGGCCGATACCTCCAGAGCCTGGCCCTCTTGGTCGTGACCAGAAAGAACAGGCCGCCGGGCGGAGCGGGCGATATAGCTCGGCCGTACCCGCCATTAGCCTCCAGACGGGCACAGCAATCGAGATCATGGGCTTTGCCGTCGGTCGGAGCTATGTCGAGATCAATCCGTTCGTCGGCGTCAACTTCACGACTGCTGGCTCAGGTCCAGCACCGGGGCATTCTCACTCGCGGGCGGTGGACCGCGCAATCTGCGCCGAGACGCAACTGGCTGCGCGCCTGTTGCCGATCTCGCTAGGTGACCGATCGCCTGGCTTGATCTGGATCAAGCCTCCTCGGCGGGCCGCCCCGCTAGCTTTTCAGCAGCGGTCCGTCGGCTTGGAGGCAACGACCCTTGAAAACGCTTCGCCAGCTTCTGTCCGCGGAGGACATTGTCCAACTCGTGATCCGGCTAGGCTTGCTCGGGCTGCTGATCTTCTGGACATTTCTCGTCCTCCGGCCGTTCGTGCCGATCCTGAGCTGGAGCGCCGTGTTGGCGGTGGCATTTCATCCCGTCTTCGCCTGGCTCGCCCAACGCCTCGGTGGCCGTCCCCGGACAGCCTCAGCCGTTCTCACCCTGATCACGCTGGGCATCGTCATCGGTCCCGCCGCGTGGCTCGGCCTCAGTGCAGTCGAAGGGATCCGGGACCTTGCGGCCCAGATCGGCAGTGGCGATCTCGCGCTCCAGGCCGCACCGGAGCAGATCAGGAGCTGGCCGTTGATCGGTCCTCAGCTCTACGCGATCTGGAACGAGGCCTACACGAACATCCGTGCGGCGCTGCGCGAGGTGGCGCCGTACTTGAAACCGCTCGCCGGAGTGATGCTGTCGTTTGCCGGTGACACCGGAATTGGCATGCTCCAATTCCTGCTGTCGGTGATCGTCGCGGGCTTTCTGCTCCCGCACGGCGCGCAGCTCGTCGCCGCGCTGCGCGGCTTCCTGTTGCGCGTCGTGCCCGGCCGGAGCGAGCACTTTCTCGAGCTCGCCGGCGCAACCATACGCGCCGTCGCGCAGGGCATTATCGGCGTCGCTATCCTTCAAGCCTTGCTGGCGGGCATCGGCTTCAAGCTCGCAGAGATCCCAAGCGCGGGACTGCTCGCGGTCGTCGTGCTCTTGCTGTCGATTGTCCAAATCGGCGCCGGCCCCGTTCTTTTCCCCGTGCTGGTCTGGATATGGGTGGACAAGGACGTGACCGTCGCCCTGCTCTTGACTGTCTATCTGGTCGTCGTCGGTCTGCTCGACAACGTGCTGAAGCCGCTCCTCATGGGGCGGGGCCTGACGACGCCGACGCTGGTCATCCTGATCGGGGTCATTGGTGGTACGCTCGCGCATGGAATCATCGGACTGTTCATTGGGCCGATCATCCTGTCGGTGGCCTGGGAGCTCGCGACCGCATGGACAGGAATCGACCGCGCTGCGTCAGCGCGGGTCGATCAGGAAACCGTTGTCGCACAGGAAACCATCGAGGCACGCTTGGCCTAGGCTAAAATGAGGTGTGTTTCACCCCGATGATGCTCCAATTCCTTGTCGGCACGCTCGTCAGCGTGATCAATATCGGAATCCACGCGCTCGTGACGGTGGTCGCCGTCACGGTGGCCCGCAGTGCCGTCCCGCGCCATACCAAGCGGCCGCGATTGCACCTCATGAGCGTCATGATCACGATCGCCGTCGTGTTGAAGATCGCCCACATGATCGAAATTCTGATGTGGGCGGCGACCTATCATATCGTGCACGCGGCGACCGCCGACGCGGACATGCTCTACTTCGCGTTCGTCAACTACACCACGCTCGGCTACGGCGACATCACGCCGGTGCCCGAATGGCGGCTGATTGGCCCGCTGACCGCCATGAACGGCGTTCTTCTGTTCGGCTGGTCCGCCGCCATCCTGTTCGAGGTTTTGCTCAGGACGCTCGACCATCTCGGGCTCACGGAAAAACCCGGCGCGGACCTGCCGGGCACCTGAGCCGCGGCGATCGCGACCATCGCGGATCGCGAACCGGCATTTCGCCGGTTCACGGCTGCAGATCGAGGCCTGCGAGCTGGTGCCGGTCGAGGAGCACGATCTGGCGCTGAGTGTTGCCGATGAAGCCGAGGACGCCGAGTTCATGCAGCCGCGACAAAGCCCGCGAGACGGTCTCCAGCGTCAGGCCGAGATAGTCGGCGATGTCGCGTCGGGACATCGGAAGCGCCATGACGCCGGCAGCCGTCAGGCGCTTGTCCATTTCGAGCAGGAATGCGGCGACGCGCTCCAGGGAGGTCTTGCGGCCGAGCAGCAGCATGTGGTCTTCAGCATGCTGGAGGTTGTTCGTGGTCATGCTGAGCAGATTTCTGGCCACCATGGCATCGCTCTCGGCCACCGTTTCCAGGCTTTGGCGTTTGATCAGCCGCACCGTGGTGTCGACAATGGCTTCCGTCGTGAAGCGGTGCTCGCTGCCGTTCTCGAGCCCGAAAATGTCGCCGACGAGGTGAAATGCGCCGATCTGCCTGCGCCCGTCCGACAGCAGCTTGTAGCTACGCACCGCGCCGGATTTGACCTGGTAGACATACTCGGCCGGCTCCTTCTCGCCGTAGATCTCGGAGCCTTTTCGGTAGGAAAATTCGCTTAAATTGACCAGGGCATTTGAATGAGATGCCATGCCGAGGTCGCGGAGGGTATTGGGACGCAGCGTGGAATCCGTCGTGATGCGAACGAACATAGGCCAACTCCTCAGCTTTCCGCCGAATTGGTCCGTCAGACGAAATACTTTGCCGGAAATGCGCCGCGCTATCCCACTCCCGCCGAAGTTGATTTTCGGCCAAGGAAGTATTCTTATCCATTGTCCCAAGGTTCAGTGTACCAAAGGACAGCACTGGTGATTGCTGCGCTGGATGAGAATCCTCCACCGCAGGGAAGATGCGACATATTGCGAAGCAGATATTCCGACCTTCAAACGAGAAAATCGCTTTGAAGAACGACAAGGACGTCGAGCGTCCTGATCAAGTTGGGCGAGAGGTAGGAAGTTGCCAGGCCTTGTTCACGTTGTTGACGACGACGAGTCGTTTCGGACCGCGATCGAGCGCCGGCTAAAGCTCGCGGGATACGAGGTCGCGACCTACGCCTCGGCGCTGGAGCTCCTGGACTCGGCGCCGGATGACGGGCAGGCGGGATGTATCCTGCTCGACGTGCGGATTCCGGGCCTGAGTGGTCCCGACCTGCAGGCGCGGTTGGCTGCGGCGGGGTCGATGCTGCCCATCGTCTTCCTGACCGGTCATGCCGACACGCCGACGACCGTGCGCGCGATCAAGGCAGGTGCGGAAGACTTCCTGACCAAACCGATATCCTCCGAACAATTGCTCGAAGCGATCGAGCGCGCGCTGGCTAGTCAGCGGACGGCGCGCGCCCAGGCCAGCAGGCTGGATGCGTTTCGTGGTCATCTGGCCACGCTGACGCAGCGCGAGCGACAGGTGTTCGATCTGATCGTGCGCGGCAGGATCAACAAGCAGGTCGCGCATGAGCTGGGGACCACCGAACGCACCGTGAAGGCGCATCGCCATCAAGTGATGGAGAAGATGCAGGTTCGTTCGCTGGCGGAACTCGTTTCGATCGCAGAGCGTCTCGGAATGCTCGATCCGGACGAACGCTGACGGCTCCGGAAAGAGCGAGGTTCCCTCGACGTGCCTGTCCCAAAGGACAATGCCGGGGCGTGTTGACAGTGCGCGACGCGCTATGTGCAATAATGTACATACGCACACGCGAAAGCGCGGAGCTATCGTATCCGATATCCCACTGTCGTCTTCCGGAAAGGCAATCGCTTTGCCCCTGCGCGAGTCCGTCTTCGTTGTCGATGACGATCCGTCCATGCGTACCAGCATGGACAGGCTGCTGCGAGGATACGGCTTCGCCACGACCCTGTTCGACACGGGAGGGGCCTTGCTCGATCATGACAGGTTCCACACCGCGATCTGCATCATCCTCGACATCAATCTGGGTGCAAGGTCTGGCATCGAGGTGCGGCAAAGCCTGACCGAGAAGGGCATTGCGGCACCGGTGATCTATGTCACCGGCAATGACAGCCCGGCAAACCGCTCGGCCGCGATTGCCTCGGGCTGCATCGCCTATCTCATCAAGCCGTTTGCGGCGCAGTCTTTGATCGAATCGGTCCAGCGCGCCCGCGTCTTGTAGCTCCACGACGGCCGTCATTCTTCGACATATTGCTCGAGTATCCTGGTCGGCGCCCCCTTATGGGCGGAACCGAATTGCGCGAGCGGAATCGAAGTCGTCACGGCAAGAAGATTGGAGTCGACGAGTTCGAGCAGAAGCGTTTGACCGTTTTCCATCTCCGAGATGATTTTTGGCGTCACGACGTCCGCCGCGACGCATAAATTGGTGAGACACCAGGTATAAGGAATGCGGAACGCGGCGCCATGGTCGACGGCCAGTTTCGGTGCTTGCTGCAGGTACATTCCGACCGGCACGAAAAGTTGCAGGCGGGCGGTGGGCGCGTCCTCCCGCTCGATCAGATCAATGCGCACGGCTGTTTGCCCGGTCGCGAACCGGCCAGTGATCGAGGTTCGGCAGAGGGACGGCGCGCCGCCGGCCTTGAAGCACAATTTTTGCCAGCTGCCATAGGTGATGTCGCTGGCGTCGCGCTGGCCGCGTGTTGCGACTTCGGAGGACTTTTCCGCTTGCGCCGCCTTGAGCGAAGCGACAGCCAAGACCGTCGCGACTCCGGCGGCTGCAACCATCAGGAGACCAGAGAGACAATCAAAAGCACGGGCCATCGCTGCAACTCCGAGATCCGGACTCAGTTCTGCGCGTCGAGAAACTTCGCCACCAACGGCGACCAGAGCGGAACCGCGTCCGGCGAACCGAGGAGGAAATGTCCCTCGTTGCCGAACGGGGGCATCAGGTGATATTCGGCCCGGCCGCCGGCGCCGATGAAGGCAGCGTGCATGCGCTTCGATAGGTCGGGACCGAAATACGTGTCATTCCCGGTGTAGATCCACAGCATCGGCACGCGCGATGTACGGCCGAAATCGGCGGTGGCCTCGACCAGTCGGTCGGGCGCGCAATTGTTGTTCGGCTTGCCGTCGACGCGTCCGCCGCGGCCTCCGGCAAAGACGATGATGGCCTTCACCTGTGGCGGGTTCACGCTCGAAAGGGCGATCGAGGCCCAGCCGCCGGCAGACTGGCCGACCACGATCACGTCCTTCGGGATGATCCGCTTCTCTGCGGCCAGATAGTCAATGATCCAGAGATCGACCTGGGCGACCGCGAGGCCGGCATCACGGAAATTGGGATTGGCGCACTTCCCGATTTTCGAGAAGAACGGGCCGAACATTCCGCGTTCGGGGATGTCGATTGCCTGCGCGCCATAACCGCTGCCCACCGGGGCCACCACGAGATAGCCGCGCCTCGCAAACCATTTGGCGGCGTCGCGAAATTCGACCAGAGGGAAAAGGCTGCGCTGGGTCGCGTCGAGCGAGACACCGTGATTCATGATGACGAGCGGGAACGGACCGTCGCCGACCGGGCGCACCAGATAGGCGAACATCGGCAGCGGCAGGGGCAGCGCCCAGATTTCCTCCTGGATGCGGACCTCGTCCGCGGCGTGCGTGGGCGATCCGGCCACGAAAACGCTGAGCAAGGTGATCGCGAAAAAATGGAGCAATGCAGGTCCGCGTCGCATCCGGGCCTCCCTCAACCTGAATAGGTTGCGGCCACGACGATCGGGCCGAGCACCGTGAGGACGACATTGCCGACCGCGTAGGGGACGGCGACGCCGAGCACCGGCGTCTGGCTCTCGGCAACGTCGCAGGCGCCGGTGACGGCGGCATCGACCGTCATGGCGCCGGCGAGCGCACCGCAGGTCACGACCGGATTCATGCGCAGCAGATAATAGGCAACCAGCGTTCCCACCGTCATCGGGACCAGCGTGACGACGATGCCCATGCCGACCAGCAACAGACCGTGCGCCTGGATCGCCGACCAGGCGGCAAGGCCGTTGCCGAGTCCGATCGCCGCGATGAAGCCGCCGAGGCCGATGTCGCTCAGGGTCTGCTGCGCCGCGGGCGGCATTGCGCCGATGCCCGGCCTGCGCGAACGCAACCAACCGCAGACGAGCCCGGCGATCAGCGCGCCGCCGCCGCCACCGAGTGTCAATGCGACAGTGCCGATTTTGAAGCTGGCAAGGCCGGCCAGAAGACCCACTGCGATGCCCGCAGCGAGAAAGGCGATGTCCGTGCGGTCGCTCGTATTCAGAGCGTGTCCCACTGGCGCCGTTGCCCGCGCGATATTGCCGGTGCTGCCGACCAGCGTCATGACGTCGCCGAGATAGACGCGCGTATCGGGACCGAGCGGCACTTCCCGCCCCATGCGCGTCAGCGCACGCAGGAATACACCGCGTGCATTGTCGCCGAGCCGGTCAACGATTTCGCGCAGTGAGCGGCCGTGCAGCTGGGGGTTTTCAACGAGCACTTCGATCACATGGCCGGGCAGGTTGCGCAGCAGTTCCCCCGCGTCGATCTCGGCCCCGAGGATCGGCTTGGCCGCGACGATCGCAGCAGTCGGACCGGCGATGACGATGTCGTCGCCGGCCTCGAGCACGGTATCCTGCTGCGGCTTGATGTCGACCCCGCTGCGCACGATCCGCTCTACGACCGTGCGGCCGCCGATCTCCGCCTCGATAGCACCGATGGTACGACCTGCGCCGGCCGAGACGCGATAGGCGCGGGCCTGGAATTTGCGATAGGACAGGTTTTCCGTCTTTGGCGGCGTACCGCCGGCGAGCTCCGCCTCGAGCTTCTTCGCCTCCGCCTTCAGATCGATCCGCATCAGCCGCGGCGCGACGAATGGCACGAACAGGAGCGTCAGGATGTAGCCGAGCACGTAGGTCACCGCATAGCCCGCCGCGATGTTGGCTTCCTGCTGCTTCAGCACGTCGCTCGGCAGGCCGAGCTGCGCCAGCGCGCCGGATGCGGTGCCGATCACCGAGGATTGCGTCAGCGCCCCTGCCGTCAGTCCTGCCGCTGTCCCCGTATCCAACGTGAAGACACGCGCGAAGATGAGCACGAGCGCGAGCCCCGTGGCGCCGATCACCAACGCCAGCACGACCTGTGCCAAGGTCCGCACGCTCAGCGAGGCGAAGAATTCCGGTCCAGAACGGTAACCGATCGTAAAGACGAACAGGCTGAACAGGATCGCCCGGAGGATCGGCGGGAACGTGAAGCTCCCGAGCTGTCCGATCAGCACGGCGACGATCAGGATGCAGGCGGTGGTTCCGATCGAGAAGCCGCGGATCCTGATGCGGCCGAGGATGGTACCGATCGCGATCGCGAGCAGCAGGAATATTTCCGGTGCGGTGGCGATGATCCACCTGACGGTTTCCATGGCATTCCCCCGGCGCTTTGGCGCGATTTGATTGGCGGCGGCGAGATGTTGCTTGATCCAGATCAAGCCTTCGCGGCGACGTGGCGGCGGCTATGACGCGATGGAATGTTCGCGACAGCCCATATTGCCGTCATGAGTACCCTGAACGTCACAACCGGTGCGATCCGCCGCGACGAGACAGTCGAGATCGTCCTGCTGCTCGCCTTTGTCGGCGGCTATATCGACGCCTATACCTGGATCATCCACGGCGTGTTGGCGAATGCCCAGACCGCCAACCTGATCTTCCTGTGGATTCACGCGATGGCGGGCAACTGGGCGAAGGCGCTGCACTTCGTGCCGCCAATCCTGGCGTTCGCGGTCGGCATCGTGCTCGCAGCCTGGCTGCGCCGCGCAACGGGCGAGCGGGCCAGCGCGGTCAGTACGTTGATCGAGATCCTGCTGTTGGTAGCGATCGGCATCTTGCACAATAGGTTGCCCGATTTGGCTGGAACGCTCGGTATTTCCGCCGTGGCAGCGATGCAGGCCGCAATGTTCGTCAAGGTCGAAGGCACAGTGTGCAGCACGGTGATGATCACCAGCAACATGCGTCAGGCCATCGAGAACGTCTTCGCAGTCGCAGCAGGCGGCGCACCACTCGGAACGCTGCGCCGCTCGGGCATTTTCATCGCGTTGTGCGTCGTGTTCGGCTTCGGTGCCGCCGCCGGAGCCTTTGCAACCAAGAGCGTCCCCGATCTCGCGCTGGGCCTGCCGGTCGTCGCGCTGTTGATTGTGCTGCTGCGCTGCGAAGCGCTACGTTCGCAGGAGGGGAGATGAGCGCGCCAATGATCAGGTGAGCGTCGCACAACGAACGGCCTGATCTTTTCGTGTTGCGCTGCGAACGGCACGGCGTCGGCCCGCAGAATGCACGCGACCGTTGACTTGGATCAATGGAGCGAGCCGCGCTGCACCCACGATCCCGCATCACCTTTAGAGGATCGGGAGAGAGAGATGTCCAAAGACGCCAAGCCCGCACAGAAGCGTATCGACCAGTTCTTTTCCGGCCCGGGCGCGCGGGCAGACGACTGGCGCGACCTTGTGGAAGCAGCAAAGACCTGGGCGCGCGTCGGCAATCGCACAGCCTATGACGCGGCGTTGGCCGATCTTTCGATCATCGAAGAATTTCACGGCTATCCCGGTCCGCACCTCATGGCGGCGCTGCGGGAAGCAACAGTCGCCGGCGACGGTGCATCATCGTTCGCCCTTGCGACGAGAATTGCCCAGGCACTGGCGACGCGATCCTTCCGCCAACATGCCGGCGACTGGAGCCCCAAGGACGACGGCAACGGCGATGCGCCCGAGCTCGCGCCGCCGGCCTTTGGCGCGCACAGCGCGCGCAGGCCGTATTTCGAAACCCTGATCGTCACCGGCGTATCTTCCAGCCAATGGCCGGCGCTGGCCGCGGAATGGCGCAAGCTGCGGCGCCCGGTCGACGCGTTCATCTATGAACCTGTGATCGTCGGCAGCCTGGAGGACGCTTTCTGTGCGACGATGCTCAATCCGAACATCGGAGCCGTCATCATCAACGAGGGCTTTGGCCTGCGTTCGCGGCACGATGCACCGGTGTTGCGCTCGATCATGGCCTCGGCCGGTCTCAACGACGAAACCGACGCTTCGGCGCTGCGGCTCGCCCAGATCATCAAGCGCGTCAGGCCCGAGCTCGACCTTTACATGATCTCGAACCGCGACGTGGAGGAGCTCGCCGGCAATCCCGAGGCGGATGTGGTCCGTCGCATCTTCTATTCCGTTGAAGAGCTGCTGGAACTCCACCTATCGATCCTCGAAGGCATCCAGGATCGCTACGACACGCCGTTCTTCGACAATCTCAAGAAATACGCCCAGCGTCCGATCGGCACCTTCCACGCGCTGCCGATCGCCCGCGGCAAGTCGATCTTCAAGTCCGACTGGATCCGGGACATGGGCGAGTTCTACGGCCCGAACCTGTTCCTGGCCGAGAGCAGCGCCACCACCGGCGGTCTCGACAGCATGCTGGAGCCGACCGGCAACATCAAGAAGGCGCAGGAGAAGGCGGCGAGGGCGCTCGGCGCCGACCGCGTCTTCTTTGTCACCAACGGCACATCGACGTCCAACAAGATGGCGGTGCAGGCGCTGCTCGCGCCCGGCGACATCGCGATTGTCGACCGCAATTGCCACAAGTCGCATCACTACGGCATGGTGCTGGCCGGTGCGCAGCCGCTCTACGTCGAAGCCTTCCCGATGACGGAATATTCGATGTACGGCGCGGTGCCGCTGAAGACCATCAAGCAGGCGCTGCTGGGCGCCAAGGCCGATGGCCGGCTCGACCGCGTCAAGATGGTCGACCTCACCAACTGCACCTTCGACGGCCATATCTACAACACACGGCGGGTGATGGAGGAATGCCTCGCCATCAAGCCCGATCTGATCTTCCTGTGGGATGAAGCCTGGTTCGGCTTCGCGCGTTTCTCGCCATTCCTGCGCCGCCGCACCGGACTTGGCGCGGCCAACGAGATCGAGGCATGGATGCGCGATCCCAAGTCGGTCGCGGCCTATGAGAAGCAGCAGGCCGAGCTCGGCAAGAACCCGTCCGACGAGGTGCTGCTCAAGACCCGGCTGATCCCGGACCCCCGACAGATCCGGCTGCGCGTCTACCAGACCAACTCGACCCACAAGTCGATGTCGGCGATCCGCCAGGGCTCGATGCTCTCGGTCAAGGACGTCGAATTCCACACCGTGGAGCAGCAGTTCAAGGAAGCGGTGTTCACCCACGCCTCGACAAGTCCGAACCAGCAGCTGATCGCGAGCCTTGACATCTCACGGCGGCAGATGGAGCTGGAGGGCTATGGCCTCGTCGCCAATGCGATCGAGATCGCGTTCGCGATCCGCCAGGCGGTCAACAACAATCCGCTGATCTCGAAATATTTCCGCATCCTCGGTGCCGACGCCATGGTGCCGGCGCAGTACCGCCAGAGCGGCTTCATCGACTTCCTCGCCCCCGGCGTCAACTGGGCGAACACGCTGAAGAGCCTGGACGAGGACGAGTTCTGCCTCGACCCGACCCGCATGACGCTGGTATGCGGCACGGCCGGCTATGACGGCACGCAGTTCAAGGGCATTCTCGCCAACGAGTACAACATCCAGGTCAACAAGACCTCGCGCAACTCGGTCCTGGTCCAGTCCAACATCAACAACACCCGCAGCGACGTCGCCCATCTCGTCCGCGTGCTCGCCGAGATCGCGGGCGAGATCGACCGCGGCCTTGCCCAGGGCGGTGCCAATGCGCGGAAGACCTTCGAGGCACGGGTGACGAGCCTGATGAAGGACGTGCCCGATCTGCCGAATTTCTCGCATTTCCACCCGAGCTTCCGCGGCGATGCCGGCACCAAGACCAATGAAGGTGACATCCGCAGCGGCTTCTACGCGGCCTATGACGTCGCCGGCTGCGAGCACATCCGCCTCAACGATCCCGAGATCGACCGGCGACTGAAGGCCGGGCCCGAGCTCGTCTCGGCCAACTTCGTGATCCCGTATCCGCCGGGCTTCCCGATCATGGTGCCCGGCCAGGTCATCACCCAGGAGACGATCGACTTCATGCGCAAGCTCGATGTGAAGGAGATCCACGGCTACGACGCCAAGGAAGGGCTGAAACTCGTACGGACGGAAGCCTTGGCCAAGCTCGGCAGGCCAAAGCCCAGCGCCCAGCCGAAGCTCAAGGCCGCGTCATAGGTCGGGAGGGGACGAACATGCAGGCATTTTTCCAGTTCTTGCAGCAGTACCCGTATCTGCTGCTGTTCTTCGTGGTCGGTCTCGCCGTCTATATCGGCCGAGCCAGCATCAAGGGTTATGGCCTCGGCATGGTCGCCGGTGCCATCGTGGTCGGCGCGGGCATCTCGGTCTGGGCATCCAGCTATGGCGTGAAGCTGGAGTTGAACAACTTCGCCAAGAGCCTGTTCTACTATCTCTTCATGTACGGCGTCGGCCTGCGCGTAGGTCCGTCCTTCGTCAACAGCCTGCGGGGCGACGGGATCAAATTCTTGTTCCTCGCGGTGGTGTCGAGTGTGATCGGCCTGACCCTCGTCGTGCTTGGGGCGAAGCTCTTCGCATTGCCGCCCGGTGCGGCTGGCGGAATGCTGGCGGGATCGCAGACCATGTCGGCGGCGATCGGCTCGGCCGAGCAGGCCGTCACGTCGGGAGTCGTGAAACTGCCTGCCGGGATGAAGCCCGAGGATGCCTCCGGAATGATCGCTTTGTCCTACGGTATTACCTACATTTGGGGCACCGTCGGCATCATCCTGATCTGCAAATACCTGCCGCGCTGGTGGGGCGTCGATGCCAAGGCCGCCGCCAAGAAGTATGAGCAGGAGTTCGGCGTCAAAGATCTCGAAGGCGGCGCCCTGACCGGCTACCGTCAGTTCGGTCTGCGGGCCTACCGGCTGGAGAATCCTGCGACGATCGGGATGAGCATCGCCAAATTCCGCACGGTCAATCCCGAGTACCGTATCGTCAATGTCGGGCGCAATGGTGAGCCGCAGGGGGCTGATCCCGAGCTCGTGCTGCAGAAGGGCGATATCGTCGCGCTGGGCGGATCGACCGAGCATCTGACTGAGAAGATGGGCCTGATTGGTCCGGAGGTCGCCGATGCCAAGACGCTCGGTATACCCATGGACCAGGCGGAAATCGTCGTCTTCAACAAGGACGTCGTCGGGCGGACCTTCGAGTCCTTCCGCGACACGGCCATCGCCGGCCAGCTGCAGGTGACCAAGGTCGAGCGGGGCGGGGTGCAGATCCCGGCCGGTCTCAAGACCAAGCTGGAGCGCATGGACATCGTCTCGGTGGTCGGCCTGAAGTCGGCGGTCAACGAGCTCGGCGAGATGTGGGGCCGCATCGCGCGCGCCAACACCTCGACCGACTTGCTGACCCTGTCGGTCGGCATGATCATCGGCTTCCTCATCGGCATGATCGAATTCCCCGCCTTCGGTGCCAAGGTCGGTCTCGGCAATGCCGGCGGGCTGTTGCTGTCCGGCGTGATCGTGTCCTCGGTCGTGTCGCGGCTGCGCTTCTTCGGCAATACGCCGAACGCGGCGCGAAACGTGCTTGAGGATCTCGGCCTCGTTGTGTTCGTCGCGATCGTCGGGGTCAATGCCGGCGCCGGCCTGTTGGCTCAGCTCACCGGCGCGGTCGCGCTCAAGATCTTCATCGTCGGCTTCATCGCGTGCACGATCCCGCCGTTCATTGTGTGGGCGATCGGATACCACGTCTTCAAGATCAATCCGGCGGTTCTGATGGGCGGCGTTGCCGGCGCGCGCTCGCATTCCGGCCCGTGCCGCGAGGCCGCGGTCGAGATCCAGAGCTCCGTGCCCTGGATCGGATTCCCGGTCGGCTATGCCGTCTCGGGCATCCTTCTCACCATCTTCGGCTACTTCGCGATGATCCTGGCTCAATAAGGGGAAGAAAACGTCATGAGAAAACTGTCCTTCGGCGCCGTCCTGGTCGCTTCGCTCGCCGCTGTTGCCGGCTTTAGCACGTCCGCGCGTGCCGACACCGGCCAGGTCGCGGTCGTCTTCACCAAGGGTGGCTTCATCGTCGGCGCCGGTGGCGGTGAGGGCGTTCTGGTCTACCGGGGCAAGAAATACCCATTCACGGTGTCTGGCATGAGCGTGGGCCTCACCATCGGAGCGTCGACCACGAAGTTCGTCGGCCGCGCGCTCAATCTAAAGGGGCCGGCGTCGATCGAAGGCTCTTATGCCGTGGGAGGAGCGGGTGGGGCAATCGCCGCAGGTGCCGGCGCCGTTCAGTTGCAAAACAGCAATGGCGTGATCCTCCAGCTCAGCGGCCCGCGGGTCGGCGCGGAAGTATCGGCTGCAGTCGGTGGCGTCACGATCCGCCTGAAATCGAGTTGAAGGGGTCGTATGGCCATTGAGCGATCGACGGCAGCGTCGGGCCCCTAGGGCATGATCCGGAAAAGTGTGTAGCGGTTTTCCGAATAGAACATGCTCAAACAACAACCTAAAGCGCGATGACGATTCATTCCAATCGCATCGCGCTTTAGCGGCCTGACGCTGCTCAATAGCGCTGCGCGACGAAACTCATTTTCTTGAGGCTGGCCTGGTCGTTGTAGCGTCCCTTGTCGGAGCGCTTCGGCAGTTTGATCTTGTCCTTCTTGATGCGCTTGAAGGGGATGGCGCCGAGAAGGTGCGCGATGCAGTTGAGCCGCGCCCTTCGTTTGTCGTCAGAGCGGACGATGTTCCAGGGCGCATCCTTCGTGCTGGTCTTCTTCAGCATCAGGTCGCGCGCGCGCGAATAATCGTACCAGCGACGGAAGGATTCCAGGTCCATCGGACTGAGCTTCCACTGTCGGACCGGGTCGTCGATGCGGGCCTTGAAACGGCGCTCCTGCTCGTCCATGCCGACCTCGAGCCAGATCTTGATCAGGATGATGCCGCCGTCGATGACGTATTTCTCCATCTGCGGGCACAGGTTGAGGAAACGCTCGTGCTCGGCGGGGGTGCAGAAGCCCATGACGTACTCGACACCGGCGCGGTTGTACCAGCTCCGGTCGAAGATCACGATCTCGCCGCCGGCCGGAAATCGCTCCATGTAGCGCTGGAAGAACAATTGTGTCTTCTCGCGGTCGGACGGCGCGGGCAGGGCGACGACCCGGAACACGCGCGGGCTGACCTTCTCGGTGATCGCCTTGATCGTGCCGCCCTTGCCGGCGGCGTCCCGACCCTCGAACAGGACGATGACCCGGAGCTTGTTTTCCCGCACGTAGTCCTGGAGATGGCACAGCTCGACCTGGAGCTTCTCGAGCTCCTTCTCGTAATCCTTCCGCTTCATCCGCTCCGCAGGGCCGTCCTTCGCCATGCCGATCCCACCTGTTGCTAATCGTCCCAGGAAATGGTCACGCCGATGTCGCCGGGCACGCCGCCCGGAAAATCGATGATCTGATAGGCGATGCGATAGCCGCGCGGTTTCAGGTAATCGGTCCAGAGCTGGAAGATCTCCTTGGGAATTCCGGTCAGGGTGTTCTCCCAGCCCTTCTCCATCTGATTGATGGCGCGGCCCTTGTCCGTGCAGAGCGAATTGGGGAAGCGATAGACCAGCACTTCCGTGAGGCCGTTGCGCACCGCGCGCTGGATCACGGTCGAGGCGAGCTTGATCTTCTCCTCCTCGGTCTTGCCCGAGGGCTTGCTCAAGCGCTCGATCAAGGCGCGCTTCTCCGCCTCGGCCGCGGCGGCAAGGCGCACATATTCCTCCGCCTTTTCGGCTTCCTTGAGGGCGGCTTCCTTACGAATCTGGGCTGCGCTGGGGATGAGATCGTCTAGGCCGGGCATGGCGGGCGGCTCCTGATGGTTGTCCAATCAGCATGCGGCTGACGCTAGGGTTGGCCCTGACGTGTTCCCTTGACTCAAATCAAACAAACGCGAACATACCCGAACACAGTGCCGCCCATGGACGTTTTGACCGGGAGAGACGTTTGAGCGAGCAGCTTCATCCGATGGCACCGCATCATCTGCCGTTTTATCTCGCACCGGGGAGCGGGACCGATACGCTGATGGTGGTGATGGGCGTATTCCTGATCGGGGCCGTGCTCTGGGTCGGCACGCTCTACTGGAAACTGCACAGCCTGCCCGAGCGGATGGCGCACAAAACGCATAAACTGCAGTTCGAGTTAGTCGCCGTGCTCGGCCTGATCTCGCTGTTCACGCACATGCACATCTTCTGGATCGCCGGACTGCTCCTCGCAATGATCGATCTTCCGGATTTCGGCACGCCGCTGCGCAGCATTGCCGGGTCCGTCGAGAAGATCGCCGACGCGACGCCGGCCTCCGATGCGGAGGAAGTCCAGGCTGAGGCGGCCGTCGCACCGCCCCCCGCGGACAAGCCGGGACCCGCCAAGGAGAAGGAGCGCAGTCATGCTTGAGCTGCTGATCTGCTCCCTCGTCACGATCCTTCCGGACTACCTGTACCGCCGCTACGCCCAGGGCAAGCGCTTCGGGAAGGAAATCACCTTCTTCTCGGTCTGGTACGAGCTGCGCTGGGGCATCACCGCCTGCCTGATGTTGACGGTGTCGCTCATCACCATGATCTTCTACTTCCATCCGGCGACATCGTCGGCGACGCTGTACTTCCGCACCGTGCCAATTCTGCCCGAAGGCTCGGGCCGTGTTGCCGAGGTCAAAGTCGGCTTCACCGCGCCCGTCAAACAGGGCGATGTGCTGTTCACGCTCGATAGCTCGAAGCAAAAGGCTGCGGTCGAGACCGCCAAGCGGAAGGTGGCAGAAGTCGATGCCGCCATGCAGACGGCGCAGGCCGACGTGGTCAAGGCCGAGGCGCAGCTCGGCGAAGCGAGGGCCAACTACCAGCAGGCCAAAGACGAGCTCGAGGTCAAGACCGAGCTCCAGCGCCGCAATCCCGGCATCGTTCCACAGCGTGACATCGACAAGCTCCAGGTGCTGGTCGATCAGCGACAGTCCGGCATCGACGCCGCGACGGCGGCGAAGCAGTCAGTGTCCTTGCAGGTCTCGGCTCTGCTGCCGGCCCAGAAGGCCAGCGCCGAAGCCGCGCTCGACCAGGCGCAGGTCGATCTCGACAAGACTTTCGTACGCGCCGGCGTCGATGGGCGCGTCGAGCAGTTCCTGGTTCGCCCCGGCGATGTCGTCAACCAGCTGATGCGTCCGGCCGGTGTTCTCGTTCCGGAGGGCGCGGGCCGCAAGGCGCTCCAGGCCGGTTTCGGCCAGATCGAGGCGCAGGTCATGAAGACCGGCATGGTGGCGGAAGCGACCTGCATATCCAAACCCTGGGTCATCATCCCCATGGTGATCACGACGGTGCAGGACTACATCGCGGCCGGGCAGTTTCGCACCGGAGAGCAGCTCATCGACCCGCAGAATGCCGTCCGTCCCGGCACGATCCTGGTTTTCCTGGAGCCGCTCTACAAGGGCGGTCTCGACGGTGTCACGCCGGGCTCGAGCTGCATCGTCAACGCCTACACCAGCAATCACGAGGAGATTTCGGCCAAGGACACCTCGACCAGCCGGAAGATCGCGCTGCACGTCGTCGACGGCGTCGGCCTCGTGCACGCGCTGCTGCTGCGGATCCAGGCGCTGTTGCTGCCGATCCAGACGCTCGTGCTGAGCGGCGGGCATTGAACGAGAGAAGAGGACGGACGAGACGTGGTCTCCGAAAGTCGTCCTCGCCTGCCATTTCGGCCGCCGGCGCCTATTATGCGCCGTCCTGCGCGCAAGTCGTGGGCGCCTATGGCCGCGTCGTCACGCGCTGCTGAGGCCTGCCTCGGGGGCTGTCCGTATGGTGCGATTCCAGCTATTATTGCCTGGAAAGCAGCTGCCGTAAGCTGTGAGGGTGCAGCATGAGCGGGGGCGCGTGCATAGACTGGCTGAAGCCACGGCTCGCGGCTGCGCTCCTCTGTTTCGGCCTGCTCGTGGCCGAGTGCCTCTCGGCCGGGCAAGCCGGTGCGGTCGAGCGGAGCCGGCGCGGCGAGCTCAAACGCGTGCTGTTGCTGCATTCCTTCGGCCGCGAGTTCCGGCCGTGGAGCGAATATGCGCGCGACATCAAGTCCGAGCTCGAGCGGCAATCGCCCTGGCCGCTCGATATCCAGGAGCACGCGCTGCTCACCGCGCGCTTCAACAACCCTGGTCCCGAGGCGCCGTTCGTCGAATATCTACACTCGTTGTACCAAGGTGCGGTGCCGGACATCGTCTTGAGCATCGGCGCGCCTGCCGCCCGGTTTGCGCAGAAATATCGCGCCAGGCTGTTCCCCGATGCGCCGTTGATCCTCTCCGCGGTCGAGCATCGGCTGATTAATCGCACCGACCTCTGCGACAACGATGTCGTAGTGGCCGTCCGCAACGATTTTGTCGCGGCCTTCGACAACATTCTTCAGGTCCTGCCTGATACAAAATCGATTGGAATTGTGGTCGGAGCTTCGCCGCTCGAGAGGTTTTGGACGGAGGAGCTGAAGCGGGAGCTGAAACCTTTTGCGGAGCGGATCGAACTCGTTTGGTACTCGGATTTGTCGTTCGAGGAGATCCTGAAGCGCTCATCGAAGCTCCCGTCTCACACCGCGCTGTTCTGGGGGCTGATGTCCGTCGATGCGGCCGGGGTGGTCTATGAGAGCGACTGGGCGCTGCGCAGCCTGCATGCCGTCGCGAACGCCCCGATCTTCTCCTACCAGGAGCCGTTCTTCGGCGAGAGCACGGTCGGGGGACCGATGCACTTGATTGGGGAAACGACGTCGCGGACCGTCAGCGCCGCGATCGGCATTCTTGGCGGCGCGAAACCGGCGAGCATCAATTATGAGCCGATCGCCTTCGCCGCGCCGCGTTACGACTGGCGCGAGCTGCAGCGCTGGGGCATCAGCGAGAGTCGCCTGCCCAAGGGAAGCACCATCCTGTTTCGCGAGCCGAGTATCTGGCAGCGCTATCACTGGCAGATGCTGATGATCTCGGCTGTGTTCCTGGTCCAGACCGGACTCATCAGCGGGCTCCTGCACGAGCGTCGCCGGCGCCGCGTCGCCGAAGTCGAATCGCGTCAGCGGCTGGCGGAACTCGCCCACGTCAACCGCTACTCGGCAGTTGGCGAGCTGACCACATCGATCGCACATGAACTGAACCAGCCACTCGGATCGATTCTGACCAATGCGGAGACTGCAGAGCTCATGCTCAGGGCCGCTCAGCCCGACCTTGTCGAGATTCAGCAGATCCTCGCCGACATCAGAAGGGACGACCAACGGGCGAGCGAGGTGATCCGTAGGCTGCGCAGCGTTCTGAAAAAGACCCCGTTTGAGGTCAAGCACATCGAGCTCAACGATACAGTGCGCGAAGCAATCGATCTGGTGAAGGCCCTCGCTCAGGGACGCCGGATCACGTTGAGCTATTTGCCGGCCCTGGCCGGCCTTCACGTCAAGGGAGATCCGGTCCAGCTTCAGCAGGTCATTCTCAACCTGATCATCAACGCGATGGATGCGATTTCCGATGCGGAGGCCGGAAAGCGGGAGGTCAGCGTCGCGACCCAGCTTGCCGGCAATCAGGCCGAAATCAGGATCGCCGACACCGGGCCCGGAATACCCGCCTCCGATCTCGCAAGCCTGTTTGATCCGTTCTTCACGACCAAACCGCAAGGCATGGGCATGGGCCTTGCAATCGCCAGAACCATCGTCGAGGCCCATCACGGCACGATCGCTGCTGCGAACCAGCCTGCGGGCGGCGCACTGTTCACGATCAGGCTTCCGACCGCTCGCTGAGCGGGCGGTATCTTGATCTTGATCAAACATCACGGCGCTGAAGCCGTTCTCTCTCGATCGCATGACGAGTACGACAGGCGAGCGTGAGGCGTATGAGACGTCGTGACTTCATGACGCTGGTTGGTGCTGCTGCTGCGTTGCCGGTCCTGGCGAAAGCCCAGGACCGAATGCCCGCCGTCGGCGTGCTGACGGGCAATGTCGCTGGTGATCCCGGCGCGCAAATGCGCGTGGATGCCTTTCAGCAGGGTCTCACCGATCGAGGCTGGATCGCCAACCAGAACTACCGCCTGGAGGTGCGCTGGCCGGGCCCCGATCCGGCGCGCCAGAAGTTGGAGGCGCTCGAGCTCGTCGCCGCGGCGCCGGACGTGCTGTTCTCGACCAGTACGGGATCAACACGGGCGCTGCGCGATGCAACGCAACGAATTCCGATCGTCTTCGTGGGGCTTTCCGATCCGGTAGGGACGGGGCTTGTCGCCAATCTGGCCCGGCCGGCCGGAAATCTGACCGGCTTTTCGCTCTATGAGCATTCGATGAGCGGGAAGTGGCTCGGCCTTTTGAAGGACATGGTGCCGGGGATGAGCCATGCGGCCCTGCTGTTCAACCCGGAATCGGCACCCTACGGACCATTCTATGTTCAAGCGGCGCACCAGATGGAAAGCCGTCTCGGCCTCAAGATCGCCGGTGCGAGCGTTCGCAGCGGTCCGGGGATCGCGGCAGCGATCGAGACGGCGGCGCGCACAGGCGGCGGCCTCGTCGTGCTGCCGGATGGCGGCTTCTTCGGAACCCACAGCACGATGGCCATTGCATTGCTGGCGCAGCGGCGCGTGCCCGCCATCTTCGCAGTCCGTTTCTACGCGTCGAATGGCGGGCTGATGTCATATGGTGCAGATCTGACCCAGCAATTTCGTGATGGCGCCGGCTATGTCGACCGTCTCCTGCGCGGTGCCGATATCAGCACTCTCCCGGTGCAATTTGCCACCAGGTTCGAGCTCGTCATCAACATGAAGACGGCCAGGGCCCTCGGCCTGACGGTGCCGAACCGGCTTCTGCTGGATGCCGAGCTGATCGAATGATTATTCGATCTTGCGCTGCAGCAGCCCCGACTGCCTCGTTTCGTTGATCTCGATCAACAAATGCTTGCGCCCCGGCTTGATCCTCCCGCACTGAAGTCCGAGGGAGGATGTGATGTTTCGTTGCGGCAAGACCCTGATGGCGCTGGCGCTGTTGATGGCAACTTCGGTCGCCGCAATGGCGCAGACCCCAACGACGCCTGCAGCCCCGGCGCCGCAGGCGCAGCCTGCCAGCCCGCCCGCACCGGCGGCCGAGTTCCTGAAGCCCGAGCAACTCGAGGCCTTCGTCGCGCCGATCGCGCTTTATCCGGACGAGTTGCTCGCCAATGTACTGGCCGCCTCGACCTATCCGCTGGAGGTGGTGCAGGCCGACCGCTGGCTGAAGGAGCACAAGAGCCTGAAGGGCGATGCGCTGAAGACGGAAGTGGAAAAGCAGGGCTGGGACGACAGCGTCAAGGCGCTGGCCAGCACCGCCGATGTCCTCGCGATGATGAGCGAGCAGCTCGACTGGACCAAGAAGCTGGGCGATGCCTTCCTCGCCCAGCAGCCCGACGTGATGGACGCGATCCAGCGTCTGCGCACCAAGGCCTATGACAACAAGAAGCTCGTCACCACCAAGCAGCAGAAGGTCAGCGTCCAGTCTCAGGAAGGCAAGCAGGTCGTCGTGATCCAGCAGGCCGATCCCGCGGCGATGTACGTGCCGTATTACGACCCGGCGACGGTCTACGGCAGCTGGCCCTATGCGGAGTATCCGCCCTATTATTGGGGCTACCCGTCTTATATCGGCGCCGGCGTGGTCGCGGCTGGCATCGCGTTCGGCACGGCCTGGGCGATCGGACGCTGGGGCAATTACTGGGGCGGCGGCTGCAACTGGGGCAACCGCAACGTCTATGTCAACCATCGCACCACGAACATCGGCAATGGCTGGCAGCACAATCCGGCGCATCGCGGCGGTGTGCGCTACAACAACAGCAATGTTCAGCAGCGCTTCGGCAACAACAATCTGAAGGCCGGCGTGTCGGACCGGATGGATTTCCGCGGCCGTGACGGCAACCAGGTGCTGCGCCCCGACCAGGGTGTCGGGGACCGGGCGGGAGATCGTGCGGGTGATCGCGGCGGTCCAGGAGATCGCGCAGGGGATCGCGCCGGCAATCGCGGCGACCGTCCGGGCGCGGGCGATCGCCCCAGCGCAGGGACGCGCGACCGGCCCGGCGGCGGCGATCGTGCCGGTGCCGGTGATCGTGCCAAGGGCGCGACCAAGGGCGGCGGCGATCGCGCCAAGGCTGCGAACCGCGCCGGCGGCGGTTCGGCCAATCGCGGCGGCGGCACTCGCGGCGGTGCCATGAACGTCTCCTCCGGCCGCTCGGCGGCCGCAGCATCCGCACGCGGCCGCGCCAGCATGGCGAGCATGCCGCGCGGTGGCGGCGGCGGACCAAGCTTTGCCGGCCGAGGCGGCGGTGGCGGAATGGCGATGCGCGGCGGCGGCGGAGGCGGCTTCCGTGGCGGTGGCGGCGGCGGCCGGCGCTCGGATATCGCGCTCAAGCATGACATCGTCCTGCTCGGGCACCTTTCGAACGGCCTTGGCTATTATCGCTTCAGCTATATCGGCAGCGACAAGGCTTATGTCGGCGTGATGGCGCAGGAGGTCGAGCAGGCGATGCCCGCTGCCGTGACCCGCGGCAGCGACGGCTATCTGCGCGTCCATTACGAAAAACTCGGGCTGGCGTTCCGCACCTATCGCGACTGGCTCGCCGGCGGCGCGAAAATTCCTGCGGAGGTGATGCCATGACCGGCATGAAATCGTTTAGCCGTGCGCTGATACCCGGCGTCCTCGCGCTCGCGCTGCTCGGATCGGCCTCTCTCGCACAGGAATCCTACAAGACACCGGAAGAGGCCGCGTCTGCGCTCGCCGCCGCGGTCAAGAGCGGCCCGAAAGACATCTTGAAAGTGCTCGGCAGGAATGCGGAGGACATCGTGTCGTCCGGCGACGAGATTGCGGACAACGACATTCGGGCGCGTTTCACTGCGATGTACGACGCCAAGCACGGCATCAAGGCGGAGGGCAACAAGACCGCCACCTTGATGCTCGGGCCGGACGATTTTCCGTTTCCAATTCCGCTGGTCAACACCAGGACGGGTTGGGCGTTCGACACCGACGAGGGACGCATTGAGGTGCTGCGCCGTCGCATCGGCCGCAACGAGCTCGACGCGATCCAGACCGCGCTCGCCTTCGTCGACGCGCAAAACGAATATGCGGAAAAGGACCGCGGCGAGGGCGTCGGCGTCTACGCGCAGCGCATCTCCTCCTCGCCCGGCAAGAAGGACGGCCTGTTCTGGCGCGACGACAGCGACCCGAGCCCGCTCGGCGCGCTCGCGGCCGAAGCAACGAAGGAGGGCTATCGCGGCGGTGATGTCGGGCCGACGCCCTATCACGGCTATTACTTCCGGATTCTCAAAGCGCAGGGGCGGGATGCGCGCGGCGGTGCGCTCAACTACGTCGTCAAGGGCAAGATGATCGGCGGCTTCGCCCTGATCGCCTGGCCCGCGGAATACGGCAATTCGGGCGTCATGACCTTCCTGGTCAATCATGACGGCGTCGTCTACCAGAAGGATCTCGGCAAGCGCACCGAGTTCATCGCCCAGCGCACCACGTTGTTCAATCCCGATGAAACCTGGAAGAAAGTCGATGCCGCAAAACCCTGAGCCGCGCATGCGCGCATTTCGCCTGGTCGCGCTGCTCCTGCTCGCGCTCGGGCTGACCCTGCCGGCGGCGCCGTCCTTCGCGCAGGCCACCGGTCAGGTCAGAGTGAAGATCGTCAAGGCGGGCCTCCTGGCCGGCGGTGGCGCCGGCAGCGGCGTGTTGACGTACCGGGGCAAGACCTATCCCTTCAGCGTCAGCGGCGTGAGCTTGGGCATCACGGTCGGTGCAAGTGTCGGTCGCCTCGACGGCTGGGCATCCGGCATTAGGGAGGTCAGAGATTTTGCCGGCAACTACAGCTCCGTCGGCGGCGGCTTTGCGCTGGTCGGCGGTGCCAACGGTGTGCACCTCCGCAACGAAAAGGGCGTCACGATGGTGCTGCAAGGCCCGAAGGCGGGACTCGAGCTGGCGGCCAATATCAGTCGGATCACGATCGCTTTGAGGTGAGGCTCAAGCCGGGCGCGCGGATCAAAGCGTGAGCGACAGGTGCACCGTTCTCGGATCGTCACTCCGCGCGAGCTTGAAGCCCGCCTTCGCGAACACGCTGCGCATGGGCATGTTGTCGGACAGAACCTCGGCTGTGAGCTCTCTTACGCCTTGTTCGCGCGCGATCTCTGTCAGGTGCCTCAGCAATAAGGAGCCCACCCCGCGACCTTGCCAGGCATCCACCACGACGAAGGCCATCTCGGCCCGACCGGACTCGACGATGACGTACCGGCCGCCGCCGATAATGGCGTATCGACCCTGTTCCTCGGCGAGAGCGGCCAGCGCAACGTGATTGCTGAAATCCACGTCCATGAAGAAGGCACGCTCCTTCTCCGAGAAATGCCGTTTCAAAACGAAGAACCGGCTTTGCAGCGATTGCGGTCCAGTGCGCGCAATGGCAGCGAGCATGTCCGCCTCGTCGCTGGCGCGAAGCGCGCGGATTTCGGTCGGAGTGCCGTCCTTCAGCACGGTTTGCACGCTGTAAGTTGCAGCTTGTGACATGCCGATGTCGCTCTTTCAAAACCGCCCGGCCGGGTCTCATGCCCTATAATGCAGGATAGACGCCTCCGAAGCGTGCAGATCATCTTGACCTAGATCAACGTTCGTCCTCGCTCCAAGCCGTCAATTGGCCGAGGCGACGAAGAGGTCGAGAACATGTCCATGCACAAGATGCAAATTCCGGGCGGTCCCATGTCGGGGCTGGTCGCCTCGGCAGTCGAATACCTCGTCGATGCGGGACAGCGCAGTATCCTGTTCCTGGATATCATGCGCCGGCGCGGGGACCAGTACAGGGAACACCTCGCGCAAACCGCCCCGCATGTTCTGCAATATGCGGCGGAGTTGATCATGGACGGGCGCCAGCTCGCCGAACCCGTCAATTACGCGCTGGTGCGCATCGTTCCGCCCGCCAATGTCGAGATCGACATGAACCGGCGGCCGTTCGTCGTGGTCGATCCGCGTGCGGGCCACGGCCCCGGCATCGGCGGCTTCAAGGCCGACAGCGAGATCGGGGTGGCGATGAAAGCAGGCCATCCCTGCTACTTCATCGGATTCCTGCCGGACCCGATGCCCGGTCAGACCATCGAGCGCATCGCGCGTGCCGAAGCCATCTTCATCGAAAAGGTCATGAGCCTTCACCCGGATGCCGACGGCAAGCCCTGCGTGATCGGCAATTGTCAGGCCGGATGGGCCGTCATGATCCTGGCCTCGCTACGTCCCGAGGTATTCGGCCCGCTGATCATCGCCGGCGCGCCGCTGGCCTATTGGGCCGGCGTGCATGGAAAATATCCGATGCGCTACTCGGGCGGGCTGTTGGGCGGAAGCTGGTTGACGGCCCTGACCTCCGATCTCGGCGCCGGCAAGTTCGATGGTGCTTGGCTGGTGCAGAACTTCGAGAACCAGAACCCGTCGAATACGCTCTGGACCAAGCAATACAACGTCTATTCCAAGGTCGACACCGAGGCGGATCGTTACCTCGAATTCGAGCGTTGGTGGGGCGGCCACGTCAACCTGAACGCCGAGGAGATCCAATTCATCGTCGATGAGCTGTTCGTCGGCAACAACCTCGCGGCCGGCAACATCGAAATGTCCGATGGCCGGAAGGTCGACCTTCGCAACATCAGATCCCCGATCGTGGTGTTCTGCTCGGAGGGCGACAACATCACGCCGCCGCAGCAGGCGCTGCATTGGATCCTCGATTGCTATGCCGATGTCGATGAGATCAGGGCCTATGGCCAGACCATCGTCTACACCGTGCACCAGAACATCGGCCATCTCGGCATCTTCGTCTCCGGCGGCGTCGCCAAGAAGGAGCACGCGGAATTTTCCAGCAACATCGACCTCATCGACGTTCTGCCGCCCGGCCTCTATGAAGCGACGTTCGAAGCGAAGGATGAGGAAACCGCAAGTTCGGATCTGGTCGTCGGCCAGTGGGTGATGCGCTGCGAGGCGCGGACGCTCGAGGACATCCGCGCCATGGGCGGCAATTCGCCTGAGGACGAGCGACGCTTTGCCACCGCCAAACGAATCTCGGAAATCAACCTGGCGGCCTATCGAAAATTCGTCCAGCCATGGCTCAAGCGCATGGTGACGCCACAGATGGCCGAATGGGCTCACAACATGCATCCGCTGCGGCTGCAATACGAGCTGTTCAGCAGCCAGAATCCTTTCATGGCGACGGTGAAATCATTGGCCGAGAAGGCCGCCGAGAAGCGCAAGCCGGTCGCTGCGGACAATCCGTTCCTGGCGTTCCAGGAGCAGATCTCGAAGCAGGTCGTTCACGCCCTCGACAGCTGGCGCGATTCACAGGAGGCGCTCAGCGAAGCGATGTTCCTCAGCGTCTACGGATCCCCGGCGCTCCAGGCGGCGGTCGGGATCGATCCGACGTCCACGCCGTCGCGTCGGCGTGAGATGTCCGCCGAGCATCGCACCATGCTCGAGAAGCGCATTGCCGAGCTGAAGTCGCGGATCGGTGAGGGCGGCCTCCGTGAAGCGGCGTTACGCGCTTTGCTCTATGTCGGCTCGGCACGGGGGATGGTGGACGAACGCAGCATCGAGGCTCTGCGCCGGGTCCGCCGGGATCATGGCGGCGCACGCATGTCTCTTGCCGAGTTCAAGATGCTGGTACGCGAGCAGTTCTTCATGCTGCTGCTCGACCGGGAAGGGGCGCTCGCTGCAATCCCGAAATTGCTGCCTGACGACATGAACGTTCGCCGCGCAGCATTCGAGGCGATCGAGCAGGTGCTGTCGGCCAGTGCGGATGTCACCGGCGAGCGCGCCAACCGGCTGCGGCAGATCGCCGGCCTGTTTGGCCTCGACACCGCGGAAGGTGCCGAAAGGGCGTCGAACGTTGCCCCTTTCGATCCCAAGGCGAAGGCGTCGTAACGCGAGTTGCAAGGATCGGGAGCGACATCATGTCAGCAGATGCGACGGCCACGCAGTCTCCCAGCAAGTATGATCGCCTGATCGCGGCGGCCAGGGCAATCCCGCCGACGCCGACCGTCGTGGTGCATCCCTGCGATGAGACATCCTTGCGCGGCGCCGTCGACAGCGCGTCTGCCGGCATCATCCGGCCGCTCCTGGTCGGACCGGAGCGGAAGATCCGGGATACGGCTGGCACGTTCGGCCTGGACATCTCGGGTTATGAGATCGTGGATGCCGCGCACAGCGACGAAGCCGCGGCGAGGGGTGTCGAATTGATCCATGCCGCGCGCGGCGAACTGCTCATGAAGGGCAGCCTTCACACCGACGAGCTGATGCGAGCCGTCACGGCCAAGGTCGGGGGATTGCGCACCGATCGGCGCATCAGCCACGTTTTCGTCATGGATGTGCCGGCCTACGCCGAGACGATCTTCGTCACTGACGCCGCAATCAACATCTTCCCCGATCTGGACGCCAAGCGGGACATCATTCAGAACGCGATCGATCTCTACAATCAGGCGGGCTTCGGCAAGTCGCCGCGGGTGGCCATCCTTTCCGCGGTCGAAACCGTCACATCGAAGATTCCATCCACGATCGAGGCCGCGGCGCTCTGCAAAATGGCGGATCGCGGCCAGATCACGGGCGGCGTGCTCGACGGGCCGCTGGCGTTCGACAACGCGATCGACCTCGAATCCGCACGGATCAAGGGCATCAAGTCCGAGGTGGCCGGCCGCGCTCAGATCCTGGTCGTGCCCGATCTCGAAGCGGGCAACATGCTGGCCAAGAACCTCGCCTATTTCGCCAAGGCCGACGGCGCCGGCATTGTGCTCGGCGCGCGCGTCCCCGTCGTCCTGACCTCGCGTGCGGACAGCCCAAGAGCGCGGATGGCGTCCTGCGCGGTTGCTGCACTTTATGCTCACGCGCGGCGCCAGAAGGCGCCGACAGTCGCGGCGTGACCGCCATGGACAGCATCCTCGTCGTCAACGCCGGCTCCTCGAGCGTCAAGTTCCAGGTCTTTGCGGTCGAGGGTGAGGGCGTTCTGCGCCGCCTGATCAAGGGGCAGGTGGACGGCATCGGCAGCCGTCCGCGCTTGCGGGCGAGCAGGGCAGGCAATGATCCCATGGCGGACCGGGCCTATCCGATCGAGGCCATTCCGGACGTGCCGGCGGCGATGCAAGTCGCGGGGGAATGGCTGCGGAACGAGGCGCGCATCCATCCATTGGCGGTCGGGCATCGCGTCGTCCATGGCGGGCCGGATCATGAGCGGCCAATTCTCGTCGATCATGGCGTGGTGGCACGGCTAGAACGCTTCGTCACGTTAGCGCCACTGCATCAGCCGCACAATCTGGCGCCGATCCGCTCGATCCTGGCCAATTTCCCGACGATACCCCAGGTCGCGTGCTTCGACACCGCGTTTCACCGCACGCACGGTCCGCTGGCCGATCATTACGCCATCCCCTACCAGCTTCACGCCGAAGGTGTGCGACGCTACGGCTTTCACGGGCTCTCCTATGAGTACATCTCCAGGACCTTGCCCCAGATTGCGCCAGAGGTCGCAAAGCGCCGGGTGATTGTCGCCCATCTCGGCAGTGGCGCGTCGATGTGCGCGATGAAGAATGGGCTGAGCGTCGAGAGCACGATGGGATTCACCGCGCTCGATGGGCTGCCGATGGGCACGCGCCCGGGCCAGCTCGATCCGGGCGTCGTGCTGTACCTATTGTCCGAGAAGGGGATGACGCCATCGAAGGTGCAGGATTTTCTCTATCGCGATTGCGGATTGAAGGGGCTTTCCGGGCTCAGCAACGACATGCGCGAGCTGGAGGCGAGCACGGATCCGCAAGCGAAGCTGGCGGTGGACTATTTCGTCTATCGCATCGGCCTCAACGCCGGAATGCTGGCGGCGGCGTTGCAGGGGATCGATGCCTTCGTCTTCACCGCCGGCATCGGCGAGAACTCGAGCGGCATCCGCGCGCGTGTGGCGGAGCAGCTCGGCTGGCTTGGCGTGGCACTCGACCCGGCCGAGAACACGCGCCATTCGCGGCTGATATCGGCAAAGACGAGTCTCGTTCCGGTCTACGTCGTCCCGACGGACGAGGAGCTCATGATTGCGCAGCACACGCTGACGCTGTTGATGAACGGCCAATCGCCCAACCCCAGAAAAGAGAGGGTGTCATGATTCCAGTATTTCCGGACAGCAAGGTCGCACTAAAGGGGAAGAAGGGCCTCGTCGTCGGCATCGCCAATGACCAATCGATCGCCTGGGGCTGCGCCAGGGCGTTTCGCGCGCTCGGAGCCGATCTCGCCGTCACCTATCTGAACGACCGCGCCAAGAAGCACGTCGAGCCGTTGGCGCAGGCCCTGGAAGCGCCGATCTTCCTGCCGCTCGACGTCATGGTCGAAGGCCAGACTGAAGCGGTATTCGAGCGGATCAAGTCGGAGTGGGGGCAGCTCGATTTCCTGCTTCATTCCATCGCCTTTTCGCCGAAGGAAGCATTGCACGGCCGCGTCGTCGACGTCGGCCGCGACGGCTTTCTGAAGACCATGGACGTCTCCTGCTGGTCGTTCCTGCGGATGGCACATCTAGCCGAACCCCTGATGAAGAACGGCGGCACGATGTTCACCATGACCTATTACGGCAGCCAGATGGTGGTGGAGAACTACAACATCATGGGCGTCGCCAAGGCGGCGCTCGAAGCCGCGGTCCGCTATGCCGCTGCCGAGCTCGGTCCGAAGGGCATCCGCGTGCACGCGATCTCGCCAGGGCCGCTCGCCACCCGCGCGGCCTCGGGCATTCCGGAGTTCGATGAGCTAATGGACAAGGCGCAATCCAAGGCGCCCTCGCGCAGCCTCGTCAGCATCGACGATGTCGGCAACGCCACCGCGTTCCTGGCGCTCGACGGCGCCAAGCTGATCACCGGTGGCGTGCTCTATATCGACGGCGGCTATCACATCATCGATTGAGCGCGCAATCGCGCGTTGTCATGCCGGCGGTACGCCGATGCCGATGCACTCGAGTAATTCGCGCCAGAGCTTGCGGACGTCGGCGTGACGCTGCGCGAGCGCCGCACTGACCGCGTCGCGATGCGGCGCAAGGTCTGTGCTCTTCAGAAACAGAATCTGCGCCTGCAACAGCCGGCCACTCTCAAATTCGATCCGGCGTAGCGCCATAACAAAAGGATCCTGCGCATTGGCCTCGATCGGTAGGAGCGCAGCCGGCCGTATACCGGCATGCACGGCGTGGGCAAGCGCTGCGAGGTGAATCATTTGGGCAAGGCGAGGGTCTGCGATCCCTTCGACCGGTGCAGGCAGCCAGGCGGACTCCCAGGAGGCGAACATGTAACCCAGGGAAGGATCCACCACCCAGGACGTGGCGCGCAGCAGCAGCGAGACGATCTCGGTCTCGCGATAAAATTGAGCATTCAATTCGGTCTGCCATGCCGCGTCGAGCCTCGCGGGCAGCATGAAAGCGAATTGCCGGGCCAGGGCGCCGTGGGCCGAGATCAGGAATGCTGCGACCTTCGTCTGCTGGTACGGTGGAATGCGGCCGTCCGGCGCGACGGGACCGAGGAAGCCGCTCATGGCAGCGCTCGCTTGACCGGGATGGCACGCAGATGATCGTAGCCGGCAGGAAACGGCGTGAGCTCGCCGCCGGGCTGGTCCGGCGCCACCCAGACCGCTTGATTGCCCTGCCAGCGGCCGGCCAGCACGTCTTCGGCAAAGCGCGCCAGCAGATCGGCGGTCAGTGTCCCTTTCTCCAGCGTGAAGGCGTGATAGGCCCTGGGGATGATCACCAATGAGCTGTTCTGAATCTCGACTCGCAATGTTTCGTGGAGACCCCGCGGCGTGAGAAAGTCGAACTCGCCGTTGAGAATCATGGTCGGAACGGCGATCGCGGACAGGTGCGGCGTGAGCGGCTGGAAGTCGAGGAAGGATTCCATCAGGTTTTGCAGCGCGTAGACGTCGTTGACCAGCCAACCTTGCCGCTTCACGCTATCGAGCTTGTCCAGCAGCGGCTTCAGCCATTGGTCGGAGAGGTTCATGGGTAACAGCAGGTCCTGGAGGTAACTTGTGCCGCCGAGGATCAGCGCGGTCCGCAGCGCATTGCCAAGCAGCAAGAGTTGCGGCGACAGCTCCGCAAAGCAGCTCATCGGCACCAGCCCGGCCAGCCGCTTGCCATGCTCGATCGCATATCGCAGCGCGATCAGGCCGCCAAAGCTGATCCCGCTCAGAAAGATCGGACCGTCCCCGAGTTCGTCGATGAGGAGGCGCAGTGCAGCGACTTGATCGTCCTGGCTGATGAAGAGCCTCGGCTTGTCGGAGGCGCCCTGGCCGAGAAGATCGAAGGTCGCAACGCGAAAGCCTCGCGCCGACAAGGCCTCGCGATAGGCGCTCCACAGCTCGGAATATTGCGTCAGCCCGTTCACGAGAACATAGGCCGGTGCGCCCGCCGGCCCGTCGAGCTCATAGCGGATCCGATATGAGCCGTGGCTGAGGAAAGGCATCGCGAGGGTACCGCCGGTCTTTTGATGCCCGCGATCCTCGATTCCTCCGAGCGGATTCCATTGAGCTAGATCAAACCTTCCCCGGCCGCCCTGCCTAGCGTTTCAGGAAAATCTTCCAGGGAGGATCGCATCATGGCCGGACGAGATGCGTTGAATCGTTGCCTGTTGAGCCTGATCGTGCTGCTGCTCGGAACGGCGATCGCAACCGCACAGCCTTTCACGCGCCGTTCGTCGCAGGTGCAGCATGACGGGCTGAAGAAGACCTACGAGATCGCCAACTTCCGCCTGGGCGGCAAGTACGACCTGACCGACCCTTCCAAATGGGAGAACGGCGGCGAGGGCGGCGTCACGCTGGAATCGCTCGGGGCCGGCAAGCTGCGCACGGCTTACATCGCCGTCGGCAACGCAAGGCGCAACGCGGCGGGCGAGATCACCAATGCCATCGTGATCAACTCCTATTATTCCGGCGATTCCACCGACATGTACGAACAGTGGGTCAAGGGTGCGGCGTTGTCGGGTGGCGTACCCATCATTGGTCCGGGCCGGCCGATCGATACGGATCGTTACTATGTCATCATGGTCGATCCGCTCGGCACTTGGGGCGCGAGCAAGCCATCCGACGGCCTAGGCATCAAGTTTCCGCAATACAGCTACTACGACATGGTGCAGGCGAACTACCGCCTGCTGCGCGACGAGCTGAAGGTCGCGCGCGTCGCGCTGGTGACCGGCGTCTCCATGGGTGGCACGCAGACCTACGTCTGGGGCGTGATGCATCCGGAATATGTCAGCGCCCTGATGCCGATCGGCGGTACCACGCAATCGGATGGCGACGACCCGGTCGGCAACTGGACTTTCCAGATGATGACAGCCGCGATCCAGGGCGATCCGGTCTGGCAGGCGACCGAGGGCGACTATTACAAGCTCCCGAAGGAAAAGCATCCGGTGCCGGGCGTGGCCTTCGGCTGGTCGATCCTCGGCATGACGGGTTATGACTTTTCCTTCCGCACGACCCAGAACTGGGCGGCGGTACAGCCCGAGATTTTCTATTGGGATCCGCCGAACGAGAAGGCCGGCCTCAACGTCATTAATCGCGCCAAGCTCTACGACGCCGTCGACCTCGTCTGGCGCAATCGGGTCGGCGAGACCCATAACGTCAATCCCTATCTCGGTCGCATTCAGGCTCGCACGCTGGTGATGCACATCACCAACGACCTCTGGCTCAACTTCAAGCTGGCGCAGAAGGCTGTCGATCGCGTGCCCGGCGCTGATCTTATCGCACAGGAGAGCCCCGTCGCGCACTACGGCGTGTTCCCGATCATCAACCAGCGCAAGAACGATCCGAAGTTCGTCGCCTTCATGGATGACGTGGCGGCCCTCGATCGCGCCCAGAAATTCGTCGACAAGAATTACCGCGTGCCCGGCGTCGCCCAGACGATCGATCCCAAGAAGTCGTTCTGGAAGGCCTACGTGACCTATCCCTATCCGGTCAAATTCGGCAGTGCCAAGGACAAGAGCGGCAACTCCTGGGAAATCGGCTACATGGACGAGTATGCCGGCACCGACAAGGATCCGAAGGTGCTCGTCATCATCCACGGCAAGGGCGCGTTCGGCGGCCATTACGGCAACATCATGCAGTATGCGTTGCGCAGCGGCCTGCGCGTGATCGTGCCGGACCTACCGCATTACGGCATGTCGGGGCCCGGCAATCTCGACAAGAATCCCGCTCGCACCATGCAGGACATGCGCGAGGTGATCTACGACCTCGTGGTCAACCAACTCGGAGTCAAGAAGGCGTACTATCTTGGCCACTCGCTCGGCGGCCAGTTCGTCGTGGGCTACGCCCTGACCTGGCCTGATGCGGTGCAGGGCCTCGCCTTGGAGGCGCCGTCCGGCCTCGAGGAATATCCGCGCGAGATCACCATTGCCAAGGACAAGAAGGCGACTCTGTTCGCCGACGGCCTCGGCCGGGACTTCGACAAGTGGAAGCAGGTCTGGGACCAGACCGGTATTCTCGCTGCGGAAAAGGCGCGGAGCGAGCAGAACGTCCGCGACTTCTTCTACTTCAAGAAACGTGATCCGGACACCGGCGTGGTATCGGCTGCGAAGAGCGGATACTTCTTCAACGACAGCGAATATGCCCGTTTCCATACCGAGCAACGCGCCGGGCTTACCAAGGGCAACCCGAAGGAGCTCGATCAGTGGTGCAACGTCTTCATCTTCGACATCTACACGATCGGTGCTGAGCTCCAGCAGGATGACCCGAAGAACCTCTATGAGCGGGTCACCCAGATCAAAGCGCCGATCTTCCTGGCGTTCGGCGACAAGGAGCCGTTCATTCCGACGCCTGCGTTCAACGGCCTGACGGACCTCGGCCGCGACGTCATCACGCCGTTCATGACGCGTATGACCAATGCCGGCAACCGGCCGATGCTCAAGATCTATCCGGAGACCGGACACTTCATCCACACCGACAATCCAGTGGAATACGCTGCCGATGTCGTGGATTTCGTGACCAACGGGGAGGTGGACACATCATCGCCGCTCGGAACCGATCGCATGATCAAGGGCGCCGTCGTCTCTGCCTTGCCAGTGGCGCCGACACCGCCTGGAGCGGCTCCGACGGCTGGCCTCAACAAGTAGGGCCCGGCGATGCCAAGGGTGCAGGCGGGCGAACTCCGACTCGGCTGGCGGGAGTGGGGAGGAGGCGACGTCACCGTCGTCTTCATCCACGGAAATCTCGCCAGCAAGGACTGGATCGAGCTCGCCGCGCCATTGTTTCCGATCGGGCTCCGTGTGGTTGCAATCGATTGGCGCGGCTGTGGCGACAGCGACCGGCCGAAGCCGTCGGCCGACTATTCCAACTACTCCATGCGGCAGCACGCCGAGGACATGCTGGCGGCGCTCGATACGCTCGGGATCGGCTATTGCCATCTCGCGACACATTCCACCGGCGGCATCATCGCCGCCAGAATGCTGCTCGAGCAGCCGCAGCGCTTCGGCCGTGTGTTCGCGCTCGATCCGGTAACGCCGCTCGGCATGGCCTTCGATGCCGATCAGATCGGATTATTCAGGGCCATGATGTCGAGCAAGGAGCTGACGCGGTCCGTGATGGCTACAGCCGCTTCTTCGCTGTTCGTCCCGGAGAGCATGGGGCCGAACATGGTCCCTCGCTTTCGCGAGGGGCTGGGAGAGATCCAGACGCTGTTCGATCGGATCATCGAGCAGACCTTCGGCGTATCGGAGGGGATCTGGATCGGCACGCCGGTGAACCTGACGCGGGAGAAGGAGAGCCGTGAGCTGGAGCGCCGTATGTCCGAGATCCGGCATCCGCACCTCGTGTTGTGGGGCGAGCGGGACGGTTGGATCGCGCCGGCCGATCTCCGTGCTATGGCCGAAGCGATGCCGGATTGCCGGCTGGTCATCGTGCCAGGCGTAGGGCATTCGATGAACCTCGAATCGCCGGCACTTTATGCAGGCTATTTCGGCGCCTGGTTCGGAGGACGTGCCGCGTCACCATCCACGGCGCCAAGCTGATCCCCGGCGGGGCCTCGACGTCGACGGCGGCCACCACATCGTCGATTGACGCGCTGAGCAGTCCGGGACCCATGATCGATGGTGACATATTGCCAGTGTTTTGCCCGACGGAGCAACCGGTTCCGGGCGAACAGGAAACATCCGTCAAATCAGCCCCATGTCTACTGTGCATGGGGTTGTTTTTCGACTCTTTGATTCAGCGATAGTGAAGCGCGATCAATTCGGCCACGCAGGCCGGCTTCTTGCCGCCCTCGATCTCGATCACGAGGTGGTAGTTGACGCGCAGCCCGTCCGGCGGCACGTCCTCCGCTTCCGCGATCGTGACCCGGCCGCGTAACTTCGAGCCCGCCGGAACCGGCGCGAGATATCGGATGCGGTCAGCACCGTAATTCAGCGTGTTGCGCAGCCCCTTCAGGCCGATGACCGAGCGGATGAACAGCGGGGCAAGGGCAAGCGAGAGCAGGCCATGGGCGATAGTCTTGCCGCCCGGCATCTCCTGCTTGGCGCGCTCCTGGTCGACATGGATCCACTGCTCGTCGCAGGTCGCCTCGGCGAACTGGTTGATGCGGTCCTGCGTGATCTCGATCCAGTCGCTGGCGCCTATCTCGGTGCCGATTGCGGATTTGATCTCGTTGAAGTCGCTGAATATTCGCATGGGTTGACCTGTTCAGAGCTTCATTTCCGGAACATTGTCGGGAATGGCGAGTTCGGCCTCCGTCAAGGCCATGACCTCGCCGATGCTCATGCCGGGTGCTGTTTCCAGCAGCGTCGCCTTGCCATCGGGAAAACCGATCACGGCCATGTCGGTCACGACAAGGTTGACAGGGCGTGCCGAGGTCAGCGGCAGCGAGCATTTCACCACGATCTTCGACTTGCCCTTGGCCGCGTGCTGCATGGCGACGATCACGCGCTTGGCGCCGGTGACGAGGTCCATTGCGCCGCCCATGCCCGGGACCATCTTGCCCGGAATCATCCAGTTCGCGAGATGGCCATGCGCATCGACCTGGAGACCGCCGAGCACGGTGACATCGACGTGGCCGCCGCGGATCAGGCCGAACGACATCGCGCTGTCGAAGGTGGAGGCGCCCGGCAGCGCGCTGATCGGGCGTCCGCCGGCATCGGTGAGCGTCGGATGCGCCATCCCCTGCTCGGGAATCGGCCCGGTGCCGATCAATCCGTTCTCGGACTGGAAGAAGACCTTCAGGTCCGACGGCACATAATTGGCGACCAGGGTCGGAATGCCGATGCCGAGATTGACGAGATTGCCGCTCTTCAGCTCCTTGGCGACACGCCGGGCGATGATGATCTGGGGATCCATGATGTCACCCGTTGGTGATGAGATAGTCGACGAGCGGCGCGGGGGTGACGACGTGATCGGGCGCGATCACGCCGACCGGGACGATATGCTCCGCCGTCACGATGACGGTGTCGGCCGCCATCGCCATGACCGGGTTGAAATTGCGCGAGGTGAGGGCGTAGGCGAGGTTGCCGAGGTAGTCGGCGAGGAAGGCGTGCACCAATGCGAATTGCGCCCGCAGCGCCGTTTCCAGCAGGAACGGCTTGCCGTCGACTTCGATCTGGCGCTTGCCTTCGGCCACCAGCGTTCCGACCCCGGTCGGCGTCAGCACCCCGCCGAGACCGCACCCGCCGGCGCGGATGCGTTCGACGAAGGTGCCTTGCGGCACGAGGTCGACCGCGATCTGGTTCGCCAGCATCTGCTGCTGCGCCTTCGGATTGAGACCGATATGCGTTGCCGTCAGCTTCGACACCAGTGCCTGATCGAACAGCTTGCCGACGCCCTTGCCGGGCGTGGCCGCGTCATTCGAGATCAAGGTCAGACCCGTCTTCCTCTGACGCACGACTTCGTCGAGCAGCCGCTCCGGCGTTCCAACTCCCATGAAGCCGCCAACCATGACGCTGGCGCCCGCCGGGATCATCGCAACGGCTTCTTCGACGGAAACAGCCTTCATGATCGAAACTCCCGGTCGCCCGACGATGGGCTGAAGGGCGGTAATGTGTGGATGTTGGCGGGCGGGCGACGGGCTCCCTTGATCTGGGTCAAGGGCCTCTGGATCATTGCGCGCCGTCAGCGCGCCCTTCTCCAACGTGAACGCATGGTAGGCCTTGGGAATGATTTGGGAACCTCGACGCTGAGGCGCGCTAAAAGGCTCAAGAGAAACCGACGCTTCCGTAACAAAACCGGATCCAGTCCGGAGAGCCGAATCTTACTAAATTCAAAAGCTTGCCCTTGCATCCTGATGCTGCGTGCTATGTGCTTTGCCTGAAATCTAGAGCGAAGCACCGGGGTGCAGCACGGAATCGCGCTCGAACACCTGTGCGTCGGCGAGGTCCCGCCATTCGGACGGCGCCAAAACGACTCAATTTACGTCGAGCGTGGATCTGCCGGACACTCGCGGAGCTGATTCCCATGCCAGACAACAAGGTCGACCGTTCTGATTTGGCCCCCTCGATTCTGCCGGCCGGCATCCCCGAGCTCAGCGACGATGAATGCCTCGCTTGTCTCGCGCGCGCAGTCGAGGCGCCGGATTCGGCGCGGCTTGACGAGGTCGCTGGCCTCATTGGCCGCCTGGCAGTCGCCATCGAATAGGGCCGGCCCGGCCCTCCCATCAGGAGAGGTTGCGGAGGGCGAAACGCGCATCGCCAACCGCTATGTTGCGTTTTGACCGAGCATGCTCCAAAAGATGCCGCGATTTTTCTCCGCGGCATCGTCCGCATTGCAGGGTCCGCAAATGTCCGGTTTTTCGACCGCGCGCCAAAAAATGGTCGATGGCCAGGTGCGCACCAATGACGTCACCGACCGTCGTGTTCTCGATGCCATGCTCACGGTGCCGCGCGAGGCCTTCGTGCCGGCCGGCCGGCAGGCGCTGGCTTACCTCGATCTCGACCTCGACGTCAGCGAAGGCGCCGCCAAGCGGTTCCTGATCAAGCCGGCGCTGACCGGCAAGCTGCTCCAGGCCGCCGAGATCGGCGCGGATGACAACGTGCTGGTCGTCGGCTGCGCCACCGGCTATCTCGCCGCACTGGCCGCCAAGCTCGCGCGTCAGGTCACGGCGACCGAGTGCGATTCGGCTTTGGCGGCCAAGGCCAGCGACGCCTTCGCCGCCCAGGGGCTTGCCAATGTCGCCTGCAAGGCGGCGGCCTGCACCGAGGGGGACCCTGCTGCTGCCCCCTATGATGTGATTCTCCTCAACGGCGCGGCCGAGGTGATGCCGGAAGCGCTGCTCGGGCAGCTGAAGGAGGGTGGGCGCCTGGTGGGGGTGTCGGCCGAATCGAGGCCGCCGCGCGCCACGATCGTGACCCGTACCCACGGCGAATTCGGTCATCGGACCCTGTTCGACGCCGCCGCCCCGGTGCTTCCCGGGCTGGAACGGGCGGCTGCCTTTGTCTTCTGACGGCCCCAAAGCCGCCCCAAATCCCGTTCTGAATCAGAAGTGTGGCCGGGATGCTGCACGCGAAGAGTTTCCACTGAGAACCACCCCCAGGTAGTTCCGTCGCGCTTGACCGCGTCCTATGTTGCGGCGGGGCAACGACTCCATTGGTACGGTACCCCGGCTCGCGGGCACGAGCCGGGCGCTAGAACGAACGGAATTTCACGGATGCATGGGGTGAAGCTCTTCACCGGAGCTGCGGTTTCGGTCCTGCTGCTGGCGCTTGCCGGGCCGACACCTGCCTTGGCGGATACGATCGAGGGCGCGCTGGTGCGCGCCTATCAGAACAACCCGCAGCTCAACGCACAGCGTGCCCAGGTGCGCTCGACTGACGAGGGCGTGCCTCAGGCCTTGTCGGGCTATCGCCCGAGGGTCAATCTGACAGCGACCGGTGGCTATTCATATCAAGATTTGCAGAGTGCCCCGGGGACCAACTCAGTCTACGGAACGAGGGTGCCTCGCAGCATTGGCGTGACGGCGACACAGACGCTCTACAATGGCAACCAGACCGCCAACCGGACCCGCGCGGCGGAGAGCCAGGTGTCCGGTACGCGTGAAGCGCTGCGCGGTATGGATCAGAGCGTACTGCTGAGCGCCGCGACGACCTACATGGACTATCTGCGGGATGCCGCCACGCTCGAAGTCCAGCGCAGCAACGTGCGCGTCCTCGAGCAGACACTGAAGCAGACCCGCGACCGCTTCAATGTCGGCGAAGTGACCCGCACCGACGTCGCCCAATCGGAAGCGCAACTGGCGGCCGGGAGGACCCAGGCGCTCACCGCTGAAGCGAATCTGACGACGACCCGCGCGAACTACCGTCGCATCATCGGCAACGAGCCCACGAATCTTGCGCCCGGCTCGCCTGTCGATCGGTTTCTGCCTCAGACGCTGGCTTCCGCCATCGAGCTCGGCCTGATCGAGCACCCCAACGTGACGGCCGCCATGTACGGCATCGACGTCAATTATCTGCAGGTCAAGATCAATGAAGGAGCGTTGCTGCCGACACTTTCGGTTCAGGCAACGGCCCAGCGGGCCGACGAACAATCCTTGATTCAGATGCGTTCGTACACCGCATCGGCGATCGCGCAGCTCACCGTGCCGATCTATAATGGCGGTGGTGAATATTCGCTGATCCGCCAGTCCAAGGAGAACCTGGCGCAGCAGCGGCTCAACCTCGAAACGACTCGCGACCAGACCCGCGCGACCATTGTGCAATGGTGGGGCTCGCTGCAGGCCACCAAGGCGCAGGTGCAGTCGGCTCAGGCGCAGGTGACGGCGTCCGAGATCGCCCTGAACGGCGTCCGCGAGGAGGCCAAGGCCGGCCAGCGCACCACGCTGGACGTGCTCAATGCGCAGCAGGCGCTGGTGAACGCGCGCGTTGCGTTGGTGACCGCGCAGCACGATCGCGTGGTCGCATCGTATAACGTCCTCGCGGCGGTCGGGCGTCTATCGCCGCAGGTCCTCGGCCTTGCGACTACGACCTACGACCCCAGCGTTCACTATCATCAGGTGCGGGACAGCTGGGCGGGTGTGCGCACGCCTGACGGCCGCTGATTCCCGTAATCATCCGGTCGATCTCGCCAATAGCCGAGGTCGACCGGTGCTTTGCTTGCAATCGTCAAAATCCCTGACATAGCCTTGCCAAGATGATGCGGGTCGATTCGCCCGCGTTGATGTCGTGTGCGTAACGCTTCGACGCCGGGGCAGGGGCGCACCGCTGCGCGTCGAGCCGTGATCTGGGGACAAGTCGGGCTGCGGCGACGAAAATGGCGGACCCATCGTTGCGGAACCGGCCAATCCTGCCGTGCTTGGTGTAAAACAACGCATGCGAGGGCGTTGATGATGTGGAGTCGGAGATGACGCAGCCTGCAAAGGTCACAGAACCCTCGATGGAGGAGATTCTGGCCTCGATCCGGCGCATCATTGCCGACGACGAGGCAAAGCCCCCGCCGGCTGAGGCCGCCAAGCCCGAGAAGGCTGCTGCGCCCGCCGCGCCGCCGAAGCCGCAGGCGATGAACGACATTCCGCCATCCAAGGTCGCTCCGCCTAAACCCGCCGCCGAGAAGCCGGCACCGCCGCCGGCTGCAAAGCCGGCGCCGCCACCTGCGCCGGCGCCCGCGGCGGACGCATCCAACAGCCAGGACGATATCGACGCGTTGCTGGCGGGTCTCGATGCGGCCACACCTACGCCGGAGGTCCGCGCGCCCGAGCCAGAGCCCGAGCCTGAGCCTGAGCCCGACGTGCTCGAACTGACCGACGACATGGCGATGGACCCGACGCCGCCTCCGCCGCCGCCGACCTTCCGCAAGGTCGAGCCACGCGACGATCTCGAATTCGCCGAGCCGCCGCGTCCCGCCCCGCCGCCGTCCTACGCGCCGGTGGATTTCGACGCGCCGCCGCTGCCCCCACAGCAGCCGATCCTCGCGCAATCGACGGTCTCCGCGGTCGAATCCGCCTTCAACTCCCTGGCCCATACGGTGCTCAGCAGCAACGCCCGGACGCTGGAGGACTTGGTCAAGGAGATGCTGCGGCCGATGCTGAAGTCCTGGCTCGACGACAATCTGCCCGGCCTCGTTGAGCGCATCGTGAAGGCCGAAATCGAGCGGGTCTCGCGCGGCGGCCGCTGAGGACGGCCGAAAGGCCCTCATAAAGCCTGGCTTCGGGTGTCATATTCGAGCCCGGACCGGGTCGGAAAGCGCTGTCGCCGCCGCGCTTTCCCTGAGCTTTTCGTTGACTTGGCCCCCTCGCGCGGCTTTCTAGCAGCCCCATGATCGAGAAAAATTACCAACCCGCCGATATCGAAACCCGCATGTCCGTGGTGTGGGAGGACAGCCTTGCGTTCAAGGCTGGCCGGCCCGACCGCCGTGATGCCGTGCCCTTCACCATCGTGATCCCGCCGCCGAACGTGACGGGCTCGCTGCACATGGGCCACGCCCTCAACAACACGCTGCAGGACATCCTTTGCCGGTTCGAGCGCATGCGTGGCCGCGACGTGCTGTGGCAGCCCGGCACCGATCATGCCGGCATCGCCACCCAGATGGTGGTCGAGCGGCAGCTGATGGAGCGCCAGCAGCCCGGTCGTCGCGAGATGGGCCGCGAGAAGTTTCTGGAGCGGGTCTGGCAGTGGAAGGCCGAGAGCGGCGACACCATCATCAACCAGCTCAAGCGCCTCGGTGCGTCCTGCGACTGGTCGCGCGAGCGCTTCACCATGGACGAGGGCCTGTCGAAGGCCGTCGTCAAGGTCTTCGTCGAGCTGCACCGCGAGGGCCTGATCTACAAGGACAAGCGGCTGGTGAACTGGGACACCAAGCTGCTCACCGCGATCTCCGATCTCGAAGTGCAGCAGACGGAAGTGAAGGGCCACCTCTGGTATCTGCGCTATCCGATCGAGGGCAAGACGTTCAACCCCGAGGATCCCTCGAGCTTCATCGTGGTCGCCACCACGCGACCCGAGACCATGCTCGGCGATACCGGCGTGGCCGTGCATCCGGAGGATGATCGCTACCAGCAGCTGATCGGCAAGAACGTCGTCCTGCCGCTGGTCGGCCGCAAGATCAAAATCGTCGCCGACGAGTATTCCGATCCCGAAAAGGGATCGGGCGCTGTGAAGGTGACGCCGGCGCACGACTTCAACGATTTCGAGGTCGGCAATCGCCACGGGCTGCGCCGGATCAGCGTGCTCGACAGGGAAGGCTGTCTCGATCTCCTCGACAACGAGGATTATCTGCGCGACCTGCCCGAAGGCGCTGCGCAATTCGCCGAGGAATTCCACAAGGTCGACCGCTTCGCTGCGCGCAAGCGCATCGTCGAGCGGCTGGAATCGTTCGGCTTCGTCGAACGGATCGAGCCGCACACCCACATGGTGCCGCACGGCGATCGTTCCAACAGCGTGATCGAGCCCTACCTGACCGACCAGTGGTACGTCGACGCCAAGACGCTGGCGAGACCTGCGATCGCGGCGGTGCGTTCGGGCGAAACGACGTTCGTGCCGAAGAACTGGGAAAAGACCTATTACGAGTGGATGGAGAACATCCAGCCCTGGTGCATCTCGCGTCAGCTCTGGTGGGGCCATCAGATCCCGGCCTGGTACGGCCCTGACGGCAAGGTGTTCGTCGCCGAGACCGAGGAGGAGGCCATCAGCCACGCGCTCGGCTATTACGTCGAGCAGGAGGTCATTACGCCCGAGCAGGGCCGCGAGATGGCGCTCGACCGCAACAAGCGGGAAGGCTTCATCACGCGCGATGAGGACGTGCTCGACACCTGGTTCTCCTCGGCGCTGTGGCCGTTCTCGACGCTCGGCTGGCCCGACGAGACGCCCGAGGTGCAGCGCTATTATCCGACCAATGCGCTGGTGACCGGCTTCGACATCATCTTCTTCTGGGTCGCCCGCATGATGATGATGGGCCTGCACTTCATGAAGGAAGTACCGTTCTCGACCATCTACATCCATGCCCTCGTCCGCGACGAGAAGGGCGCCAAGATGTCGAAGTCGAAGGGCAACGTCATCGATCCCCTCCACCTGATCGACGAATACGGCGCCGACGCGCTGCGCTTCACCCTGGCCGCGATGGCGGCGCAGGGGCGCGACATCAAGCTCGCCACCAGCCGCGTCGAAGGCTACCGCAATTTCGCGACCAAGCTCTGGAACGCGTGCCGGTTCGCGGAGATGAACCACTGCGCCGTGCCTGATGGTTTCGAGCCGGCGAAGGCAAAGGAGACGCTGAACCGGTGGATCGCGCATGAGACCGCCCACACCACGCGCGAGGTGACCGAGGCGATCGAAGCTTATCGCTTCAACGATGCAGCCGGCAGCATCTATCGCTTCGTCTGGAACGTCTATTGCGACTGGTATGTCGAGCTCGCCAAGCCCGTGCTGCTCGGTCCGGACAACCCTGCCAAGGACGAGACCCGCGCCATGGTCGCCTGGGCGCGCGACGAGATCCTGAAGCTGTTGCATCCCTTCATGCCCTTCATCACCGAAGAGCTGTGGGAGGTGACGGCCAGGCGCGAGGGCCTGCTCGCATTGGCGCCGTGGCCGCTGAAGCCGGTCGAGCCGACGCCGGAGCAGCTCGCGATGCTTGCGGCGACCACGGGACCGACCGATGCGCTCGTCTCGCCGGCCTGGGTGCTGCCGATCTTCGATCATGCCGACTTCACCGATCCGGCTGCCGAAGCCGAGATCGGCTGGGTCATCGACCTCGTCACGCAGATCCGCTCGGTGCGAGCCGAGATGAATATCGCGCCGGCAACGCTGACGGCGCTGGTGCTCGCAGGCGCTTCGGCCGAAACCAAGGAGCGCGCGCCGCGCTGGACCGATGTCATCAAGCGTATGGCGCGGCTGTCGGACATCTCGTTCGCCGACCGCGCGCCTGACGGCGCTGTCCAGCTGCTGGTGCGCGGCGAGGTCGCCGCGCTGCCGCTCAAGGGCGTGATCGACGTCGCCGCCGAGCGCACGCGCCTCGACAAGGAGATCGGCAAGGCCGAGGCCGACATCAAGCGCGCCGAGTCGAAGCTGGCGAACGAGAAGTTCGTCGCCAACGCGGCCGAGGAAGTCGTCGAGGAGGAGCGCGAAAAGCGCGAGGCGGCGCTGGCGCGCAAGGCCAAGCTGCTTGAGGCGATGGAGCGGCTGAAGCAGGCGTCTTAGAGCATGATCCGGAAAAGTGTGCAGCGGTTTTCCGGAAAGATCATGCTCAAACAATAACCTAAAGCGCGATGATGATTCATCGCGCTTTAGGCCTATTTCGGAAACGGCTTGCTCAAAAACTTCGAGCCCCTGACGCCGTAGCGCCAGGGCAGCTCGACCGCCTTGGTGATGCCGATGCGGATGCCGGTTGCGACCTCGACATCCTCGGTTCGCGCATGCAACGCGATGGGGGGCCGGTCCAGCGGCAGGGCGTTGTGCGCGATGGTGATGCCGAGCGCCTCGGTCAGCTTGCCAGGGCCCGAGCACAGCGCATGCACCTCCTGCAGACGCCGGCGTTGGCGCATCGCGGCCAATCCATGCGTCGGCTCCAGCGCGCGGATCAACACGGCACTGGCCGAGCCTTCCTCCTCGCAGACGAAGTTGACGCACCAATGAATGCCGTAGGAGCGGTAGACATAGGCAAAGCCAGGCGGGCCAAACATGACCTGGTTCCGCTGCGTCGGCCCGCGATAGGAGTGCGCCGCCGGGTCGGTATGGTGATAGGCCTCGACCTCGACGATGATCCCGCCGACGCCGTCGACGAGCATGGTGGCGCCGATCAGGTCGGGCGCGACCTCATGGACGCTGCGTCCGAAGAAGGCGCGCTTCAGGGGCTTGCCGAGCCGCGGTGGTGAAGCGTTCGAGATTGGAGCCATTCGAGGTGAGAATCGCCTGAGAACAGAGCAAGATATTGCCCATATCTGCCATGTTCCCTGAAGCGGGGCGAGCCGGGTTGCGATGCCAGGCCAGACCGACTAGGTAGGACCTGAACAGACCGGACACCCCATGGTCGTTATTGTCGATACCATCTCGAACCCGCTGCGCCCGCGCCACCCCGAAAAGGTGAATCGGCCCGATTCCGCTTCGCCGCCGAAGCCGGACTGGATTCGCGTGCGCGCTCCGAACACCCGCGGCTATGCCGACACCCGCAACATCGTGCGCGCCAACGGCCTGCACACGGTGTGCGAGGAGGCGGGCTGCCCGAACATTGGCGAGTGCTGGGACAGGAAGCACGCGACCTTTATGATCATGGGTGACACCTGCACCCGGGCCTGCGCCTTCTGCAACGTCAAGACCGGCTTGCCGAATGCACTGGATGCGGCCGAGCCGCAGAACGTCGCCGAGGCCGTGGCGAAGCTGGGCCTCGCCCACGTCGTCATCACCTCGGTCGACCGCGACGACCTCACTGACGGCGGTGCCGAGCATTTCGCTCGGACTATCCGCGCGATCAGGGCCGCGTGTCCCTCGACGACGATCGAGATCCTGACGCCCGACTTCCTGCGCAAGGAGGGGGCGCTCGAAATCGTCGTCGCGGCGAAGCCCGATGTCTTCAACCACAATCTCGAGACGGTGCCGTCGCGTTATCTCACGGTCCGGCCCGGCGCGCGCTACTTCCATTCGATCCGGCTGCTGCAGCGGGTCAAGGAGCTCGATCCCACCATCTTCACCAAGTCCGGCATCATGGTCGGCCTCGGCGAAGAGCGCCACGAGGTGCAGCAGGTGATGGACGATCTACGCTCGGCCGACGTCGACTTCCTGACCATCGGACAATATCTGCAACCGACCCGCAAGCATCACGCGGTGATGCGCTACGTGCCGCCGGACGAGTTCTCGTCCTACGAAAAGATCGCCTACACGAAGGGCTTCCTGATGGTGTCGGCAAGCCCGCTCACCCGCTCGTCGCATCATGCCGGCGAGGATTTCGCGAGACTGAAGGCTGCGCGGGCAGCTCACGCCCGTTGACGTACCATGCATCGAGTTTCGAGCAAGCACCGTGTCAACCACAGCGCGTCCGAGATGTTTGATCTGGTCGCCGATGTCGAGCGCTACCCGGAATTCGTGCCGCTGTGCAGCGCGCTGAAGGTGCGCCAGCGCATGGCGAAACCCGACGGCACCGAGGTGCTGGTCGCCGACATGACGGTGTCGTTCAAGCTGGTCAAGGAATCCTTCACCAGCCGCGTGACGCTCGACCGCGCCAATCTGAAGATCCTGGTCGAATATCTGCAAGGTCCGTTCAGGAATCTGGAAAACCGTTGGACGTTCGAGCCCAAGGGCGAGGGCGTCTGCGACGTCGGCTTCTTCCTCGCCTACGAATTCAAGAGCCGCATGCTGGCGATGCTGATGGGCTCGATGTTCGATGCCGCCTTCGCGCGGTTCTCGACCGCGTTCGAGAAACGGGCGGACGCGATCTACGGCCGGCCGAAGCTGGCGTCGACGTAGTCGCGATCAGCACTGCTCTCTCCACCGTCATTGCGAGCGCAGCAAAGCAATCCAGGGCGTCTCCGCGGAGGGATTCTAGATTGCTTCGCTGCGCTCGCAATGGCAATGGAGCGGCGGGCGTGCCCTCCCAATCCAACATCGCTCCGTGTTCCCCATCAGCATCCACCGGGATCATTTCGCATCGCGGCGCGTTCTCAACCGACTGACCGGGTTGGAGCCGCCATGACTATCAATTTCGACACGCTGAAAGCTTCGCTTGTCCTGTATGGCCTGAACGCGATCTACGCGGTCCTGCTGCTCGCGGTCGGCTGGTATCTGTCCGGCGCGATGCAACGCTTCGTCACGCGCGTCCTCAGCGTTACGCACCGCGTCGACCCGCTGGTGACGCTGTTCGTAGGCAGCCTTGCGCGCTATGGCGTGCTCGCGGTCGTCGGCATCGCCGTGCTGCAGCTGTTCGGCATCCAGACGGCGAGCCTCGTTGCCGTGCTGGGCGCGACCTCGCTCGCCATTGGTCTTGCCTTGCAGGGCACGCTGTCCAATCTCGCCGCCGGCGTGATGCTGCTCTTGTTCCGGCCATTTCACATCGGCGACGATGTCGAGGTCGCCGGCAAGGCGGGCAAGGTGAGGTCGCTGTCGCTGTTCATGACCGAGCTGGTCGCGCCCGACAACACGCAGATCCTGTTGCCGAACGGACAGGTCTGGGGCGCGGCCATCATCAACCACAGCGCCTATCCTGGCACGGGCGAGATCAAGGTGACGTTTCCGGTCCCCGCCGGCGCCGTTCCGGCGCTGGCCGATCGCATTCTGAAGGAGCTTCGCAAGGATTCCCGCATCGACGATCAGGCGCAACCTGCCGTCTCCGTCAGCAAGGTCCTCGATGTCGCCAATCCCGCCGCGCCGATCCTGGAATTGACGGTTAGCGCCAAGGCGAAACCGTCTGAAGCTGGCGCGGTCAAGCAGTGCGTGCTCGATCATGCGAGCGCGCTGCTTGCCACGGCCGCCTAAGGCGTTCTATCCCCGCGGCGGACGTGGCGGCCTGCGTTTCACCACATGCCGGCGCGGTGAGCGCGTCACACGCGGGCGCAGGCGGCTGGCGGCGGTGCGCTGCGGCTTGGCCGCGACTTGCGGGCCGCGGGCCAGATCCATCAGCATGCGCAGCGCCTCGACCACGGAGCGGGCGCGCACCGCGCTGCGGCCGATGGCGCCGAAGCGGTGCTCGCGGTGGATGATGCGGCCGTCGCGGGCGGCGGCGGCGAAGTGCACGAGACCGACCGGCTTGCCGGGCGTGGCGCCGCCCGGGCCGGCGATGCCGGTGATGGCGACCGCGAGATCGACATCGGCGCGCTCAAGCGCACCGATTGCCATTGCGGTCGCGGTCTCCTTGCTTACGGCGCCGAAATTGGCCAACGTGCTCGCCTCGACGCCAAGCATCGCGCGCTTGGCCTCGTTGGAATAGGTGACGAAGCCGCGGTCGATGACATCGGACGAGCCCGGGATGTCAGTCAGTGCGCCCGCGACGAGACCGCCGGTGCAGGATTCGGCCGTTGCGATCGTCAGCTTGCGCATCCGGCACAGATCGAGCAGCGAGCGGGAGAGGGCGCGTGCGTCGCTGCCGCCCATGGCCTAGATGCCCCAGGGAAGGCGGATGGTGGCGCTCGCGGTGGCCGCGATGCCTTCCTCGCGGCCGGTGAAGCCGAGCCGCTCGCTGGTGGTCGCCTTCACTGCGATGCGCGAGATGTCGACGCCGGAGATCTCGGCGATGCGCGCCCGCATGGTGTCGCGCAACGGGCCGATCTTCGGCCGCTCGCAGATCAGCGTGACCTCGAGATTGGCGACGCGGCCGCCGCGCGCTGCGACGCGCTCGATGGCATATTTCAGGAACTGGTCGGAGGAGGCGCCCTTCCACTTCGCATCGCTCGGCGGGAAGTGCGAGCCGATGTCGCCGTCGGCGAGAGCGCCGAGAATTGCGTCGACCAGCGCATGCAGGCCGACATCGCCGTCGGAATGAGCCAGGAAACCCTTGGTGTGCGGCACGCGCACGCCGCAGATCATGACATGGTCGCCTTCGCCGAAGGCGTGCACGTCGTAGCCGGTGCCGGTCCTGATGTCGCCGAGCTGGGCGGCCAGGCGCGCTTCCTCGCGCACGAAATCCTCGGGAGTTGTGAGCTTCATGTTGGCAACATCGCCTTCAAAGGTTGCAACCGTCAATCCTGCCCATTCGGCAATCGCGGCATCGTCGGTGAAATCCGAGCGTCCATCCCTTGCCGCACGACGATGCGCCTCGAGGATGACGTCGAAACGAAAGGATTGCGGCGTCTGTGCGATCCGCAAGGAAGCGCGCTCCGGCGTGGCCTCGACGTTGCCGCTTTCGCCGGTGACCTTGATGGTGTCGGTGACGGCAACGGTGGGGATCGCAGCGCCGGTGCGGCTCGCCGCCTCGATCGCGCGCGAGATCACGCCTTCCGAGACGAAGGGGCGCGCGGCGTCGTGGATCAGCACGATGTCCGGATTGTGCTTGGCCAGCGCTTCGAGGCCGGCGAGCACCGAAGCCTGCCGCGTCGCGCCGCCATTGGTCGGTGGCTCGTGCCTGAGCCCTGCGACCGCTGCGGTGAACATGGCGCTGTCGTCGGGGTTCACCACCGGCTGCACCGCGAACACCTCGGTGTGACCGCTGAAGGCTTCCATGGCGCGGCGGATCACGGCCACGCCGCCGATCTCGCGATATTGCTTCGGCCCGCCGGCGCCGGCGCGCAGTCCACGCCCGGCTGCGACGAGGACGACCGCGGTGCGCTGTGATTTCGCCATAGGACTCAAATACTCAATTGCTAATGAAAGAGCAGGGGTGATTTGCCGGCATGCCTCTAGCACGGCAGGCCCGCAAAAAAAGGGGGTTTCCCCGGATTGTGGGAAACAGCATTTTGCTGCACTGCACTTGAAAGATCTACAGAACTGTCTAAACTGTAGGCATGACGCTTGACTGCACAAGAATTGTGCGCAAGATAGATCATGGCAGGCGCGATGAGGCCCTGCCCAGTCAACGGGACCCCTGTGACCGGCTCGGCAGTATCAGGCTCTAAGCCGTTGAAAATAGGCGATATTGAAGTCGCCACCCCGGTCTTCCTGGCGCCGATGTCGGGTGTGACTGACTCGCCCGTCCGCCGGCTGGCCGCCGAGCTTGGGGCTGGTCTCGTTGTGTCTGAAATGACCGCGAGCGATGAGCTCGCCAATGGCCACCGGATGTCCCGGTTGCGCTGCGAAGCCACTGGCATCGGCCCGCATGTGGTCCAGCTCGCCGGCTGCGAGATGCATTGGATGGCCGAAGGCGCCCGGATCGCCGAAGCGGAAGGCGCCGATATCATCGACATCAACATGGGCTGTCCCGCCCGACACGTCACCGGCGGCCAGTCCGGCTCGGCCTTGATGCGCGACCTCGACCACGCCGTCAGCCTGATCGAAGCGACGATCGCGGCGGTGAAGGTGCCGGTGACGCTGAAGATGCGCCTCGGTTGGGACGACCGCAGCCGCAACGCGCCGGAGCTGGCGCGACGTGCCGAGGCCGCTGGAATCAAGCTCGTCACCGTGCACGGCCGCACCCGCTGCCAGTTCTACAAGGGCGAGGCCGATTGGGATGCGATCCGCGCCGTGCGCGAGGCCACCTCCCTTCCGCTCGTCGTCAACGGCGACATCACCTCCTACGAGAAGGCGCTGGCGGCATTGGACGCCTCGGGCGCCGACGCCGTGATGATCGGCCGCGGCGCGCAGGGCCAGCCCTGGCTGCCGGGCCAGATCGGCCGCCGTCTGAACGGCGGGGCCGAGGAAGCCGTGCCCTCGCTCCAGACGCAGCTGCATTATGTCCGCACGCTCTATGACGGCGTTTGTGCGCTCTATGGCCTGCGCATCGGACTGAGGCACGCCCGCAAGCATCTTGGCTGGGCGCTCGACGTCGCAGCGCAGGCGAGCCGTGCGCCGGCCGAGAAGCTGAAATCCTGGCGGCAGAAGATCCTGGTCTCGGAGGATCCGCGCCTCGTTCACGATGCACTGCAAGACGCCTTCGACGACTTCGCATGGAGCGCTGCTGCATGAGTTCAGCCGCTGAACATCGTCGGCCGCTTCAGTCCGACAGCGACGCAATCCTGGATGCTTTGCCCAACCCCGTGCTCATGATCGGGCCCGACGGCAAGATCGTCGCCGCCAACATCGCCACCGAGGCCTTCTTCGAGATCTCCACGCAATTCCTGAAGCGGCAGTCGCTAAAGGAGCTGGTGCCGTTCGGCAGCCCGTTGCTGGCGCTGATCGACCAAGTGCGCTCCTCGAACGCGCCGGTCAACGAATACAAGGTCGATCTCGGCACGCCGCGCATGGGCGGCGATCGCCAGGTCGACCTGCACGTGGCTCCACTCACCGAGCGGCCCGGCCATATCGTCGTGATGCTGCAGGAGCGCACCATCGCCGACAAGATGGATCGGCAGCTCACCCATCGCAGCGCAGCGCGCTCGGTGATAGCGCTAGCAGCAATGCTCGCGCATGAAATCAAGAATCCGCTTTCGGGCATTCGCGGCGCAGCGCAGCTGCTCGAGCAGCAGGCCTCGTCCGAGGACCGCATGCTGACGCGGCTGATCTGCGACGAGGCCGACCGCATCGTGACGCTGGTCGACCGCATGGAGGTGTTCGGCGACGAGCGCCCCGTGGTGCGCGGCCCCGTCAACATCCATTCGGTGCTCGATCACGTCAAGCGGCTGGCCCAGTCGGGCTTTGCCCGCAACATCCGCTTCGTCGAGGATTACGATCCCTCGCTGCCGCCGGTGCTGGCGAACCAGGACCAGCTAATCCAGGTGTTCCTCAATCTCGTGAAGAACGCCGCCGAAGCGCTGATCGACGTGCCCGATGCCGAGATCCAGCTCACCACCGCGTTCCGACCCGGTGTGCGCCTGTCAGTCCCCGGTCAAAAATCGCGGGTATCCCTTCCGCTCGAATTCTGTGTGAAGGACAACGGACCCGGCGTGCCCGACGATCTTCTGCCCAACCTGTTCGATCCCTTCGTGACCACCAAGCAGACCGGCTCGGGTCTCGGCCTTGCGCTGGTCGCCAAGATCGTCGGCGATCACGGGGGCATCATCGAATGCGAATCTCAGCCGCGCAAGACCACTTTCCGCGTGCTGATGCCGATGTATTCCACATCGGTCAAACACGCCGATCAAAGCAGTCGCGACGGCTCTGCCGGGAAGTCGTCGCCTGCGTCACAGGGGGCAAAATGAGGATCAACGATGCCCGCAGGTAGCATTCTCGTAGCCGATGACGATACCGCCATCCGCACCGTTCTCAATCAGGCACTGTCCCGCGCCGGTTACGAAGTGCGGCTGACCGGCAATGCCGCAACGCTGTGGCGCTGGGTCAGCCAGGGCGAGGGCGATCTCGTCATCACCGATGTGGTGATGCCGGACGAAAACGCCTTCGACCTGTTGCCGCGGATCAAGAAGATGCGGCCGAACCTGCCCGTCATCGTCATGAGCGCGCAGAACACCTTCATGACGGCGATCCGCGCCTCCGAGCGCGGGGCTTACGAATATCTGCCAAAGCCCTTCGACCTGAAGGAACTGATCGCCATCGTCGGCCGCGCGCTCGCCGAGCCGAAGGAGCGGACCTCGTCGCCGGACGAGGACGCCGAGATGGAGGCGATCCCGCTGGTCGGCCGCTCGCCGGCGATGCAGGAAATCTACCGCGTGCTGGCGCGCCTGATGCAGACCGATCTCACCGTGATGATCACGGGTGAGTCCGGAACCGGCAAGGAACTGGTGGCGCGAGCGCTGCACGATTACGGCAAGCGCCGCAACGGCCCCTTTGTCGCGGTCAACATGGCGGCGATCCCGCGCGATCTCATCGAGTCCGAATTGTTCGGCCACGAACGCGGTGCCTTTACCGGCGCCAACACCCGCGCCTCCGGCCGGTTCGAGCAGGCCGAGGGCGGCACGCTGTTCCTCGACGAGATCGGCGACATGCCGATGGAGGCGCAGACCCGCCTGCTGCGCGTGCTGCAGCAGGGCGAATACACCACCGTCGGCGGCCGTACCCCGATCAAGACCGACGTGCGCATCGTCGCGGCGTCCAACAAGGACCTGCGCGTGCTGATCCAGCAGGGCCTGTTCCGCGAAGACCTGTTCTTCCGCCTCAACGTCGTCCCGCTGCGGCTGCCGCCCTTGCGCGAGCGCATCGAGGACCTGCCGGATCTCGTGCGGCACTTCTTCACGCTGGCCGAGAAGGACGGTCTGCCGCCGAAGAAGCTCGACACGCTGGCGCTGGAGCGGCTGAAGCAGCACCGCTGGCCCGGCAACGTGCGCGAGTTGGAAAACCTCGCCCGGCGGCTCGCCGCGCTCTATCCGCAGGACGTGATCACGTCCTCCGTCATCGACGGCGAGCTCGCGCCGCCCTCGGTCAGCCCGGGGGCTGCGGTCCAGCAGGGGGTCGACAATCTCGGCGGCGCCGTGGAGGCGTATCTGTCCTCGCACTTCCAGGGCTTCCCGAACGGCGTGCCGCCGCCTGGCCTCTATCACCGTATCCTCAAGGAGATCGAGGTGCCGCTGCTCACGGCCGCGCTCGCCGCCACGCGTGGCAACCAGATCCGCGCCGCGGACCTGCTCGGCCTCAACCGCAACACGCTGCGGAAGAAGATCCGGGATCTCGACATCCAGGTGTATCGGAGCGGGGGCTGACTTTCTTGCGACGAACGCCAAACGCGCTAGCGCGGACCGGTGGCTCAGCTCCCCCTACCAAGGCAGAGCTGAGCCTGTCCGGATCGCGCTGGCCGTTGTGGCTGACGCGGTGAGCACAAGTCCTGACGGGACTCTAATGTTCCGCCCGCACATTCAAATTGGTCGTCGGCCGCAGCGCGGCCATTGCGCCTATCTGACCAGTCCGCCGGAGGCTGGCACCACGCTCGCGACATTCAGCGGCGGCTGCTGAAGGCCGAGGCCGTTGACCAGGAGGTCGGCGGCCACGATCAGCAGCAGAACGGCCGAAACCATCGTCGCGAGAAAGATCCTATCCATGCGGATTAAGCCGGGACGGCGGGAATCCGTTCCGCCCAGGCGGCATGTGCCTGTGGATTGCGCGGGTCCGCCAGGGCGAACACGCCGCGGAATTGTCGCAATTCGGCAACAATGTGGTACGAATACATCAGTATCCGCGCGTCCGCGGACCCGTTTTCAGCACCGCCATTGCCGGAATGACCAGCGCAGATACCTCGGCCGCACACTTTGACACGGCCCCAGCGGAAGAGCCCCGGCGCTGGTCGGTGCGACGCTGGCTGGCGCCCTTTGCCGTCGCGCTCGCGCTGCTGTCGGCTTTCCTGACCTTCCTGGTCCTGACGGGTCTGAGCACGATCGAGCCGACGCCCGGGGTGGTCCGCACATTCTATCTGATCAATGCCGCCACGATCCTGCTGCTGGTCGGGATCATTATCCGGGAACTCTGGCAGCTCATCCTGGCGCGGCGGCGGGGCAGGGCGGCGGCGCGTCTCCACGTCCAGATCGTCAGCCTGTTCTCGATCGTGGCGGTGCTGCCGGCGGTGCTGGTCGCCGTCGTCGCCAACGTCACCATCGAGCGCGGCCTCGACCGGCTGTTCTCCGGGCCGACCAAGGAGGTGATCCAGAACTCGCTGACGATCGCGCGGGCCTACATGCAGGACCATGCGCAGCTGATCCGCGGCGACATTCTCGGCATGGCCAACGACATCGCCCATGCCCGGCCGCTCTACGACCAGGACCGCCGCTCGTTCCGCGAGATGCTGACGGCGAGCGCCGCGTCGCGCAACCTGCCGGGCGCGATGATCATCGACAAGAACACCAACATCCTGGAATCCGCCGACACCGGCATGCGGCTCGCTTATTCGCCGCCCGCGCCGGACTTTCTCAGCAACGTCAACGAGAACGAGCCCGAGATCGCGGTGCTCCCCGATGCGAGCTTCGTTGCCGCGGTGATCCGCCTGCGCGCCTTCAACGACACCTTCCTCTATGTCGCCAGGCCGCTTGATCCGAATGTCGTCAATCAGCTCAAGCAGACCGAGGTCAGCGTCGCCGAATACGCCCAGATCGAATCGCGCAGGCTCGGCATCCAGGTCGCCTTCGCGCTGATGTTCGCGGTGATCGCGCTGACCATTCTCATGGCTTCGGTGCTGATCGGTCTCAACTTCGCCAACTCGCTGGTCTCGCCGATCCGGCGGCTGATGAACGCGGCACATACAGTTTCGACCGGCGACCTGCACGTCCAGGTGCCCGTGCACCAGTCGGAGGGCGATCTCGCCCAGCTGGGCGAGACCTTCAACAAGATGACGCAGGAATTGCGCAGCCAGCGCGACGAGCTGGTCAATGCCAGCGACCTCATCGACAGCCGCCGCCGCTTCATCGAGGCGGTGCTGTCATCCGCGAGCGCCGGCATCATCGGCGTCGACGCGTCCGGCAGCGTCGGCATCCTCAACCGCTCCGCAGAGAAACTGATCGGGCACTCCGAAGCCGAGACGCTCGGCCATCCGCTCTCCGACGTGCTGCCCGAGCTCGACGAGATGATGAAGACGGCGCGGGAAGGCACCCAGCGCCTGGTGCAGGGCCAGATCACGATCACCCGCGACGGCACCGAGCGCAACCTGTCGGTCCGCGTCAGCGCCGAGAAGAACCAGCCGCATGACAGCTACATCATCACGCTCGACGACATCACCGAGCTGGTCTCGGCGCAGCGTACCTCGGCCTGGGGCGACGTGGCGCGCCGCATCGCGCATGAGATCAAGAATCCGCTGACGCCGATCCAGCTCTCGGCCGAGCGCATCCGCCGCAAGTTCGGCAAGGACATCACAGAGACCAAGGACAAGCAGATCTTCGACCAGTGCACCGATACCATCGTCCGCCAGGTCGACGACATCAGGCGCATGGTCGACGAGTTCTCGCGCTTTGCGCGGATGCCGAAGCCCGTGATGGAAGGCGAGGACGTCGCCGACACGGTGCGCCAGGCCGTGTTCCTGATGAAGGTCGCCCATCCCGAAATCGACATCGAGGCCGAGTTCAGGCAGGATCCGCTGCGCGCCCAGTTCGATCGGCGCCTGATCTCGCAGGCGGTCACCAACATCGTCAAGAACGCCACCGAGGCCATCGAGCAGGTCCCGCCCGAGGAGCTCGGCAAGGGGCGTATCGACGTCGTGGTGTCGCGCGAGGGCGACGACGTGCTGATCGACGTCATCGACAACGGCATCGGCCTGCCCAAGGTCGCGCGCTCGCGTCTGCTCGAGCCCTACGTTACCACGCGTGCCAAGGGCACCGGGCTGGGGCTTGCGATCGTCGGGCGCGTGCTGGAAGACCATGGCGGGCGGATCGAGCTGAAGGACGCCTCAGACTTCCGCCCAGGCCAGCGCGGCGCCTGGATGCGCATGCGCTTTGCCGTGTCGGGGCAACCCGCGAAGTCCGCGACAACAGAGCAAGTGCCGACGGTCAACGACGCGACTGGGACAACCTCCAAGCCCGACATCACGCAAACGGCGACGGAATCCGTCGCGACCCAGGCAACAAAAGAGCCGGCCGCCGGAACCAAAGAGCCGGCTGAAAAGACCAATGATTCAACCAAAATCGAAGCCTCAACAGGCAGCTGACAAGACAGGCGCGATCCATGGCAAGTGAAATTCTGATTGTCGATGACGAAGCCGATATTCGCGATCTCGTTGCAGGCATTCTCGAAGACGAGGGGTTCGTCACCAGGACCGCGCGTGACAGCGACACGGCGCTCGCCGAGATCGCCAATCGCAGGCCGCATCTGGTGTTTCTCGACATCTGGCTGCAAGGCTCCAAGCTCGACGGCCTGCAGCTCCTGGAGCAGGTCAAGAAGGACAATGCCGATCTGCCCGTCGTGATGATCTCCGGCCACGGCAACATCGAGACCGCGGTCGCCGCGATCAAGCGCGGCGCCTACGACTTCATCGAGAAGCCGTTCAAGGCCGACCGCCTCATCCTGGTCGCGACCAGAGCGCTGGAGAACTCGCGGCTGAAGCGCGAGGTCAAGGAGCTGAAGCAGCTCGCCCCGAGCGCCAGCCAGCTCGTCGGCCGCTCGCCCAGCATGAACCAGCTGCGCCAGACCATCGAGCGGGCGGCCAAGGCCAACAGCCGCATCCTGATCGTCGGCCCCGCCGGCGCCGGCAAGGAGCTGACCGCGCGCACGCTGCATACCGCTTCGGGCCGCGCCGACGGTCCGTTCGTCGTCATCAACGCCGCCGCGATCACGCCCGAGCGAATGGAGCATGAGCTGTTTGGCGTCGAGCAGTCCAATGGCGAGCAACCGCGCAAGCCCGGCGCGCTCGAAGAGGCGCATGGCGGCACGCTGTTCATCGACGAGATCGCGGATATGCCGCGCGAGACCCAGAACAAGATCCTGCGCGTGCTGGTGGAGCAGTCGTTCCAGCGCGTCGGCGGCACCGCCAAGGTGCAGGTCGACGTGCGCATCATCTCATCGACCGCCCGCAATCTCGAGGAGGAGATCGCGGCCGGCCGTTTCCGCGAGGACCTCTACCACCGGCTCTCGGTGGTGCCGATCCGCGTGCCCGCACTGTCGGAGCGGCGCGAGGACATTCCGGAACTGATCGATTATTTCATGGAGCAGATCTCGGCCGGCAGCGGCCTGCCCAAGCGCCAGATCGGTCAGGACGCAATGGCGGTGCTGCAATCGCATGTCTGGCCCGGCAATGTGCGCCAGCTCCGCAACAACGTTGAAAGAGTCATGATTCTGGCCGCCGGCGGGCCGGAAGTCATCATCACCGCCGACATGCTGCCGCAGGATGTCGGCTCGATGGTGCCGGCGATGCCGACCAGCAACAATGGCGAGCACATCATGGGCCTGCCGCTGCGCGAAGCACGCGAGGTGTTCGAGCGCGACTATTTGATTGCACAGATCAGCCGTTTCTCAGGAAATATTTCTCGAACGGCCGAGTTCGTTGGCATGGAACGTTCGGCCTTGCACCGGAAGTTGAAAGCGCTCGGCGTCGGCTAATGCTGCGACGCTGCGGCGGCATCTCGGGAATAGGCAAAGAAAATCATCGATTTCCGTAATTTTTCGGGGCAATAGGGCCACGCCTGCCGCTTCAAGCGGCTTGCCTAATATCCCGACCTGTCCTCTAATCGAACCGCTGTTCCTTCCGAGGGGGATCTCATGAAGGACGGCAACCGGAGGAAGCCCCGAACTCCACAAAGAGGGCCGCATCCGGCGCAATAAAAAGAAACTCAAAGCGAGAAAAAAACAATGGCGGCAGACCGCGCACAAAACCTACAGGACACCTTCCTTAATCACGTTCGCAAAACCAAGACGCCACTGACGATCTTTCTGGTCAACGGAGTGAAGCTCCAGGGCATCGTGACCTGGTTCGACAATTTCTGTTTGCTGCTTCGGCGCGACGGTCATTCGCAGCTGGTCTACAAGCATGCGATTTCGACCATCATGCCGGGCGCTCCGATTCAGTTGTTCGAAGGCGGCGAGGACCAGCCGGCTTGAGAGTGACCTGATTGGAACCCCGGAATTTCGACGGGGATGCCGACCGTCCGCGGTCGGCAGGGGCTACGCAGACGGGGCGGGTGCTTGTCATCGGCCCCTACTTGCGCGTGCGCGCGGGCAGCGCCGACGCGCAATCGGAGACTCATGCTTTGCGCGATACCGAGGCCCGGCTCGATGAAGCCGCGGGCCTCGCACGTGCGATCGATCTCGTCATTGCCGATGCCATCGTCGCGCCGGTCAGCCAGATCCGCCCCGCGACCTATATCGGCAAAGGCAAGGTCGAGGAGATCGCCGGGCTGATCAAGACCCTCGAGGTCGAGCTCGTGGTGATGGATTGCGCATTGTCGCCGATCCAGCAGCGCAATCTCGAAAAGGAATGGCATGCCAAGGTGCTCGACCGCACCGGGCTCATTCTCGAAATCTTCGGCCGCCGCGCCAAGACCCGGGAAGGCTCGCTGCAGGTCGAGCTTGCGCATCTCAACTACCAGCGTTCGCGCCTGGTGCGCTCCTGGACCCATCTCGAACGCCAGCGCGGCGGTTTCGGCTTCATGGGCGGCCCCGGCGAGACGCAGATCGAGGCCGACCGCCGCCTGATCCAGGAGCGCATCTCCAAGCTGGAGAGCGAGCTGAAAAAGGTGCAGGCGACGCGGCGTCTGCATCGCGCCGGCCGTCAACGCGTGCCGTATCGTGTCGTCGCGCTGGTCGGCTACACCAATGCCGGCAAGTCGACGCTGTTCAATCGCCTGACCCGCGCCGACGTGCAGGCGGCCGACATGTTGTTTGCGACGCTCGATCCCACCTTGCGGGCGCTCAACCTGCCGCATGGCGGCAAGGCGATGCTCTCGGATACCGTCGGCTTCATCTCCAACCTGCCGACGCAGCTCGTCGCCGCCTTCCGCGCCACGCTGGAGGAGGTGCTGGAAGCCGATGTCATCCTGCATGTCCGCGACATCTCGCATGAAGATGCCGAGGCGCAGCAGAGCGACGTCGATGCGGTGCTGCGCCAGCTCGGCATCAACCCTGATGATTCCGGCCGCATCATCGAGGTCTGGAACAAGATCGACCGTTTCGACCCCGAGCAACGCGAAGAGCTGCTCAACATCGTCGCGCGCAGGCCGGAGGATCATCCGGCGATGCTGGTCTCAGCCGTGTCGGGCGAGGGCGTCGACGCTCTGCTCGCCGCGATCGAGCAGCGGCTCGCGGCGAAACGGACAACGCTCGATCTCTCCATCGACGCCGCAGACGGCGCCGGCATCAGCTGGCTGCACCGCAATGCCGAGGTGCTGTCGAAGGAGCTGCACGAGGGCCGCTTCGACATGACCGTGCGGGTGGACGAGACCAAGCGGGATATCGTGGTGAACAGGTTCGACGCCGTGCCACATCTGCCGGCGTGAGGCCGGCGCGCATCTGGACTACGCGGTTCGCGTCTCCGAAGTCACCTTCGTCTCCACTTTCGCGGCATTCCACAGCGCATCCATCTCCGCCAGCGACGCCTGCTCGAGCGTCCGACCCTGCGCCTCCAGTGCCCGCTCGATATAGGCAAAACGGCGCTCGAATTTTGCATTCGTCGCGCGGAGCGCAGCCTCCGGATCGGCATCGACATGGCGGGCGAGGTTGACGAGGGCGAACATGAGGTCGCCGGTCTCTTCCGCAATCTCCTGCTTGTCGTTGCGGTCCAATGCCGCCTCGATCTCGTCGACCTCCTCGCGGATCTTGTGCAGCACCGCGCGCGGGTCGTTCCAGTCGAAGCCGACGGTGGAGGCCTTGCGCTGCAGCTCCATCGCACGCGTCAGCGCGGGCTGGCCGGCCTTCACGCCCGAGAGCAGCGACTTGTGCGTCGGCGCCTCCTCCGGCGGCCGGCGCGCGGCGCGTTCGGCTTTCTCCTCCGCCTTGATGCGGTCCCAGACTTCCTTGACGTGGGAGGAGGCGAGATTGCCGTCCTTGTCGGCGAAGACGTGGGGATGACGGCGGATCATCTTGCGGGTGATGGCCAGGACCACGTCACCAAAATTGAACGCGTTCTGCTCAGAAGCCATCTGGGCGTGGAACACCACCTGGAGCAGGAGATCGCCAAGCTCCTCTCTGAGATCGTCGAGATCGCCGCGGGTGATGGCGTCGACCACCTCATAGGCTTCCTCGATCGTGTAGGGCGCGATCGTCGAAAAATCCTGCTCGAGGTCCCAGGGGCAGCCGGTCACCGGCGTGCGCAGCGCCGCCATGATCTCAATCAGGCGGGAAATGTCGCGGGAAGGGGTCATTGCCGGGCAGTCTCCTGGGATCCAGAGCCTTATGCCAAAAGCGGGCCTCCGATCCCAGCACAAGGCGGCGGAACTGGCCGATTTCCACCGATTGGCGGGCAAGTCGTGCGATGCTAAAGCGCGGGCCATGAGTGATGCATTTTCCTCACAAACCGCGCTGGTGCTGTTCTCCGGCGGCCAGGATTCCACCACCTGCCTCGCCTGGGCGCTGAGCCGCTTCGCCCGCGTGGAGACGCTGGGGTTCGAGTACGGCCAGCGCCACGCCATCGAGCTTGCCTGCCGCGACCGCCTGCTCGACGGCATCAAGGGCCTGCGCGCCGATTGGGCCGCAAGGCTCGGCGAGAGCCACACGCTGTCGATCCCGACGCTGGCGGCCGTCTCCGAGACGGCGCTGACCTGCGACGTCGCGATCGCGATGGGCGCGGACGGCCTGCCGAACACCTTCGTGCCGGGCCGCAACCTCGTGTTCCTGACCTTTGCGGCGGCGCTGGCCTACCGGCGCGGCATCAGCCACATCGTCGGCGGCATGTGCGAGACCGATTATTCCGGCTATCCCGATTGCCGTGACGAGACCGTCCGCGCCATGCAGGCCGCGCTCTCGCTCGGCATGGCCAAGCAGTTCGAGCTGCACACGCCACTGATGTGGATCGACAAGGCCGCGACCTGGCGGCTCGCGCATGACCTCGGCGGCGACGGCCTCGTCGATCTCATCCGCGAGCACTCCCACACCTGTTATCTCGGCGAACGCGGCGCACGGCACGATTGGGGCTACGGCTGCGGCGAGTGCCCGGCCTGCAGTTTGCGGGCGAAGGGGTGGAACGAGTACGTGGCGGGACGGTAAGCTCGCTCTGTCGTCATTGCCAGGAGCCCTTGCGACGAAGCAATCGAGACTGCCACTGCGGAGGGATTCTGGATTGCTTCGCTGCGCTCGCAATAACGAGAGGCAACAGCTAACCAAAATCCTCCGGCCTGAGCTCGATCGGCTTGCCGTGCGGCGTGCGATCGGCGGCGTGGTCCCACGCATTCCGATAGCGGTGCAGCGTCTCCATCGACGCGACGCCCTTGCGGGCGACGAGGCCCTCCAGCGTGGCGAGCCAGTGCAGATAGTAGGTCTCGCCGGTATCAGGGTCGCCGGCGGCCTGGGCGCGCTTGATCTCGTCTGCGAGTGCTGCGGCCCATTCCGGCCAGGTGAATACGCCGCGCTCGTGCAGGCTCAAGGCCATCGCGAAGGCATGCGCCTCCCAGGGCGCTCGGAACACCGGGCCGTCGTCGTCGCACGGAATGCTCGGGATCGCCGCCGTCGCGGCGGCCGCAAGCGCGCTGCTCATCACGCCGGATCCAGATAGGGCTCGAACGCGTCGATCGAGACCTTCAGCGTGGGATCGCCGTCCTCGCCCCAGAGATCGCGGCCCTCGAACACCACGGTGTAGAGCCATTGCGGGTTCTCCCCGCGCTCCATCGCCGCCGTGTCAGGAAACACGTGACAGCCATGGTTCAGCTCGACCACGCCGACATGGCCACGGACATAGCGCGGCAGCCGCGTGTGCGTGGCTGGATGAATATTCCTGGCGCGGACGCGATCGCCGATGTTGAATTTCGCCGGAGCCGGGGCAGGGCGGCCGAACTTGCCGCGCACCATCACGCGCTCGACATTGGCGCGGTCGAACTTGCCGTGCTTGAGCGCCTTTGCAGGCTGCATCGCATGGCCGGCAGCGACCTCCTCGCGGGTGAGATAGCCCTTGTCGATCAGCATCTCCTCGAGCCCGAGAAACCATTTCTTGTAATAAGAGCTCGAGAGATAGACGTGCGGCGGCAAGGTCTCGCGATAGAAGCGCGAGGTGTCGATGTTGAAGGCGCCGGCCGCGCCCATCGCGCGCACCATGGCCAGCACGCGCGACTCCCATTCCTCGTGAAACATCGGCTCGTTCGGCTCAGGCTCGACCTTGCCGAACCCGTCCATGCCGCCCATGTCGTGCACGCCGTTCACGACGGTGCGCCCGGCGTCTTGGGGAAACCGGTGCCGATCATGGAGTCGCGCGTCACGAGCTCGGCGAGCTGCTCCTCGCTCCAGCCTTCCGTGCCCGCGGGGCGCATCGGCAGCACCAGGAAGCGCGTCTCGGCGGTGGAATCCCACACCCGGATCTCGGTGTCCTTCGGCAGCGCGACGCCGAAATCGGCGAGCACGCCGCGCGGGTCCTTCACCGCGCGCGAGCGGTAGGGCGCGGCCTTGTACCAGACCGGCGGCAGCCCGAGCATTTCCCAGGGGTAGCAGGAGCACAGTGTGCACACGACCATGTTGTGCCGCTCGGGCGTGTTCTCGACCACGACGAGATGATCGCCGACGCGGCTGACATGGCCGAGCGTGCCGATCGCCTTGGAGCCGTCCTGCAGCAGCGCCGTCTTGAACGCCGGATCGGTCCAGGCTTTGGCGACCACGCGCGCGCCATTGTGCGGGCCGATCTTGGTCTCATAGGCCTGGATGATAGCGTCGAGCGCAGCCGGCTCGACATAGCCTTTTTCGGTCAGGATCGTCTCGAGCGCGCGCACGCGCAGCTCGGTCTCGGACAGCTCGGAATGATCGTGATCGTGGTGATGATGGTCGTGATCTTGGCTCATGCGGCGGAAGATAGGCGCAATGGCTAGGGGCTGTCGAGGGCTCGTTGCAGTGCAGTCCTGGCACGTATGCGTGAGGGCAGTTGTGCGCTAGCATCCCGCAAACATCGTGGAGATGATGGTGACCGACTACGTGAAGATCGAGAAGGGTCTCGGGCCGGAGGGGCGGATCGCGGTCGTGCGCTTCGACCGCGGCGACGGCATCAACGCGCTCTCGCCGGAGGCGCTGCGCCAGCTCACGGCGGCCGCGCGCAGCTTCGAGGACGATGCAGCGACCTCGGTCGTTGTGCTGACCGGCAGCTCGGGCGCCTTCAGCGCCGGCTTCGATCTCAAGGACGCTGAGGGACGCTCGCGCAAGGAGATGGACCTCGGCGCGCTGCGGCGGCACCTCAAGCTCGGGCCGCGCCTGACGCACGTCTGGCAAGAGATGGAACAGATCACCATCGCCGCGATCGAAGGCTTTTGCGTCGGCGGCGGCGTCGCCCTCGCGGTGGCGCTCGATTTCCGGGTGATGGGGCGCGATGCGCATCTGCGCGTGCCCGAGATCGGGCTCGGCATGAATATGAGCTGGCAGAGCATCCCGCGCATGCTGCATCTGATTGGGCCGGCCCGCACCAAGCAGGCGGTGATCCTAGCCGACCAGCGTATCAGCGCGGACGAGGCCTATGAATGGGGGCTCGTCGAGCAGGTGGCGGATCCCGGCCATGCGCTCGATGCCGCCATGGAGCTTGCCCGCAAGGTTGCCGCGCAGCCGCCGCTGTCCGTCGCCATGACCAAGCTGACCGTCAACCGGCTCGCGCATGCGCTGGACGACCTTGCGAGCCACATGGATGTCGATCAGTTCGCGCTCGCCAGCCTCAGCGAGGACCACAAGGAGGGCGTGGAGGCGTTCCTGACGCGCCGCAAGCCGCGGTTCCGGGGTCGGTGATCACAGCGCCGATAGTCGGCGGATAATCTTCTCCGCCTGGAGGCGATCGGGAAAACTTCCTCCAAGTCCTCCCAAATATCTGAGATTGCAAGGAAGACCAGAAAGAGCGAAGGTGCGTGCTGCGGTGCAGCGCGCTCGATTGAGCCCTCGTCGCCATTCTCACCCCGTCGCAGACGCGACCGGTTCCCATGTGCCCTGGGCATCTGGGTGACCGAGCTATCGTGCATGAAGGCCATCTCCATGAATGCCCGCCAATCGCTCGCGATCGGACGACCGATCGAAACGATCGAAGCGATTTCACCCGCGCTCGCCGTGCCGCACGCGATGGTCCGTTTCGCCGGCATCTCCAAGACCTATCCGGCCTATCGCGGCAAGCCCGGCGTCAACGCGCTGCAAGACATCGACTTCGCCATTCCGCGCGGCTCCGTCACCGGCGTGATCGGCCGCTCCGGCGCCGGCAAGTCGAGCCTGGTCCGGCTCATCAACGGCCTGGAGAAGCCGACCACGGGCCGTGTGATCGTCGACGGCCGCGATATCTCGGCCTTGGCCGGCCGCGAGCTGCGGCTGGCGCAGCGCTCGATCGGCATGATCTTCCAGCATTTCAACCTGCTGTCCTCGCGCACCGCGGCCGACAACATCGCGCTGCCGCTGGAGATCGCCGGTTGGACCAAGACCGACATCAAGGCCCGCGTCGCCGAGCTGCTCGCGCTGGTCGGCATCGCCGACAAGCACGACCGCTATCCTTCCGAACTGTCCGGCGGCCAGAAGCAGCGCGTCGGCATCGCCCGCGCCCTGGCGACGCGGCCGAGCGTGCTGCTGTCGGACGAGGCGACCTCGGCACTCGATCCGCAGACCACGCGCGCGATCCTCGATCTGCTTGCGAACATCAACCGCGAGCTCGGCGTGACCATCGTGCTGATCACGCATGAGATGTCCGTGGTGCGCCAGCTCGCCAAGGAGGTGGTGGTATTGGACGCCGGCCGCGTCGTCGAGAGTGGCCACGTCGCCGACATCTTCACGCAGCCAAGACATCCGATCACGCAGTCCTTCCTGGCCGAGGTGATCGGCGACAGCCTGCCGGTCTCGCTGGCGAGCCGAATCGTTTCGACGCAGCCTGCCGGCGGGCAGGCCGTGATCCGGATCCAGGTGCGCGGGGCAGGGGCCGGCGATACCGTGGTGGCCCGCCTCGCGCGTGAGCTAGCCCTCGACGTGTCGCTGCTGTCGGCGCGCATCGACGAGATTGGCGGCCAGCATGTCGGCTCGCTGACGCTCGGAATTCCCGGCGGCGAGGACGCGGTGATGCGGACGCTCGCCTGGCTCTCTCGATATCAATTCTCGGCGGAGCGTCTCGGCTATGTCGCCTGAACTCATCAACCTGATCGTCCAGGCTACCTTCGAAAGCCTGTACATGGTCGGCATCGCGGCGCTGCTCGGCACCGCGTTCGGCCTGCCGCTCGGCGTGTTCCTGGCCACCAGCCGCAAAGGCGAGCTGTTCGCGGCGCCCATCGTCAATCGCGTGCTCGGCATCGTCGTCAATGCGACGCGCTCGACGCCCTTCATTATCCTCGTCGTCGCCATCATCCCGTTCACGCGCCTCGTTGCCGGCACCTCGATCGGCTCGACCGCCGCTATCGTGCCGCTGACCATCGCCTCGACGCCGTTCATCGCGCGCCTCGTCGAGGCTGCGATCCGCGAGGTCGACGGCGGCCTGATCGAGACTGCGTCCTCGTTCGGCGCTTCGCCCCTTCAGATCGTGCTCAAGGTCCTGATCCCGGAGGCGCTGCCCGGCCTGCTGCTGGCGCTGACGCTCGCGGTGGTCAGCCTGCTCGGCTATTCCGCGATGGTCGGCGCAGTCGGCGGCGGCGGCCTTGGCGATCTCGGCATCCGCTACGGCTATCAGCGCTTCATGCCGGAGATGATGCTGGCCGTCGTAGTCGTGCTGATCGCACTGGTGCAGATAGTCCAGAGCGCCGGCGATTACCTGGCGCGCCGGGTCAACCGCCGGCTGCGGCATCGCTGAATCCGGTCAGGCGGCACACCTCGCGCGACGCAGCGTCTGCGAGGGCAGCTCGCCGAAGTGACGCTTGTAGTCGAGCGAGAACTGGCTGAAGTGCCAGAAGCCGTGCTGCACCGCGACGTCGTAGACCGAGGTCTCGTTGACGGCGCCCTTGAGATCGCGCCGCACACGGTTCAGCCGCATCGCGCGCCAATAGTGCATCGGGCTCGTGCCCAAAACCTCCTGGAAGCAATAGCCGAGCTTGCGCGGGCTGGCGCCGACGGCCTTGCAGACCTCCAGCAGCGAGAGCGAGCGATCGCCCCTGCCATGCATCAGCTCGCGGGCACGATCCACGGTTCGCTTCCGAGCCGCCGCACCGCGGCCGGGATCGCTCGGACGTGCGGTCGGCAGCATGTCCATGATTTCGACGAGGAGGGCGTCTTCCAGGGCCTGCCTCGCCGCCGGATCGTTGAACGTTGCCGGAGCGGTCGTGATCGTCGCTTGAATGGCGGCCAGATGCGCCCGCAGCCGCGCGACCGGCGCTTCCGCCATTTCGATCACCTGCAGCCGGTGCCACGCGGTGCGCGGCAGCTCGATGTCGAGCCGGGCGGCGAGCTCTGCGATCAACACCGTGCTGGCAACGACGCCGCGCAGCTCGAAGGCCTTCGGGGTACACATGTCGATCTCGGCGTCGATGCTGGCGAGGACGCGGGCGCCGCTGGCACCGGTCCCGTTGAAGCTGAGCTCGCCGTCGCCGTGCCAGGGCAGGCCGATGCCAAAACTGTCGGCGCCAAGCTGGCCATATTGGCGGACCTGCTGGCTGGTGATCTCGCAGAACACCTCCAGCCGCGGCAAGGAGAGTTGCGTGAAACTGCCCCGGAACGCGCCGGCGCTGATCTGATCGTAGCTCAGCCGCCAGCGGCCGAGGCTTGCGCAATGCTCATCGACATCCGTGCTGTTCGCCTGGAGCAAGCAGGCAGCCGAGTCTTGAATCGGAAGAGTTGCCCTTAAGGCCATGGCAATACGTCGAAATCCTTGAGTCCAGCACCGAGCAGGAACCACGCCAGACTGGCACGGCCATGAGCGCTGTCCAGCAAAATATTGCCGGATCTCGATAACGCCTGACAGCGCCGCGGTGCAGGCTTCCGTCCTGCCGCTCCGACATCGCTGCCGGGACGGCGCTTCGCGGAGGGATCGAGATGCGACCGACCGATGTCATGCGCGGCAGCCCGCCCGTACCCGAGGCTCAGGTGACGCGAGCCAATTGGCGCAGCTTTCCCGCGATCCGCTGGGGTTTCACCCACACCCGCGAAGTGCTGCCGACCGCAGAGATCCGCCGCTCCGCCCGGCCGACGCCGATGAGAAGCGCCCCGCGCGAACTGGCAAAGCTCGGCTTCACCGGGCCTGATGGCAACGCGACCACGATCGAGTGCGCGCTGCGCGAAACCTTTGCCGACACGCTCCTCGTGATGCATCAGGGTACGCTGATCCATGAATGGTACGGTGACGGCATGAGCGCGACCACGCCGCATCTGATCTGCTCGATCAGCAAGGCGATCGCTGGCACGCTCGGCGGCGTGCTGGCCGCGCGCGGCCTGGTCGATCCGGAGGCGAGGGTGCTGCGCTACGTGCCGGAGCTGGAGACATCGGCCTACGCCGGCTGCACCGTCCGCAACCTGCTCGACATGGCCGTCGCCATCAAGTTCGAGGAGGATTACGAGGACCCCGCCGGCGACCTCGCGCGCTATCGGTTCTCCTCGGGCTGGGACGTGCCGCCGCCGGACGTCGAGCCCAGCCATCAGCGCGCTTATCTGACGACGCTGCGCGGCAGCGGCAAACCGCACGGCAAGGTGTTCCACTACGTCTCGCCCAATACCGAGGTGCTCGGCTGGCTCTATGAACGCGCTTGTGGGATGCCCTACCATCTTATTCTCTCCGAGTTTCTGTGGCAGCCCCTGGGCGCGGAGGAGGACGGCTCTCTCACACTCGATAGCCACGGCATGGGCCGTATTGCCGGCGGCATCTCGGTCACGGCGCGCGATCTCGTCCGCTTCGGCGAGATGATCCGCTGCCGCGGCGTCGTCGAGGGCCGGCAGGTGGTGCCGGGCTGGTGGATCGACGATATCCGCGAGAACGGTGATCCCAAGGCGTGGGCCGATGGCGACCTCGCCGAGTTCTTCCCGGGCGCGCGCTACCGCAGCAAATGGTTCACCATCGATCCTTCGCGCAACGCGCTCACCGCGATCGGCATTCACCGCCAGCAACTCTATGTCGACCTCGACTCCGACACCGTCATCGTCAAGCTCGCAACACAGCCCAAGGCGATGGACGTGTCGATCGACCAGCGCTGGTTTGCTGCCTTCCGCGCCATCACCGCACATCTCGCCTGATATTTGGACGTCCTCATGCTTGAAACCACCAAAGCCCAACCGCGAGCGCAGACCGCGACACCGCATCCGCTCGATCCGCTGACGGCCGACGAGATCACCGCGGCTTGCGCCTCGGTGCGGGCGGCGGCCACTTCAGCGGAGAACTGCCGTTTCCCGACGGTGCGGCTGGAGGAGCCGACCAAGCAGGAGCTGGCTTCAGGCGAGGTGGGACGCCGCGCCTTCGCGTTGACGCTCGACGTCGCCACGGGCGAGGCGATCGAGCATATCGTCGACCTCGGCCGCGGCGAGATCGTCGGCCGCAAGGTCGTGCCGAACCGCGAGGCGCCCTATGGGCAGCCGCCGGTGATGCTGGAAGAGTTGTTCAAGTGCGATGCCGTGGTGAAGGCCGATCCCGCTTGGCGGGCGGCGATGGTTCGGCGCGGGCTGACCGACAAGGACATCGAGCTGGTCCAGGTCGACCCGTTCTCCTCCGGATTCTTCGACAAGGAGTTCGAGCGCGGCGCCCGCATTGTCCGGGCCGTCAGCTATTTTCGCGAGCATCTCCAGGACAACGGCTACGCCCATCCGATCGAGGGCGTGGTCGCTGTGGTCGACCTCATCGGGCGCAAGATCATCGAGCTCACGGATGAAGATCCGATCGTGCCGATTCCGCGCAAGAAACGGAACTACGGCGCGCATGAGGTGCCAAACCCGCGCACCGACATCAAGCCGCTGCATATCGAGCAGCCGGATGGGCCGAGCTTCAAGGTCGACGGCTGGAAAGTCGACTGGCAAAAATGGAGCTTCCGCGTCGGATTCACGCCGCGCGAGGGCCTCGTGCTGCATCAGCTCGCCTACCAGGACGGCGCGCGTAAGCGGTCGCTGATCCACCGCGCCAGCGTTACCGAGATGGTGGTGCCTTACGCCGATCCGACCGCTAGCCACTTCTGGAAGTCGGCCTTCGATGCCGGCGAATACGGGCTCGGCATGCTCGCCAACGCGCTGGAGCTGGGCTGCGACTGCCTCGGCAACATCCACTATTTCGACGTGCCTGCCGCCGACAACAAGGGCGAGCCCTTCGTCATGCAGAACGCGATCTGCATGCATGAGGAGGACTACGGGATTGCCTGGAAGCACTACGAGTTTCGCAACGGCCTGTTCGAGGTGCGGAGATCCCGGCGGCTCGTGATCTCGTTCTTCGCCACCGTCGGCAATTACGATTACGGCTTCTACTGGTATCTCTATCAGGACGGCACGATTCAGCTGGAGACGAAACTCACCGGCATCATCCAGACCGCCGCGGTGCGGCCGGGCGAAAAGTACCGATGGGGCGGCATGGTCGACGATAATCTCGGCGGCCCCACGCACCAGCACTTCTTCAACGTCCGCCTGCATATGGATCTCGACGGCGGCGGTAACACGGTGACGGAGCACGAGTTCGTGCCGCGGCCCTGGGGCGACGACAATCCGCACGGCAACGTGTTCGACACCACCACGCGCGTGCTGTCGCGCGAGCGCGACGCCGCAGCGGTCGCCAATGGCGAGACCGGCCGATTCTGGAAGATCAGTAATCCGAACGAGATCAACTCGGTCGGCGGTGCACCGGCCTACAAGCTCGTCGTCAATCCCAGCCCGCTGATGCTGGCCCAGGAGGGTAGTTACGTGCGCAAGCGCGGCGGCTTTGCCACAAGGCATATCTGGGTGACTGCATTCGATCCGGCCGAGAAATATGCCAGCGGCGACTATCCCAACGTTCACGCCGGCGGTGACGGCCTGCCGCGCTATGCCGCGCAGAATCGCAATATCGAGAATGCCGACATCGTGGTGTGGCACTCCTTCGGCCACACCCATGTCTGCAAGCCCGAAGACTTCCCGATCATGCCGGTGGAATATGCCGGCTTCGTGTTGAAGCCAACCGGATTCTTTGCGGCGAATGCGGCTGGCGACCTTCCGCCGGACCGCAACAGCCGCAGCGTGCTGGCTGGCGAGAAGAGCACGACCTGTTGTCACGCGGACCGGACGTGACCTTCATCCGCTCCCACCCCTGGCTTTGGTCGCAACACTGATTGCGCGACGCGGCCGTCGCACGCGGTCGGGTCCTGACACACTGACAGAAACATTCTAGAAGCATTCCAATTCCAAAGAAGCAGCGCGCATGAGCGCATGCGTCGCACGTGCTGTGCACACGTCTGGAGAAATTCTAACGCCGTTCCTATCGCACTCCGAAACCGCCTGAGTTAGGGCGGGCCATCAAGATCGATATCGGCAAAGCCGGCAGTGCGTGGGGCTCAACAGACGTGACCGATTTCCAACCTTCTTCGCGTAAGAACACGCGCCGCCGACAGATTCAGACGCTCTTCCTAGGTGCGGCCAGCACATTCGCTCTCGCCGTGGTCTTCGGCTCTGCCCAAGCCCAGACGCAGATTCCCTCTGTCACCGTCGAAGCGCCGACGCAGCGCACCCGTCCAGCGGCGATTGCGTCGTCGCGACGGGCTGCTGCGGCGCGAACCGCACGCGCCAATCGTCGCGGCCCGGCGCAGCAGGCTGCGCCAACCCAGTCGGCCTCATCGAACGGTGCAACGGGCGAACGCGCCAATGGCCCGGTACGCGGTTTCGTTGCGACGCGCAGCGGCACCGCCACCAAGACCGATACGCCGCTGATCGAAACGCCGCAGTCGGTGTCGGTCATCACCACCGACCAGATCAGAAACCAGGGCGCGGTCTCGATCGGCGAGGCCTTGCGCTACACCGCCGGCGTCAGCGGCGACGTCAATGGCGGCTCGGACACCCGCTTCGGCGGCCTCCAGATCCGCGGCTTCGACATGACGATGCCGGGCCTCTTCGTCGACGGCCTGCGGATTCCCTCCAGCAACTACGTGCACTTCAATGGCCTCGAGCCCTATGGGGCCGAGCGTATCGAGGTGCTCAAGGGTCCGTCCTCCGCGATGTATGGCGGCAGCGGCACAGGCGGCGTTCTCAACTACGTGACCAAGCTGCCGACGGCGCAGCAGTTCGGCGAGGTCTCGATCTCGGGTGGCAGCTTCAACCGCTATCAGGGCCAGTTCGACATGGGCGGCGCCGCCAACAAGGAAGGCACGGTGCTGTGGCGCCTGACCGGCGTCGTGCGCGACGGCGAGACCCAGGTCGATTTCAGCAAGGACAATCGCGTCTTCATCGCGCCCGCCGTCACCTTCAAGCCGAACGAGGACACCACCATCACCCTGCTCGCCAACTATCAACGGGACCGGGCAGGGTGGGGCCTTCAGTTCCTGCCGGCCTCGGGCACCGTGTGGCCGAACAACGGCCGCACCATCCCGGTCTCGTTCTTCGCAGGCGTGCCGGGCTTCGATGCGTTCAACACCGAGATCGCAACCGTCGGCTACCAGCTCGCGCACAATTTCACCGACAACGTCACGTTCCGGCAAAATCTGCGCTACGCCTATCAGCACAACGAGGAGAAGGTGTTTTACGGCGGCGGCTATACCAACGAAGCCGCAGGGCAGCTCGCGCGCTATGGCAGCTACAGCAACTCCTACATCAACTCATTCGCCGTGGACAACCAGCTCCAGGGCAAGTTCACCACCGGCATTCTCAGCCACACCACGCTGGTTGGCGTCGACTATCGCAACACCTCCTTCCGCGACACCGCCTTCGGCGTCACGACCTCGTCCCCCGAGATCAACGTCTTCAACCCGAACTACAGCTACGACTACGCCATCGGCGCCATGTACGACAACACCGGCGTCAAGCAGTCCCAGGTCGGCGTCTATGCGCAGGATCAGATCAAGCTCGGCCGGCTCTCGTTCCAGCTCGGCGGCCGTCAGGATTTCGTGACCACGCAGGTCGATAACGGTATCGCCAATACCACGGCCGCGAAGGACGCCTCGGCCTTCACCGGCCGAGCCGCCGTGATGTACAATTTCGATAGCGGCATCGCGCCCTATTTCAGCTACTCGGAATCGTTCCTGCCGCTGCTCGCGACCGGGTTTGGCGGACAAATGCTCAATCCCGAGACCGGCGTCCAATACGAGGTCGGCGTCAAGTATCAGCCGATCGGCTGGAACGCGCTGTTCACCTTCGCCGCCTTCGACCTGACGCGCGATAACGTCGCTGTGTACGTGCCCGCGGCCACCTTTTACGAACAGATCGGGCAGGTGAAGTCGCGCGGCATCGAGCTCGAAGGCACGATGTCGCTCGCCGATGGCTGGAACCTGCGCGCCGCCTATGCCTATGTCGACGCCATGGTCACGCAGGATCCGGTGAATGTCGGCAAGGCGCCAACTACGGTGCCGCTCAACCGCGCCTCGCTGTGGAGCGACTATACGCTGCAGAACGGGTCGCTCGCCGGCCTGCAGTTCGGCGGCGGCATCCGCTATGTCGGCGCGACCTGGGGCGACGAGGCCAACACGTTCAAGGTGGGATCGTCGACCGTTCTCGACGCGCTGCTGGCCTACAACAGGGACAATTGGCGCCTGGCGCTGAACGTCACCAATCTCGCCGACACCCGCTATGTCGCCTCATGTTACAGCATGTCGGGCTGCTTCTACGCGGAAGGGCGGAAAGCCATCGCCAGGCTGACCTACCGCTGGTGAGCACAATGCGAGGACGGTCCGGCCTTGGAGACCGGACCTGCATCCCGCCGATCAGAACGGATAGTGCCGGGGCCCGGTCTGCACGGTGATCCAGCGCAGTTCGGTGAACTCGTCGATTGCGGCCTTGCCGCCGAAGCGGCCATAGCCTGACGCCTTGGTCCCGCCAAACGGCATCTGAGGCTCGTCATGCACGGTCGGGGCGTTGACGTGGCAGATGCCCGCCTCGATCCGCCTGGCAACGGCGAGCGCACGGGCGATGTCGCGGCCGAACACGGCCGAGGAGAGGCCGTATTCGGTGTCGTTGGCCACACGCACGGCCTCGTCGATCCCGCTCACGCGCACCACGGTCACGACCGGACCAAAGCTCTCCTCGCCATAGATCCGCATCGCCGGCGTGACATGATCGACGATGGTGGCGGGCATGATGGTGCCGCTGCCGTGACCGCCGGCAGCGAGCACGGCGCCCTTGGCGACGGCATCGTCGATCAGGCCCCGGACGCGCTCGCAGGCGGCGTCACTGACCAGCGAGCCAAGCACGACATTGCCCTTGCGGGGATCGCCGAAGGGAAGGCTCCTGGCCTTGGCGGCGAACTTGGCGATGAAGGCGTCCGCCACTTTGTCGTCGACCACGATCCGCTCGGTCGACATGCAGATCTGCCCCTGGTTCATGAAGGCGCCGAACGCTGCCGCATTCACGGCGGCGTCGAGGTCGGCATCGTCGAGGATGACGAGCGGGGCCTTGCCGCCAAGTTCCAGCAGCGCGCGCTTCAGGTGCTTTGCACATGCCAGTGCGATGAGGCGGCCGACGCGGGTCGAGCCGGTGAAGTTGACGCGGCGGATCGCAGGATGGGCGATCAGCGCCTCGACGACCGCCTGCGCATCCTCCGGCGCGTTGGTCACGACATTGACGACGCCGTCACCGAGGCCGGCCTCCGCCAGGCAGCTTCCGATCAGCCGATGCACGCCCGGGCTCATCTCGGACGCCTTCAGCACCACGGTATTGCCGCAGGCGAGCGGCATCGCGACCGATCGCACGCCGAGGATCACGGGAGCGTTCCAGGGCGCGATGCCGAGCACCACGCCGACCGGCTGGCGAAACGCCATGGCGAGGTTGTCGGGCTTGTCGGTCGGTATGACTTCGCCGGATATCTGCGTCGTCATGGCCGCGGCTTCGCGCAGCATGCCTTCGGCCAGGTGCACGTTGAATCCGGCCCAGCCCGCGGTGGCGCCGGTTTCGGCGACCATCAGCGCGGTGAACTCCGCGGCACGGCGCGCGAGGATGTCGGCGGCCGCATTGAGCCGCTTGCGGCGCTCCGACGGGCCGAGCTGTGACCAGGCCGGGAACGCGGCGGCCGCAGCGTCCGCGGCCCGCATCGCGTCGTCGATCGAGGCCGCCGCCACGATCGTCGCGACGTCGCCGGAGATCGGGTTGTGGCGCTGGAAGGTACGCTGATTGGTGGCCGACTGGTCTTTGCCGCCGATGAGAAGGTCGATCGCGTTCATGATGCACTCCAAGGGTTGCAGGCGGGATTGAGCGATTATGGCGGGGACGGGGCAGCGCGGGCCTTGCCGAGATAGGCGCGCTGGACCTCCGGATCGTTCTTCATCGCACTGGCCGGCCCGCTGCCGGCGTTGCGGCCGGACTCGATCAGGTAGACACGGTCGGCGATGTCGAGGCTCGCCCGCGCATTCTGCTCGACCAGCAACACGCTGAGGCCGCTGCTACGGATCTCCGCCAGTGCACGGAACACTTCGCGGCTGAGCAGGGGCGACAGGCCGAGCGAAGGCTCATCGAGCAGGAGCAGCAGCGGGTTCGACATCAGCGCCCGGCCGATCGCCACCATCTGCTGCTCGCCGCCGCTCATGGTGCGAACGGCCTGGGCCATACGCTCGGCAAGGCGCGGGAACAGTCGCAGGATCCTCGCGAGCCGGTCTGCCTCGCCTGCGCGGGCGCGGGCGGGGTAGGCGCCGAGCTGCAGATTCTCGGCAACCGTCAAATCGCCGAATACGCCGCGGCCTTCGGGCACCAGCGCGATGCCGCGCTCCACGATCAGGTGGGCGGGCAGCTCGCCAATGTGATGTCCCTCGAACCGGATCGTTGCGCCGGGGGCAGGCTTGACCAGCCCGGCGATGCTCTTGAGCAGGGTGGACTTGCCGGCGCCGTTGGCGCCGAGGATCGCGACGATCTCGCCTTGCCCAATAGCGAGCGCAATGTCGGCGAGAGCCTGGTGCTTGCCATAGAAATGGGAGAGGGCGGCGACCTCAAGCATCGTCGCCTCCGAGATAGGCTGCAACGACTTTTGGATCGGACAACACGGCCTCCGGCGCGCCGCGCGCGATCACGCTGCCGGCATTCATGACGATGCAATGGCTGCACAGCGCTCGGATCGCATCCATGACATGCTCGACCATGATGATGGTGAGGCCGCGATCGCGCAATTTCGCGATCAGCGCGATGCCGGTCTCGAGCTCGCTCGGGTTGAGGCCCGCCAGCCATTCGTCGAGCAGCACGAGGCGCGGCTGCAGCGCCAGCGCGCGGGCAAGCTCGAGCCGCTTCTGGTCGATATAGGTCAGCTCGCTCGCGGGCGCTTCCTGCAGCTTGCCGAGCCCGACGAGGTCCAGCAGCTCGCTTGCCGTTGCGCCCGAGCCGTTCGTCGTCGAGAACAGCCGCGCCGCCGCAACGTTTTCGACCACCGTCAGGTCCGGCATCACGCGCACCAGCTGGAACGTGCGCGCAAGGCCAAGGCGCGCGATCTGGTGCGCGCGCATACCGTTGAGGACGATGCCGCCCAGCCGGATCGTGCCCGAGGAGGGCCGCAGCGCCCCGGACAGCGTATTCAGCAGCGTCGTCTTGCCGGATCCGTTCGGGCCGATGATGCCGATGATCTCGCCCGGCGTGACCGTGAAGCTGACACCGTCGACGGCGCGTAGTCCGCTGAACGATTTGCTGACGCCGTCGACCGCGAGCAGCGGTGCATCGCTCGTGGGGACGGGCGCGGCGGCGGGACCGCCGGCCGGAACACGCCAGCGGCCCGCCCCGAACAGGCCGATCACGCCGTTCGGCAACACCATCACGATGAACACGAAGATGACGCCGAGCACGATGCTGAAATGGTTGGGCAGCGTCGCCGTCAGCACCTCGAACAGCAGGACCAGGGGAATGACGCCCAGCACGGGCCCGAACAGCGAGCCCGCGCCGCCCAGCAGGGCCATGATCACGACCTGGAACGAGATGGTCGGATTGAACGCAATGGCCGGATCGACATAGGTCCAGCGTGGCGCCATGACCGCGCCGGTCACCGCCATGAAGGTCGCGCTCAGAATGAAGACGCCGAGCTTGATCCGCGTGGCATCGATGCCGGAATGGCTCGCCGCGGTCTCGTCGGCGCCGATGGCGCGCAGGGCCAGCCCATAGCGCGAGCGCCCGAGCATCCAGCCGACCAGGAAGACGACCGCGGTCAAGCCCAGCAGCTGCCAGTAGAGAACGTCCTGCGTCACCGCACTGAAGAGATAGCGGCCGACCGACTTGTGGATGTTGACCTCGTACCAGATTACGAGCTGCCGGATCAGCTCGGCCAGGCCGAAGGAGAAGATCACGAAATAGATTCCGGACAGCCGCAGCGTCGAAAGCCCGGTGATTGCGGCGGTGAGTGCGCCCACGCCGGCTGCGGCCAGCAGCACGACCGGCCAGGGCATGGTCTCGCCGAGCACCGCAGCCGTGTAAGCGCCGAGCCCGAAGAACGCGACCGTTGCAAGCGAGATGTAGCGCGTCGGGCCCGAGAACATCGCCCACGCGGTCGCCAGGATCGTGAAATAGAGCACACTGATGCCGAGCGCGAGATAATAGCCGTTGGCATAGAGCGGATAGGTGACGAGGCATGCGGCGAGGGCGAGGCCGGCGCACCACAGCAGAATGCGGACGGGCCCCGTCATGACGCCGCCCTGCCGAACAGGCCGGTGGGCTTGATCACGAGCACGCCGAGAAACAGTGCGTAGGTCGCAGCCAGCGTCAGACCGGGATCGACCAGCCGCGCCACCGCGGTCTCGACCACACCAAGCAGCAGCCCGGCGACCAGCGCGCCGATGACGTTGCCGACACCGCCCATGATGACGACGACCAGCGCCTTCATCGTGAAGACCACGCCCATCGCGGCATTGAAGGTGAGGAACATGCTGATCAGCACACCGCCGACGGCGACGAGGCCGCCGCCGAAGGCAAACGCCAGCCCCGACAGGGCCGCGACGTCGATGCCGACGAGACGCGCGGCGTTGGCATCGACGGCGATGGCGCGTACCGCAGTGCCGATCCGGGTGCGGGTGAGGGCGAGGTACACGGCGCCGCCGACCAGCGCCGCGAACAGCAGCGCGACGAGCCGATTGACAGCAAGCGTCGAGCCCATGATCGTCAGCGGAATGGAGAGATAGCTATAGCTGTAGTACTGGCCGCCAAAGGCGACCAGCATGGCGCCCTGGATGACGAACAGCACGCCGAAGGTGACGAGGATGCTGTCGATCTCCTGCGCGCCCCGGTCCTTGCCGCGCCGCATCAGCCGTTCCAGCAGCAAGCGATACAGCAGCCAGTTCAGCACCATCGCGACCGGGACCGCCAGCAGCAGCGCCGCGAGCGGGCTCAGCCCAAGGCCGCCGTAGAGCGAGAACGCGCCGAAGGCGGCCGCGACCAGCGACTCTCCATAGGAGAGGTTCATGATCCGCGCCACGCCATATTGCAGCGTCAGCCCGAGCGCGATCAGCGCGTACATGCCGCCGAGCACGAGACCCGGCAGGATGATGTCGACAAGCAACATGAAGCGGCGTCCCCTTGAGCGGACGGCAGGCAGGCCTCGCCGACGCAAGGCCTGCCAACCAGCCTTACTGCCACTGCGGCTTGGGCACGACCGCGGCACGCGCGCCCGGCAGCGAGGTCGGTGCGAGGGCGTAGAACTCGCCGTTCTGCCACTGTCCGACGCTCCAGACCTCCTGAAGCAGCCCGTCCTTCAGCTTGACCTTGCCGATGATGGTCTCGAACGTGCCCGCGCGGATTTCCGCCGCGACAGCGGTGCGATCGAGCTTGCCGACCTTTTCGATCGCCTGCTGGAGCACCTGCAGGCTCGCATAGGTGATCGAGCTCGCCCAGCGATCCGGTTCCTTGCCGGTGGCGGCCTTGTGGCGCGCGAGATACTCCTTCAGTTGCGGAGACTCGGCATTCCAGCCGCCGATGCCCATCACGCCGTCGCTGTTGGCGGCAAACTTGCCCTTGTAGAGCGGGAACGCGGTGCCGACGCCGACATAGAAAACCTTCGGGTTGAACTTCAACAGCTGCGCCTGTTCGGTCAGCGCGATCGTGTCCGGCGGATAGCTGAAGGCGATGAACGCGTCCGGGTTCGAGGCGATCGCATCCTTCAACAGAGGCTGGAGATCCTGCGTGCCCATCGGATAGGTCTTGTCATAGCCGAGCTTGAAGCCGTGCTTTTTGAAGGCCTCGCGGCCCGCGGCGGACAGCTCGATGCCGAACTGGTCGGCGATGCTGACCATCGCGATGTTCGCCCCGATCTTGCCTTCGCTCTTCAGCTTGCCGAGCAGATCGGCGAGCCCCTCGGATATCTGGGCCGACGTCCCGAGCCAGAACGTCGCGTTCGACCAGCGCTTGGCAAGCTCCGGCGCCTTGTCGGTCACCGACGTGACCGCGAGGTGAGGGTAGCCCAGACGGTTCAGAGTCGGGCCGACCGCGAGATTGAGACCCGTGCCCCACGGCGAAAGAATGAAATCGACCTTGTCCTGGTTGGCGAGGCGCTCGATCGCCTTGACGGCTTCTTCCGAGCTGCTGCGGTCGTCATATTCGACCACCTCGATCGGCAGCTTCTTGTCGCCGAGCTTGATGCCGCCGGCGGCATTCACGTCCTTCACCCACAGCTCATAATTGGGCAGGGTGGTGATGCCGGCGCCGCCGGCATAGGGACCGGTCTTGGAAATGGCGTAGCCGATCCGGATCTTCTCCTGCGCATCGGCCGAGGACGTCCCCAGCGTTCCGGCCAGAGCCGCAAGGCCAACGACGCGCAGCAACGTTCGACGGTTCGCTGAAAACATATCGTGTCTCCCTCCTGTTGCACTCAAGCGATGGTCGGCATCGCAGTGAGTGGTCGTTTCCTCTTGATCCCAACTTTCTCTAGGGCGGCATCATTGAGCCGGCCGCCACCGGGACTTGACCTAGCAAGCATCCCAAGCTTTGCTCGCACAATGGACAAATCCGGTGAAAGATTGGACGGTTCTGGTCTCGGTGGCCAAGTGCGTCGAGGCGTCGCGGGCCCAGATCCGGCAACGGCAACCGCCCCGAGTGGGGCTGTGCCTGTGGGCGCCGAGCTGATCGCGGCGCATTACGTCGCGCGGCGATGGACGGTGACCTCGAAAGCGGCCCGTCCGTTCATTCATCTGCTCTGCCTTCCCGGCGGAGGGACCGCCGAGATCGGTCAGGCCGGCAGGACCATGCGGACGGTCGGACCCGCGCTGGTCTGGCTCCCGGCAGGATCCGCCGACTATCTGGAGGTGTCGGCAGGCACGACGGCGCAGCTGCTGCAATTGCGCGCCGGCACATGGCATCGCTATCTCCCGCCATCGGCAGAGGCGGCCTATCTCGCGCTCGAGGGCGCAGGCGGCATCCTGGCGTTGCAGGTCGAGGCCGATCTCGCGGCCACGATCGCGCGTTCCATCGCGGCGATCGCCGCCGAGGTCGCCACGCCCGCACGCAGCGGTGCAGCGTCGATCATGTCGGCGGAGCTGACGCTGTGCGTGCTGCGATTCTGGCGCCTGTTCGCTGGCGACGGGAACCGCAACGAGGAGAGCAGCAGCACCGAGATCCTGAGCCGGTTCCGCAGGCTGCTCGAGGAGCGCTATCAACAGCACTTGCGCGTCAGCGATTACGCCAGGCTACTCGGCACCACGCCGGATCGCCTGCACGCGCTGTGCAGCCGCGAGCTGAAGCGCTCGCCGAGCGAGCTGATTCAGCAGCGCCTCGTCAGGGAAGCGGCGACGCGGCTGGAGGCTGGAACCATCGCCGTCAAGCAGATCGCATTTGCGCTGGGCTTCACGGACACCGCCTATTTCAGCCGCTTTTTCCGCAAGCACACCGGCGAGGCACCGGGCGTATGGCGTCGGCGCGTTGCGGCACGCGCGAGAGCGGGGCGATCGAGACCGACGCTGAATTTTGCCGATTGGCCGTAACGCACGCGGCTGCGTCGACACCCGATCACGCATGGACGCTTTGTCGCGCAGCTTATCGGCCAGTCTCGATAAATTCTAATGTCGGACCTCTCGCACTGCAACTGTCCCTGCGTTAGGCCGAAGGCCCACCGGCTGAACTGCCGGCGGCGAGTCCAATCGAAAAGCGGTCCGGCAAATGAGGGGCCGGGCCCAGTGGGAATGAGATCTGAGCGATGAGAGCGATATTCGGCAAACTGCATCGCTGGGCGGGACTGCTGACGGCCGCCTTCCTGTTCTTCTCCGGCATCACCGGCGCGATCATCTCCTGGGATCACGAGCTCGACGACGTCCTGAACAGCCATCTGTTCGACGTCTCGACGAAGGGCCCGGCTATTCCCTCGCTCGAACTCGCCAAGACGATCGAGCAGCGCGATCCGCGCGCGCGCGTGGTCTATCTCTTCATGACGCCGGAGGAGGGGCACTCGCTGTGGTTCTTCGTCATGCCGCGAATCGATCCCGCGACCGGCAAGCGCTACCCGCTCGACTACAATCAGGTCTTCCTCGATCCCAACACGGGCGCGGAGCTTGGCCGGCTATTGGGGCGCGGTCTGGCCCGTCACGCGGGAAAACTTCGTCTCGTTTCTCTACAAGCTGCACTACACGATGCACATCCCGGAATTCTGGGGCAGCGACCGCTGGGGCATGCGCGTGCTCGGCATCATCGCCATCATCTGGACCATCGATTGCTTCGTCGGGTTCTATCTGACGCTGCCCTCGCGCCGGCGCGCCAAGGCCGCGCGGGCGCCTGAGGTCGCGCGCCAGTTCGAGCGCGGCTTCTGGGCGCGCTGGGCGCCGGCCTGGACCATCAAGACCTCGGGCAGCGCCTACCGGATCAATTTCGACATCCACCGCGCATTCAGCCTGTGGACGTGGGGCGTACTGTTCATCATCGCCTTCACCGCGTTTTCGCTGAACCTCTACTTCGAGGTGTTCTCGCCGCTGATGAAGATGGTGTCGAATTACACCCCGACACCCTATGAGCAGCGGCCCTATCGCGATCTCGATAATCCGATCGAGCCCAAGATGACGTTCGCCGAGATTGCTGCCCGCGCGGCCGCCGACGGCAAGGCGCGAGGCTGGACCACCCCGGTCGGCGCGCTCAGCTACGGCCCGGCCCATGGCGTCTACGCCGCCGCGTTCTTCCATCCCGGCGACGATCACGGTGCCGGCGGCGTCGGCCCGGCGCAGCTCTATTACGACAGCGAGGACGGCCGCCCCATTGGCGAGCGGCTGCCCTGGGTCGGCACCGCCGCCGACATCTTCGTGCAGGCGCAGTTTCCGCTGCATTCGGGCCGCATCGTCGGACTGTTCGGGCGTATCCTGATCTCGGTGATGGGCCTCGTGGTCGCCGCGCTCTCTGTCACCGGCGTCGTGATCTGGTGGCGCAAGCGCCGCGCCCGCGTTCGCGTGCGGGAGACGGCGGCCGTGCGGCTGAACCGGGAGCAACTGACGCCGGCAGAGTAGGGCACCCGCGTTCCGCCAATGGATGAACCTTGGCACGCGGCGTCGGCACAAAGATGGAGATCGCTCTCCAGTCTTCCCGGAATTGCAATGAGATTGCTTGCCTTGCTCTGCCTGCTCGTCCTGGCCGCGCCCGCCGGGGCGGCCGCGCCCGAGCAGCACTATCTCGACCTGCGCGACCGCTACATCGCAAAATTCTCGAATGCCAAGGAGAGCGACGAGATCTACAAGCAGCACGATGCGGCCCTGAAGGCGCTGGCCGGCGTGCTGCGCGGCCTGGTCGGTCCGGTCGCGATCAAGGGACTCCCGGCCGAGGGCAAGTCGAACGTCGATACGCTGTTCAAGGACGACATCGGCTTCGGCCATCTCGACGGGCTGAGCTTCGCATCCGAAGGCGACAAGATGCAGGCTGTGGTGACCACGACCGGGCTGCTCAAGCACTGGCTTGGCGAGCATCGCGAGGACGGCATGCCTCAGGAGAGCGGCGCCGCGTCGAAATCCGACCGCTTCTATTATTACGCCATCCAGGACGCCGCCTTTGCGATCTACGCAGAGCTGCCGATCACCAAGCCGGTCAAGGCGAGCGTGGCAGCCGCTGTGCTCGGCGTGCGCGGCAATGGCGGCCTCAAGGGCCCGCCGGACGAAATCGATGTCGTCGCGATCCAGGGCGACAAGGTCTATTTCCTCGCGGCAAGGGAGGCCGTGAAGACCGCCCCGATCCCGACCTGCGAGAAGGTCTGGAAGCAGATGATGGCAAAGCCCGTCGACAAGAAAGACCCGCGCGGCGAGATGGCCCGCGAGGACAAGGCAATGACCGCCTTCACGGCGTGCTTCGCCAAGGAAGCCCCGAGCCAGAGCTGGTATGCGGCCGCCGTCAAGACGGCGCAGAGCCAGCTGGACCGGCTGCCGCTTCCCTAGGAATGCCAGCTCGATATTCTCCGCCGTGATCCTCCGGCTGTGAACCACCGGCTTTGAACCACGCCTTGGCCTGCGCAGGCGAGGCGGCGCCGCGCCGTCGGCAAACGGAAGACATGAGGTTTTTTAATAGGTTAGGCCAATGCGGTCGTCCTGATCGTCATATTCGGCGGATGCAATCCCCGCGAGCTTCCACTTGCGGGTTGGGCGAGTTACTATGGCCTTTTGCGATACTTGCTGCATCCGGTCTGGCACCCGCTGGAGACCGTTCTTGCGGTTCGTCAACGAGTTGGCTGCGATTGACGATGATTACGCAGACCCGCGACCCCAGAGGCGAACGTCATCGATTGACGGTGCTGTTCTCCGACCTTGTCGGATCAACCGCCCTGGGCCGGGATGTCGAGTCCGAGCACCTTTCCGAACTCCTCAGCCAGTTGCGGCAGATCTGGCATCGCGCGGTGGCGAAGCACGGTGGTCGCATCATCCGAACGCAGGGAGACGGTGCGCTCGCCATTTTCGGCTATCCCCAATCCGGCGAAGATGACGGTCGTCGTGCTGCGGAAGCAGCACTCGATATTCACGAATGGGTCGGAGAGCTGCGCCACGATGGCGTATCGCCGGCGCTGATGCCGCTTCGAATGCATTCGGGTATCCATGCCGGCACCGTGCTCCTGACCCAAGGCGACATCGAGTCCGGCCGGTATGACCTGATCGGCGATGTCGTGAACACGGCAGCGCACCTGTCGCGCCACGCCGGTCCGGATCAGATCCTGGCCAGCCTCGATGCCCTTGGGCCGCATGCCAACTTCTTCGAGCTCGCCGCCCACCTCCCGGCGGCTTCGGGAATGCCGCAGGCGAGGCTGGTGTTGGGTCGAAGCACGGCGACCCGACGCTTCGAAGCAACCTCGCGCCGCGGCCTGACACCCTTCATCGGCCGCAACGAGATATTCGGCTTCCTGACACGCTTTCTGAGCGAAGCACCTGCGCAGGCGCAACGCTGCGCGGTGGTCGTCGGCGGGCCCGGACTCGGCAAGACGCGCCTTCTGGAAGAGGTGCTGGGGCACGTCGGCACCGAGCGCATCAGGCTGCTGCGAGGCAGTTGCGAGAGTTACGTCGGTGCCGAGGTTCTGCAACCATTCCTGCAAATGCTGCGCGCTGCGCTGGGAATTCGAGCGGACGCCTCCCTCGTCGAGGCAAAGGAGACGGCGCGCGCGGCTCTGGAGCCATGGGCGGCCCAGCTCGGTCCGAATGCAGAATCGATCCTGGCACTGGCGTCGGCCGGCGCCGATGCGCGTGGCGGCCGCATCACCGTCGATGGCGTCGTCGGCGATCTGCTCGGGTTCTTCACCGGACTGTCGGCACATGGCCCGCTGGTGCTGGTGATCGACGACTGGCAATGGTCTGATGACGCGAGCCGCCAATTGCTGCAGGCTTTGCTGGAATTGCCCAACGGACCTCGCGTCATCCTCGCCAGCCGGCCGCGCGAGGACGGCACCGAATGGATTTCCGGCGCGCCGCACCTGTTTCTCGAACCGTTTCAGGGGCCGGAAACCGACTTTGCCGTACGACGTTGGGTCCCGCAGGCCGATCCCTTCCTCGTAGCCCGCATCCATGCCTATGCGGGCGGGGTGCCGTTGTTCATCGAAGAGCTCTGCCATTCCATCGCGGCCAACGATCCGGCCTCGTTCGAAGCGCGCAGCAAACAGGGCTGGATCGCAACCCTGGTCGCTTCGCGCCTGGCACGCCTGCCGCCCGATGAGGCGAAGGTGGTGCGCGCCGCGGCCGTTATCGGCAACACCGTGCCGCACGGGTTGCTGGTTTCGGCCTGCGGCAGCGAACCCGACCCGGCCATCGTGCGGGCATTGGCGGATGCGGACTTTCTCTTTGCGGATCCAGCGGGCGGCGTCCTTCGCTTCAAGCACGGCATCACGCGCGATGCGGTCTACGACACCATTGGCCTGCACGAGCGTCAGGCATTGCACAAGCGGATCGAAGACACCCTGCTGGCGCGGTCCGAGCAGGCTGATCGCGAGGAGGCGATGGAAGCTCTGGCCTACCATTCGCAAGGCGCAGGTCATTGGGAAAGCGCAGCCCATTATGCTGAACGTGCCGGCGACAAGGCCATGGCTGCATTTGCGCTCGATCGTGCCAGCGCGCAGTACCAGGTTGCGATGCAGGCGCTGGATCGCGTGCCCAATCGCTCGCGCGAGCAATCGCTGCGCTGGTGCTTGCTGGCCAACAAGCTGGGTATGGCCAACATCTTCGACCCGCTGTCGCTGACCGACGACACCTCCGTGTTCGAACGCGCGGTCGCGATCGCGTCCTCCCTCGGCGAGACCGCCGCGATGGCCAGCGCCTACGAATGGCTCGGCTGGATGTGCTACGGGTTCGGCCGCTTCCGCGAGGCCGTGACGCACACGCGGACGGCACTGGAATTGGCACGCAAGCTCGAAGATCGTCGCCTGATCGCCCAGATCGAAGCGACGCTCGGGCAGATTCTGGCTGCAAGCTGTCAGTACGACGAAGCCATCGCCTTGATCGACGCCGCCATTTCGACCAAGCAGCAACGCAGCCGGCGTCATGGTGCGATATCCTTCGGGGCGGCTTATGCGCTGGCATGCAAGGGCGGCATCCTCGCGGATCGCGGCGATTTCGAGGGCGCCCACGCCTGTTTCGGTGAAGGCATGGCTCTGGTCGAAGGCTCGACCCACCCGGTCGTCAACTCCGTGCGCAACTGGATTGCCGTCGCGCTGATCTGGCAGGGCCGCTGGCAGGAGGCGGAGCAGCTTGCCGTGGAAGGGGCGCGCATCGCCGAGAACACGCGCAGCCTGCTGCTTCTGGCGGATTGCCGGGCAGCCTCGGGATTTGCCCGCTGGTCGGCGACCGGCGACGCCGATGGCTTGCTGCAGTTGCGGAACGCCGCCGAATGGATGGAGCGGCGCAATTTTCAATTCTACACGTCGGTTCAATATAGCTGGCTCGTCGAGGCGGCGACCGCCGAAGGCGATGTCGAGACGGCGCGGCGGTATGCCGCCCATGTCCTGCGCCGCGCACGCGAAGGCGAGCGACTGGGCGAGGCGGCGGCATGCCGCTCGCTGGCGAAGCTCGCAGCCCTGCGCCAGGGTCTCGGCCTTAGCGAGCGCTGGTTGCGACGGGCTGAAACTTCCGCAGGCTGGCGTGGTTCGCTGCGCGATGCGGCCCTGAACCTGGCCCTGCGCGGCGAGCTTCTCGCAGGGCAGGGCCGGGGCGAGGCGGCCCGCCAGACCATGATGGAAGCCGCCGAGAAGCTGCGCGCGCTCGGCATGCACTGGCATGCGGAGGAGACGATCAGGCTCGTCATTGGCATACCCGTCGGCTACGCCAACGATCAGCTCGCTCGGCATTGTGCCGTCTAACCCCTGCGCACCTTTCCTTACACGGCTCTAGGGTGGAGGTGGGCTCGGTGCGGGAACTCTTCCGTCCATCGTCAGGCTCATTGGAATGGGGCCGGTCCGCAAGGGTAGCTCCGTCTCCACCAGTGCGCTGAAGAAACCCAGCATCACCGCCAGTGCCGGGTCTGCTCCGGGACATGAATGCGTCGGATGCCCCGTGACCCTGCGGTTGCCGCCGAAGGCGTGGTAGATGTCCTGGCGACCTTCGGCGAGACTTTGCTGGGTGGCGGAGACTGCGCCGGCGACGATGACGTCGCCAGGCCTCACCTCGACCCCTCCGATGGTCTGCGAAACGACGGCTGTCCGCCAGATCAATTCGGGCACCGCGCGAAGTTGCATCGCCGGAATGAAGTCGTCTCTCAGCCGGTTGAGGGCGTCCATGTAGTTCTTTGCCTTCGTGCCGGCATAGCGAGCGCGCAACGCCCATAGCGTTCCTTCGCGCAGCCATTCGTTCAATATCCGCCGCAGGTTGCCGTCGACGGTCGGAATGAATCCCATCATGGCGCCTGCGACCGTGCGCGCCACGAACGGAATGTCGCCGTTGCCCCGCGGCGAGTTGTAAACCGCCTTCGTCACCGGACCGTTTGTCGGCCCGAACTGCGTCAGGAAACCTTCCATCGCACGGCGCGCAGCGTCGCCATGCGCCGCGCCGATCGCCTCCACTGTCGCGTTCGGATGAGGCTGGAAGATGTAGCGCGAAGGCGACAGGAAATGCCCGGGATAGCCGGGCGGCTCGCCCGGCGTCCAATCCCAGCGATAGCCGACGCGGCGGAAATGACCCCCGTCTTCGCTCAACCCGAACCACGCTTCGCAGAAGGCGGCGAGCAGCGGATCCACCAATTCGTGCACGTCGACGGTCAGCTCCCAGCTCGCTTCGCCGTCGCTGGCGGCATAGTCGATCGTCTGCTTGACCATGAAGCCCAGCACCTTCTGTGTGACCGCGCGCGCCAGCTCGAATGCGGCGGGTTGGTCAAGGGCCATGATCGCGGCGTTGCAGGCCTCGGATTCCTGCTCGTAGACCTGGTCTGGCTGCCCGGCGTCGCGGCCAAGATAGAGGATGCCGAACGACCGCAGCATGCGGGGAAGATAGCCGGTGATGGTCAGCTTGGTGTCGGAATCGGCGAACACCTTGTAGACCATGTCGCGGTCGGCCACCAAGACCCCGAAGGGCGTGCGAAGTGCGCCGCCGTGGCGCTCGCGGATCGCAGCCCAGATCGAGGCGTTGACGAAATGCGAGGCTGAATCCGGATCTTCGAGCGCTGTCTTCCACGCGGCCATCGCCGCGGCTTCGCCGTGCCGGCGCTCGATCAGGCGCAGACGCGCGATCTCCTTTTCTCCCCGATCCGCGCACCATGTCACGGCCGGTTTATACCCCCGGCTCGCCGCCCATTGCTTTAGATCGGCAAGCGCCTTCTTCGATGGCGCAAAGAAATATGCTCCCCATTCCAGCCGAACGAACGGACGAGGTTCGTCGTGGAGCCGGTCCGAGCCGTCCAGCGCCACGCGAATGGTCTGGCCTTCATGCTCGAAACGGAAATGCCGGAGCCGGCCAGGCTCGGCGAGGCCGAGGAAAGGATCGCTGACCCCTGAGGACGAACCCGCGCTGTTGCCGCCGGAGAGCCAGCTCTGCACCACCTCGAACTGCTCGCCGAGGCTGGCGTTGTAGGCCATGAAAACCAGGCCGCGCTCTGCTTGCTGGCCGGATTTGGCGGCTTGCGGGTCGACGGGCGGACCGTAGGACATGCCGCGCCTGACGATCCGTGGGGGCCGGGCGCCGGCATCCGCCTTGGTGATCGACACGCGCGGATTGGCGCGCCGTATGTGCGCGTGGAACGGACACGATTGGGCCTGCGGGTCGGCGTCGTAGTTGAAGTCGTTGTGGCCTTTGTCAGGGGGCGGAGTAGGGGTCAGGGGTTGCCCGGCCTGGGGATGGCCGGTCGGCCAGCGTCCCATCATCTTGGCCATCAGCGTCTCGCGCGTCAGGGCAGGTGCGTCCGGTCCGGCCATCTCGGCTGCCTGTCGCGTCGCGCGGGCGAGCACATCCTCGAGCTGCTCGACGTCCTGTCGCAGCTTGCGCAGCGCCATGAAGCTGCCGTCGCGGAGCATCGCGTGAGCACGATTGGTCGCGTTGCCGAACGGCGCCGTCTCGTCGGCGATGTTCGGATAGCCGCACAGAATTTCGCCGAGATGCACCTGATTGGAATAGTACGTGCCGGCCTCGCACTCTCGCAGCACCGGGTTCGAACTGCCGTCGGCGAACCCGAAATGGTCCTGCATGTCGCGGGATCTCTTATCGCGCTGCCGCTGCATCCATTGGATCGAAAGGGGCCTGATACCCGCATCGACCCCGACCAGGCGCTTCATTTCGGCCATCAACGCCTGTCTCGCATCCGCCGTCGGCTGCGCATCCTTGGACAGCAACAGGCGGAGCTGGAGGACGGCATGGACCGAGCTCATGCTGATGCGCGGCGCCGGGTCGCCTTCGGGCAGGTCCGGCGCGTCGGTCCCGAGCGCCCAGTTGCTGGCGGGAAGGCGCCATCGCTGCGGATGATTCCAGCGCACGTCGCCGAGCAGGCCGGCGCGTCTTTCCATGCCCTGCACGAACTCTTCCGGCAGAGTGCGCACCTCTTCGTCCGACAGGCCGGCCTGACGCAGTCCCTCGACCGTGAATGCGATGTTAGTGACGATCTGCCCCGGCGTCAGAACGTCGGCTTCGGAAGTCACCTCGAGGACGTCGAGAAACGCGGCCAGTGCGGCCGGATTGGCGAATTGCAGCAGCAGCAGGCAGCCGTAGTCGGAATCGGGGTAGGCGGTGATGATCCCGCCTTGCACGTTACCGCGATCCTGCAACGGCAGTTCGGCCGGCGGGGCGAGGGGCAGGTTGCGCCGTACCGGCGCCACATCGGGCGGGGTCATCAACCAGCGCAGGGCCTCATCATAGCGCCGGCGAGCGCGCTTGACGCCTTCCGCGTAGGTGGGGTCGTTGATCATGGTGACGAATTCGGGCAGCAGCTCGTGGCCGGCCCGATGCAGAAGCACCCCGTCATGCGTCCCCGGCGGATAGAAGTCGGCCAGACGGTAGAGGCCCGCCAGTGCGCGGATGCCGTGGCGAAACGGAGGCCGGGCGGCGGCTTCGATGCTGAGCGGTTTGCTGAAGCCGGCATTGGTCGGATCGACGCCGACCTGGCCGTCGACCTCGAATATCGAGTGTCGCGCGATGTCTTCCGGCGAGGGAATCCTGATCCGCGTGACGATCTTGTCGGCGCCGGCGCCAGAGGCGCGCCGATAGACCCGCTCCTCCATCCGCAGGAAGCGCGTGTCATCCACGGTCAGGTCGGGGGTGGCATAGAGAAAATAGGCTTCGGTCTGCTTGCTCTTGAGCCAGATACCCCAGTTTTCGTACGTGTTCTCGTATCCGAGCACATAACCATCGGTATTGCAGAAGATGAGGTCGAGCAGCCGGGCGGCCTTCTGCCAGATGACGCGGACATAGGCTTCCCAGGAGCCGTCGAACGTGGCGGTCAGCAGCAAATAGTCCACGCCGTCCACGGATTCGTCCTCGGGTTCGAGCACGGCGATGCCCACCGAGTGGATTCGCCCGACGCGGTCAACGGAATCGGTCAGCACGCGGGCGAGCTCGTATTCATACGCGTTGGCGCGTCCGCCATTCAGCGCCCGTAGCACGTATTTGACGCGGGTCTTGTACGTGGTCGCATCCAGGGACGGCACGAACCCCTTCTTGATCGGAGCCATCACCCTGAAATCGGACGTGCCGGCCATGCTGCCGGTCTTGATGGTCAAATCACGACGCATGTTTTTGGCTCCCCCGGGTCGCACGCAGACTTGAGGCCATTTCGCGCCTGAGCCCGGCAACCGAAACGTGTTTCGCAATGCAACGCTATTTGCGAATAGTGCGGCTCGCGGCCGCTCGATTGTATGAACTGGCCCACACTTTCCGAACTTTCCGTTGCGGTCAGCGGTCGGAAAGTTCGCCGGAGCAGCGCAATCCACCAGGACTGAGCGACCTCGGGTTTGAGCTCGGTAAGGGGCGATATCGGCTTCGGCCATCTCGACGGGCCGAGCTGGGCCTCGGGACGTAGCTCGCACGGTATTGAGATTCCATACGAGGGTGCTCACCGATTTGTGGTCGAATCGCGCGCATCATTGCCGTGAATTAACACCACACCGCATTCACGTCTGACGGTGAGCATCGCCGCGGCTCATTCCGCGAGGTTGCGCAACAACTGGCTCGCGCACCACCCTCGACGCGGCGGAGGCGAAGTCGAGAAAGGTGCGGCCCGGTTCAGGACCAGGGCCGCGTTTGTCTAACTGAGCAGCTCACGCGCGATGACGACCCGCTGGATTTGGTTCGTGCCCTCGAAGATCTGGGTTAGCTTCGCGTCGCGCATCATGCGCTCGACGGGGTAATCCATGGTGTAGCCATAGCCCCCGAATATCTGCACCGCATCCGTTGTGACCTTCATGGCCATATCGCTGCCCACACACTTGGCCATGCTGGCAAGAACATTAAGGCGCTTCCAGTCACCCGCGTCCCCGGCGCGCGCGCACTCGTAGACCAGTGCACGTGCGGCCTCGATTTGCATCGCCATGTCCGCGAGCATGAACTGGACGCCTTGGAACTCCGAGATCGATTTCTTGAACTGCTTGCGCTCTTTCGCGTAGGCGACGCAGGCGTCGAGCGCGCCCTGAGCCAATCCGACGGACTGTGCCCCAATGGTCGGCCGATTGAGATCGAGGGCGCGCATCGAGGCTCGAAAGCCCTTGCCTTCTTCCCCAACCAGATTTTCCCTCGGCACGCGCACATTGTCGAAGAAGATCGGGGTATTCGGCGCGCCCCGGAAACCCATTTTGCGCTCGTGACGTCCAAAGGAAATTCCGGCCATCTTCTTCGGCTCGACAATGAAGGCGCTTATGCCATCGGAGCCTGGACCGTCGCTGGTCCGTGCCATCACCACCATATAGTCGGCGACCACCCCGTAACTGCACCACTGCTTGCGGCCATCGAGAACGTAGGAATCGCCATCCTTCCGCGCGCGTGTCGCAATAGCGGTGACGTCTGAACCGGCCTGCGGCTCGGAGATGGCGATTGCGGTGACGACGCCGCCCTTGGCGATGATCGGCAGGTATCTTTTTCGTTGTTCCTCTGAGCCAAAGTGGAGGAGCGGCATAATGAACATGGTGTTCAGACAGGCGATCGACGCGCAGGCAGGTGATATCCTCGAGATCTCCTCGCGCGCGATGCAAGCCATGGTGAGATTGCCGTTCGGGCCGCCATATTGCTCCGGCACCCAAAGCTGCATCAGCCCCATTTCGCCGAACAGCTTCACGAGCTCGGTCGGAAAGCGGTCGGTCTCGTCAATCTCGGCGGCGATCGGCGCCACATGCTTCTCGGCTATCTTGCGGACGGTGTCGCGGAAGGCGATCTGCTCCTCGGAAAAGCTCATGGACCCTCGTAGTGGACTTTCTTGAGTGAAACCCAGAAAGGGGCTTCCATTGAATGGGTGATCCATTTAATAATTCACCACATGAACACCAAGTCAAGCCCCCGCGCCGGTGCGCAGTCACGCAATGTTTCGCCCGGTAGGCGCGAGCGCCCGGCCGATCAGCGGGCGACGGCAAGTCCCGCGCCGGCCCCCAGGTTCCGGCCGATCCATACGAGGCGGGCGTTCGAGGAAATCTGCGAGCGCATCCGCGAGCAGCTGGCGCTCGGGCAGCTGAAGCCCGGCGACAAGCTGCCTCCGGAGCGCGATCTCGCGCAGCAGCTCGGTGTGAGCCGCAATGTCCTGAGGGAGGCGTTGCGCAGCCTCGAGATGGCTGGCGTGCTTCGATTGCTGAAGGGCGTCAAAGGCGGTGCCTTCATCCAGGAGGGCGACACCAGACGCATGAACGACGTCATGCGGGACATGCTGAGCCTTGGAACGATTTCGGTCCGGGAGCTGTCGGAGGCGCGTGTCCACGTGCTCGACCTCGTCGTCGGTCTTGCGTGCGACCATGCACGCCAGTCCGATCTCGATGCGCTGGAGGCCAACATCCGGCGAACCGAGCTTGCGACGAAGGAGGGGAGGCTGCTCGACCGGGTCGAGTGCTCGCGCGAATTCTACAAGCTGCTGGCGGCCTCGACCGGAAACAAGGTCATCGCGATGATCATGGATTCGGTGACCGAAATTCACATGCGCTTCGTCTACGCCAAGGTGGCCTCGAGCGGCGTCGCGATGAGCCGGTTGGCCGACCGGCGGCGTCAATTGCTCTCCGCCATAGCCGAACGGAACACCTCATCGGCGCGCCGCTTGATGCGCGCGCATCTCGAAGCTGTCCAGCGAATGCTGGAGCAGGATCCGGGCGCGATGTCGCTGCATGTCGCGCTGGCCGAGGTCCAGCCGGGCATGCGGCGTTAGCCGCGCTTGGACGCCGAAGGCCTGCGCTCGAACACGATAACAACGGGAGGAATAAAGTGTCGAACTACGCAAAGTATGAATGCCTCAAGGTCGACGTGTCGGAGAAGGTGGCGACGGTGACCCTGAACCGGCCGCAGTCGCGCAACGCGATCAATCAGAAGCTGATCCGCGAGCTGCGGACGATCTGGGACGACCTCGCCGATGACCACGCCGTCAGCGTCGTCGTGCTGACCGGCGCCGGCGATTTCTTCAGCGTCGGCGGCGACGTCAAGGCCATGTCTGAGCGTCCCGGCGGGGACGTCCTGGAGGAGGGTGAGGTCCATGATCCCATGATCAGCCGCCGCGGCGTGACGCGGCAGCTCGAGCTCGACAAACCCATCATCGCGGCGATCAATGGCGATGCCATCGGGCTCGCTGCGACCCATGCGCTGCTGTGCGATATCACCGTCATGTCCGACGATGCGCGCATTGGCGACACGCACGTCTCGCGCGTTGGGCTGGTTGCCGGGGACGGCGGCACCGTTATCTGGCCGTTGCTGGTCGGCATCAACAAGGCCAAGGAGTTTTTGATCCGCGGCACGCTGCTGAAGGGGCGGGAAGCGGAGCGGATCGGCCTCGTCAATCATGTCGTTCCTCGTGCTGACGTGCTGGGCAAGGCGCGGGAAATCGCCGTTGAACTGGCAAACGGCCCAACTTGGGCGATCCGCTGGACCAAGCTGTCGATCAACCAGATCGTGAAGGATCGCGTGAACATGTTGCTCGAGGCGTCAATGGCGCTCGAACAGGTCACGTTCGAGACAGCGGATCACAAGGAGGCAACCATGTCCTTCAAGGAGAAGCGCAAACCGAGGTTCGGTCAGGTGTAGGCTCTCGCAATGGCGGCCTCCGGCATCGAAAGCGACGACGTTGCGGGCATGCTTCGCGAATCCCTGCGCGGGCTTCTCGAAGCGCATTGGCGAGCCGACTGCCTGAAGGATGGTGCATCGCCCGACGCGATCACCGAGATGTGGAACAAGCTGGCCGGGCAAGGTCTCACGGCTCTGGGCGCAGATCCGGAGGAGGGCGGCCTTCGTGAGATCCTGACGGTGATGGAAGAACTTGGCCGCGCGGCGTGTCCCGCTCCGATGTGGTCTGCCGTGCTGGCAAATCTCGTGCTGTCAGGTGCATCCCCCGATGCAGGGGAATTGCGAACAGCACTTCAGGGGGGCACGGCGCGTGTTGTTTTTTCGTTCGGTGCATTCGACTCCGATCCTGGTATTGGGTCGATCGCGCTTCTTGGCGAGAAGGCAACAGGATCGCTTCGGTTCGTTGAGGCCGCGGGGAGCGCTACCCACCTGCTCGCGCCGGTGGACGAGAAACAGCTTGCGCTCGTCGACCTTCGGGCTCACGGCGTTAATCGTACCCCCACGCGCGCGATGGGTGCATGGGGCAATTGGGAGCTGGCGCTCGATGCGGCGCCGGCAAGACTTGTTCCTGCTGCCAAGATCAGCCTGAGCGATTTGCGATCGATCGCGCGACTGGCGCTGCTGGCGCGCGCCCATGGTGCCGCGCGTCGTGCGTTCGAGCTGGCGGTAGCCTACGCCGGGGAGCGGCAGCAATTCGGCCAACCGATCGGGCGATTTCAAGCGATCCAGCACAAGCTCGCCAGCTGCTTCGTCGATCTCGAGGGCGTGCGTCTCGTTCTGCGCCACGCGGCGAAGCTGCGGGACGAGGGTGATCGCGACTGGCAATACTTCTCCGATTGCGCCATGGCGTTCGGGGGTCCGTCTTTGCGACGCGTTTCTCTTGAGACGCAGCACACATTCGGCGCGATCGGCTACGCCGAAGAACACGAAGCGCCGCTGCACTTCAAGCGCGTGCATTTGGACACCATAGCGCTTGGTGGCTCGGCCCATGCCAGACGCCGCCTCGCCGCCCACCTGTTCGACAATGGCGGTGCAGCGATGCCGCAATATGATCTCGGCTCCGCCGGGAACGAACTGCGCGAACATGTCAGGCGGTGGCTTGCACAGAACTGGGCGGGCGGCCGAAAGGCCGCTTTTGACGCCAAGCCGTTCGCAAAGCGTGAATTCGACGCTGAATTTGCTGCCGATATGGGGAGCACCGGCTGGATCGGCCTCGGCTGGCCGCAGGAGTTCGGTGGCCAGGCGCGTTCGCCGCTTGAGCAGATCGCCTTCATGGAGACCATGGAGCAGTACGAAGCTCCGCGCCTCGGCGCCTCGATCCAGGCCAACGCCTTGATGATGTTCGGTACGCCCGAGCAGCAGAAGAAGTATCTGCCGGAAATTCTGCGCGGCGCGGCCATGCATGGGATGGGGTACAGCGAGCCGCAGGCAGGCTCCGACCTTGCGGCGCTGCGAACCAGCGCGGTCCGCGACGGCGACCATTGGGTCATCAACGGTCAGAAGATCTGGACCACGACCTGGTGGGGAAAATACATGTTCCTGGCGGCGCGAACCGACAAGAACGCCAAGCCCCATGCAGGCATCAGCATGTTCATCGTGCCGATGAACACACCCGGAATCACGATCCGGCCGGCCACCACCATGTACGATGGAACGTTCGCCAACATCTTCTACGACGATGTTCGCGTGCCCGTGGAGAACCTCGTCGGCGGTGAAAACGAGGGCTGGAAAGTCCTGACTGGAGCGCTCGCTTTCGAGCGGGGACTGGTCGGCGGCGGCATCGTGCTGAAAGTTGCGCATACCTTTGAACAACTGCGCCAGCATGTGATCGCCCGGCAGGAGTTGAGTGGAGATCCGATTGTCCGGGACCGCATGGCGGCGTTCGCCTGCGAAATCGAGATAGGCCGCCAACTGATGATGCATTGCGCGGACCTTGCCACAGGCGGCGTCACGCCGCCGGAATATGGCGCGATCAGCAAGGTCTTTTCCAGCGAGCTGATGGAACGCTTTGGCGAAGCCGCGCTCGACATCCTTGGCATGCGGGCCACGCTGTCCGAACAGATGCCGGGGGCCGTCGAGAACGGCCGGTTCGAGCAAAACCTGCGTCATTCGCTGATGTGGGTGATCAGCATCGGCACGAACGAAATTCAGCGCAGCCTGATTGCGCAGCGTGCGCTTGGCTTACCTCGATAGGAACCGATGATGCAGGGCCAATCATTGAAATCACCACTCGAGGGCGTCCGCGTGCTGGATTTCTCCATCATGCTCGCCGGACCCTATTGCGCGCGGCTGCTGGCGGATGTCGGCGCCGAAGTGATCAAGATCGAGCCGCCGGAAGGCGAGGAGATGCGTCTGCGCGCGCCCCTTCGCCACGGCCAAAGCGCCTATTTCGGTCAGCTCAATGCCGGCAAGAAGAGCATCGCGCTGGACCTCAAATCATCCGAGGCGATCGAGCTCGTGCATCGCATGGTCGAAAGCACGGATATTCTGGTCGAGAATTTCCGGCCCGGCGTCATGGAGCGCCTGGGTCTCGGATATGAGGCGCTTCGCAAGATCAATCCCCGTTTGATCTATTGCTCGATATCCGGCTACGGCCAGGCCGGTCCGCAGTCGGAACGCCCGGCCTATGCAATGATCGTTCATGCCGAGAGCGGTTTCGACCGCGCGCTGATGCGATATGCCGGCGATCGCGACCGGCCGGCGGCTGGAGCCGTGTTCGTCGCCGATATTCTCGGCGGCGTTTTCGGCTTCTCGGCGATTCAAACGGCGATGGTACAACGGGAGCGTACGGGAGCAGGGCAGCACGTCGATGTCGTTCTGATGGACTGTATGCTGAACCTCTTGGTGTACGAGCTGCAGGAAGCGCAGTTCTCGGCGCCGGTGGCGCGCCCGACCTACGGCCCTGTGCGCGCCAAAGACGGCGACGTCCTGATCGCGCCGGTGTCGGCACGCAATTTTTCCGCGCTTCGCGACCTCACGGGCCTGCCGGAGCTCTCGTCCGAACCTCGTTTCTCCTCGGTGTCGGCGCGCGGCGCGAACTGGACCGCTCTGATGCAGGTCGTCGAGCGGTGGACGATGCATCACACGGTGGATGAGTCCCTGGCAGCGCTCGATCGCGCCGGTATTCCGAGCGCCCGCTTTCGCGATCCCGCGGAAACGCTGGATGACCCGCACTTGTCTGCTCGCGGCGTATTCGCGCCGATCGCCGACGTCGCAGGCGAGTTCAGGGGCGTCAACGCGCCGTGGCGGATGTCGGGCGCGCGGACTGGGATCGGCCACGACATCCCCGCGGTCGGCGAGCATCGGGATGAGATCCTCGCGCGCGTGCTCGGCCTATCCAACAGCGACATCGGACAGGCGGCTGCCGCCGGCGCATTTGGCAAGGGTGAGACACCCCTATGATTTAAAGCTGCAAGCCGCGAATTGTTCTACCGCAAGATAATCAAAAAACAGCTTGGGAGGATCGACGTGAAGGTACTGCGTGTTCTGACTTTCATATTCGGAGCGGCGATCCTCGTTGCGCCCGCCGCAGCGGACAATTATCCATCGCGTCCGATCCGGCTCATCGTGCCATATCCCGCCGGCGGCTCGACCGACATCATGGCTCGTGCACTGCAGGAGCCGATGACGAAAATCCTCGGCCAGCCGATTGTCATCGACAATCGCGGCGGTGCGGCCGGCACGACCGGTTCCAACGAAGCGGCCCGATCGGATGCCGACGGTTACACGCTTCTGTTTGCCAACAATGGGCCGATTTCGATCGCACCGTTGCTGCAGAAGGGCATCGATTTCGATCCGCTGAAGAGCTTTGCACCGGTGTCCCTGGTCTCCACGGCGCCTCTGGTTCTGGTGTCAAGCGACAAGGTGCCCGTGAACGACGTTGCCGGGCTGCTTGCCTACGCCAAGGCGCAGAGCAAGCCGATGCTGTATGCCTCCGCTGGACCAGGCTCGCTCGGGCATCTGAGCACGGAACGCTTCCTCAATCAGGCAGGTCTGCAGATGGTCCACGTCCCATACCGGGGCCAGGCGCCGACGACGCTCGCCATCTTTGCCGGCGAGGTCGACATTCTGCTCACCACCACGTCCGATACGCTGAACGAGCACATCCGCTCCGGCAAGGTGAAGCTGCTCGGGGTTTCCTCGCCCGGTCCTTCTCCGGTTGCTCCCGGTGCGGCATCCATCGGCAGTGCCTTGAAGGGCTATTCGGTCGAAACGTGGTTCGGCATTCTCGCGCCTGCCGGCACTCCGCCAGACGTCTTGGCCAAGCTCAACGCTGCGCTTGGCACGGTGCTGGCGATGCCGCAAATACGGGATCGGTTTCTCTCCTATGGCGTGGAGGCCAAGGCCAGCACGCCTGCCGAACTGCACGCCCTGATCGCCGCAGAAATCCCGTCCTGGCGCAAGGTGATCGAGGAACGCAACGTCAAGACCGAATAGCGGACGTTCGGGGAGAGGGGACTGGCCGAGGCGGAAGAGGCCTCGAATAGGGCGATCACCAGCCGGTGGATCGCGGCGTCTGGGCTTCCGCCGACCGCCGGAGCTTGGAGGTAGGCTCGCGCCGCCGCCGCATCGTCACGTTGCCAGAGGAGGAAGCCGCCGATCACTTGGGGTACCAGTCGGCAGAACCAGATCAACGTAGCATCGTCGAAATCGCCGCAGGACATTGGCCTGGTGCCCGGCACATCCAAAATTCGCATAAGGTATATTATGGAATATATTTATGTACAATGAAATCAATCATTTGGGCGGAATTGCTGACATCCGACCTTCGCCAAAGCCCGTATCTCCGTCTGCGCGTCGGCCGTCGTCTTAGCTCTTGACGTCTACTGTGCATGGGGTTGTTTTTCAGGTTTTGAAACGGGTCGAGGTCTGCGAAAGCCGATATTGCCGTGACCTTGTCCGGCTGCAATAAGCGAGGCATCCGCGAGATCGCAGATGACCCTAAGGCCGACCGCCCGTATAGGTTTGCATCTCAGAACAACAACAAACCTTCCGAGGAAGCAGACCCATGGTCCTTTCCACGCGCTATTCCCGACGCACGCTTCTCAAGGCTTCCGCCGCGACCGCGGTCCTGGGCGGCCTCGGTGCGCCCCATGTGGCCCGCGCCCAGAGCGCCGAGTTCACCTACAAGTACGCCAATAACCTGCCCGACACCCATCCGCTCAACGTCCGTGCCAAGGAGATGGCGGCGGCGATCAAGACCGAGACAGGCGGCAAGTTCGACCTGCAAATCTTCCCGAACAATCAGCTCGGCTCCGACACCGACATGCTGAGCCAGATCCGCTCCGGCGGCGTCGAGTTCTTCACGCTGTCCGGCCTGATCCTGTCGACCCTGGTGCCGGCGGCGTCCATCAACGGCATCGGCTTCGCGTTCCCGGACTACGACACGGTCTGGAAGGCCATGGACGGCGATCTCGGCGCCCATGTCCGCGGCGAGATCAAGAAGGCCGGCCTCGAGGTCATGGACAAGATCTGGGACAACGGCTTCCGCCAGACCACGTCGTCGACCAGGCCGATCGCCGGGCCTGACGATCTCAAGGGCTTCAAGATCCGCGTGCCGGTGTCGCCGCTGTGGACCTCGATGTTCAAGGCGTTCGATGCCGCGCCCGCCTCGATCAATTTCAGCGAGGTTTATTCCGCACTCCAGACCAAGATCGTCGAGGGCCAGGAGAACCCGCTGGCCATCATCTCGACCGGCAAGCTCTACGAGGTGCAGAAGTACTGCTCGCTGACCAACCACATGTGGGACGGCTTCTGGTTCCTGGCCAACCGCAGAGCCTGGGAAAAGCTGCCGCAGGACGTGCGCACCGTCGTCGCCAGGAACATCAATGCCGCCGCCGTTAGGGAGCGTGAGGATACCGCCAAGCTGAACGCCAACCTGCAGCAGGAACTCGCGGGCAAGGGCCTGACCTTCAACCAGCCGCCCATCGCGCCGTTCCGCGACAAGCTGCGCTCCGCCGGCTTCTACGCCGAGTGGAAGGGCAAATATGGCGATCAGGCCTGGGAGCTCCTGGAGAAAGCCGTCGGCAAGCTGTCGTAGCGCATTGGGGCCGTCGAGGTCGGTATCAGGATGGCTCATGTCGAGATTGAGATGACCGAAGCTGTGGGCGAGGTGACGTTGCAGTCCCCTCGCCGACCTTCGCTGCTGGCCTCAGTCGAGCGCGTGCTCGGCCTCGTCGTCGAAATCCCCACGGCGATCCTGGTGGTCGCCGAGATCGTGATCCTGTTTGCCGGCGTGGTCGCACGCTATGGCCTGCAGCGGCCGCTGATCTGGTCGGACGAGCTCGCCTCGATCCTGTTCCTGTGGCTCGCCATGCTGGGCGCGGCGGTTGCGTTCCGCCGCTCCGAGCACATGCGCATGACGGCGGTCGTCGCCAGCGCCAGGCCGGCGATGCGGGCCTATCTCGATCTGGTCGCGACCTCCGCGGCCCTGGCGTTCCTGATCCTGATTGTGTGGCCGGCCTGCGACTACGCCTATGAAGAAAGCTACATCACGACGCCGGCGCTGCAGATCTCCAATATGTGGCGCGCCGCCGCGCTGCCGGCCGGCATCGGCCTGATGGCGGCCTTTGCCCTGCTGCGGCTCGCGCGCGCCGCCGACCACCGCATGGTTGCGGCCGCCGTGCTGTCGGTTGCGGTCGTGATCGGCCTGTTCTGGCTGGCCGAGCCATTGCTGCGGCCGCTCGGCAATCTCAACCTCATCATCTTCTTCGTCGGCGTCGCCGGCTTCTGCGTGTTTGCCGGGGTTCCCATTGCGTTCGGCTTTGGTCTTGCGATCTACGGCTATCTCGCGCTGACCACGAGCACGCCGGTCATGGTGCTGGTCGGGCGCATGGACGAGGGCATGAGCCACCTCATCCTGCTTTCCGTGCCGCTGTTCGTGTTTCTGGGGTTGCTGATCGAGATGACCGGCATGGCGCGGGCCATGGTGGCGTTCCTGGCAAGCCTGCTTGGCCATATCAGGGGCGGCCTGCATTACGTGCTCGTCGGCGCGATGTACCTCGTCTCCGGCATCTCTGGCGCCAAGGCGGCCGACATGGCGGCAGTCGCGCCCGTGCTGTTCCCGGAGATGAAAGAGCGCGGCGCCAAGCCCGGCGATCTCGTCGCGCTGCTGGCGGCCACCGGCGCCCAGACCGAGACCATCCCGCCCAGCCTCGTGCTGATCACGATCGGCTCGGTCACGGGCGTCTCGATCGCCGCCCTCTTCACCGGCGGCCTCCTGCCCGGCGTCGTGCTCGCCGTCACGCTCTGCATGCTGGTGTGGTGGCGCTACCGCCACGAGGACATGGGCCACGTCCGCCGCGCGACGGCATCCGAGATCGGCAAGACCTTCGTCGTCGCCCTGCCCGCGCTCGCGCTGCCTTTCGTGATCCGCTATGCCGTGGTCGAGGGCATTGCGACCGCGACTGAAGTCTCCACCATCGGCATCGTCTATGGCGCCCTCGTCGGCCTCCTGATCTACCGCCGCTTCGACTGGCGACGGCTGTTTCCGATGCTCGTCGAGACCGCCGCGCTGTCGGGTGCGATCCTCCTGATCATCGGCACCGCAACCGGCATGGCCTGGGGCCTGACCCAATCCGGCTTCTCGCGCTCGCTGGCTGCGGCCATGACGGGATTGCCGGGCGGGGCTGCGACCTTCATCGCCGTGTCGATCCTGGCCTTCACCATCCTCGGCAGCGTGCTGGAGGGTATCCCGGCGATCGTGCTGTTCGGACCGCTGCTGTTTCCGATCGCCCGCGCCGTCGGCGTGCACGAGGTGCACTACGCCATGGTGATCATTCTCGCCATGGGTATCGGGCTATTCGCCCCGCCCTTCGGCGTCGGCTATTATGCCGCCTGCGCCATCGGGCGCGTCGATCCGGCCGAAGGCATCAGGCCGATCTGGGGCTATCTGCTGGCGCTGCTGGTGGGATTGATCATCGTCGCGATCTTCCCCTGGATCTCGATCGGATTTCTTTGATGCGGTTTAAGGAGGGTGTCGATGAGCGAGCGACAGAACCCGTACAATATCGGCCTCGACAAGACGCAAGCCAATTATGTGCCGCTGAGCCCGCTGAGCTTCCTCGCGCGCAGCGCCGCGGTCTATCCCGATCACGTCAGCACGGTCTATGAAGGCCGCAGCTTCACCTGGGCTCAGACCTATGAGCGCTGCCGGCGGTTCGCCTCGTGGCTTTCGAGCAAGGGCATCGGCGTCGGCGACACCGTCGCGGCGATGCTGCCGAACATTCCCGCGATGAACGAGGCGCACTTCGCGGTGCCCATGACCGGCGCCGTGCTCAACGCGCTCAACATCCGCCTCGATGCGCCTTCGATCGCGTTCCAGCTCGATCATGGCGGCGCGAAAATCATCCTGGTCGATCCAGAGTTTTTAGGCGTCATCACTGCGGCCCTGGCGCAGATGACCGGCCCCAAGCCGCTGGTGGTCGACGTCGACGACGCATCGTTCAAGGGCGGCACGCGCATCGGCGAGATCGAATACGAGGCAGCCGTCGCCGAAGGCGATCCAAGCTTCGCGCCGATCACGCCGAGCGATGAATGGGACGCGATTGCGCTGAGCTACACCTCGGGCACGACGGGCAATCCCAAGGGCGTCGTCACCCATCATCGCGGCGCCTATCTGAACGCCGTCAGCAACATCCTCGCCGGCAATCTCGGCCAGCATCCGGTCTATCTCTGGACGCTGCCGATGTTCCACTGCAACGGCTGGTGCTTTCCCTGGACCATTGCGGCGGCCGCCGGCATCAATGTCTGCCTGCGCAAGGTCGAGCCGACCAGGATCTTCGAGCTGATCAAGCAACACGGCGTCACCCATATGTGCGGCGCGCCGATCGTCTACAACACGCTGATCAACGCGCCCGATGCACCAAAGGGCGATGCGGCCCGCCGCGTCGTCGGCCTGATCGCGGGCGCCGCGCCGCCGGTCGCGGTGCTGGAAGGCGCCGAAAGCATCGGCATCAAGCTGACGCATGTTTACGGCCTGACCGAGGTCTACGGCCCCGCCTCCGTCTGCGCCGAGCAGCCGGGCTGGGATGACCTGCCCGCCGCCGAGCGCGCGCGCATGAAGCGCCGGCAGGGCGTGCCCTACCCGCTGCAGGAAAGCGTCACCGTGATCAACCCGCAAACGATGCAGCAGGTGCCGCGCGACGGCGAGACCATCGGCGAGGTCATGTTCCGCGGCAACATCGTGATGAAGGGCTACCTGAAGAACGAGAAGGCGACCAGGGAAGCTTTCGAAGGCGGCTGGTTCCACACCGGCGATCTCGGCGTGCTCGACGAGCACGGCTACGTCATCATCAAGGATCGCTCCAAGGACATCATCATCTCCGGGGGCGAGAACATTTCCTCGGTCGAGGTCGAGGACATCCTCTACAAGCACCCGGCCGTGCTGTTCGCGGCCGTGGTGGCAAAGCCCGATCCGAAATGGGGTGAAGTGCCCTGCGCCTTCGTCGAACTGAAAGAGGGCGCCAGTGCCAGCGAGGCGGATATCATCGCCTTCTGCCGCAGCCAGATGTCCGGCTTCAAGACGCCGAAGGCGGTCGTGTTCGGGCCGATCCCGAAGACGTCCACGGGCAAGATCCAAAAGTTCCTGCTGCGCAACGAAGTCGGCTCGGTGAAGGCGATCTCGGCCTGACCAGCGGCCAAAGAAGCTTCCGCCCGCCTGCGGCGGGCGGAAGCTCTCTCATCCTCACATCTTCTTGTAGGCGTCGAGCACCGCCTGACCGTCGGCCCCTGCCTTCTTGAGCCAGTCGGCCGTGAGCTGGTCGCCGATCTTCTGGAAGCCGGCCTTCAGTGCCGGGCTCGGCGGCTCGACAGTCATGCCTTTGGCCTTGAGCTGACCGAGGTACCAATTGGCCTTCTCTTCCCAAGCCTTCCAGCCGCGCGTCTCCGCGGTGGCGGCGGCCTTCAGGATGGCCTCCTGGGTCGGCTTGTCGAGCGCCTCGAACGCAGCCTTGTTGACGAAAGTGTAGTTCTTCGGAATCCAGGCCTGCACGTCATAGAAGTATTTGAGCGACTCCCACGCCTTCGAATCGTAGCCGGTGCCGCCCGACGACATGAAGGAGTTCACCACGCCGGTCGCCAACGCCTGTGGCAGTTCCGCAGCCTGGATCGTGACCGATTGCGCGCCGACCAGTTCGCCGATCCGCGCGGTCCCGACATTGTAGGCGCGCCACTTCAGACCCTTCATGTCCTCGATCGTGGCCAGCGGCTTGTTGACGTAGACGCCCTGCGGTGCCCACGGCACCACGAACAGCAGCTTGAGACCTTGCGCGTCGAGCTTCTTGGCGATCGCAGGCTTGGAGGCCTGATACAGCTTCGTCGCCTCGGGGAAGCTGGTCGCGAGGAACGGCACGACGTCGACGCCGAAGATCGGGTCTTCGTTCTCGTGGATCGACAGCAGCACCTCACCCATCTGCGCCTGCCCGGTCACCACGGCGCGCTTGATGTCGGGCGCCTTGAACAGCGAGGCGCCCGGATGAACCGTGATCTGGAGCTTGCCCGAGGTGGCGGCTTCGACGTCCTTGGCGAACGCGACCAGGTTTTCGGAGTGCGGATTGTCCGCAGGATACGCTGCCGGCAGATTCCATTTGCTCTGAGCCAAGGCAGGTGTCGCGGCCAGCACAACGCCGGCAATCAAGGATGCGTGGAATAAGCGAGACATCATCGGACTTCTCCTCACAGTCGATCTAGAGAACGGGTACGCTCAGTCTGGGAAAGCGAGCTTCGGCAGGAACGTCACGATCTGCGGATACTCCGTGATGATGAAGACCGCAGCGAGCAATAGCACGAAGAACGGGAAGGCCGCCCGCGCGACCGTGAACGTATCGCGGCCGCTCATGTTCTGGAGCACGAACAGGTTGAACCCCACCGGCGGCGTGATCTGCGCCATTTCGACGTGGATGATCAGATAGACGCCGAACCAGACCAGGTCGAGGCCGGCCTGCCTGACCATGGGCAGCACGATGACAGCGGTCAGAACGATCATCGAGATGCCGTCGATCAGGCAACCCAGGATGATGTACATGATGCTCAGATACAGCGCCAGCATGCTCGGCGTGAGCTGCTGGCCCTGGACCCAGGTGGCGAGCGCGGCCGGAATCCCCGTATAGGCCATCGCCGCCGTGGTGTAGGCCGCGCCTGCCAGGATCAGCATGATCATGCAGGTCAGGCGCGTCGCGCTCATGATGCTCTCGAGGAAGTTCTTGCGCGTGAGCGTGCCGCTCCACCAAGCCAGCAGCAGCGCGCCGGAAACGCCCCAGGCCGCGCACTCCGTCGCCGTCGCAAAGCCGAGAACGAGCGACAGGAACACCGCCAGGATCAGCAGCAGGCAGGGCGCGAGCTTGGCGGACTCGCGCAGCTTCTGCCGGAGCGGCATGGGCGGATCGCGCGGCGGAACCTTTGTCGGGTTGAGCAGCGACCAGATGATGATGTAGCCGGAATAGAGCGCGATCACGAGCAATCCCGGCAGGAAGCCGCCGAGAAACACTTGAAGCACGGAGACGTTCGCCGTGACGGCATAGACCACCATCGGAATCGACGGCGGGATCAGCAGGCCGAGCGTGCCTGAGCCCGCCAGCGATCCGAGGCTCAGGCCCTTGTCATAGCCGCGCTTGTCGAGCTCCGGCAGCGCGATCTTGCCGATCGTCGCGCAGGTCGCCGCCGACGAACCCGACACCGCCGCGAAGATGCCGCAGCCGATCACGTTCACATGTGTCAGCCGTCCCGGCAGCCACTGCACCCAGGGCGACAGGCCGCGGAACATTTCCTCCGACAATTTGGTGCGGAAGAGAATCTCTCCCATCCAGATGAACAACGGCAGGGCCGCCAGTGTCCAGGATGAGCTCGCGCTCCAGGTGGTGGTCGCAAGCACGGTGCCGAGCGGCAGGCTCGTGGTGAGCGCCATCGCCACGAAGCCGACCAGCCCGAGCGAGACCGCGATCCAGACGCCGCTTCCCAGCAGCAGGATCATGACGCCGAGCAGGACGAACGACAGCTCGATCATGCCGAGACTGGCCATGGTCAGCCCCCACCGCCCTGCGAGATGCGTTCGACGAACTCTTCCGGAGTTTCGTCGGGCGAGCCCTTCTCGTAGCTCGGACGGTTGCCGCCGATGACGTTGACCATCTCGTCGATCAGCGCGATCGAGAGGATCACGAGGCCGCCGGCGAAGCCGAGCTGGGGAATCCAGAGCGGAAGCGCGACCACGCCCTGCGCCACGTCGTTGAAGCGCCAGGAATCGCAGGTCATCTGCACAGCATGACGGGTGAAGTAGAGAATGAAGGCAGCGGCAATGCCGAGCGCCACGACCTCCGCGATCTGCTTGGTCCGCCCGTGCAAGCGCTCCAGCAACAGGCCGACGCGGATCATCTCTCCGCGCTTGAAGGTGTGAGCGAGGCCGAGGAACGCCATCGCCGCCATGCACCAGGACGCAAAATCATCGCCGGCGGGAATGTTGAGCGCAAACTGGCGCCCGACCGACATCACCATCATGATTGCGAAGATCGCGACCAGGAAGACGCCCGCGGCATAGCCCGCGCCGAGATAGAGGAGGTCCAGCGCGCGTCGTACCGGTCCCTGAGTCGCTACTTCGTCCTCTGCCAACGCGATCCCCATCCTCACACGAGGCGACTCGACGGACCGATAGCATCCGACTGCCGGTCCTGTTTGAATATCGCCCTGCCCAACGCCTGTCTTTCAGACGTTAGATCAACATGATGGGGCCGGTGCAAGCAAGGTCTATGCCGGCTGGCAGGAGAATTTCCACCGCGGGTTTAGTGCGTCTCGAGCCGCAGCCCGTCATAGGCCGGCACCACGCCAGGGGGCAGCGACTGCCGGATAACCTCATAATCGACGTCGGCGGTCATGTTGGTGATGACCGCGCGCTTCGGCTTGAAGCGCTCGATCCAGGACAGCGCGTCGTTGATGCTGAAATGGCTGACATGGCCGGTGTAACGCAGGCCGTCGACGATCCAGAGATCGAGATTTTCCAGCGCCTCCCAGCTCTCGCGCGGGATATCATTGAGATCAGGCGTGTAGGCCGCATCCCCGATGCGGTAGCCGAGCGCGGGGATGTTGCCGTGCTGCACCAGAAAGGCGGTCATCGTCACCGCGCCGCCCTTCCCCAGAATGGTCTGGCTTTCTCCCGCCTCGATCGAATGCCGCGTCAGGATCGGCGGATAATCGCTGCCCTCGGGCGAGATGAAGCAATAGGAGAACCGCGACAGGATGTCCTTGGCGGTCGACTGGTTGAAATAGGTTGGAATGCGCCGGCGCATGTGCATGACGACCGAGCGCAGATCATCCATGCCGTGGGTCTGGTCGGCATGTTCGTGCGTCAGGAACACCGCGTCGATGTGGTCGACATTGGTCGAGAGCAATTGTTCGCGCAGGTCCGGCGAGGTGTCGATGACGATGCGTGTCGTGCCATGCTCGGACGTCCGTTCGACCAGCAGCGAGCAGCGGCGACGGCGGTTCTTGGGATTGTTGGGATCACAGGCGCCCCAGCCGAGCGCCGGGCGCGGCACGCCGGCGGAGGAGCCGCAGCCCAGGATCGTCAGCGTCAGCGTCATGTGGCTCCCAGTCTCAAGCTTTCACCTTCGAGAACAGGCGGAAGAAGTTTTCGCTGGTCTGGCGCGAGATCTCGTCGAGCGACACGCCGCGCGTCTCGGCGAGCACTTTTGCGACTTCGACCACGTAGGCCGGCTCGTTGCGTTTGCCCCGAAACTTGCCGGGCGCAAGATAAGGCGAGTCTGTTTCGACCAGAATACGGTCGGGCGGCAGTTCGGCTGCGATCGCGCGTAAGGTCTCCGATTTCTTGAAGGTCAGGATTCCCGTGAAGCCGATATAGAGCCCGAGCGACACCGCCTTCAGTGCCAGCTCGCGCCCGCCCGTGTAACAATGCAGGACGGCGCGAAACGATCCCTTTGCGGCCTCCTCTTCCAGGATGCGCGCGCAGTCCTCGTCGGCCTCGCGGGTATGGATCACCAGCGGCAGGCCGGTGGTGCGGGCGGCGGCGATGTGGGCGCGAAAGCCCCTCGCCTGCGCCTCCGGCGAGCCGTTGTCGTAGAAATAATCGAGCCCGGCCTCGCCGAGCGCGACGACCTTGGGATGCTGGGTCAGCGCAATCAGCTCATCCGGCGCGATGCCGTCCTCCTCGTCCGCATGATGCGGATGGGTGCCGACCGAGCAATAGACGTCGTCATAGCGCTCCGCGATGGCGAGCAGGTCCTGCAGCCGCCGGACCCGCGTCGAGATCGTGACCATGCGGGCGATCCCGGCGGCTCGCGCCCGCGACACGATACCGTCGAGATCTTCCGCAAAGTCCGGAAAATCCAGATGGCAATGACTGTCGACCAGCATCGTGCGAACGCCTTCAGGCCGCCGGCTCGACGTAGCGCGGGAACGCCGGCATCGGCGCCGGCAGCGTCGAACCGGGCGCGATGCGCTTGGCGCCGCCGAGCATGTCAAAATTGCGCTCGGCTTCGGGGATGCCGAGGCTGTCGAGCAGCTTGCCGGAGGCGGTCGGCATCGCGGGCTGAGCCAGGATCGCAATCTGACGCACGACTTCGGCGGTGACGTAGAGCACCGTCTTCTGCCTGGCCGGATCCGTCTTGGCGAGCGCCCACGGCGCTTCACCCGCAAAATAGCGGTTGGCCTCCGCGACCACGGCCCAGACGGCGTTGAGCCATTGATGAATCTGCTGCGTCGCCATGGCTTCACGCGAGGCAGCGATCATGCCGTCGGCCATCGCCAGGATCGCCTTGTCGTTGTCGCTGAACTCGCCGGGCTCGGGCAGCACGCCGCCGAGCTGTTTTGCGATCATCGACAGCGAGCGCTGCGCGAGATTGCCGAGATCGTTGGCGAGATCGGCGTTGATGCGCGCGACAATCGCCTCGTGATTGTAGTTGCCGTCCTGGCCGAACGGCACCTCGCGCAAGAAGAAGTAGCGCAACTGGTCGACGCCGTACTGGTCGGCGAGGTTGAAGGGATCGACAGTGTTGCCGACCGACTTCGACATCTTCTCGCCCCTGTTGAACAGGAAGCCGTGGGCATAGACCCGCTTCGGCAGCGGAATGCCCGCCGACAAAAGGAAGGCCGGCCAATACACCGCATGGAAGCGGATGATGTCCTTGCCGATGACGTGCACGTCGGCCGGCCAATAGCGCCAGTTCTTGTCGCTCTCATCGGGGAAACCGACGCCGGTGATGTAGTTGGTCAACGCATCGACCCAGACATACATCACGTGCTCTTCGTCGCTGGGCACCTTCACGCCCCAATCGAACGTGGTACGCGAGATCGAGAGATCGCGCAGGCCGCCCTTGACGAAGCTCACCACCTCGTTCTTGCGCGAGTCCGGCCCGATGAAGTCAGGCTGATCCGCATAGAGCTTGAGCAGCTTGTCCTGGTACTCCGACAAGCGGAAGAAATAGCTCTTCTCCTCCACCCATTCCACCGGCGTGCCCTGCGGCCCCAAGCGCACACCATCGTCGTTCACACGCGTCTCGTCCTCGGCGTAATAGGCCTCGTCACGGACCGAGTACCAGCCCGAATAGGTGTCGGCGTAGATGTCGCCGTTCGCTTCCATGCGGCGCCAGATCTCCTGGCTGGAGCGGTGATGCTGCTCCTCGGTGGTGCGGATGAAGCGGTCGAACGACACGTCCAGGCGCTCGTCCATCTCTCTGAAGCGGCCGGCATTGCGCATCGCGAGCGCGGCGGTGGACATGCCTTCGCTCGCCGCCGTCTGAATCATCTTCTGGCCGTGCTCGTCGGTGCCGGTCAAAAAGAACACATCCTTGCCGTCGAGCCGCGCAAAGCGCGCCAGCGCGTCGGTCGCGATCGCCTCATAGGCATGACCGATATGCGGGCTGCCGTTGGGATAGGCGATCGCAGTCGTGATGTAGAACACGTTGTCGCGCGCGGCGGCCACCGCAGGCGCGGCAGCGTGCGGAGAAGCGACGGGCTTCGGCGCGCGCGGGGCCTTGGACTTCGGCGCCGTTGGCTTCACAGGCGCGACGGGAGTCGGTGCGGCGGTCACGGCAGGCGCAGCCGCCTTTTTCGCGACCTTCTTCGCCGGAGCCTTGGCCGGCTTTTTGGCAGCCTTCTTCACCGCCTTCTTGGCGACGACCTGCTTCTTCGCGGCCTTCTTTGCGGCGCCCTTCTTCACGCTCTTCCTGACGGCAGCCTTCTTGGTCTTCTTGACCTTCTTGGCAGCTTTGGCCGCGCGCGCCTTGGCCTTTTTCGCGGCTTTCTTGACGGCCTTCTTCGCAGCCTTCTTGCCGCTCTTGCGTTTGACGGATTTCTTAGCTCGCGTTGCCACCACGAATTCCTTTACCGGCTTCTCGAATTTTGGAAACGGCTCGGCGTTCCGTTATTGTTTTGCGCATGATCTTTCGGAAAACCGCTGCGCACTTTTCCGGATCATGCTTTAGCGCGTTGCGTCCGCCAGCCAGCCGAACACCGAGAAAACCAAGGGCTTTCGCTCCAGATTGTAGGTTTCGGTGTCGCGCGCGGCGCGGACGATCTTTTCCCATACCTCAGCTAGCCGCGCAAGGCGCGGCAGGTTCTGGTTGGCATTGGCCTCATCCGCATGCAGGCGCTCCGCAATCCAGCGGTCGATGCCGTCGATGAAGGCCGCAAGCGCCACGCGGTCGCTGGTGCCGAGCGAATCGCCGAGCGTGTGCAATTCGCGCGGATCGACCTGCGGCAGGCGCGCGAGCAGCGCCGCCGTGCGCTGCTGAAGCTTCAGGGCCTCGCCACCGAGCAACGTCAGCGTCCGTGCGACGCTGCCCTCGGAGGCCTCGGCCGCCTCGCGCAGCGCGGCATCGTTCGGATCGAGCTCAGCCGCCGAAGCTGCGGCGCCGATCACATCATCCGTGGTGAGCGGTCGCAGGCGCAGCTTGCGGCAGCGCGACTGGATCGTGGCGAGCACCCGCGCGGGCGCGTGGCTCACCAGCAGGAACAGCGATTGCTGCGGCGGCTCCTCCAAGATCTTCAGAAGCGCGTTGGCCGCGTTCGGATTGAGCTCGTCGACCGTGTCGACGATGCAGACGCGCCAGCCTTCGGCCGCGGCGGTCGAGCCGAAGAAACCGATCGTCTCGCGCGTCTCGTCCACGGTGATCACGGTGCGCATCACGCCGCGCTCGTTGGCGGTGCGCTCGAGCGTCAGCAGGCCGCCATGCGAGCCGGCCGCCACCTGCCGCGCCACGGCGTCGTCGTGATCGATCGCAAGGCTTTCGGCGCGCTGCACGGCCGGCGCCAGCGGCTGCGCATGGGCGAGCACGAAGCGCGCCATGCGATAGGCCAGCGTCGCCTTGCCGATCCCCTGTGGCCCGCCGATCAGCCAGGCATGCGGAATGCGTCCGCTGCGATAGGCATCAAGCAGCGCGGCCTCCGCCTCGCGATGGCCGAACAGCTGCGACGTCTCGCGCGGATGCGGTATGGCGGTTTCGCGCTCGGCCTGACGCGGGCTCATACCGACACCACTGACGCAGGCGTTGGCAGCAGGCGCTCGCGCAGCGCCGTCCAGATGCGCGCGGCGACCGTGTCCGGATCGGAATTGGCGTCGATCAGCACGCAGCGCGCGGGATCCTCCGCCGCGATCTTGCGATAGGCTTCGCGAAGGCCCTGGTGGAAGCTGAGCTTCTCGGCCTCGAACCGGTCCGGCGTGCCGCTGCCGCGGCGCGCGGCGGCGCGTTGCAGGCCGATCTCGACCGGCAAATCGAGGATGATGGTGAGGTCCGGCTTGAGGTCGCCGATCGTCACCCTTTGCATCGCGTTGATCAGGCCATCGGACACCTGGCCGAGGCTGCCCTGATACGCCCGCGTCGAGTCCGCGAAGCGGTCGCACAGCACCCAGACGCCCTGGCTCAGCGCCGGCTGGATCACCGTGCGGACATGGTCATCGCGCGCGGCGGCAAACAGCAGCGTCTCGGCCTCGGGGCCGAGCAGCTTGCCCATGCCCGACAGCACCAGATGACGCATGATTTCAGCGCCCGGCGAGCCGCCCGGCTCCCGCGTCACGCGGATGCGCAGCTTTGCCGCCTTGAGGCGGTCGGCGAGCTTCTTGATCTGGGTCGACTTGCCCGTGCCCTCGCCGCCTTCAAAGGTGATGAAGCGTCCCCGTCCGGACGGCCGCTGTGCAGCGCTCTCACTCATGATCAGAGCTTCTCGGCGCCTGCGCGGAACATGCCGATCACGAGCTCGCTGGCGCCGTCGATCGCGCGGCGCATGGTCGAGCCGGTGCCGATCGCCTCCGCGGCGTAGACCGGCGTCTCGACCGCGATGTTGCCGCTGCGCCAGACCCTGACCACGCCGACCCGCTGGCCGGCCTCGATCGGCGCGCGCACCGGGCCACTATAGACGATGCGCGCAATCAGCTTGTCGCTGCCGTTCTTGTGCACCATCACCTTCACAGGGGTCTTGGCGATGAGCTTGACCGACCGGCTCTCGCCGCCGAACACCTTGGCGTAGCCGACCGGCTGCTCGGCTGCGATCAGGGTGCGGGTCTCGAAATTGCGAAAACCCCATTCCAGCATCTTCTTGGCTTCCGTGGCGCGGTCCTCGGGATCGTCAAGTCCGTTGACGACGACGATCAGCCGCGTGCCGTTCTGCACGGCGGAGCCGACCATGCCGTAGCCGCCTTCCTTGGTGTAGCCGGTCTTCAGGCCGTCAGCGCCTTCCATCGAATTGAGCAGCGGATTGCGGTTTTGCTGGCGGATCTTGTTCCAGGTGAACTCCTTCTCGCCGAACAGTTTGTAGAATTCGGGGAAGTCCAGGATGATGTGCCGGGCAAGCATGCCGAGCTCGCGCACCGTCATCTTGTTGCCGGGATCGGGCAGACCGCTGGAATTGGCGAAGGTCGACCTGGTCATGCCAAGCTCGCGGGCGCGCTTGGTCATGAAGTCGGCGGCAAAGATCCGCTCATTGCCCGCCATGGCTTCGGCCAGCGCGATGCAGGCGTCATTGCCGCTCTGGATGATCGCGCCGCGCAGGAGATCGTCGACCGAGACCTTGCTGTTGATGGCGGCGAACATGGTCGAGCCGCCCGAGGGGGCCCCGCCTCTGCGCCAGGCATTCTCGCTGATCCGATACTCGTCGTTCAGCTTGATGTCGCCCTTCTTGATGGCATTGAAGACGACCTCCGCGGTCATCAGCTTCATCATGCTCGAGGGCGCGCGCAGCTCGTCGGCGTCCTTCTCGAACAGCACGCTGCCCGAGGAGGCTTCGATCAGGATCGCGGTCGGGGCATCGCCGTCGAAGCCGGCATCTTCCGCTTTCTTGCCGCCCTGGACACTCTGGTTGGCCGCATGGAGCGCCCCGCCCCAGCCGATGGCCGCCGCCAAAACCGTCGCGATCAGCCCGCGCGCCAGCGTTCCTGCGGTGAGCCGGTTGCGACGAAGCAAAGGAAGACGAAGTGCCATGGCGAAGCCCTGAGAGAGGCGTTCTAACAGCTGGAACAGATGCGAACAACACGCGGTTGGACGCTTGTCGCAGAGATTGCACGATTCTCGCCGCGCCCCTATCGTGACGCCTCATGTTTTTCGACCAAACCCCTGAAACAAGGCGGAAAAGCGAATGCCCTCAACCCGCATGATCAAGTCCAACGGGGTCGAGCTGTTCGTCCGCGAAGCCGGACAGGGACCGCTTGTGGTGCTGTGCCATGGCTGGCCGGAACTGTCCTATTCCTGGCGCCACCAGATCCCGGCAGTCGCCGAAGCCGGGTTTCACGTCGTCGCCCCCGACATGCGCGGCTATGGCCAGAGCGCGGCGCCGCTCGACGCGAACGCCTACTCGATCTTCGACACGGTCGGCGACGTGGTCGGCCTGGTCCAGGCCCTCGGCGAGACCAAGGCGATGGTGGTCGGCCATGATTGGGGTGCACCGGTCGCCTGGCACGCGGCGCTGTTCCGGCCGGACATCTTCACGGCGGTCGCGGGCCTGAGCGTGCCGCCGCCGTTCCGGGGCCGCGGCAAGCCGCTCGACCTGCTGCGCCAGGGCGGCGTCACCAATTTCTACTGGCAGTATTTCCAGACGCCCGGCGTCGCCGAGGCCGAGCTCGAGCGTGACGTCGCACGCACCATGCGCATCGTCCTCGGCGGGCGGGGCCTCGCCGATCCCACCGCCGCCATGTTCGTGCAGGAGGGCAAGGGCTTTCTCGGCCACGCGGGCGCCGACGAGCCGCTGCCTGGCTGGCTCAGCGAGGCAGACCTGGCCTATTTCACCGAGGCCTTCCGCAAGTCCGGCTTCCGCGGCGGGCTGAACTGGTATCGCAACATCGACCGCAATTGGGAGCTGACCGCGCCCTGGCAGGACGCGCAGATTCACCAGCCTTCCCTCTTCATCGCAGGCTCGAAGGACGCCGTCATCACCGGCCTGATCGGGGCCAAGCGCGTCAACGAGCTCGAGCGCGTGCTGCCCAATCTGAAGCGCAAGCTGATCATCGAGGGCGCCGGCCATTGGGTGCAGCAGGAGCGGCCCGAAGAGGTGAATGCGGCGCTCGTCACGTTCTTGAAGGAGAGCGCGGCTCAGTAGAGGCCGCGGCCGCTCAGGATGCTGCGGGCCTCGGCGGCGCCATCGGTCGATGCGGCCGCGCTGTCGGCGGCGTAGCGACCGTCCTCGCCATAGGACACCGCGCGGGCGTTCTGGAGCGCCTGGCCCCGGCTGCGGCTCGAGGCCGACATTTCCGAGGTAGCATTGAGCGAAGCCATATCGGCCGAGGTACTGCCGAGATTGTATGGCCGCCCCTCCGGCATCGGGACCTCGCCGCGAATGGCACCGCGGGTCGAGGACGGCAGCTCCGGCACAAACGGCTTGGCCGAGGCGACCCGGACCATCGAGGGCGACGGCGCCGGAACGCCGGTGCGCAGGGTCGCCAGAAGCTGGCGGTCGTCGGAGCCTTCTAGCGGAGCCCGGCCGACATATTCGACGCGGACCTTGGCGACGCCATTTCCTTTGAATTCAAGGAGTTCGGCAGCCTTGTTCGAGACGTCGATGAGGCGGTTGCCGTGATAAGGCCCGCGGTCATTGACGCGGACGATCAGCGACTTGCCGTTCGAGACGTTGGTCACCCGCGCATAAGACGGCATCGGCAGGGTCGGATGCGCCGCGGTCAGCGAGGTCATGTCGAACACTTCGCCATTGGCGGTCAGGCGGCCGTGGAAACTGTCGCCGTACCAGGAGGCCATGCCCTCAGCGCGATAGTTGACGTCCTCCTCCGGCACGTAAGTCCGGCCCGCCACGACATAGGGCTTGCCGACGCGGTAGGTGCCGCCGCCCTTCGGGACCGGATCGCCGAAGGCCACCACCCGCGGGCTCGAGGACACCCCGTATTTCGGGTCGACGCGGCTGGCGAACTTGTTTGAGGAGGCGCAGTTGGCGAGCGCAAGGCAGGTCGCGACCGCCGCAACACCGCGCGCGGCTCGCAAAACCGAATCTGACCGATGGATCCCCATGCGCCCCAAATACCACTTCGCCGGAGGCGTACCCAACCCGCTTTGGCTACGGGAGCGCTGTCCGGTCATCTCATCCGAGGCGGCCCACCACCGTCTCGGAAGCGGTAACGATAACGCAACCCGAACGCGGCGGAAATGGGGAGCCCACGGCGATCACGCCGGGATGGTAAACGAGACGTTCGCATTTTTCCGTTGTTCTACGGGGCGATGGCCCCCGCACTGTGCCAGTGCCGGACAGTCTGTTGCGCCAAATCCTCACTCCACCCCCATTGTCGCGCCGCTCACCGAAATTCTTTTGACTGTGCAAGGCCGCCCGCGTTCTCTCGGATGCGAGGGCGGGATTTGGAATTTAACGATGATCGAGACGGTTTCGGCACTGATGGGTCTGGTAAGCGCGGGGATCTTCCTGGCCCATGCGTTCGAGGGTTACCGCACGAGGGCCTGAAGGCACTCGCGCGGACGGCAAGCATCACCTCTTTCAAAGCGGCGCGTTCGGACGGTCTTGGTCGATCCACTCGCGCATCGAACACGAGAGCGGCAGGTGTCCCATGCGTAATCATGACCTCGTATCCGATGGCTTCCTGGCCTTGACCGCCGGCGGCTTGGTGCTGCTCTGCTCGAGCCTCGTCGCGCTGGCGTTTGCCTGAACCGCACGTCCTCCTGTCCAACACGGGTTCTCTCCATTGCGGCGCAGCAGGCGCGGCCGTCCCCGCTCCCATTCAGTTGATTGAATTATTGCGTTCGGCGCCTCGACCAATTGCAAGAGGCCATCACCAACGAGGGTGACGCAAATGCTTGCCGAGAAGTTCTTCCTGGTCTTGGAATCCCTGATCCGCGGCAACCGCACCTATCCGGATGGAAGTCCCCGGGTCATCAGCACCTCCCCGCATGTGCCGGTCAGGCTGCCGTCAGCGAAATAACCGGCGCGTCCGCCAGCCGCCGAAATCCGCCGCTCAGCGCAGGCCCAACAGCGAGCGGCGGTAGAAGCCGCCGCGGGCCTCGTTCTGGCAGACGAAGCTGCCGTCGAAGCCCTGGCCGTAGCGCTTCTGCCCCTTGCGGTAATAGACGCCCTTGCCGAAGTCGAGCCAAACCACCTTGTCGCGCGGGCAATGACGCTGGGCCTGCGCCTCGTATCGAAACGGCGTCAGCGGCGTCGCCGAGACCTCGGCGCCACCTGCAGCGACCAGCATGGCGCCGGCGCATGCGATTGCGCCGGACCATTTGCCAAAGCTGCCCCGTGACATGCCCCCACCTCCCGCTCGCCGCCGTCTCCGGCGGCTGGCACGGTAGCACGAAACGGCACAGCCCGCGGAAGGCGGCAAGCGCGCCGAATGAACGCGGCAGCGGGTGTCATTGCCGGTCCGCTTCGAGCTGCGCCAGCGCCTGGTGCAGACATTCCTGAAGCCTCTGCGCGACCTGCTCGCGCGCGATCCCCTTGCCTGCGAGATCGCCCGCCACCTTGCCCACCACATGGTCCATCGTCCGGCTCTCCAGATGGTCCGTCACCAGCGCCGCCGCGTAGCCTGCAGCGGCATCGCCACTGAGCCCGAGCTGGCCTGCGGCCCAAAGCCCGAGCAGCTTGTTGGACCGCGCCGTGGCCTTGAACATCAATTCCTCGTCGTGGGCGAATTTGGCTTCAAAGCCCCGCTCGCGCTTGTCGAACGTGGTCATGGTCAGCTCCATTCTGCGTCGCTGATGAGGATCGGACTTGCTGGGAGCGAACGTCTCCATGGTTCAGGTCAGTTTTGGATCATCAGAAGCTTCCTCCCGGAAGCGAAGCGCCGTCAAGCCTGCCGATGGGAAGCAGACATCCAAGCGCCATTGGCGGCCGACAATCAAATGCAGGCCGCCAGCAGATGCGATTTTTTGGTAATTGCGCGGCTAAGCGCGTTCGCTCAGCCCTTCGCCGCCGCTTCGCGCGCCAGCCGCTCGGCCTTCAGCCGTTCCTTGTTGGCATAGAACGCCTTCTGCGCCGCTTCGTGATCGCGCATGGCCTTCTCCGCCTCGATCCGCCGAGCCGCATCGCGAGCGTGGCGCTGTTCGGGAGTCAGGGGTTTGCGTCGGAAGGAAAGGTCTTCAGTCATGCCAAATGAACGTGGCCGTGAGGAAAAAGTTCCGCATGGTCGCGTTCGAGACCGTCGGCCGGGGGCATAAGTTGTCCGAAAACAACCCCATGCACAGTAGCTAAGTTCCTCTACCACAACGCTTTTCTCAATGAGGGCCAGAGATCCGCGCTCCGTCGCCGGAACCGTCAGATCGCGATGTCCGCGATCACGGGCAAATGGTCGGAATAGGCGCGCGCCGCATGATCGGTCCAGACTTTCTCGATTCGGCTGTCACGCGTTGCGTAGATCCGGTCGAGCCGCATGAGGGGCAAGCGCGATGGGAAAGTTCGCAACCGCGTCCGGTTCGGGCAGGCCTGCGCGAGCACGCGCCGCACCGATTTCACCCAAAACCAGTCGTTGAAATCGCCGAGGACGACGGTCCTTTCCGGCCTCACCAGGCTCACCACGGCCTGAGCCTGCGCATAACGCTCGTGGATGCTGAGGCCGAGATGAGTGGCGACCACGCGGACGTCGCCGAAAGGCGTCAGCAACCCCGTCGCGATCGCCCTGCGCGGCTCCCGCTCTCGATACGACACGTCGACGATCTCGGGCACGCTGGAGAACGGAAAGCGGCTCATGAGCATCTGGCCGTAGTCACCGTCCTCCGTGACGATCGACTTGGCATGAACGCGATGATCGCCGACGACGCGCGCCAGCTTCGCGAACGGATCGTCCGACCGCGATCGGGAATCCACCTCCTGAAGCGCGACGACATCCGGCGACCATTTGCGGATGATGGAGCAAACTCCCTCCAGATCGAACGTCGGATTAAGATTGAACGTGCCGTGCACATTCCACGTCATGAAGCGCATCGGCGCCATCAGCGCCTCCCGGCGAGCCACGTCGCGAGGAATTGAGCGCCCGCACAGACGCCGAGCCAGCCCAGAAATGCCAGCGTGAGCAGCAATACGCTGCTCCAGGACGCATTCCTGGCCAGATCGGCGATCTGCGCTCCCAGAACGGCCATGGCGAGAATGCCGGGCATCATGCCCAGCAGCGTTCCAACCAGGAAATCACGGAGCGGCAGCGTGCTCGCGCCAGCCGCGACGTTCACCAGCGAGAATGGTGCGATCGGAATCATCCGGATGACGACAACGGCCAGGATTCCCTTGCCGACAACGCGTTCCTGGATGCGCGCGGCACGGCGTCCCAGCAAGCGCTGAAGGCGCTCTCGGCCCAGGAACCGTCCGATCGCAAAAAGGAGGAGTGCGCTGAGCGAGACGCCCGCCATTGCGGTGACGAAACCCAGCCAGGGCCCCAGGGCGGCGGCAGTCGCAGCAATCAGCACGAGAACCGGAAAGATGACCAGCCCGCCGACGACGAAGGCCGCAATTGCGAATGGCGGTCCCCAAACGGACTGCGAATAGGCAGACAGGAACGACGAGATCCGGCCCGCATCGGCGTAATCGCTGAGGGACGTGTACGACCACGCCAGCGTCAGTCCAAGAAGCGCCAGCGCGATCGAGGCGATCCCGATGATCGTCTTCGTGCTCCACATGCGCGATGCCGCCCGCTCGAGATGAAGAGGCAGCTCAGGGTCCGCCACCGGCTGAACCAGGGTGGCCAGCGTGCTGGTCAGAACCGAGGACTCCACTTTTCGCAGCGTCTTCGCCCCACCCTTTTTCGACACCTGATCCAGCAGGGCGAACAGCCGATGCTCGTTTTGCGTGACGGCCTGCTCGTCGAGACCGCAGAAATGAGCGATGAGCCGACGGCGGACCGAGGCGATGAAATCCCGATGCTGCTCGGATTCAGCTTCAAAGATGAGGTCGCATTCGCTGTCGGCGCCCATGGAACGATTGTTCAGATTGGCCGAGCCGATCCGCAAGATCCTGTCATCGACGATCATGAGCTTGCTGTGCACCATCACCGCGGCTTCCTTATTGCCGCTGCGGGAGATCGGATAGACGAAGCGGATGCGATCGGCCACGCCAGCCGCGCTGAAGCAGTCGATGAAGGCGCCACGGCCGTTCTGCATGGCCTGGGACTCAAGCCACGAGGAATGCAGTTTCGGAGCGACGATCAGAACCCGAAGCGATGGCACGCGACACATCTGCTCCGCCAATTCGTGCGCCATCCTGGTCGCGCTGGTGAATTGATTTTCGATGTACACGAAGCTCGTTGCCGACCGGATCGCCGCAATGAAGGAGCGTTCGACCTCCTTGATGGTCGAGCCTGCAGGACAGACTACCTCGGTCCTGGCGATCCCGACCGGTAAGTGCTCGGCCTCGACAGGCACGTTCGCCGGCCAGCGACCGTTCCTCGGTGCGCGCCGTTCATCGGACTGTTGGCCTGCCGCACGCCAGCGTTGCTCCGCGAGGGCGAACAGCTGCTCCGCAGCATCCCCGTCGACCAGGCACTGAACGTCGTGAAAGGGTGGATATGGCTTGCGCTGAGGGTCGCAGCGCATGGCATTGTCGGCGCGGTGGTCACTCGTGTCCCAGCGCCGGATCGTCAGATCGAGGCCGCCGACGAACGCCAGTGATCCGTCGACACAGACGATCTTCTGGTGTTGCGCCGAACCAAACGGAAGCGTGGCGTCAAGATGAAACCGGACGCGGCCGTCGGTGTCGGCAGTGAATTTCGCCGCGGAACTCCACTCTCTCTCGGAAGCGTAGAATGAGACGAAGTCCCAGACGAGAATGTTGATGCGCAAGGCGGGCCGGCGCTGCACCAGGGCGCGTAGGAAGGGACCAAGCTCCTCAGGCAGGCCATCATCGGCACGTCCGGAAGCTCCGACCAGACGTGTCCTGCTATGGATGTCCCATCCGACGATGTAGACGACATCCTGCGCCTCCAGCAGTGCCTCCCGCAGGGCGGCGAAATAGGCGGCGGCATCATTCAGTACCGCCACGCGCCGCGCCTTGCACCGCCGCCAGACGGTGTCGCCGGGAGTGAGTGTCGATGCGCTCTGAAGCAGGTGGACCTCGCAATTCGCGTTTGCGTCTAAACGCGCTGGAGGCTCAAGGGGTTCCAGGCGGTCAACGGCTGCGGTTCGATGCGAATGCCGAATGTCCCGCGCCCTCTGGGCCCGTCGCACAAGTCGTCATTTGGTGCGGACAAACTTCGCGCCGGCGCTCCTCAACACATCGACAATTTTCTCAGGGGCATCGCCGTGAAAATCGACGGAAACCTCGATCAGGCCTTCCAGCTTCTGCCGCCCCTCCGGTGTGGGCGCTGTCTTGACGTCGGGACCTGCCGCGCGTGTTCCCACGGTGTTCGCAGCGCCGGCAGGCTGGACGAAGACGTCGCCTCGCGGCACGCCGCATTCCTGCACGACATGCTCAACCGCAAGCTCGGCTCCGCGGCGCGTGTCGAATTCTCCAATGATGGTGCTTTCCAAGGCTGCTCTCCGTGTGCTCGAGACTGCGAACAACAGACGAGCCGAGGCCAAGTTCCTGAGGGAGCATGCAAGAGGATGACGGTCGGATCCCAGGCGCTGATGATCAGAACCGAATGAGTCCAAACAGGAAGAGCAGCGCCACCGTGACCAGGCCGGAGATCAGCAGCGAGCCGAGACATCCCAGCCGGTTCGAGAAAAAGAAGAACATGCGTTGCCCGCTGTGAAGCTTGCTGTCGGGCTAATCTCTCTAAGTCAGTAGCGTTCCTGCGCAGTTTCGCGTGTCCGTGGCTCTAGCACGCAACGCTTCCTTCCACTGCATTTCAACCAGTCCCGATCCTCCTCTGAAGACTGGAGATCCAAACGCAACATGGGTCTACGGCACCGCCGGAATCCGTCTCTCCAACATCGCGGGCCGGACTTGAGCGAGGAAGATTGAACAGATCCGTCGGGCTGCGGTGTTAGGAATGGGTCTCAGCCAAATGACCCGAGCGGCACCGGGGCGCCGCCAATCCAGACCTTGGAGTGACGCGCCGAGGCGCCCCAGTCTTTCCAGCGCAGGCTAGTGCAACACGCGAGCGGCTTCGGCGAGCCGGACCCTTTCTCTCAGCTCCTCGAGCTCCTCGATCGCGTCCAGCAATCTCACCAGCTCGCGGGCAATATGTGTCAAACCGGACTTGGATTGCTTTAAGATACGAACTCGCTGTGCCATCGGTGCACGCCTCCATGGTCGGGCACGTCCAATTGGCAAGGAGCGTGCCAGCCCACGAGGGGAACTTATGGCGATTTCTGGCGGAAGGGGTGGGATTCGAACCCACGGTACCCTTGCGGGCACGCCGGTTTTCAAGACCGGTGCCTTAAACCACTCGGCCACCCTTCCAGTCCCGGGAATGGGTGTCGCTTAACGTAGTCGACCGCGCAAGGCAACGCCAAGTTGGCGCAAGTGCTCAAACCTTTGCCGGCCGGAGCGCGGCGCGTTCCTTTTCCTGCACAACCTGTCTAGCTCTTCGGGCAATCAACCAGGACGGCACTCCGGATGTACTTGGTCCTCTGCCGGTCGCTGACGTTGCGCCCGAATTGAGGGCTGTAGTTCAAGTCGTAGCGGCACCCTGCCTGCATTGCCTTGTAGATCGCGCCCCGTTCGATCACGTAACTCCCTTGTGGGAGCGTCTTGAGGCGGACCTGTGTGATGGTCTGCTCCTGGCCGTGGTCCGGGCCGAGATAGGTAACGCGATCGGTCGAGCCGACCGACCAGACCACCGCAACTGCGCACATCAGTGAAACGGCGAAAGCAGCGACCAGCCCGAGTTGCGGTCGCTCGACGGAGTCCAGAAACGAGCTCATGCCGTTTCGTGTCGTTCCGGGCCTTGCGGTTCAAAGGCTCCCTCACCTTTGCGTCGCGCAACAGAAAGCGCGGCGCCCCGCGAAGAGCGCCGTCCTGAAATTCTTTGTTGTTTGCGTCTAGCTCAGTAGCCGCAGGACGCGCAGTTCATCTGCACCGGGGCGTAATAGGAATAACCCGGCGAGACCATCTCGACGCGCTGCCGGGTGGCGTATTGCGGCGGGATGCGCTCGTACTGGACGCTGGGCGGCGCGACCATCACGGTCTGCGGCACCATCACGGTGCGGTACTGCGCCGGCGTGCGGTGCGCGACCACGGAGCCGGGCGAGACCATCACGGTCTCGTCGACGGTGCGGTATTGCGGCGGCACATATTGTTGCTGGTAGCAGGTCGTGCACGGCGGCGGCGTGTAGCAATTGTAGCAGCCGGCGGAGGCCGCGCCCGTCATGGAAATGGCGGCGACGGCCGTTGAGAAAACGACAGCGAGAGTACGAGACATTGCGGTGGTGCCCCAGTTGCCCGAAACGGATCTGCGAAGGTCGCGGGAGTATACGGCGCAAAACCTTGCCTTGCCGAACTTCGTCGAGGCATCCTTAATGCGAACGATCGATCGCGGCGGAGCGGTAAGAACTCATTGACCACGCGCATTAACGCGCGGGATGTTTGCGCGGGGGTGCGCATGACAGCGAGTCCGCGATCGGACATCGCCGCGGCACTCGTTCGAGCATAATTTGCAGTTCATCCTCGTTCCATGTTCGAGCTTTCAACGCCTCGCTGCTCTTTCCAGAAACTCCAACAGCGAGGGATCGGTCTCCTCGAGTTCGACGAAGCGACGGCGCAGCTCATCGGCGATTTCAGCGGTGGCATCGCGCGACCATCCCTCCGCAGTATTGAAGGCCACGATACGTGCGGGATGGAGATATTGCCCTTCGGCGAGATGTCTGAGCAGGGTCGCGCGATTGGCGTCCTCCTCGGCCGTCTCGCACCAAGCCCGGCCCAGGCGGCGGCCGAAATCATCGAGCACAAGATAGACGTCCCGGTCTGTCGTGATTTGCGGCACGAGTGATGGAGAATGACTCATGGCTAACTCCGCTATTGGCAATCCGAACCTTTGCGGACGAACCTCGATACGGCGACCGCCTCGGCTGAATTCGGAAAAATGGATTTCGACGATTTTTCTTAGGATGGCACGATTAAATAAAAATAAAAACAAAATTAATAAAAATTAAATAGCAAAATGTGGACAATGCACTAAGTTGATGATGCCTGGCGGGCGAGCCCGCACGTCGGGTGCCCACTGAGCAAACGGCTCCCGCTCCCACCCCAACCAGCCCCACGCCCTAGGGTGGCGGGGGCCGTTCTTTCCCGATCTCCGTTCCGGCTACTTCCTGCAACGGCGCATCCGGGTGGTCGCACGGAGCCGCGAGGCGTTCCAAGATCGCCGATCCAGGCCAGTGGCGCCGATGCCGCCTACTTCGGACGCCGCTTGACCTCGCGCACCGCACCGCGCGCGGCACTGGTGGTGAGCGCGGCGTAAGCCTGCAGCGCGGTCGAGACGTTGCGCTTGCGGCCTTGCGCCTGCCAGGCGGCATCGCCCTTCGCCTCCTCCGCGGCGCGGCGCTTGGCGAGCTCCTCGTCGGAGACCTCGAGGCTGATGCTGCGGTTCGGGATGTCGATGGCGATGATGTCGCCCGTCCGCACCAGGCCGATATTGCCGCCTTCGGCGGCCTCCGGCGACAGATGGCCGATCGACAGGCCGGAGGAGCCGCCGGAGAAGCGGCCGTCGGTGACGAGCGCACAGGCTTTGCCGAGGCCCATCGATTTCAGATAGCTGGTCGGATACAGCATCTCCTGCATGCCGGGGCCGCCGCGAGGGCCTTCATAGATGATGACCACGACTTCGCCGGCGACGACCTTGCCGCCCAAGATGCCTTCGACCGCCGCGTCCTGGCTTTCGAACACGCGCGCTGGGCCGGAGAATTTCAGGATCGAGGCATCGACGCCGGCGGTCTTCACGATGCAGCCGTCCTGCGCGAGATTGCCGTAGAGCACGGCGAGACCGCCGTCCTTGCTGAAGGCGTGCGCGAGATCGCGCACGACGCCCTTCTCGCGGTCGGCGTCGAGCTCGTCGTAGCGGCGCTCCTGGCTGAAGGCGACTTGCGTGGGGATGCCGCCGGGCGAAGCGCGATAGAAGGTCCGGACCGTCTCACTCTTGGTGCGCTTGATGTCCCAGCGCTCCAGCGCCTCGTTCATGGTCGGCGCGTGCACGGTCGTAACAGAGGTGTCGATCAGCCCGGCGCGGTCGAGCTCGCCGAGGATGCCCATGATGCCGCCGGCACGGTGCACGTCCTCGACATGCACGTCGGCGACGGAAGGCGCGACCTTGCAGAGCACGGGCACGCGGCGCGACAGACGGTCGATGTCCTTCATGGTGAAGGCGACCTGCCCCTCATGGGCGGCAGCCAAGAGATGCAGCACGGTGTTGGTCGAGCCGCCCATCGCGATATCGAGCGTCATCGCGTTTTCGAACGCCTTGAAATTCGCGATGTTGCGCGGCAGCACGGAGGCATCGTCCTGCTCGTAATAACGGCGGACCAGATCGACGATGGTGTGGCCGGCCTCGACGAACAGGCGCTTGCGGTCGGCATGGGTTGCGACCACCGAGCCGTTGCCGGGCAGCGCGAGGCCCAGCGCCTCAGTCAGGCAGTTCATGGAATTGGCGGTGAACATGCCCGAGCAGGAGCCGCAGGTCGGGCACGCCGAGCGCTCGATCACCTTGACGTCCTCGTCGCTGACCTTGCTATCGGCGGCGGCCACCATGGCGTCGATGAGGTCGACCGCCTTGGTCTTGCCGGCCAGCTTGACCTTGCCGGCCTCCATCGGCCCGCCCGAGACGAACACGGCGGGGATGTTGAGCCTGAGCGCGGCCATCAGCATGCCGGGCGTGATCTTGTCGCAATTGGAGATGCAGACGAGGCCGTCGGCGCAATGCGCGTTGGCCATGTACTCGACGCTGTCGGCGATCAGCTCGCGCGACGGCAGGCTGTAGAGCATGCCGTCATGGCCCATGGCGATGCCGTCATCGACCGCGATGGTGTTGAACTCTTTCGCCACGCCGCCGGCCTGCTCGATCTCGCGCGCCACGAGCTGGCCGAGGTCCTTCAGATGCACGTGGCCGGGCACGAATTGGGTGAAGGAGTTGACCACCGCGATGATCGGCTTGCCGAAATCGGCGTCCTTCATGCCCGTCGCGCGCCAGAGGCCGCGGGCGCCCGCCATGTTGCGGCCGTGGGTGGTGGTGCGGGAGCGATAGGCTGGCATGGCGGTTTCCGTCCTCGGGTTTGCGTCGGCCGGGGCGGGAAAATGTGGAGCCACCTCAGGCCTTTCCGGCCGGATACCGCACGGGGGCAGCCCGCGCAACGGGAACTTGGGTCGGACAGGGCTCCCCTGCTCCCGGCGCGGGGGCTCGTCGCTCACTCTCTGTCATTCCGGGGCGATGCGCAGCATCGAACCCGGAATCCATCGGGCGGCAGCACCCGCGGGACAATGGATTCCGGGTTCGCACCTTTCGGCGCGCCCCGGAATGACGGCGGGGGGCGTCGGAGCCCCTATTACAGCGTCGGATCGAGCCGATCGCGCAGCCAGTCGCCGATCACAGAGACCGCCAGGGTGGTGACCACGATGGTCGTCGCCGGCGCCAGCATGATCCAGGGGGCGCGGGTCAGATATTCCCGGCCGTAGCCGACCATGTTACCGAGGCTGGTCATCGGCGGCTGCACGCCGAGGCCGAGGAAGGACAGGCCTGACTCCATCAGGATCACCTCGGGGAACACGAGCGTGGTCGAGACGATCAAGGTCGAGGCGATGTTGGGCAGGATGTGCCGGAGGTAGATCCGCGACGGCGTCGCCCCTAGCTGGCGGACGGCAGCGGCGTAGCCCTGCGCATTGGCGGAGATGGCAAGGCCCCGCGCGATGCGGGCGTAGCGCTCCCAGCCGAACAGGCCCATCAGCCCGACCAAGAGCGGCAACGAGTTGCCGAAGAAGGCCAGCACGGCCAGCGCCATGATCAGGAAGGGCATGCTGGCCTGGAAGTCGGTCAGCATCAGCACGAGCTGCTCGACGAACCCACGAAAATGCGCGGCGAGGAAGCCGAGGGTGGTCCCGACCACGGCCGAGATTGCGGTCGCGCCGAACGCGATCAGGAGCGAGATGCGGATCGAGACGAGCAGCCGCGACAGCACGTCCCGGCCAAGCTCGTCGGTGCCAAGCCAGTGCGCGGCATTGCCGGGCGCAGCAAGCCGGTTGCGCAGGTCGAGCTGTGTGAAGCCGTAAGGCGCGATCTTCTCCGCAAAGGCCGCGATCAGCAGCATCGCGACGATCCAGGTGATCGCCAGCGCGACCGAGACCGGAATGGCTGGCAGGCTGATGCGGCGTGAAAACGCGTTGGTCTCCTTCAGCGTCGCGTCGGTCATGCGTGGGCTCCCTTGCTGCGCAGGCGCGGGTCGAGGAAGCCGTAGAGGAAGTCGACGATCAGATTGGACGTCACCATGGTCATGGCAACCAGCAGCAGAATGCATTGCACGACCGCGAGATCGCGGTTGGCAACCGCGACGACGAGAAGCCGCCCTACTCCCGGCCAGGCGAACACGCTCTCGACCACGACTGCGCCTGCGATCAGCGTGCCCACCATGAAGCCGAGGATGGTCACGGTCGGGATCGCCGCGTTCGGCAGCGCATGCGAGGTCACCACCTTGCGCCACGGCACGCCTTTTGCGGATGCGGTGCGGATATAGGGCTGGCCCAGCACCTCCAGCATGGCGCTGCGGGTGAAGCGCGCCAGCACCGCCGCGCCGCCGAGGCTGAGCGTTGCGATCGGCAGGATGGCGTGGCGCCAGCTGTCCTGCCCGCCCGAAGGGAGCCAGCCCAGCTGCACGGCGAAGATCAGCACCAGCAGCAGCGCGAGCACGAAGCTCGGCACGGTAAAGCCCGCGACCGCCGTCATCATCACGGCGCGATCGATGGCCGAGCCGCGATGCAGCGCGGCGTAGATCCCTGCGGGAACGCCGAGCGCGACCTTGAAGAAGAACGCCGGCAGGGTCAGCGCCAGCGTCGCCGGGATGCGTTCCAGCACCAGCTCGATCGCGGGCCGGCCGTCGCGCATGGAGCGGCCGAGCTCGCCCTTGGCGATGGCGCCGAAATAATCGAAATATTGAGCCCAGATCGGGTCATCGAGGCCCCAAGCCTTGCGGAATGCCGCGAGCACCTCCGGCGGCGCCTCCGGTCCCAGCATCATCAGTGCGGGATCGCCTGACAGCCGCAACACGATGAAGGCGAAGGTCACGACGAGCACGATCGTGAGCGCGGCGCGTCCGATCCGAATGGCGAAATAACGTCCCATCACGCGGCGTCCCGTGTCGCAGCGCCGGCGACGAGATGGCAGGCGACCTGCCTGTCGCCGCCGACGGCGGACAGCGCCGGCACCTCGCGCGCGCAGCGCGCGATGGCGCGCGGGCAGCGCGGATGGAAGGCGCAGCCCGTGGGGCGCGCGGCCGGGTTCGGCGGGTCGCCTGCTAGCACGATGCGGCCCGCACTGCGGCGGCCCGGCGCGGGCGAGGCCGAGACCAGCGCCTGGGTGTAGGGATGCTCGGGCCGCGCGAACAGATCGTCCGCGCTGCCGATCTCGACGATGCGGCCGAGATACATCACGGCGACGACGTTGCTGATCTGCCTGACGACGCGCAGATCGTGGCTGATGAAGAGCAGCGTCAGCGACAGTTGCGCCTGGAGATCGCAGAGCAGATTCACCACCTGCGCCTGGATCGAGACGTCGAGCGCGCTGACCGGCTCGTCGCAGACCAGGAAATCCGGTTTCGTGGCCAGCGCCCGCGCCAGCACGATGCGCTGACGCTGCCCGCCGGAGAGCGCGCCGGGATAGCGTGCGCCATGCGCCGGCGTGAGCTCGACGGCGCGCAGCAGGTCGCGGATGCGCTCGTCGCGCTCCGCCGGCGTACCGAGGCCGTGAATGTCGAGCGGCTCGCGGATCTGCGTTGCAACCGGCAGCCGCCGGTCGAGTGCACCGAGCGGATCCTGGAAGATCATCTGCATCCGCGCGCGCTGCGCACGCCACGCCGTTGTCCCAAGCGCGGCCATCGGCTTGCCGTCGAACCGCACCGCGCCGCTGTCAGGCGGCTCGAGGCCGAGCACGATGCGGCCCGTGGTGGACTTGCCCGAACCGGATTCGCCGACGAGACCGAGCGTCTGGCCCCTTGGAATCGTCAGCGACACGCCGTCGACGGCATGCACGGCCGCAGCTCTCCCGAACATTCCGGAGCGCATCGCATAGGTGCGCGAGATCGCGGAGACCTCGACGAGCGGCGGACTCATTCGGCGGCAATCCCGAGCAGCGCGCGGCGCGAGGTCTCGGCACGGACGCAGGCCACGCTGCGGTCATCCGCGATCGGCGCCAGCATCGGCGCCGCAAGGCCGCATGCTTCCGCGACCAGCGCGCAGCGCGGCGCGAAGGCGCAGCCGCCGGGCATGTGCGCGGGATCGGGCACCGTGCCGGGAATGGCGGTGAGGCGCCGCCGCGGGCCATCGAGCGGCGGCAGCGCGCCGATCAATCCTTGCGCGTAGGGATGCACGGGATCGGCGAACAGCTGGTTGCTCGGCGCCTGCTCGACGATGCGGCCGGCATACATCACCGCGACGCGGTCGCAATTCTCCGCGACGACGCCGAGGTCGTGGCTGATCAGCACCATGGCCATGCCGAGCTCGCGGCGGACAGTTGAAAGCAGCTCCAGGATCTGCGCCTGAATGGTGGCATCGAGCGCAGTGGTCGGCTCGTCCGCGATCAAGAGATCGGGATTCCCGGCCAGCGCCATCGCGATCATGATGCGCTGGACCTGGCCGCCGGAGAATTCGTGCGGATAGGCCTCGAGCCGGCGGCCAGCGTCGGGAATGCCGACGAGATCGAGCAGCCGCCGCGCCTCCGCCTTCACGGCGTTGCCTTGGAGATCGCGGTGCAGCGCCAGCGCTTCGCACAGCTGCCTGCGGATGGTCAGCACCGGGTTGAGCGCGCTCGCCGGATCCTGGAAGATCATGGCGATCCGCCCGCCCCTGACCTGATCGAGCTCGGTGGCCGGCGCGCCGAGAATCTGGCGCCCGTCGAGCCGCACCGAGCCAGAGACTTGCGCATGGCGCGGCAACAGGCCGAGCGCGGCGAGCCACGTCACCGATTTGCCGGAGCCGGACTCGCCGACGAGGCCGACGGCCTCGCCCTTCTGCAGGGCAATGTCGACGCCGCGCAGGACCGGCACGCCATTGAAGGCGACGCGCAAGTCCTCGATGCTGACCAGCGGCTTCACCTTCAGACCTCGAAATTGCCGGCGCGGAAATCCATCGCGAAGGCGGGCGCTGCCTTCCACTTGATCGATTTCGGCTTGGCCGTGAAGGTCGCGTTCTGGTGCAGCACCGTGTAGGCGGGATCTTCGCGCTCGGCGATCTCCAGCATGCGGCGGAACGCCTTCTTGCGCGCGGCCCGGTCGGTCGAGGTCTCCAGGAATTCGGAGAGCGTGTTCAGCTCGGCATTGGTCCATTCGCCGATCTGCTGCTGCTGGCCGTTCGGCCCGTGCTGGGCGACCAGCGACGACACCGGATCATTGAAGGCGGCCGAGTTCGACCAGTCGCGCACGGCGCGTGCCGGCCCGCGCTCCATGATCTGCGACCAGTTCTCCTTGGTCTCGATCTGCACGTTGAGCCCGACCGATTTCCACATCTCGACCAGGATCTGCGCGGTCGCGACCTGGTTGGTGTAGTAATTGTTGAGCAGGCGATACGGGATCGGGTCGCCCTTGTAATTGGCCTGCTTGAGCAGATCCTGCGCGAGCTTCGGATCATAGGCCGGCACGTTCCAATCGGCGTTGAACATGTCGCCGTAGAACTCCCATTGCAGACCCTTCGGCACCCGGGTGCGGCCGGCCCACAGGCTGTCGACGATCGCCTGGCGATCGATCGCGTGGGTGAAGGCGCGCCGCACGAGCGGATTGGCGAGCACGGCGTGGTTCTTGTCGAACACGGTCAGGCGGTGATTCTGAATCGTGCCGCCCTGCACTTCGAAGGCGGAATTCTTCTCGATGCCGGCAATCTGGTCCGGCGGGATGTCGCAGGCGAACTGGTATTCGCCCGAGAGCAGTCCGTTGATGCGGCTCGCGACCTCAGGCACTTCGAGGAAGCGGATGCGCTTGAGCGGCGGCCGGCCGCCCCAATATTCGTCGTGGGCTTCCAGCGTCAGCGAGACGTCCGGCTTGAGCTCGACGACCCTGTAGGGGCCGGTCGTCACCGGCTTGCGGGCCCAGTCGAGATAGCTCGCCGCCTCTTCCCAGGCGCGGCGGTTCATGATGTCGGAGCCGTAGCGCGACAGCCGGCCTTCGATCGTGACGTCGGGCGTCGCGTTGTAGAAGCGCACCGTGTACTTGTCGACGGCATCGACGCGCACCAGGTCCGGCCAGATGCGGCGGGCGACCGCGGGGACGTCCGGCGGCAGCTCCTTGCCCGGGCGCGGCGTCGGGATCTTCTCGAACGCCTTGATGGTGGAGCGGTTCTTGGCCTCGGTCTCGCCGAACATGCGCTCGCGGCTGAAGGTGAAGACGACGTCTTCCGCCGTGAGCTCGTCGCCGTTGTGAAACTTGACGCCCTGGCGCAGCTTCACCTCGACGGTCTGGTCGTCGATGCGGCGCCATTCGGTGGCAAGGCCCGGCACAGCTTCGAGCTTGCCGCGCCAGTTCTTGGAGATCAGGCCTTCCCAGATCGAGGAGAAGAACACGCGCTCGCCGACATTGGACTGCTCGCGCAGCACGTCGAGCACGTTCGCATTCGTGACCTTCTGCACGGCGACCGTCACCGACGGACGGTTGTCGCCTTGCGCGATGGCAAAACGCGGCAGCAGCAAGGTGCTTGCGGCGGCGCCGCCGGATTTCAGGATGGTGCGACGGGTGAGCTTGCTCATGATGTGACCCTGCCCTTTGTGATTGCGGTTATTCGGCGAGACCGAGCGCGGCGAGATGCGCCGCGCCCTTGCGGACATCGTCGTGATTGCGGAGTTCGAGGATCAGCCGCGGATTTGACGTCAGCCGTCCTAGCGCGCGGAATACGGCGACCCAGGGAATGTTGCCCTCGCCCGGCGCCCAGTGCCGGTCGGCAAAGCCGTCGGTGTCCTGCAGGTGCACATGCGTCAGCATGTCGCCGGCGGTCTCGACGTAATAGTCGACCGGCGGCGCGCCGGTGGAGATGTGCGCATAATTGGCGTGCCCGGTGTCGAGCGAGACGCGGACCTTGCTGCTTTCCAACGCCTTGGCGAGGCGCACGCGGTCGCGTGGATCCTTGTCCTCGATGTTCTCGATGACGATCTCGCAGCCGATCGTCTCGGCACGCGCAATCACCTCGGCGAGCGTCGCCTTGACTCGCTCGACGATATTGGCGCGGTTGTCGGGATAGAGATCGAGATTGTTGTGGTCCCAGGTCGTGAACGGCGAGTGGATCACCATCTGCGTCGCACCGAGGAACTCGGCGGCCTCGAGGCCCTGCAGCAGGCGCTTCGTTACGGCCTGGCGGATCATCGGATCGTGGCTGTCGATCTTGAAGCCCCAGAACGGACCATGAATGCCGAGCCGGCCGGTGTGACCGATAAGCATCTGCTTGATCTCGCCGGCAGTTGCGCGCCAGTCGCTATCGAGCAGATCGGCGCGGAAGAAGTCCTGGATTTCCAGATCGCGCTGCTTTTCGAGAAGCCAGTCACGATGCGCGGGGATCGATTTGATGGACAATGCGGCGCCCAGCACCGGCTTCGACATGGCATGCTCCTTCGTCGTCAGCGATGACGGGAGCAGCGCTAGACCAGTTCAATGACAGGCCCGTGAAATGCGCCTTCCGCAGCGTGGACGAGATGTGGACATCCTGCCCGCGCGTGCTGCGGTTCAAGCAAAAGCGATCGCTCCGAGCGATGCCGAATGGGCACATGGCAAGCGCCATCGTGTCCGTAGTGATCCGGAATGGAATCCTAGCCGTCCTTCGCGTACATCGCGGGACATCGATCGGCGGCCACTTCCACGGGCATCACCCTCTGATCGCGCTACATGGGGTTGGGGGACCACATGGGGCGTGGGATTGAAGGCTGGGGCAAGGTGACGAGGTCCGGACTCCTAGGCACTCCGGACCTCGAAACTTTTTAGATTGAACGCAGCAACGCGCCGTCCGGTGGGGCATCCGGGCGGCGCGTTGTCGTTTCAGAGCCTCTTTGTTTCGGCGCTTAGCGCGTCTGCGGCTCCAGCGTCACCGTGCAATCGCCCTGCCCTTGCGTCGCGACCACGATGTTGCCCGCGGGAGCGCCGAGAGCGATCGGCGTGGACGAGCCGCCGCCAGGCATCTGGACGATCACGCTCAGGGAATCGGTGCGCGCAGTCGAGCCCACGGTGGTCGGCTCGGCCTGGGCGACGTTGCCGGAGGCATCACGTCGCATGATCTGGCAGTTCACCATGTTGTTTCCGCCGGCCGCCGCCATGCTTGACGACGAGGAGGCGCTGCCACCCATTTGAGCCCGGGCCCGCGACGGATCGCGGGGTACCTGGCTGACGATGCGATGCGAGCGCGGCTCCACGATAATGACCTCGTCTTCCGTCGTGAAATATTCGTAGCCCCGATATGCAGGCTCGATCGAGACGATCTCGGGCGGAAGCCGATGCAGACGCACGCGCGAGGGAATCGTTTCGCCAACCCGGATCGAGATGTTCAGATTGCGCTCCGGCTGCGCCAGGCGTGCGCGGCTCACCGTTTCGGAGATCCGCACCTGCCTCTCGGTCGTCACCTGGGCCTGCTGGTTGACCTGCGTGTTGGTCTGCGTGGTCTGATTGGCCTGGTTGGTCTGCGTGCCCGTGGAGCCGGGCGCGGTCTGTGCGTTGTTGGTCGGTGCCGCGCGGCTGGTATCCGTCGCAGTGGCCGGCTGGTTGCTCTGTTGCTGCTCGGCGGCACTGCGCGGCGGCTGGGCCTGGTTGCGCTCGTTCTGGTTGGCTGTAGCTCCGGTGCGCTCGTTCTGCTGGCCAGCCGGACCAGTCGTCGGGCCAGTCTTGGATCTCTCGGATTCGGCGGTTGATTTCTGCGGCGCAGCCTTGTCCTGCGCAGCCTTGTCCTGCTTGGTTTCCGCACCGCTCTTGCCCGCATCGCGTCCGGGTTTGGTGCTCTCGGCCTCCCGGTTGCGATCGCGCGAAGGCTCACGAGAGTCTTGTGCCTGGTCCCTCGCCTTCGGTTGATTGCGCTCCGAGGCCGTCGCCGGCTGGCGCTTGTCGTCACTTGCCTCGCTCTTGGCAGCGCCGCCTCGATCCTCGCGGCCTGCGCCCTGAAGCCGCTCTTGGGCGCCTTGCGCGCGCTCTTGACCGCGTTCTTGAGCCGCACCACCGCGCTGCGGAGAAGCGCCCTTGGCCGGCTCCTCGGTCCGTTTCGGCTCGTCCCTGCGCTCACCGGGCGCCTGGGCATAGGCAAGGCCGGATGCGAGCATGAGCCCGACGGCCGCAGTCGATAACATCAAATGTTGACGCATGGTCCCTCTCCTCGACAATTCGCAACAATAAACGCGAACGTTCTGTTCGTACGAAGGTTCCTGAGCAGGAACGCAGTCGTGGAGGTGAGCCAATCAAGTCGCCATTACATCGCATCCTTCAGCGTCAGCCGCGCCGTGAACGTCACGCTGGTCTTGCCGACCAGCGCCATGCCTTCGACTTCCGCACCGCCGGGGAAATAGTCGCCGGAAAAGCCGCAGGTGACCTCCCTGCCGCCGAATGCGAGCGTCCTGCCGACCGCCTCGGTGTGCTGATTGACGATCATGTCGCCCCGCCACTTGCCGTTCCGGAAGGTGTAGCTGCCGGTGTAGTAGAAGTAGCTGTCGCCGCCCATGATGCGGCCGTCGCTGAGCACGACCACGCCCCTGGCCTGCCCACGCTTGCCGTCCCGCATCTCGATGTCGAAGATGTAGAGGCCGTTGACGACCCTGGCCTCCTCACCCGCTTCCGCTTCATCGCCAGCTGACATCCGATCATCCCCACCGATCCGCTGCCCCGATCAGTTCGGCACGTTCCGCTCGAGATCCTCGAGCCATGCCGCTGCACTCGAATCCGAGGGCGCGCGCCAATCGCCACGCGGCGACAATGAACCGCCGGCCGAGACCTTCGGCCCGTTCGGCATGGCCGAGCGCTTGAACTGGCTAAAGGCGAAGAAGCGGCGCAGGAACATCTCGAGCCAGCGGCGGATATCCGGCAGGTCATAGGCCCGGCGCCGATCGCTCGGGAAGGCCGGTGGCCATTCGCCCTTGGCAACGTCCTTCCATGCCTGAAGCGCCATGAAGGCGATCTTGGACGGCCGCATGCCGAAGCGCAGCGTATAGAACAGGTTGAAGTCCTGCAGCTCGTAAGGTCCGACGGACGCTTCCGTGCTCTGCGGCTTCTGGCCGGCCTCGACGGGCACGAGTTCCGGCGAGATCTCGGCCACAAGGATCGAGCCAAGCGTCCGGTTGACGTCGTCGCTGAATTGCTTGGAGGAGATCACCCAGCGGATCAGATGCTGGATCAGCGTCTTCGGCACGCCGGCGTTGACGTTATAATGCGCCATCTGGTCGCCGACACCATAGGTGCACCAGCCGAGCGCGAGCTCGGAGAGATCGCCGGTTCCGATCACGATGCCGCCGTAATGGTTGGCGAGCCGAAACAAATAATCCGTGCGCAGGCCGGCCTGCACGTTCTCGAAGGTGACGTCGTAGACCTTCTCGCCCTTGCCGAAGGGATGGCCGATATCCTTCAGCATCTGCGTCGCCGTGGTGCGGATGTCGAGCTCCTGCCAGCTCGTCTGCAACGCCTTCATCAGCGCGAGCGCGTTGGTCTTGCTCTCGCTGCCGGTGGCAAAGCCCGGCATGGTGTAGGCCAGGATGTTCTCGCGCGGCAGGCCGAGCAGGTCGACCGCCTTGGCGGCGACGATCAGGGCGTGGGTGGAATCGAGGCCGCCCGACACGCCGATCACCACGCGCTTGGTACCGGTGGCGCGCATGCGCTGCACCAGCCCGGCGACCTGGATGTTGTAGGCCTCGTAGCAGTCCTGCTCGAGCAGGCTCTCATCGCTCGGCACGAATGGAAAGCGCTCGACCTTGCGCAGGAAGCCGATATCGGCGGCCGGCGGCTTCAGGGCAAATGTCACCTTGCGGAAAAACGCCTCGCGCTGCCGCCGGTTGTCGTCGAACGTTCCCATCAGCGCGCGCTCCTGCCGGAGCAGGTCGAGGTCGACGTCAGCCAGCGTGATCTGGCCGCCCTGGCGGAACCGCTCACCCTCGGCCAGCAGCACGCCGTTCTCGTAGATCGAGGTCTGACCGTCCCAAGCGAGATCGGTGGTGGATTCTCCGGCCCCGGCCGCGGAATAAACGTAAGCCGCGAGGCAGCGCGCCGAGGTCGATTGGCACAGCAACGCGCGCGAGCGCGCCCGGCCGATCGTGATCGGGCTGCCCGAGAGGTTGATCAGCACGCTCGCGCCCGCAAGCGCGAGCTCCGAGGCCGGCGTCACCGGGATCCACATGTCCTCGCAGATCTCGACGCCAATGGTGAGGCCCGGAACGTCCTCGGCCGCGAACAGGAGATCAACGCCGAACGGCGCATGCAGGCCGCCAAAGGCGACGGTCTCACCGGCGATGCCGGCGCCGGAGGCGAAATGCCGTCCCTCGTAGAACTCGCGATAGGTCGGCAAGTAAGATTTCGGCACGACGCCGAGGACGTTGCCGCGATGAATGACGACGGCGCAGTTGTAGATGCGATTGCCAAAGCGCAGCGGCGCCCCGACGATCAGGACCGTCATTAGCCCCACGGAGGCCGCAACGACGCTTGCGAGCCCGCGCTCGACCGCATCAAGCAGCGGATCCTGCTTCACCAGGTCCTCGATCGCATAACCGGACAGGCACAGCTCGGGAAACACCGCGACCGCGACCGACTGCTCATGGCAGGCATTGGCCGCCGCCAGCACGGCCTTCACGTTGGCGCTGGGATCGGCGACGTGGGAGGTGGTCACGCAGGCTGCCACGCGCGCAAATCCGTGGGCGTAAATCGAGTGGAAAGTCATCGAGCGCAGTACCCTCAAATCTCTCGCCGGCGGCCAAAGCCGTCAGCTCCGGTCATATTTAGCCCATCGATCTGGCCCCGTGCAGGCCATCCGCCGTCATGCATAACGGATTTGCGCCCCATCCGGTCCAGTGCCGGCGAGGTCAGGCGCTGCGGGCCAGCACGCCGGGCAGATCGCCGCGCAGCCACCCGGCGATCCGGGGCCAGGCATGCGCATGGGTGCGCGCGCCCATGAACAGGCCGAGGTGGTTGCTGGGCTCGGATGCCGCTGCAACGAAGGCAGGTGGCGTACCGACGAGCCCCGCGGTGGCCAGCGCTTGCGTCGCTGGCACTACATCGTCGTCGAGGCCGGCGAGCAGGAAGATCGGCGCCTTGACGTCCTTCAGATCGATCGGGCGCCCGAGCGCGACGAAACGGCCCTCGGCGATGCGGTTCTCCCGGAAGATCGCGTTGACGATCTCGAGATAATAAGTGCCCGGCAGGTTGAGCGTCTCGGTGTTCCAGCGGTCGAACCGCGCCAGCAGCTCGGAGCCCTGCTCGTCCGAGAGATCCCGCTGCAATGCCGTCCTGATATCGTCGTTGTCAGGGGTTTTGGACCAGAAGCGCAGCATCTCCTCGCCGCTGACATTGCCGCCGCCGCGCGCGACGAGCTGGTCATAGACCAGCTCGGGCGCGTTGCGGGCGAGCCGGGACAGCGAGGACTCGATCGACAGGTCCACGGGAGCACCGACCAGAACCAGCCGCCGCACCTTGGCTGGAAAGCGCGCGGCATAGAGCAGCGACAGCCACCCGCCCTGGCACAGCCCGACGAGATCGACCGGCGCGCCGATCTCGTCGATGGCGACGTTGAGATCGCCGAGATAGCTGTCGATCGAGAGATAGCGCATGTCCGGCGTCGCCGACCGCCAGTCGGTGAGATAGATCCGGTCGATGCCGCCGTTCTGCAGCGACTGCACCACGCTGTGGCCCGGGGCGAAATCGGCGATCAGAGCCCGGTGCAGCGCATAGGGCGCGCAGACCAGCGCCGGCTGGCCGGACCGGGTCTGCGAGCAATCGCGCAAGTCCATCGTTGCGAGCTCCAGCGCAACGCGGCTCGGCGTCGTCCATGGCAGGCTGCTGTCACCCTGTTGCTCGGGTGCCCGCTCCAGCCACCAGAAGCAGGCATCCATGGCGAGCTGCGCTGCCGCAAACGGCCAGAGCCGTGGATCATCGTGAGCCTGGGCTGAACTGCGTGGCGGTTTGGAGGTCTTGTCCACCATGGCTACCTCGACATCCTCACAGAAACGCCTCGAGGCTCACGACGGCAATGCCGAGGTCCCGAAAACTCCGATGGGTCGCCGCGACCGAGCCGTCGAGATCGATGCCGCGACAGGCATCCTCGATGACGGCCACCTCCAACCCTGCCTTCCGCGCATCTTCCGCCGAGAAGCGGACGCAGAAGTCCAGCGCCAGACCTGCGACAAAGACGGTCTTCAGCTCGCGTTCGCGCAAATAACCAAGCAATCCGGTCGGTGTCCGATGGTCGTTCTCGAACAACGCCGAATAGGAATCGATGCCGCGGCGAAAGCCCTTGCGCACCACGAGGCTTGCCCGTGTCACGTGGAGATCGCGATGAAATTCCGCGCCGGCCGTGCCTTGCACGCAATGCGTCGGCCACAGCACCTGCCGGCCATAGTCGAGCTCGATGGTCTCGAACGGCTGCTTGCCGGCATGGTTCGGCGCGAACGAGACGTGGTCGCTCGGATGCCAGTCCTGGGTCAGCACCAGATTGGCGAATTTTTGGGCGATCCTGTTGATGGCGGGCACGACCTTCTCGCCCCCTGGTACCGCCAGCGCCCCGCCGGTGCAGAAGTCGTTCTGCACGTCGATCACCAGCAACACGTCGCGGTCGGAAATCTTCATCGCCGTCCCATTTCGATCTGCCGGGCGCGACGGCGCCGGGCGACCACCTCAGTGTCGGCCTTCCCGCGCGGCTTCGCAACCACTGGCACGCGCGGCAGCTGCGCGAATTGGTCACCGTGGCCGCCACGATGCAACGGTTTGACCTCGTCCGTGTTGACTAGGCGCACCCAAGGGCAGATTCTCGCACCGCCCGCGCCAGGCGGATCGGGTCGAAGCAGCGGAGGACAGGGCTGCCAGGGCCTGAAGGTCGTGGCGGCGATGAGGCCATGAATATCGGCAAGACCGGAAAAATTCTTCTCGCCGATATCGGCGGCACCAATGCGCGCTTCGCGCTGAGCCCGAGCGGTCAGACCGGACCGATCGACTATGTCAAGGTCGCCGACTTCCCGACCGTGCGCGAAGCCATCGCGGACGTTTTGGCGCGCCGGTCCAACGGCGAGCAGCCCCATCGCGCGGTGCTGGCCGTGGCGGGTCCCGTCACCAACAATCGCTGCGTCATGACCAACAGTCCCTGGGTCATCGACGGCAACGAGCTGCAGTCCGCGCTCGGCTTCGACAGCGTCCATGTGCTGAACGATTTCGAGGTGGTGGCCTGGTCCCTGCCTGCCTTGGAGCCTTCAGACCTGGTCCCACTCGGCGGCGGCGACGGCCTGGCCGGCGAGCCGTTGCTGGTCGTGGGGCCTGGAACCGGATTTGGTGTGTCCTGCCTGGTCGACCGCCATGGTTCGCGCCTGGCCGTCGTTACCGAGGCTGGACATGCGACCCTGCCGGCGGAGAACGAGCGCGAGGAGCGCGTGATCGCCTGCTTGCGGCAGCGCCTCGGCCATGTCTCGATCGAGCGCGGTGCCCTCTCGGGCTCGGGGCTGCAAAACCTGTATGAAGCGTTGGCTGAGATCGACGGCGTCCAGGTGCCGCATCGCGATGCCGCCGGGATCACCAAGGCGGCCCTGGAGAACAGCTGTCCGGTCAGCCGCGCGACGCTCGAAATGTTTTGCGCCATCCTCGGCTCGGTCGCCGGCAATCTCGCGGTGACCTTCGGCGCCCGCGGCGGCGTCTATGTCGCCGGCGGAATCGTGCCGCGCTTCCGCGAGTTCCTCGCCGCCTCCGCTTTCCGGGCGCGCTTCGAAGCCAAGGGACGGTTCCAGGATTATCTGCGCAACATCCCGACCAGGCTCGTGATCAAACCCGATGCGAGCTTCCTCGGCCTGACGATGTTTGCCGAGCACAATTCCGGCTGAGTAGCGGTCTCAGGCGGCGAGTTCCCGTCATGCACAGCTGATTTGCGGCGCACCTGCGGTTCCACGCAGGTTCTGCTTGCCTGTGTGTTCCCGATGAGAAACAATCTACCCGTGTGTGGCGTAGTTGCGGGGGCGTGACATGCGTAAGCAGGATTCGGGTTTCGACTATCACCGCTATCACCGCCTGTTGCGCGAAGCGGACAGCGAAGACAAGCGGCTGGCGCTCATCGAGCTCCTGATCGAGGAAAAGGCCCGCGACCAGCTGGCCGCCCAGCGCGCTTCGGATCGCGCGGCCATGACGGCTCATACCATTGCAAGGGTGCTGAGGAACGGCCGCAACCCTGCCGGTTGAGTCCTTCCCGCCAGGCGGCAAAAGCGCGATCGGTCAGCTCGGGATAGTGGCCGACGGCTCCGGAAACATCGAGTCGATCATCGCCTTGAGCTGATCCATCGCGATCGGCTTGCGCAGGATCGGCCTGCGCCGGAGCAAGGACGGCAGCAGTTCCGGACCGTAGCCTGTGGCGAACAGAAACGGTTTTCCACGACGTTCGATCAAATCGGCGACGGGGTCGACATAGACGCCCATCAGATTGATGTCGAGGATGGCCAGATCGTACTGCGCGGTCATGGCAAAGGCGCTGGCGTCGCGCACATTGTCTGCCTCCGCAACGACGTGGTGGCCGAGTTCCTCCACCATGTCGGCGATCATCATCCGGATCAACGCCTCGTCTTCGACCAGGAAAACGGAGAGTCCGTCCGCCATATCAACCCCGCAATCAGCCGTGCGAAGCTAAGCATAACCGAATTGCGCTGTAGATACACGAATTCGTGGCGGGCGCCGTTAATTCACACGCGCCCGAACCGATTCAACTTGATCAATCCAGTCCGCGCTCGTGGCTGAGGCGCACCATTGCCTGGATGAACACCTGCTTCTGCTTGTCGTCGAGGCTGGAAAAGAGCGGCTCGGCGGCATCGGCGACGTTGCGCTGATCGCCGGCGCGATCGATCAGGAACTGGGCCTCGTTGCGCATCTGCTCGATGATGTCGTCGGGCGGATCGCGCTTGGCGCGCGCAATCCGCAGGTTGAGCCGCTCTGCGCCATTATGCCCAAGGTAGTGCATCGCGCTTGAGAAGCCGTACCAGTGCTTCTCCTGATCCGGCGTGAGGTTCAGCTCGCTCTTGATCCGCTCGATGTAGGAATCGCTGTTCGCGACGATCTGCTCGGCAGTCAGCTGCGGCGCACCGGGCTGGGTCAGAACCGTGACTTCCTTGTTGTCTTTACCCTTGTTGTCCTGCGGCGCGTTCTTCGCCTCCTTGGTCGCCTTGGCGCTCTTGCCCTTGGCGCTCTTGGCATCCTTGTCCTTGGCCCCGCCCTGCTGCTTGGAATCCTTCGCCGCGTCCTTGCCGGCCTCCCGGGGCGGCGGCGCCTGATTGCTGGTGTTGGTGTTGCCGACACCGAGCACGCCGGTGAAGACGCCGACCACGCCGCCGATGGCGCCACCGAGCACACCACCGACCGGACCTGCCGCCTTGTTGCCGGCCGCGGCGCCTTCCTGAACGCCCTTGACCAGACCTTGAGCATTCGCCACCGCGCCGGCCCCGAGCAACAGCGCGAGCATAGACCCCAGCGCCAGGCATCGCCGCAGATGAAGCCGCGCTGGTGCCGCCGGTTTGATCATTCTCGTCTCCATCATCGATCTGGCCTGTCAGCGAGGATCAGCCGCTAGGCGCAACTCTATCGTTTCCGCCGCTTCGAGGTCCAGACGTGGCCGATTGCTGTCCACGCCCGAAAGGTCTTTCACGCGAAGCGGTTATCCAGCCTCTTGCGAAACTGAGGCGCAATTGCGCACGGCAGCGTTCGAGGCCGTTTGGCGCGAAGTGTGCGTCGCAAAAAAACACCGTGCGCTGCGCCTGCGGCCCTATCGCCTTGCCAGACGTTGCGACCTTTCCGGGCACAACATGAGTTTTGGACGCGGAGCCGTTCGGCTTTCTCGACAGACGCGATCAATCATGATCTGATCGCGCTACCAATTTGCTGCGACCGGCGTGAATTGCCCACGCGGGCCGACGGCACCAACAAGAAAATCGACAACAAGAACTCAAGAAAGAAGTCTCAGAGGAAACTCCAACAACAACACCCAAGCGAGGAAACGAGATGTCACGCAAGACACTGACGCGACGTCAATTTGTGGCTGCCACTGCAATGTCCTCCGCGGCGCTGATCTCGGCGCCCTATGTCCGGGGCGCTTACGCCGCCGGCAAGCTCTCGATCGGCTTCTGGGACCATTGGGTGCCGGGCGCCAACAAGGCCTCGACCGAGCTCGTCAACGAATGGGCGGCGAAGGAGAAGGTCGAGATTTCCATCGACTACATCACAAGCCAGGGCAAGAAGATCGAGCTCACCATCGCGGCCGAGGCGGCGGCGAAGTCAGGTCACGATGTCCTGGCGATGCCGACATGGTGGCCGCACGCCCATGCCGAACTGCTCGAGCCGGTCAATGACATCATGGAGCCGATCATCAAGCAGAACGGCGACGTGAACGGCACCGTCAAATATCTGGGACGGGCCGGCAACAAATGGCTTGCGGTGCCCGCAACAATCGGAAGCCAGATCAAGGGGCCCTGCTCCCGCATCGATCTCCTGAAGAAGTTCGCCAATATCGATATCCAGGAAATATATCCGGCCGGCAGCCAGCCCAAGGCCGATAACTGGAACATGGAGACATTCCTGAAGGCGGCCGAGGCCTGCCAAAAAGGCGGCGTGCCCTTCGGCATCGGCCTGGGCGAGACCACCGACAGCACCGACACTGCCGGCGCCATCTTCCAGTCGTTCGGCGCTGAGCTGGTCAATGCCAAGGGCGATCTCACGGTGAAGACGGACGCGGTTCGCCAGGCGCTCGAATTCTACAAGAAGCTTATCGCGGTCCTGCCGCCCGACGTCGCCGCCTGGGATGACGCCTCCAACAATAAGTGGCTGATCTCCGGAAAAGGCGCGCTGATCATGAATCCTCCGAGCGCGTGGGCGGTCGCCAAGCGCGACGCGCCGCAGGTCGCAGAGCAGTGCTGGACCCACGGCATGCCGTCCGGTCCGAAAGGCCGTTATGCGCCCTACCTGCCTTATTTCTGGGGGACCTGGAGCTTCTCCAAGAACAAGGAAGCGGCGAAGAGCCTGCTCACGCATCTGTCGCAGCCGTCATCGATCGAGAAGTTCGTGGCCGCGAGCGGCGGTTACGACCTGCCGGCCTACGCGAACATGACGACGCTGAAGACCTGGCAGGAGGAAGGGCCGCCGAAGGGCACCCTTTATCACTACCCCAATCCCCACAATCACCAGACGCTGTCGATTGCTGCCTCTCCTGCTCCGCCCAAGATCGCCCAGCAGATCTACGCGCAGGCCACGCTGACCAAGATGTGCCTCCGCTACGCGCAAGGCGAGAAGATGGAGGCGACGCTCGCTTGGGCGGAAGGCGAGTGCGAAGGCTTCATGCGAAGCTGAGACAGAGACGGGCGGCTCACGCTGGACGTGAGCCGCCGGTCTGGCTGCCGCCACAAGCATCAATTTCGGAAGCCGGTTCCGCCGGCTTCCGTGCGAACGATCCTGCGAGGAAGATCCATCATGGCTGATGCCGTAGTTCGGCAACCCGGCGTCGCCCGGCCTGCGAGCGCCCACAAACGTGCAAGCCTGCACAACGCCCTGAGGCGGAAATCGACCGTGGCGTTCCTGATGACGCTGCCGCTGATCCTGCTGATCACGCTGCTCGTGGTCTATCCGGCCTTCTATTCGCTGCATCTGGCAACGCTGAACAAGTCGATGCAGAAGTTTGTAGGCTTCGGCAATTTCGAGTTCCTGTTCAGGCGCGACACATTCTGGCTGGTGGTCAAGCAATCCTGCATCTTCGCCATCACGGCCGTGGTCTTCAAGGCCCTGATCGGATTCGTCGTCGCGCATTTCGTTCACAACATTCCGGCCAAGGGCCAGCGCAAATGGCGCGGCATGCTGCTCGTGCCCTGGGTGATCCCGCCCGCGATGAGCACGCTTGCCTGGCTCTGGCTGTTCGACCCGTCCTACAGCGCCTTCAATTACACACTTGCATTCTTCGGTATTGGGCCCATCCCGTGGACCGGCGACGCCGCCTGGGCGCGTTTCGCCGTGATCCTGGTCAACGTCTGGTATGGCGCGCCCTTCTTCATGATCATGTATCTGGCCGCCCTAAAATCGGTGCCCGATCAACTCTACGAGGCCGCCGCCATCGACGGCGCCAATTGGTGGCAACGCATCTGGTATGTGACGCTGCCGATGATGCGCAACATCATCGCGATCACCACGCTGTTCTCCCTCATCGTCACCTTCGCCAATTTCGACATCGTGCGCATCCTGACCGCGGGAGGCCCGCTGGATCACACCCATATCTTTGCGACATGGGCGTTCCGGGTCGGCATCGAGGGCAGCGACATTCCGCTCGGCGCCAGCGTCTCGCTGTTCATGGTGCCGATCCTGGCGGTCGCCGCAATCTTCATCCTTCGCGACGTCAACAAACGCGGGAACGAAGCCTGATGAGCACCATGACAATCGACAAGGCCGGACCGCGCCGCAACGTCAAATACGGCAGCATGAGCCGCGACCGCGCCTGGGCGCTGCGCTGGTCCTACTTCTTCCTGGTGCTGTTTGCGATCTTCTCGCTGACGCCGCCACTCTACATGCTGATCACCTCGCTGAAGAGCAGCGCCGAGATTTCGGCGGCGACCAACCCTTGGTGGGTGTTCCATCCGACGCTGGACAACTATGCCGAGCTGCTGACGTCCAACCAGTTCCTGCGCTTCTTCTGGAATTCGGCGTGGGTCTCGATCATCGTGGTGACTCTCACCATGCTGATCAGCGTGCCGGCCGCGTTCGCGCTGGCACGCATGAAGTTCTGGGGCTCGGCGACACTCGCCACCGGCGTGTTCCTCACCTACCTCGTCCCCGACAGCCTGCTATTCATTCCGCTATTCAAGATGTTCGCGCTGATCGGCGACTGGACGGGAGTCCAGCTGATCAACAGATGGTACGTGCTGCTCTTCATCTATCCGACGCTGACGGTCCCGTTCTGCACCTGGATCATGATCGGCTATTTCGCCTCGATCCCGAAGGAGCTCGACGAGGCCGCCATCATCGATGGAGCGTCCTGGTTCCAGACACTGACCCGGATCTTCATTCCGGTGGCGCTGCCGGGCCTGATCGCCGCCACCATCTTCGCCTTCACCGTATCCTGGGCGCAATTCCTCTATCCACTCGTGTTCACGACCTCAACGGACCAGCTCGTTCTGCCGGTCGGCATCATCACCACGCTGATCAAGGGCGACGTCTTCAATTGGGGACAGATCATGACCGGCGCGCTGCTCGGAGCCGCGCCGCCGCTCATCATCTACGCGTTCCTGATGGACTACTACATTGCCGGCCTTACCGCCGGTGCGACAAAGGGTTGAAAGCGAGGGGTTGAACTGAAATGGCCGACGTTTCCTTGCGGAAGGTAGTCAAGCGTTACGACGATGTCGAAGCCGTGCGCGGCATCGACCTGGACATCGCCGACCATGAGTTCATTGTGCTGGTCGGCCCCTCCGGCTGCGGCAAGTCGACCACGCTGCGCATGATCGCAGGCCTCGAGGACATCAGCGATGGCGACATCATGATCGGCGGCGATATCGTCAACGACGTGCCGCCGAAGGACCGCGACATCGCCATGGTGTTCCAGAACTACGCGCTCTACCCGCACATGACGGTCGCGGAGAACATGTCGTTCGGGCTGCGGCTGAAGCACTATCCCAAGGCCGAGATCAAGGCGCGGGTGACGGAAGCCGCCCGCCTCCTCGACATCACCGATCTGATCGACCGCAAGCCGAAGCAGCTCTCCGGCGGCCAGCGCCAGCGCGTCGCCATGGGCCGCGCCATCGTGCGCAATCCCAAGGTCTTCCTGTTCGACGAGCCGCTGTCCAATCTCGACGCGAAGCTCCGCGTGCAGATGCGGATCGAGATCAAGAAGGTGCACCAGAAGGTGCGCACCACGACGGTCTACGTCACCCACGACCAGGTCGAGGCGATGACGCTGGCCGATCGCGTCGTTGTCATGAACAAGGGCAAGATCGAGCAGATCGGCACGCCGAACGAGCTCTACCACAAGCCGGCGACGCGCTTCGTTGCCGGCTTCATCGGCTCACCCGCGATGAACTTCATCCCGTGCCGGCTCGAGGATGTCGGCGGCACGCTTCAGCTGCGCCTCACCGACCGCCTCGCCTTCGCGCTGCCGCCGGCCCGCGCCGCGCGCTACAACGCGCTGCCACGCACCGACAAGCTGCTGCTCGGCCTCCGTCCCGAGCATCTCACCGAGTGGCATGCGCATCTGGCGCCCGGGGTCGAGACCTTCGACACCGTGCTCGACGTCACCGAACCGATGGGCATGGAGACGCTGGTCTATTTCGGGCTCGAGGGCACGCCGGTCTGCGGCCGCGTCGATCCCAATGCCGGCGCCAAGGACGGGGCACCCATGCGCCTGGCGATGGACCTCAACAACATGCACCTGCTAAATGAGGAGACCGGCGTCGTGTTGTGACGCCGCGATCCAAGAAAAGCGAGCAGGTAGGGGAGCGATGGCGACCAACAAGAAGAAGATTTTCGTTACGCAAACTTTGTCGCAAGGGGCACGTGCCCTCCTCACCCAGCGGGACGATATTGAGCTCGTCGAGTTTCCGAACCTGATCTCGGCGAAGGATTTCGAGGCCTTGTTGAAGAGCCATGCGCCGGTCCATGGCGTGGCGCTGGGCGCCACCGCTTTCGGCGAGACCGAGCTCGAGGCGGCCGGCGACATGAAGGTGGTGACCCGCATCGGCGTCGGCTACGACGCCGTCGACGTGCCCGCCCTCTCCCGCCGCAAGGTGCCGCTGATGGTCGCCGGCAGCGCCAATTCGCCCTCGGTTGCGGAGGCGGCGCTGTTCATGATGCTGACGCTGGCCAAGCGCGCGCAGGAGCTGCATTCCTGCGTCAAGGAGGGCACCTGGGTCGACCGGCTCGGCATGCTGCCGTTCGACCTCTACGGCAAGACCGTGCTGATCATCGGCTTCGGCCGCATCGGCAGCCGCACAGCCAAGCGCTGCCTGGCGTTCGAGATGAAGGTGCAGGTCTACGATCCCTACAAGGACGCCGCCGACATCAAGGCGGCCGGATGCGAGCCGGTCACCGACCTCGATGCCGCGCTGCCTCACGCCGACTTCGTCACCATCCACTGCCCGAAGACGCCGGAGACCGTCGGCCTATTCGATGCCGACAGGATCGGCCGCATGAAGGATAGATCCTACCTCATCAATACCGCGCGCGGCGGCATCGTGAAGGAAGCGGCGCTCTATGACGCACTGACGTCCGGAAAGCTCGCCGGCGCCGGCATCGACGTGTTCGAGGTGGAGCCGCCGCCGGTCAGCAACGCGCTGTTCGCGCTGCCCAACGTCATCATGGCCCCGCATGTCGCCGGCGTCACGGTCGAGGCGGTGAGCCGCATGAGCGAGCAGACCGCGCGCAATATTTTGAGCGTGCTGGACGGCGATCCCATCAGGCAGAATGTCATCAACCAGGACGTGCTGGGCTGAGATTATGGAAGGTCAGCGGCTCACCCCGCCGCCTTCGGAACGCCAGAAAGCGTCCCATTTTGGTGCAGATCGGGCCCCAACTCAGCCTTAATCAAACGCGCGTAATGGGCTTGAAACGCGGCGGCGGTGGGACAGACTGGCCGGCGCGGCGAGCTGGAGGATGGACCCTTGTCAGAGATCGACCCGACCGACCACGCGCTGGCGACCATCGCCAGCATCCTGGAGCACCCCGAGCCCGTTCTCGTCATTCGCCAGACCGAGACCGAAATCGTGGTCGCCGGAGAGCGTGAGCACATCGCGTCGGACGAGCCGCCGATCGTGGATGAGCATCCGGTGATCGACGAGCATCCCGTGGTCGAGGAGCAGCCGCTGGCGCCGGAGCACACCGATGCCGACGGCTACAGCAAGGTTGGTCCGGGACCCATGGTCGCGATCCGTCTGAAATGGACGGTTCATCGCGGCGATGACGGCCAGTACTATGTCCACGAGACCATCGGCGAGCAATCCGCCCCCGTGGTCAGTGGTCCCATGACGAGCGAGGCCGCGGTGCGCTTCGTCGACACCCAACAAGATGAGGCGAACAGGCGCTTCGAGCTGCTGCGCAGCGAAATCGCCGGCCGCAGCTCGCTCGCCGACTACGAGCGCAAGGGCGAAGCGTAAGACCTCACTTCCTGCCGAGATAATCCTTCTTCACCAGCTCGACGCCGGCGTGGCGGAGCAGGTCGTAGGCGGTGGTGACATGAAAGAAGAATTGCGGGACGCTGAACGTCAGCAGCAGCGTCCGGCCGGTGAAGGGCAGCTCGGTGCCGTTCTTCAATTTGAAGAAGACACTCCGTTCCGCCGCCGCATCGATCTCCGCGCGCGGCAGGCTCTCGATGAACTCGATGGACGTTGCGATGCGCGCCTGCAGCCCGGCCATGTCATGCTCCAGCGCCGGCAGCGTCACCGGCTCGCACTGCGCCAGCAGGGCCGGCGCGACCGTGGCATGGCGGCAGGCCTCGCCGACCTGCTGGGCGAGGTCATACATGTTCGGCGCAAGGCGCATGCCGAGCAGAATCGCCGGATCAAACTTCCGGGCCTCGGCATACGCAACGCCCTTGTCGAGCAGCGCCGACAGGTTACGCAAATAGGGCACGAACAGGCCGACCGAGGCCTCGTAGATCGAGATCGTCACTTCAAGGATTCCCTTCGATTTCTGCCTTCCGAAAAGTTGTCCGCTTTTCGGTCGACCAGTGGCTGCACATTGCCATGGAAGACGGCGCCTGCAAGAAGATCTACCCGGCCTAGTTCGATAAGGCCGTGTCCTTCCGTCGCTTTGCCTCGCCAAACTTTGGACCGGCTCCGGGCCTATTGAACCCGGAACCGCCGGGAGACGACTCACAGCAACGACAGTGATCTAGATCACTTTTTGCAAGCGAGCCGGCGCGTAAGCGTCGGTGCGGGGACCACCTGTTCAGGAGACGGAAATGAGGAAGCTGTTGGCCACGGCCGCATTCCTTTTGGCGAGCACTGCCGCGCAGGCGCAGTACACGTTTGAATATGGCGGGCGCACCATCCGCATCGATCCGGACCGCGGCACGGTGCAGATCCCCGGCGTCTACGACAACACAGGCCAGAATAAGCCCAAGAAGGCCAAGAAGAACGAGACGGCGCCGCAGCAGGCCACGGTCGACCCGCAGGCGCCGGCTGCTCCGGCCCCAGCTCCCGCTCCTGCTGCGCCGCCCGCAGCCGTGCAGGCACCTGCGGCTGCCGCCGTCGCGCCGCCTCCTGCGCCGCCGGCTCCGCCGACGGCCGCGACCGCGGCCAATACGCCGGCCCAAACGGCCGTTGCGCCGCCGCCTGCACCACCTCCGGCCCCTGCGCCGGTCGAGCAGCAAGCCGCGCCCGCCGTGGCCCCGCC